>DATJJY010000001.1:0-6461 GCA_035491895.1 Gemmatimonadales bacterium
TATGGGTGACGTTCAGCTTTGCGGCGATGCTCGGCCTGAACCGCGCGTTTCAGGCCGAGCTCGAGAATCAGGCGCTCGACGGCCTGCTGCTCGCGCCGATCAGCCGCACCAGCCTTTTCTGGGGAAAGCTCGGCGCGAACCTCGTGTTCGTCGCCCTGGTGCAGATCGTGGGGATTCTGCTCTTCATCCTGTTCTTCAACGTTCCGGTATGGCGCATCTGGGTGCCGCTCCTGCTCGTCTGCGCCCTCGCGACCGTGGGGTTCATCGCGGTGGGAACGCTGTTCAGCGCCATGGTGGTGCGGACGCGGTTCGCCGAGCTGATGCTGCCGGTGTTGTTGCTGCCGTTCCTCTTGCCGCCGCTCATCGCGGCGGTCGCCGTCACCGTGAAGTTGTTCGCCGGACGTCCCTTGAGCGAGAGCGCGGGGTGGCTTAGGTTGCTCGCCGGCTACGACATCGCGTTCGTCACGCTCACGACGCTCCTGTTCCCCGCGACGGTGACCGAATGACCCTCGCCCAGCGCGGCCGCTGGACCACCATCATGGCGCTCGTGCTGCTCGCGGGCATCTATGTGCGCGCCCTGCGCTTCACGCCGGTCGAGCTGCACCAGGGGCCCGCCCAGAAGATCTTCTACCTGCATGTTCCGGCCGCCTGGTCCGCCATGCTGTCGATGGGCCTCGTGGGGCTCGCCAGTATCCTGTTCCTGCTCGTGAAGGATGCCCGGTACGACCGCTTCGCCGCCGCCTCCGCCGAAGTGGGAACGGTGTTCTGCTGCGTGATGCTGACCACGGGGCCGTTGTGGGCGCGGCCGATCTGGGGGACGTGGTGGACGTGGGACGCGCGTCTGACCCTCACCCTCATGCTGTTCTTCCTGTTCATCGGCTACCAGGTGCTGCGCGGCGCCGTGACCGATCCCGCGCTGCGGCCCCGGTACTCGGCGGTGGTGGGAATCTGCGGGCTCATCTTGCTGCCGTTCATTCACCTGAGCGTCTATCTGTTCCGAACCTTGCATCCGATGCCGATCGTGCTGAAGCCGTCGGCACCGTCGCTGCCGAGTTCGATGCTCGTCACCCTGCTGCTCTCGTTCGGCGTATTCACGCTGCTGTATGTGGGATTCGTGATGCAGCGCTACGCGCTGGGGGACCCTGCTACGGGTGATGGCCCGACGTGATCCGTCCCCTGAAGGGGCGGCTCGGCCAGAGCAGGCGTCCTGAAGGACTGTCCTTCAGGACTTCCGCATTCGCCGAGCCGGGGCTTCAGCCCACGGAAGAACGTGGCAAGTACTCACACAGGGTCTGGTCGAAGGGAGCCGGCAATGACTGAGTCAGTGGCGCAGAACGGCGGATACATGGTGGCGGCGTACATCGTCACCGCTGTGATACTCTTGGTATACAGTGTACTTCTAGCTCGCAGGACGAAGGGAAAGCACTTCTAGTTCTGTTCACTCCCACTGTTCACCCCGGTGCGTCTGTACGTCTAGTCGTTAGTCTTTCCTCTCAACTTGCAGCTTCATTTCTGTCCGCACTGCCGCCAGCTGGGCCGCGCCGCCCGGAACGAGCTGCGCCCACAATGCGAGTGCCTGGTCGGCCGCGGCGGCGTCGCCGGCCTGGTATAGCGCCGCGGCATTCTGCCGCAACGCATCGGGGCCTCCCCCCGCCGCATAGGCGCGGGAAAACCGCTCGGCGGCCTCGGCGTGGCGCCCGGAGCGGCGGAAGATCTCCCCGGCCGCGAGCGCGGCATCGGGTCGCTCCGCCAGCGTGAGGGCCTGCTCGAACGCGGTCAGTGCTTCCTCGTGCCGATACACGGCGAGCCAGGACTCTCCGAGCAGCATCCACGCGTCCGACTCGTCCGGGAACCGCTCGGCCGCCTGCTGCGCCAGCGCCCGCGCTCCCCAACGGTCGCTGCGCTGCAGCAGCAGGCCGGCCAACGTGCGATAGGACGGAACGAAGTCGGGGCTCAAGGCGCACGCGAGCCGGTGCCACCGCGTGGCACGCCCCGGCGCGGGGGAGCGCTCGGCGCGTCGGGCGGCGAGCCCGGCGAGTGAGCGGCGCAGCGCGGTGAGCACGTTCCCCGCCCCCGCTGCGCGGGGGTCAGCCCTTCTTGGGGAGCAGGAACAGCTTCCACACCCATCCCGCCGCCGCGCCGCCGATGGCAGGTCCGATCCAGTACACCGCCTGAGAGTGGAACGTCCAGGCGATGATCGCCGGCCCCAACGCCCGCGCGGGGTTCAGCGCCGCGCCGGTAATCCCACCGGCCACGAGCGCCGACACGAAGATCGCGAGGCCGATGCCGAAGCCGCCGATCTTGGGGGCTTCGGAGGAGACGGCGGTTCCGAAGACAGCCGACACGAGAAAGAAGGTCAGCAGCGCCTCGAGGCCGACCGCCTGCCAGAAGGAGATCGTCAGGGAGAGATGCGGCACACCGTCCGACACCGCACGCACCGACGCGGCGTTGAAGAGCCCGCGAACCAGCGCGGCGCCCACGATGCCCCCGACCAGCTGCGCCACGACGTAGCGGCCGAGCGTCATGGCGTCGATCTTGCCCGCCACGAACACGCCGAGGCTGACGGCGGGGTTGAAGTGCGCGCCGGAGACGCTCATCAGCGAGCTGATGAGCACAGCCATCCCCACTCCATGCGCCATGGCGACCCCGAGGTTCGTAACGCCGCCGTTGGTGACCGCGTTGGCGACGACGCTGCCGGCACCGATGAAGACGAACAGGGCCGTGCCGAGAAACTCGGCCAACAGCGGCCGGAATTTGACGTTCACCGAGCGACCTCCGATTGAGTGTGCGGGCGCCAAAGCTACCCGCGTGATCAGGCGCGCCGCAACACCAGCGTCGCGTTGATTCCGCCGAAGCCGAAGGAGTTGCTGAGGATCGCGCCGGGGCGTGCCGCGCGTCCCGCACCCGGGATGCAATCGAGGTCGCAGGCGGGGTCGGGCTGGGAGAGGTTGATCGTGGGCGGCAGCCACCCGCGTGCCAGCGTGAGGGCGCAAATCGCCGTTTCGATGGCGCCGCTCGCCCCGAGGGCATGGCCGTAATAGCCCTTGGTGCCGCTGACCGCGAGCCGATAGGCGTGGTCGCCGAACACCTGCTTGATCGCCATCGTCTCGGTCGAATCGTTGAGCGGCGTGGACGACCCGTGCGCGTTGACGTAGCCGATCTCGCCGGGCGACACGTCACCGTCGGCCAGCGCCAGGCGCATCGCCCGCGCCGCCTGCTGACCATCGGGCCGCGGGGCGGTCATGTGCCAGGCGTCGTTGGTGCAACCGTAGCCGACGATCTCGCCGTACACCGGGGCACCGCGTGCCAGGGCGCGGCTGCGCTCTTCGATCACCACGACCGCCGCGCCTTCGCCCATCACGAACCCGTCGCGGTCGACGTCGAACGGACGCGAGGCGGTCGTCGGATCGTCGTTGCGCGTGCTCATCGCGCGAATATTCGCGAACGCCGCGAAGGTCAGCGGTGCGAGCGGCGCTTCGGCCCCGCCCGCGATCATCACATCGGCCAGATCGTCGCGGACGGCATGGAACGCGTCACCGACGGCGATCGTCCCGGACGCGCAGCTCATCGCGTTCGTCGCGTTGGGCCCCGTGACGCCGAACTCGATGGCGATATTGCAGCTCGCCGCGCCCGGGAACACCGCGAGCGCCAGCGCCGCGTCGAGTCCACGCGGCCCCTCCCGCATGAATTTGCCCACCTGCGATTCGGCGAACGCGACACCGCCGAGCGCCGATCCCATCATCGAGCCGATGCGGTCACGGTCTTCGCGCGCCGGATCGAGCTGCGCGTCGGCGAGCGCGAGCCGGGCACTCGTCACCGCGAGCTGCGAAAAGCGGTCGAGCCGGCGGGCGCGTTTCGGTTCGAGGAAATCCTGCGGACGAAAGTCGGGAATCTCGGCCGCGATCTTGCAGCGGAACGGCGCGGGGTCGAAACGGCTCAGCGTCCGTACCGCCGACCGGCGCTCCTCGAGGCCCGTCCACAACCCGTCCGCCGCGGTGCCGATCGGCGTCACCGCGCCGACGCCCGTGATCACCACCCGCCGCATCGGCCGCGTCATGCCGCCTCCGCTCTCCGGCGGATCCCCGCCAGCGTGCGCGACGCGATGCCGTGCACGAACACCGGTCCGATGACGAGATCGGCCGCGAGGGTACCCACGAGGGGCCATCCCGGCCCGCCCCAGCGATGTACGATTTCCACTGCGACGCTCCCTCCGGTCGACGGCTGCAGCAGCCACTCGACATCCATTCCTGCGGTAATGCCGTCCACATGACGATAGCGGATCACCGGCCGCCCGTTCCCCGCGTCGACGTGCATCTCCGACACCCACCACGCGGGATAGCGCAGCGGCGCGGGTCCGAACGGCCGCCACGCCGCCATCTCGACCTTCCCACCGTCGGCGCGGCGCTCGAGCATCCGCACCCAGCGATAGTGGGGCAGGATCTCGGGCCAGCGCTCGACGTCGCGGGCGAGGCTGAACACGCGCTCGAGGGGAGCGTTGATGGCGATGCGGTCGATGGTGAGCATGCAAACCGTCATCCGTCATCGGTTATCGGTTGTTCCGCCGCCGACAACCGACAACCGATGACAGAGAACGCCTCGTTACAAGCCATAGCCACCCCTGAAATACAACAACGGCCGCCGCTCCGTCACCTCGCCTCCAATCACCAGCCCGATGAACACCGTGTGATCGCCTCCCGGCACCTCCGCGTGCTTGACGCATTCGATGTGCGCCAGCGCGCCGTCCAGCAACGGGATGCCGTGACGGTTCTCCCGGTACCCCACTCCGTCGAAGCGGTTCGGAGCTTCCGCGGCGAACGCCCGTGCCAGCGCTTCCTGGTCGGCCGCGAGAATGCTCACGGCGAAATGCGTCGCGCCGAGCATCGCATCGTGCATGTCGTTCGCGTGATCCACCGCGACGAGCAGCAGCGGCGGGTCGAGCGAAACCGACGCGATCGAGCTCGCCGTCATCCCCTGCGGCTCACCGCGCGCGTCGCGCGCGGTGAGCACCGAAACCCCCGTCGCGAACCGGCCCAGGAGCTGCCGGAACCGGGCGGCATCGACGCCGCTGCTCACAGGAGAAAGCGCACGAGAGTGGACGGAGCGAGGACCGCGCCCGGCGGCACGAAGTTGCCGGTCGCGCCGACCAGAAGATCCGCCAGCTCGGGCAACCGCGCCAGCCGCCGCACCACCCGGCCCGCGAGCCACGGCCACCCGACGCCCACCCCGATGAGTCGCTCGAGGATCCACTTGCCGGCGAACGCGCTGCGCCGGGCCGCGACGTAGGGATGGAGCGTCGCTTCGGGGAGCGGGCCGCGCGGCACCGCGGCGAGCGCGGCGACGAGCGTCGTCGCGGCGAGCTCCGCGCCGCGCAGCGCGCTGTACAGCCCCTGACCGGTGAACGGATCGAAAAAATCCGCCGCGTCGCCGACGAGCAGCGCGCCGCCACCCGGCGCCACGGCACGGCGCGACCATTGCGCGAACGGTCCGGTCGCGAGCACTGCACGGACCATGGTGGCAGAGTCGAAGCGCCCGCGCAGTGCGGGGAAGCGCGCCAGCTCGGCGGTCAATCCCCCCCCGCGCAGCGCAGCGGCACGCTGCCGCGCCGTCTCGAGCGGCAGCACGAGCGCCACCGTCGTCACCCCGTCTCCCACGGGACCAAGACCGACGTACCCCGGCCGACCGATGTGCATCTCGCCGCGGTCGCCCATGTCCGCCACGCCCCGGTAGTGCGCGGCGAATGCGAGGCGCCGTGGTGGGCCGCCGCCGCGCAGCCCGAGCCGGCGCGCGACGATCGAGCGCAGTCCGTCCGCTCCGACGGTGACGCGGGCGCGCACCGCTCGGCCTGCCGTCACGACGCCCGCGACGGCCCCTTGGTCGTAGAGCAGCTCTTCGACGGCGCTCCCCTCTTCGATTTCGGCGCCCGCGCGCGCGGCCGCGGCGAGCAGCAGCGAATCGAGCACGGTGCGGGGCAGCGCGTATCCGAACGGGGCGGGAGCCGGAAAGCGGTGCGGTGCGGCGAACCGGCCGACGACATCGCAGCCGTCCGGTGCGACGACGCGCATGCCGTACAGCCGCCCGGGCGACGCGCGCTCGATTTCCGGAATCAGCTCCGGGTCGAGCCGGGAGAGGAGCGGGGTTGCGGCGGGACTCAGGTATTCGGAGCAGGGCTTGTCGCGCGGGAAGCGGGCGCGGTCGAGCACGAGGACACGGGCGCCGCCGCGGGCCAGCTGGAGGGCTACGACCGAGCCGGCCGGCCCGCCGCCGACGACGACGGCGTCCCAACGCATGCCGCGGGTCACCGAGGGCTCATCCTTCGTACGGCGGCTCGAAGCCGCCGCTCGGCGCCTGCGGCGACGCGTCTTCAAAGACGCTGGGCAACCGCCATTCATGGCGTGTCGCGTCAGCGCCGAGCGCGGACTTCAGGCCACGTACAATAGCCCCGACCTCGTTCAGATCGTTCC
>DATJJY010000002.1:0-2346 GCA_035491895.1 Gemmatimonadales bacterium
GAGCAATCCCTGGAAGACCGAGCACGCGAGCACGAGATGCTGCGCGCCCTGAACATCCCCTGCCCGGCGTCCAAATTTGTCGGGCGCCGCCACGACAACGACTGCGATACCGCCGAGCGGCTACTTCGCGAAGCCACAGAGCGCGCCACGCAGGCTCTGCGCGCGGACGTAGATGCGGCATCGAAGCGCCTCTGTCGTCGCGAAGGCGAGACGTTGCTGGCCGCCGTCGAAGCGCTGAGCGCCGCCCGAGGGCAGGCCGATGCGGAGCGGGCGAAGCTTGCCACCGAGGCCGAGGCCGCTCGTGGGGAGGTGGAGCGGCTGCGAGACGACGTCTTGCACGCCAGGCTTCTGGCGGCCCAACGCGACGACAAGCTCAAGGCCGCGCACGCCGAAGCCGACGGCCTTCGCGAGCGTCTGGCGGTCGGGGAGCGGCTGCTGCGCGCCGCTGCGCCGTTCATCGGCTGGAGCAGCAAGCCCGACGGACTCGTGGACCGCATCTACGCATTCTTGGACACTCCCGCAGCACCCGTGACGCCCGCCGAGCCGACCGACCACGAGCTGGAGGCGCGCGCCCAGGCTGGCGAGTTCGACCATGACGGCGCGGACTGCGAAGGCGAGTTTGTTGCCGTGACGCCGAAGGGAGAGCCGCGGGCCTGCGGGGAGCCGTGCATGTTCTGCCGCCTTCCGGTGCAGGGCACGTGCGCGCGCCCGGCTGGCCACCCCGACCTCTACGACGGCGACAAAGACGGGAAGATTTGCGCGTGCGCTGCTCACCCGCGCTCGCCCGAGGCAGCCCCGAGCGAGCCCCAGAGCGAGGCCCCGCCTGCCCTCGCTGCTGATGTCGAGGAGTGCGAGCTACGTTCGCGCGTCGACACCGATGGAACGCGCCAGGTTACCGCGCGGTGCTTGAAGACCAACAAGGACAGCGGCGGCCCGGCGTCCGACATCCCGAGGTGCAACGAAACGGAGGCGAAGGGCGGTTGGGCGAAGTTCCCCGGCGAGACAGCCGACCAGCGAGCCTTGCGCTACCTCGACGAGAACTGCACGGAGCACAAGCACTGCGTCCGCAGCGCGAGCGCAGCGCCTACCGAGGAGCCCCCGCGCGACCCGGCGTACGACTCTTTGTGCGTAGGCGAAGGCCGCGAAGCCTCGCTGGCGGTCGCGCGCTGGCTGGCGCGAAAGGCCACGGGCAAGGTGCTTGACCAGATGTCCGACTGGGGGCAAGACCGCTACATCGAAGAGGCCCGCGCGCTGCTCCGTCGGCCCACCCCTCCCCCAGCTAGCTCTCCAGGGCCGCTCAAGCTCAACGAGAGCGGGTCGGTCACGGTCGCGCCGCCACCGGGCATGACGGTGGGTAGCTCTCCAGGGAGTGAGGCGCCCTTCGATGCGTGGGATGCCGAGCAAGACGATTCGCTGACGCCGCTGCACATGGCGAAGGTGTGGCGCATCGTGGCCCGCTCCGACCGCGAGAGATATCGGCGCCTCGGCACCACCGCCCGGCCGCCGTACATCGCCACCGTCTACGACCTGGGGCACGCGCAGGAAATCGTGAACGCGCACAACGACCGGCATGACCGTGACGCTGCCGTCTCCCGGGCACGGGCTGAAGGGCGAGTGGAGGCGTTGAAAGAGGCCGAGGCGCTTTGCCGCGAACTGGATGCGCAGCATAGGCGACTGACCTCGGCTTACGCCATTGCAGCCGACCGCATCGCCCGCCTCTCCGCTACCACCGAGATGCCGACGACGATTGGAGGGGAGAAGTGACTCGCAAGAGAGCAATCATCTTGGCCGCGGTCGCCGCGGTCGCCGCAAGCGGATTTGGTCTGGGCTGGGGATACCTGACCGGCCCCGCCGCAACGGTCTCGGCAGTCTGGTGTGTCGCATCGTCAATCGGCGCCTACGCGGCGGTCTTCACGGCTTGCATGATGAGCGAGTGCAGTTCGTGCGTCGCGTTACAGGCCGAACTGCGCGACACGCGCGAGGCACTGGCAACGCTACGGTTGCCCGAGGCCGAGACGCCACCGCCAGGAGGGACGCGCCCGTGAGGTACCCGCCCATCGACTGCGGCCACACGTGCCCCGCGAAGTGGATCCACGAATGCGTCAAGACGGCCGGCCACCCGGGGCGTCACTGCGACTGGACCGACCGCACATGGACCGACGAGGAAATCGCTCGCATGGACGTTCGCCGCGAGGCCAGGGAGAACGCACCCCGAGAGAAGGAGAGGCCGTGACGTTCCAAGAGTGGTGGGTGAAACAGCGATTCACCAGCATGACGTACCCGATGTGCGAGGCGACATGGAAGGCCGCCTACGCCGAAGGGCTCAAGCGTGCCGAGGAGGTGGCA
>DATJJY010000003.1:0-15038 GCA_035491895.1 Gemmatimonadales bacterium
ACGCGGATCCGTCCCAATGCATGACGCCCTCGTAGCCCGAGTACCCGTCGTGGCGGATCATTCCCGCCGCGTAGAGGTCGCCGCGGAAGCTCTCGAGATCGGTCACCTCGCCCTCGACGCCCGCACCGACCGCGAGCCACCTCCGCCCATCCCATGCCACGACGCTCGGTGAGGCGACGGTCTGCGCGCCAAGGAAGTTGCCTCCCGCGTAGAGCAGGCCGTCCTTCACCTCGAGAGCCGAGGCTCGCGGAGTGTTGTAACGCACGGTGTTGGGCGCGCCCGGCACCGCGCCCCACTCGACGCCATCGAACACGGCGACCGTCGTGTTCTCGCCCGTGGCCGCGACGCGGAGTTCGCCTCCCGCGTAGATCTTGCCCTGATACTCGGCGATCGCGCACATCAGGCCGCTGAGACCGGTCCCCATGGGACGCCAGGTGGCGCCGTCCCAGCGGGCGATTCCCTGGGAGCCGCCGGCGATCAAGTCGTTCCCCACGACTTCCACGACCTGCGAGCACAAGCCGCCTCCGACGGACTGCCAGCGCCGGCCATCCCAGAGCACCGGGCTCAACACCTGGTTCCACCCGGGCGGATTCCCGGCGAGCCCGATGAGGCCCGCCACGACCAACTCGCCCCGATAGAGCGCGAAGCTCGACACGTCCGCGGCTCCGGCGTTGTGGGCGAGCCCGTGCATCGAGGGCTCCCATTGCTCGAGGCCGGTCCATCCGTCGGGGCCCAGCGTCGCGACCCCGGTGAATCGCCTGGGAGCGGGGCAGCCGGAGCCATAGAAGCCGCCGACGGCGGCGAGCCGCCCGCCCCAGGCGGCGAGGCCCAGCGCCCATTGCTCCAACCCCTCGGACTCCCAGGTTGCGCCATCCCAGCGCGCCACCGACGAGTAATCACCAGCGAACGAGCCCGCGATGTAGAGGTTGCCGTTGAGCACGAGGAGATCGTTGACGTATGCAGCCGGGGCTCCAGGGAGAGCGCTCCACGAGGCGCCGTCCCACGCCGCGAGCCCGGGGCTCGAGACGGTTCCGCAGCCCGAGAACCAGCCCCCCACGATCAAGCGGTCGCCGTACTCCTCGATCGCGCTCACGCCCGAGTACGCGGCCGGATCGATACCTGACCCGAGCGACTCCCATGTCGTCCCATTCCAGCGCGCCACGTAGCCGCACGGAGTTCCCGCGTTGCTCCGGAAGTCGCCGCCCGCGATCAGGTCGCCGCGGTAGGTGCCGAGCGCCGCCACCTGGGCGTCGAAGCTGCCACCGAGGACCTGCCACGACACACCGTCGAAGCGCGCAACCCGACCCTGAGACTCCGATTCCCCAGCGGCGAACAATGCGCCGTCGTGAACCAGGATCGCGCGGAGCGTCTGGAGCGGCGCCTTGGGCAGGCGCGTCCACGACCGGCCGTCCCACGCCGATACGCCACCGATCCAATCGCCTGCGTAGAGTCGATCGTTCAGGATCGCGAGCGCGAATCCCGGAATGATACCGTCGCCGAGCGGCTGCCATCCGCGGTCGGTCCAGCGCGCGATACCGTTGACCGAATGCGCGCCGGCCGTGCGCAGCCAGCCGGAGATCACGAGCTCACCGTGATACTCGATCGCAGCGCCCGGGTACTCGTGGAGCCCCGGCAATCCAAAGCCCGACTGCCAGCCTTGCTCACCCGCCGAGGCGGCGCCCGCCAGGGAGGTGGTCACGTCGCGGCCGCCGCGTTCGCGAAGCGAAGCGAGCTCTGAGCGCAGCTGCGTATCGCTCAGGTGCAGGCTGTGCGGAGCCACGCGATTCGCGAGCGCGGCGTCACGCGCGAGGGCACTCAGGTCTTCGAGGCGAAGGGCCGGGGAGCCGCATAGCTCCCGGGCAAGGGACGCTCGCGTGAAGGGGGAGAGCACGAACGACGCGAGGCACAGCACCAGAACGAGGAACGCTTTCGTACGCATGGGAACCTCGGACCATCCGGATCGGGAGCCCTTCCGGTCGAGCCGGAGTATGCCCCTACTGCGTTTCCTCGGTCCATAGCCTATTCGGGGCGCGGGACCTCGGGAGGATCCCGCGGGACCATCCAGCGGCTCGTGGGGAAGTCGAGGATGCCATCGAACGTGATCTCCAATCGCGTCGCGGGCCGGGTGTCCGTCAAGCGGTGAGGCACGACCGCGAGTGATCTCTCCAAGTCCATCGCCTCTCGGGCCAGCGCAGCGAGATCCTCATTCGTCAACGTGCCCAGAAGGGTGCCCGGGCAGTGAAGTCGCTCAGGCCGTCGCCGGCCCTGGCTGGGCCTTCTTCCGCCGGCTCAAGACGCCGGCCGTGACCAGCGCCACCACCAGCGCGACGGGCAGCGGCTCCATGAACGTCATCGCCGAGTTGATGAGCGGGTTCTTGTACATCTCCGCGAACTTGGTCATCTCGACCTGCTTCGCGGCAATGGCCTCGGGGCTCTCCCCGGCCTTCCGCGCCTTCTCGATCATGTGCGCCTGGTACTTCTCGATGTAGTCGCTCTTCGTCCCGAAGTAGATGGCCTCCCAGGTCAGCACGTAGCACATCGACGCCACGACGCCGATCAGCGCGCCCACGGCCAGGGCCCGGCCGAAGCCGACCTGGCCGCCGGCCACATTGTCGCGGTACGAGCGCACGCCGAAGAAGATGAGCAGGAACGCCAGCACCATGGATGTGTAGCCCACGACCATGCCGCGGTCGAAGCCGATGGCGTCGTGGAACGCCAGGGAGACGAGGAACGTGACCGCGAGGATGGCGCCGGCGATGAGCCCGTAGGTGAGGACGATCTTCCGCATGGGATTCTCCGGTGAGGGGAGGATGCGACGGGGGAACGCAGGCAGTCTGTGCTCGGGGGGCCCGCTCGCGCGTCATCCGAACGAGTGATTTTCACGCCGGGGACGCGGAAATCACCCGTTCAGGCGATGATCCCCGCCTCCTTGGCCAGCTGCACCGCCTGCGTGCGCCGGCGGGCGGACAGCTTGGCGAACACCCGCGCCGCGTGCGTCTTGACGGTATTCTCGCTTACGAACATGCGGCCGGCGATCTCCCTGTTGCTCAAGCCCGCGGCCACGGCCTCGAGGATCTCGAGCTCGCGGGGCGTGATCCCCAGCTCGCGCACGCGCTCCTCGTTGCGCACGAACTGCCCGCCCGAGGGCACCGGCACCCGCACCTCCACCCGGACAGGGACCTCCCTGACCACCAGCCTTTCGCGCGGGCGGGTGAGCTTCTGCCCGAGCCAGATGCCCACCACCGAGAACAGAGCCGCCACGATGCCACCGTAGAGCTCGAGCGAGTGCTCGAGCACGAGATAGCGATATTCGACCATCTTGAGCGCGGCGATGAGCACGCCGCCGAGCGGTCCGTAGAGGAGGATGGTCTTCTTCACGAGCGGCTCTCTCGGTTGGTCGCGGCGTGCAGGGGGGGCGAGGGCGGTGGAGGATACGCGAAGCTCGCCCCATGCAGTAGATTCCCGCGCTATGCCGCTCACCCCCGGGACCCGACTGGGCTCGTACGAGATCGTCGGCCCGCTCGGCGCGGGCGGCATGGGCGAGGTGCATCGCGCGCGGGACACGCGCCTCGGCCGCGATGTCGCCATCAAGGCGTTGCCCGCCGAGTTCGCCCGCGATCCCGAGCGGCTCGCCCGATTCGAGCGCGAGGCGCGGCTGCTGGCGTCGCTGTCGCACCCGAACATCGCCGGCATCCACGGGCTCGAGGACGTCTCGGGGCACCGTTACCTCGTGCTCGAGTTCGTCGAAGGCGAAACGCTGGCCGAACGGCTCGCCCGCGGGCCGCTGCCGCTCGATGAGGCGATCGAAGTCTGCCGGCAGGTGGCGGCGGGGGTGGAGGCCGCGCACGAGAACGGCGTGGTCCACCGCGACCTCAAACCGGGCAACATCATGCTCACGCCGTCCGGCGCCGTGAAGGTGCTGGACTTCGGGCTGGCGAAGGGCGGCGCGGCGAGCGCTTCCGCCTCGAACCTCTCGGCATCGCCGACGCTGACCCATGCCGCGACCGGTGTCGGGGTGATCCTCGGCACCGCCGCCTACATGAGCCCCGAGCAGGCGCGGGGGCGGGCGGTCGATCGGCGCACCGACGTGTGGTCGTTCGGCTGCGTCCTCTACGAATGCCTCACCGGCCGCCAGGCCTTCGCAGGGGAGACCGTGTCGGACCTGATCGCGCGGATCCTCGAGCGCGAGCCGGATTGGAGCGCCGTTCCTGCCACGACGCCGCCCCGGGTCGTCGAACTGCTGCGGCGTTGTCTCACCAAGGACGCGACCCTCCGACTTCGAGACATCGGCGAGGCGCGCATCGCGCTCGGCACGGCACGCGGCGAGTCGAACACGGCCCGGATCGACACGAGGGCGGATCGTCGGTCGGCCCCCGCCTGGCGCGTACCGGCCATGTTCGCGGCAGCCGCGGCCGTGGTGACGACGATCGTCGTGTTCGCGATCCGGCCATCGCATCCCGCCGGGCCCGTCCGACGGTTCCGCATCCCGGTCCCGGGGATGACGCAGACGTTCTTCTCGCCACTCGCGCTCACACGCAACGGGCGGTCGATCGCCTACGAGGCCAATGACCGCATCTGGATACGTCGCCTCGACCAGACCGAAGCCACCGAAGTCCCCGGTTCGAGCAAGGGTCGCTCGCCGTTCTGGTCATGGGACGAGACGACGCTCTGCTTCACGACCAACAAGAAGCTCTGGGCGTTCACACCGGGTGGCGACCAGCCCCGGGCGCTCTGCGACATCCCCGAGAGCGGCGAGATCGTGGGCGGCGCGTGGAGCGCGGACGGCCGCATCGTCATGGCCGTCTGGCGAGGCGGCCTCTACCAGGTTCCCGCAAGCGGCGGCGTGGCTCACCTGAGCCTGCCAATCGACGATTCCACCGTCGACTTCCACGGGCCCAGCTTCCTTCCGGATGGGCGCACGCTGCTGCTCTACGTCCACGACAAGGGCGAGCGCAGCGCGGTGGCGATCCTCGAGGGCAGCCCGCCGCGCCTGAAGCGCGTGTACGACGCTCCCCAGTGGGCCTCGGTGCGCTACTCGAGCTCGGGATACCTGCTGGGCACCACCGGGGGGACTGGACCGGGTGACGAGACATGGGCCGTGCCGTTCTCGCCCGGCTCGCGGAAGACGACCGGGCCAGCGTTCCGCGTCATGGTGGGCGCCATGTTCGCGAACACGAGCTCCGATGGCATGCTCGTAGCCTACGCCTCCGCGCCCTCGCCCATGGCACGGCTGGCCTGGCGGCGTCGAGACGGCGGCGGCGACCAGCCCATCGGCGAGCCTCAGCAGGGATTGTCCGGTCCAGCGCTCTCGCCCGACGGCAAGTATCTCGCCTACTCCGCGGAACAGGACGGGAACTCCGACATCTGGGTGCAGGACCTGGTCCGGGGAACGAGGACCCGGCTCACGTCGAGTCCCGCCCAGGAATTGCACCCGGCGTGGTCTCCCGACGGGACGCGATTGTTCTATGCGTTCGAAGGGGGCGTGAGCCACGCCAGCATCGTGGCCATCGGGAGCGATGGGACCGGAGCCCCCGACACGGTCGCGCATGGATTCCAGCCGGTCGTGAGCCCGGACGGAAAGAACCTGGCCTATACCGTGGATCGCAAGGGGAGCGGGGACCTGTGGGCGGTCCCGCTGGACGGTCGGAGCGCGGCGAAGCCCTTCCTGGCAACCTCCGCCAGTGAAGAGGGGCCTGCGTTCTCTCCCGACGGTCGCTGGCTCGCCTACTCGTCGGACGAATCCGGTCGCGACGAGATCTACATCCGGCGTTTCCCGGAGGGCGATCTCCGGACACAGGTCTCGGTGAACGGTGGATCGTGGCCGCGCTGGACGCGACGAGGCGATGGCATCTACTTCGCGCAGCGGGACACGCTGATGCTCGTCTCCGTCGGAGACGGCCCGCGCCCCGTCCTCGGAATGCCGCATCGCTTGTTCATGGCCTCCGCGCCCGAGTTCCAACTGAGCGCGTCCATCCTGCGGGGCACTCCCGTGGATGCCGACATCACCGGCCAGCGGTTCATCGTCGTGCAGCAGACCGGGCCGCGCGAACCGCCCTCGCTGCTGTTCGTCGAGAACTGGCTCGAGGAGTTCCGCAAGCGGTGAGCGTGCTGGCGTGGCCCCGTAGCTCAGCTCGAAGCGATGCACTGGGGTCGCCGCCCCATGGCCCCGTAGCTCGGACGGATAGAGCAGCGGCTTCCGAACTGACGAGGGGCGAACCGCCATACGCTTACGCGCTAACGATCCGCCCCGAATCCAGTCCTGCGCGCAGGCTCAACGCGAACGGACTTCTTCCGTCACCACGTTCACGACTGTCATGTGGACCGTTGCCAGACTCCGAAAGCCGTTCGTGTCCGTGACCTCAACGTAGAAGAGGTGCTGCTCGCCAGGCGCGAATGGACCGACCGTCGCCGACGTGGTGGATGCACTGGGTTGGCTCCAGTGAGAGAGATCGGTGGCCTCGTTGATGCGAGGCGTTTCGTCGGACACATCGAGGATATCGAGCGTCCAGCGGTACGCATGGAGCTTCGCTCCACCTCGAAACCGACCGAACCAGCTCACCGCGACCGGCTCGCCGGCGACGACCTCGATTTCCACCCACCTCTCCGGGTCCGTGGAGTAGCCACCCGAGTGATCGGTGTAGCGGAAATCCGAATTGTAGAGCGTCAACGTAGGACCGCCGGAAGGCACGGTGCCGGGGTTGATCTCGGCGGGTTGGGCCACGGTATCCCGGCCGAGCGTAGAGGTGGTGGTAGGTGCGAGAACGGAGGGCTTGTCGGCGCAGCCCGCGAGTGAAAGCAGCGTGACGAAGGCGCAGACGCTTGCGCCCAAGCGGACGAGAGCCATGGAGATCACCTCGACAAGGGAGCCAACCCGGTCAGGTTTCGCCTTTCGCCCCCGGAACGCGCGATCGATAACGGCTGCCGATGGGCCTCGGCCTTGAGTCTTGCCGCCCGAGAACACCGCACGCCGCATTCCGCGGACGTCACGAAAGCTACGGCAGACCGGGATCCGTAGCCAGTCCCACCCGCCCACGCGCCGCGCCGCCTTGAGGCAAATTCGCACGGTGCCGCTGACTGGCGCCCATGAACGCCCAGGTGCTACGCAGGGCAGGCGTGCTGGCTCTCAACCAACGGCGCCTGGACGACCCCTGCACGGCGATCCACGATGGGGCGCGTTCTTGCGAAAGATGGGGTTCGACGAGTGAGGCGGACGGTGTGCGGGCCGCGGGGGCTCATCGAAGGGTTCGCACAACGACTCTGAAGCGCGCGAACGTCAACGCGCTCACCCCCAGGACCAGCGCACCGGCGAGGAGCAGTGCCGGCGCTGGCCCCAGCTGCCGAGTGACCCAGCCCGCCGCGCTCACGCTCAGGAGCAGCACCGAGCGCATGAGAAAGTCGCGGGTGCCGAACACCCGGCCTCGCAGGCCGGGCTCCGTCGCCTCCTGCAGCAGCGTCTCGGTGACCATGAGCGCCGGCGCGGCCGCCAGCCCCATGAGGAATGCCGCGAACACGAACATCGCGAACACATCCGTGGCCGCGAACACCAGCAGCCCTGCCCCCGCCAGCGCCAACCCGCCCACGAGCACCGGCGGGCGCTGCAGGTTCCGTCCGCGGCTGTTGAGCCACCACGCGCTCAGGGCGCTGCCCACGCCCAGCACCGCCATGAGCACCCCGAGGCGCGACACGCTCGGTGTGCCGGCGGCGCGCTGGATCTGGAGGTTGCCCGCCACGTGCAGGAATCCACCCGCGAGCCACACGGCCGCGAGCGTGGTGAGCGCTAGGCCCACGCGCGGATTCGCACGCACGGCCGCCAGTCCTTCGCGCACCTGTCGCAGGTATCCGGAGAGCAGGGGGGCGTGCGCCGGCGCATGGTGCTCAGGCGGGGTGTGCCGGATCGAGAGCACCGCAGCCACGGACACGAGATAGGTGGCGGCGTTCAGGTACAGCGCCAGACTCCAGCCCCAGTGATCCACGAGCCAGCCGCCGCCGAGCGAGCCCACGGCCGTGGCGGCGATGCCGGCGGCGGACAGCCAGGTGTTGGCCGCGAGCAGTTGCGGTGCCGCGACGATCTCGGGCGTGAGCGCGCTCTTCGCCGGCAGGAAGAACACGCCGCACGTGAACAGCATGAACAGGAGCACGAACACGGGCGGCATGGCGTGCGTGACGTGGTAGAGCAGCGGCACCGCAAGCACGATACCCGCGCGCAGCAGGTCGGCGCCCACCATGACCCGCTGCAGATTGCGGCGGTCCACCCACGCCCCGGCGAACGGCGCGAACAGCAGCACGGGCACGAGCATCACGTTCGCGAGCAGCGACAGCAGCAACGAAGAACGTGTGTCCTTGAAGGCGTGCGTGTGCTGCGCCAGGAGGCCGATGAGCGCCAGGTAGGTCAGTCGCTCGCCCACCAGGGACACCAACTGGCCCCACCACAGGGCGGAGAAGTTCCGCTGCCGGAACAGCGGCGGGTGCAGCAGTGGCGAAGCCACGTGGTCCTCGCGGGGATGGGGGCAAACACATCGGCCTGCTCGTCGGTGGTACGGCGCGCGTATGAATAGGAGCTTCCCTTGCCCGCTGCAACCCGGTGCGATTCGCCCTGCGCCATCCCAACAGGCGCGAGAGAGAATGAGAAAGCTGCCGGCGCCGGCGCCGCATCATGCATCGAGGGAGCGTGCAGATCGGTGGGGCGCCGAGCAGCACCCGGGTCATCAGCAGCCGGTCGGCGGGCTGAGCGGCGTCGATACGAGAGTTGTCCCACCCATGTTGTAAGCCACAAGCGAGTGACGCGTCGGCCTCTCCGTCGCGCGCGGCGCCATTCGATCGACCGCGGACGAACAATCCCGTTCACGCTGGCGTGTCGCGTGCTGGCGCGTCCGCGGCCGCCATCGAAGCGCCCCGAGGAACCTACGTGACGCGTACCCGCCCCGGTCGTGCGGCGTCGCCGCACGAGCACGGCGGTCCTCCTCGTGCGGACCCCCGGCCGTCCGGAGAGGAAGCTGAGGTTGCACGCACGGCAATGCGCTCGATCCGCGCCATGCGCGTATGGCGGAACCCCTCGCTCCGGTTCCGCCCACCTGGATCACGGCGAACCGTGCGGGTGAAGACTCCGCTTGCGAGTTGCGCAGCGCTCCGACAGGGCACCAGCCGTACCTGACCGCTAGGGGGAAACCATGAACAGATTCGAGCTTGTCACGCAGCTCCGAGATCTCATGGTCGGCTCGGGCTCTTCGCAATCGCTCCTGCGACGCGCAAGCGTTCTGGGTGCATTCTGCTCCTTGCTCGTCGTGGGAGCGTGCGGGAAGTCCGCAAGCACGCTCGGTCCCGACGTGCAGAACGTAGGCACCGCGGGCACCGCGACCGGCGATGGCGCTCCCCAGTCCGCGGGAACGCCGTCGGCGAAGTTCGCGTTTTCCACGTCGGACCTGACGTTGATCAAGCAAACGTCCGGAACGAACGGGTGGGTGACGATTCTCTCGTCTCCCATCAAGACGCCGGCAGCCAAGGAGGTGTACGCAAGCGTGTCGCTCGAGGCCGGGCTCTACACGCAGACCCTGGTCAAGAGCAAGAACAACAAGAAGGACACCTCGACCGCGAGTGTGGCGATCCAGGTGCAGACCCTCATCGACGGCAAGCCGATGCCTCCGGGTAGCGTCACGTACGCCGCCCGGACGCAGACGCTCTCGGCCACGCTCGAGGGTGCGATCGGGGGTTGCCTGAGCACGGTGACGAACCCGGACGGGACCACGAGCATCGTCGTGGACCAGAACTGCGTGACGCCGGAGGAGATCGAGCTGATCCTCTCCACGCTGAACGCCGCGTCGTTCAACTTCGTGGCCAGCAATGTCCCGGTGGGAACCCACATGCTCTCGGTGCAGGCGCGTATCACGAGCTCCACGAGCGTGGATACGGGCTCGGCCACGGCAGAGGCGCTGGTGGGCAAGGGCACCATGGTGGGCGAGGTCGTGCGCGCCGTGAAGTGATGCGGGACGCCTGAACCACGCGCTGTCGTGAGGATGCGGGGCGCCGTCCCTCCCGAGCGGAGGGCGGCGCGTCCCGCAGCCCGTCCGCCAGGGAAGTCGCCGGGGACCGGCCACCGGCACCTACTTGCTCAGACCGATCTGCTGGAGGAATCCCACGAGGTCGTACATGAGGTTCTCTTCCACGATCTGACCATTGTCCCACTTGGCGATCGTATAGAAGTCCACCTCGAACGACTTGCCGGTCGGCGGGATCTCCTTGCCACCCACGACCATCGGCCCCTTCATCGTGCCGCGGAAGCGGGCGATGGAGCAGGTCCAGTCGCCGGACGCGAAGAACACGCGATACGGGTGGTTGTCGAGCTTCTGGTCGGGGAACGTCTTCCAGAACGCGATCGACTCCGCCGTGTGGGCCTCGATTCCCACCGTCGGCTTGGGCTGTCCCGGCCAGCGAACGACCACATCGGGCTTGTGCCGCGCGCGGAACACCTTCACGTCCTGGGCATTCCAGGCGTCGTCCAGCGTCTGCATCAACTCCATGTTCTGGGCTTCAACGGTCGTCGGCATTTGACCCTCCTTGTTGGTGTTGCGACCTACTCCGGAACCCGCGGTCGCTAGACCGCCGTGTAACCGCCGTCGATGAGGTAGTAGCCGCCGGTCATGAACGACGCCTCCTCGGAGAGCAGGAAGCAGACGAGCGGCGCGACCTCGTCCGGCCGGCCGAGCCGGCCCAACGGATGCCGCGCGATGAGCCTCTGCCGAAACTCCTCCGGGAGGCCGGCGAGCAGGGGCGTCTCGATGTAGGCCGGCCCGACGCAGTTGATGCGCAGCCCCTGCGGCCCGTATTCGGCGGCGGCGTTCTTGGTGAGCCCGACGATGCCGTGCTTCGCGGCGGTATAGGCTCCATATCCGATCGCGGCGACCGTTCCGTGGATGGAAGCCATGTTGACGATCGCGCTCTCTCGCGCTCCCGCCTTCAACATCGCAGGGATCTGGTAGCGCATGCCGTAGAGAACGCCGCTGAGATTGATGTTGATGACGCGCTGCCAATCCGCGAGGTCTGTTTCACCGGCGGGGGCCGCGGCGCCGCCGATGCCGGCGTTGTTCACCGCATAGTGGAGCGTGCCGTAGGTCTGCACCGCGTAGCGCACGACCGCCTCGCAGTCCTCCGGCTTGGCGGTGTCCTGGAGGAAGGCGCTGGCGGTCCCGCCGGCCTTCGCGATCTCGGCCGCGACCCGCTCTGCCGCTTCGCGCCGGATGTCGGAGAGGACGACCTTGGCTCCCTTGGCCGCGAGCGCCTTGCCGATCGCCTCGCCGAGCCCGGAGCCACCACCGGTGACGATCGCGACCTTTCCGCCGAATCCACTCATGGCGCCCCCGTCCGCATGGCCGCGACCTCAGGGCGTCAGTGTACCGCGTTCGTGGCTGGGGAAGTGGGGCTCATCTTCGCCCGTGGCCGCAACGAGACAGATCAAGCCAACCGCGTCCGGCGCAGGAGCTGTGCGTTGACCGCGACGATGACCGTGCTCGCCGACATCAGTACCGCGCCGATGGCGGGGGACAGGACGAAACCCCAGCGCGAGAGCACACCGGCGGCGAGCGGGATGGCGACGATGTTGTAGCCTGCGGCCCACCAGAGATTCTGGATCATCTTCCGGTAGCTCGCGCGAGACAGCGCGATGATCCGCGGGACATCCCGCGGGTCGTTGCGGACGAGCACGATATCGCCCGCCTCCACCGCCACGTCGGTGCCGGCGCCGATCGCCACGCCGACATCCGCGGTCACGAGCGCCGGGGCGTCGTTCACGCCGTCGCCGACCATGGCCACGCGCTTCCCTCGTGCCTGGAGCTCCCTGATCTTGTCCACCTTCTGCTCCGGGAGCACCTGCGCGAAGACGGTGTCGATCCCGAGTTGGCGCGCCACCGCCTCGGCGACCGATCGCGAGTCGCCGGTGAGCATCACCACCTCGATGCCTTCTGCGTGCAAGCGGCGCACGGCCTCGGCGGATTCCGGCCGGACGGCGTCCGCGATGGCGAAAACAGCCAGCACGCGCCCCTCCTCGACGAGGTAGATCGCCGCGTGCCCGAGTGCCGCCGCCTGCTCCGCGGCGGCGCGGAGCGCGGTCCCCGGCGTGATGGCCAGCTCCGCCAGGAGATTCGGACCACCGGTTGCGAAGGTGCGCTCAGCCACCACGGCGCGCACGCCGCGACCGGGGAGGGACTCGAACCTGGAGGAGGGCGGAACGGTCAGCCCGCGATCCTTCGCGCTGGCCAGGAGCGCGCGTGCTACGGAGTGCTCGGAATCGCGCTCGACGGCGGCCGCGAGTTGCAGCGCCTCGTCCGGTGTCATGCCCTGCTCCGTCGCGATTTGCACCACGCGCTGCTCGCCGAGGGTCAGGGTGCCTGTCTTGTCGAACACGACGGCGCTCACGTTCCGCGCCTCCTCGAGGCCCCGCCGGTCGCGCACCAGCAGCCCATTCGCGGCGCCCAGCGTCGTCGAGATCGCAATAACGAGCGGGATCGCGAGTCCCAAGGCGTGGGGGCAGGCAATCACGAGCACGGTGACGAGCCGTTCAACGGCGAACGCGGGATCGTCGGGGCGGAGTCCGAGCCAGGTCACCAAGGTGACGGCACCGGCTCCGATCGCGACGAGGGTCAGGATGAACGCGGCCCGGTCGGCGAGCGCCTGCGCGCGCGAGCGCGACGACTGTGCCTGCTCGACGAGTCGCATGATGGAAGCGAGCGTGGTGCGCTCGCCCGCACCGGTTACCTCGACATGGAGCGAGCCGGAGCCGTTCACCGTGCCGGCAATGACCTTGTCGCCTTCGCCCTTTTCGACCGGCTTCGATTCACCCGTGATCACCGATTCGTTGACGGCACTCGTCCCCCGGCGCACGACGCCGTCGGCGGGCGCGCTCGCGCCCGGGCGAACGAGCACCGTGTCACCCTCCCGGAGCTCCGAGACCGGGATCTCCTCGGTCCGGTCGCCAATGACCCGCACCGCATGGTTCGGGAGGAGCTTCGCCAGCTCCCGCAGCGCGCCCTGGGCCTGTGTGATCGAGCGCATCTCGATCCAGTGTCCGAGGAGCATGATCGTGACGAGCGTTGCGAGCTCCTCCCAGAGCGGCATGCCGGGGAAGCCGAGCGTCACCGCGACGCTGAAGAGGAACGAAACCGTGATCGCCAGGGAGATGAGCGTCATCATCCCGGGCAACCGGTGCTTCATCTCCTCGATGCCACCACGGAGGAAGGGGACTCCACCGTAGGCAAAGACCACGACGCCGAACAGCGCGGGAATCCACCGCGAACCTGGGAATGCCGGCGCCGTGTAGCCGATCGCTCCTTGAAGCATGTGCCCCCAGAAGAGCGTGGGCAGAGAGAGCAGGAGCGAGATCCAAAAACGGTCACGGAACATGGCCACCGTGTGGCCGGCATGGTGGTCGTGCCCCGCGTGGGCATCGTGAGCGACCGGGGCGGCTCCTTCGCTCGCGTGCCCGGCGCGGTGTGAAGCCCTCCGTCCCGCCGGCTGTGTGCCAGCCGGTGAGTCGGAAGGATGGTCATGGCGCGGACCGTGGTCGTGGTTCACCGTGGGACCCCCTGATCCGTCCAATATCACGAGGGGCGAGGATCCTGCGCCGCGCACAGTCCGTGTTGGCCGTTCATGGGCCCCTGACCACGACCTTCCCGGGCGCTCCGCCGCTGCACCCACATCGGGCGAGTGTAAAGTAGCGCTTCGGTGGCGCGCCGTTTGTACTTCATTCCTCTACAGCGCGTAGCCGAGGTGCGGCGCGCCACCGCTGATGGCGTCGACTGCGTGAGCTAGGTCATTTGAGCGCGGCCACCTGCAGACTATCGGGCCCTCTAACGAGTTCTCGGCACTGTTCGTGCGTAGTTAGCCCAGTGCACAAAGGCTTCCGCGGACGGCGGAACTGGTACCCCGCCTTCGCGAAAGCGATATCACGCTCTGCTGACTTAGCTTCACTCACCGATTCAGACAGGAGAAGTCCATGAAACCCGGAATCCGCCTCACCGCAATGCTGCCGCTGGCGCTCGTTTTCGCCGCGACCGTGGGTGCCGCCAGCCCACCCACACACCCGTCATCGAAGAAAGCAATTGTGTCCCCGTCGAGCTCCATGCTGGTGAGTACGCTGGTGGCACCGAATCTCGGGGCTGCCGCGTCATACGCCGTATTGGCCGCCTCGACGGTCACCAACACCGGCGCGTCCGCCATCAACGGCGACCTGGGCCTGAGCCCGGGCACCTCCGTGACGGGCTTCCCGCCGGGCATGCTGGCCGGCACGCGGCACATCGCCGATCCGGCGGCCGCGCAGGCGCAGCTCGACCTGGCGGCGGCATACAACGACGCCGCCGGCCGTACACTCGGAGCAATCACGCTGGCCGGGAACCTGGGCGGCATGACGCTCGCCCCGGGCCTCTACAAGTCGACCTCTTCGCTCGCGATCTCCTCTGGCGACCTCACGCTGGACGCTCAGGGTGACGCCAGCGCGGTATACATCTTCCAGATGGGCTCGACGCTCGTCACCACCGTCGGCAGGAAAGTCATCCTGGCGGGCGGCGCACAGGCTGCCAACATCTACTGGCAGGTGGGCAGCTCGGCGACGCTGGGCGTGAGCTCGGTGTTCAAGGGCACCATCATGGCCATGGCGTCGATCACGGCGACCACCGGCGCTTCGGTCGAAGGTCGACTGTTGGCTCGGACGGCCGCGGTCACACTCGACGACAATTCGATTCTGAGGACCGCCGCGGTCGTGGCGGTCGTGCCAGCCCCGGCCCCGGCCCCGGCCCCAGTAGTCTGCCAGGACGTGACGACGTTGGTTGCCGGTGGCTCTAGTGGCAACATCTGCTCCAGTGCTGCCTTCACGAGCGGTGCCAACAGCATCGTCAATGGCTGGGTGACGGCCAAGGCCGCTACCACCCTCGGCGCAACCAGCCGTGTGCATGGCGACGTGACCGCTGGTGCTGCGTACACGAGCGGCGACGGCGCTGTCGTCGATGGCAACGTCAGTGCCTCGGGCGACGTCACGCTCGGCGCCAACAGCCGGA
>DATJJY010000004.1:0-27929 GCA_035491895.1 Gemmatimonadales bacterium
AGCGCCACGAGTCCGAGCCGCCCGAACCTGAGCCCGGCGTGCGCGTTGGCGAACGGCACCGGGCGCATGTACATCGCCATCACCACGGGGAGGTAGTACCCCGCCGAAATCAGGCTCGTGAGCACGAGGACGGTGGCGAGCCAGCCGTTCCCCGCGGCGATGGTCGCGAGCAGGATGTACCACTTCCCGATGAACCCGGCGGTGCCCGGGAATCCGAACAGCGACAGCATGCAGACGGTGAGGGCGAAGGCGAGCCACGGCCGGTCGGTCGAGAGGCCGGCGAGGTCGTCGATCTGCAGGTCGCTTTCGCCGCCCCGGCCCCGGGCCGCCACCAGCGCGAACGCGGCCAGCGACGTGAGGCCGTAGGCCGCCAGGTAGAACAGGACCGCCGCACTGCCGTTGCCGCTCCCCGCCGATACCGCGACCAGCAGATAGCCGGCGTGCGCGACCGAGGAGTACGCCAGCATCCGCTTGAGACTGCGCTGCGCCAGCGCCACGAGGTTGCCGACCACCATCGTGAGCACGGCGAGGCCGATGACGATGTTGTGCCACGCCGCCGTCTGGGAAAACGCCTCGATCAGCACGCGCGCCAGCGCGGCGAACGCCGCCGCCTTCACCGCCGTTGCCATGAATCCGGTCACCGGCGTGGGCGCGCCGTCGTACACGTCAGGCGCCCACATGTGGAACGGCACGGCGGCGGTCTTGAAACCGAATCCCACGAGCAACAGTCCGAGGCCGATCAGGAGCAGCGGGCTGTGCGCCAGTCCGAGCGACGCCACCTGCAGGCCGATCAACGACAGGTTCGTCGTGCCCGTAGCGCCGTAGGTGAGCGCGATGCCGTACAGGAGAAACGCCGAGGCGAACGCCCCCAGCAGGAAATACTTGAGCGCCGCCTCGGCGGCCCGGGGGCTGCGGCGGTCGATCCCCGCCAGGACGTACACCGCGACCGACATCAGCTCGAGCCCGAGGAAGATCACGATGAGATCCTCCCCGCCCGCCATCAGCATCATCCCGATCGTGGCGAAGAGAATCAGCACGTAGTACTCCGGCGCGAGCAGCGACTCGCGCTCGAGGTAGGCGAACGAGAACATCACGGTGAGCGCGCCTGCGCCGAGGAATAGCCAGTCGGCGACGTAGCGAAAATCGTCCACCGCCACCATCGGGGTGACGCCCCCGGCGCCCACCCGGTTCCACCACAGCCACCACACCGCCGCGGCACTTGCCGCGAACCCCGCGAGCGTGATCCAGCCGGCGATGCGGAGATCGCGCGGCGTCTTGTGGCGCCAGGCGACGACGGCGAGGAGCACGAGCCCCCACACCGTCAGCACGAGCTCCGGGAGGAGCCCGATCATGAGCCCCTGCGACGTCGAGAGGTCGAGGTTCATCGCAGCGCCGCCTGCGCGCCGGGACGTACCACGTCGATCAGATGTTGGGCGGCGGGCTCCATCCGTTGCAGGATCGGCTTCGGGTAGAGGCCGATCCAGAAGATGCCGAGCAAGATCGGCACGAGCACGGCGACCTCACGCCACGACAGGTCGGGGAGGTGCTCGTTCTCGGCCTTGTCGAGCTTGTTGAAGATCACGCGCTGCAGCGCCCAGAGGAGGTACATCGCCGCGACGATCACGCCCGTCGTGGCGATGCCCGCCGCCCACGGATACGTACGGAATGCGCCGATCAGGATCAGGAACTCGCCCACGAAGCCGTTCGTGCCGGGGAGTCCGATCGAGGAGAGCGAGACGATCGTGAGCGCGGTGGCGAGCAGCGGTACGACGCGCGCCAGGCCGCCGAACGCCTCGATCAGGCGGCTGTGGCGGCGCTCGTACAACATCCCCACGAGGAAGAAGAGCGCGCCGGTCGACAGCCCGTGATTGATCATCACGAGCAGCGCTCCCTGCACGCTCTGGAGCGTCAGCGCCCAGATGCCGAGCATCACGAAGCCGAGATGGGAGACGGAGCTGTAGGCGACGAGCTTCTTGACGTCGGGCTGCACCATGGCGACGAGGCCGCCGTAGATGATCCCGATGAGCGACAGCGCCACGACCGCCGCCTGTACCGTGGGGTGCAGCGCCACCTGCGGGAAGAACGGCAGCGCGAAGCGCAGGAAGCCGTACGTCCCCATCTTGAGCAGGACGCCCGCGAGGATGACGGAGCCGGCCGTCGGCGCCTCGACGTGCGCATCGGGCAGCCAGGTGTGGAAGGGGAACATCGGCACCTTGATGGCGAACGCCAGGAAAAAGGCGCCGAAGAACCACCAGGCGAGAGATCCCAGCCCTGTGGAGTGTCCCAGGAGGAAGGCGTAGTCGAAGGAATACGTCCCGGTGCGCGACGCGACGACGAAATACAGCCCGAGGATCGCCACCAGCATCAGGAGCGACCCGAACATCGTATAGATGAAGAACTTGATCGCCGCATAGAGCCGGCGCTCGCCGCCCCAGATCCCGATGATGAAGTACATCGGGATCAGCATCACTTCCCACATCACGTAGAACAGGAACAGGTCGAGGGCGATGAAGACGCCGATCATCCCGGTGGTGAGCACCAGGAGGTTGGCGTAGAACGCACGCTCCCGCTTGGTGATGTAGCTGAAGCTCCCCAACACCGAGAGCGGCACGAGGAACGTCGTCAACAGCACCATGAAGAGCGAGATGCCGTCGAGTCCGACGTGGTAGGAGATGCCCCAGCCGGCGATCCAGGGAACGCTCGCCTCGAACTGCATCCCTCCCGATGGAACGAAGCGCCACCACAGCGGGATCGACACGGCGAATTCGATCAGGGACGCGACGAATGCCACGTGCTTCGCCCGCCCCTCGGGGACGAGCCACAGCGCCGCGGCGGCGACGATCGGCCACGCCAACAAAATGGTCAGGACGAGATGGTCGTACATCAGCGCAGCGCCCGGGAGAGAACGACGACGACCCCCACCACGAAGACGACCGCGTAGAACCCCAGCTCACCCGTCTGGAGCCGGCTCGCCAGCCAGCCCAGGACGCGCGAGGTCGCCGCGGCGCCGTTCACCCCCGCCCCGTCCACGATTCCCACATCGATGACGCGCCACAGCACCTTGCGCGAGACCCACAGGATCGGCCGCACGACGACGGCGTCGTACAGCTCGTCCACATACCACTTTTTCCAAAGCAGCTTGCCGAGCCCCGTCTCCCCTGGGGCCGACTTGGCGGGGACCAGGGTCGACAGATCGAGCAGCCGGAACGCCGCCACGATGCCCACCAGCGCGATCCCCACGGCCACCGCGATCAGCGTCCATTCCGTCCCGGCGGCGACTTCGTGCGCCGGTACCAGCGCCGCTCCAGCGGCGGTGACGGGATCGAGCCAGCGCTCGAGCCACGCCGTGCCCCCCATGAGGGACGGGAGGTTCAGGACCCCGCCGGCCAGGGACAGGATCGCCAGGACCACCAGCGGCCCCGTCATCACCGCCGGCGCCTCGCGCAGGTGCGTTTCTTCGCGGCTGCCGGTGCGGTTCGGGCCGTGGAAGGTGTAGCGCATCATGCGCGTCATGTAGAACGCGGTGAGCAGGGCCGCGCCCAGCCCGAGCGCCCAATAGACATACCACAGCGGCTGAGCGGTCCCACGGGCGAACGCAGCGCCGAGGATCTCGTCCTTCGAGAAGAATCCCGAGAACGGCGGGATCCCCGCGATCGCGAGCGTGGCGATCCACATCAGCGTGCAGGTCCAGGGGAGATAGCGCGACAGGCCGCCCATGTTGCGCATGTCCTGGGCGTCCTCGTGCGAATGCGTCGCATGGTAGGCGTGGTGCATCGCGTGAATCACCGAGCCCGAGCCCAGGAAGAGCAGCGCCTTGAAGAAGGCGTGCGTCACCAGATGAAAGATCCCCGCCGCCATCGCCCCGGTGCCGACGCCGACAAACATGTAGCCCAGTTGCGAGACGGTGGAGTACGCCAGCACACGCTTGATGTCCCACTGCTTCAGGGCGATCGTCGCGGCGAACAGCGCCGTGAGCGCGCCCACCCCGGCGACGACGGCCTGCGAGACCGGCGCGAGCGCGAACAGCACGTTGGTCCGGGCGACGAGGAAGACGCCCGCCGTCACCATCGTCGCCGCGTGGATCAGTGCCGACACGGGCGTCGGGCCCGCCATCGCGTCGGGGAGCCAGGTGTAGAGCGGGATCTGTGCCGACTTTCCCGTGCAGCCGAGGAACAGGAAGAGCGTGATCGCCGTGGCCACGCCACCGCCCATCGTGAGCGCCGTCGGCGCCTGCGCGAACACCGCTCCGTAATCGAGCGATCCCGTGTGCTGCCAGATCAGGAACATGGCGACGAGAAATCCGAAGTCGCCGATCCGGTTCATGATGAACGCCTTCTTCCCGGCGTCCGCGTTCACCTTCTCCTCGAACCAGAACCCGATCAGGAGATACGAGCACAGCCCGACGCCTTCCCACCCCACGAACGTCACGGGGAAATTGGCGCCCAGCACGAGCGTCAGCATGAAGAAGACGAACAGGTTCAGGTAGGCGAAGTAGCGTGCGTACCCGTCGTCGTCGTGCATGTAGCCGACGCTGAAGATGTGGATCAGGGCCCCGACGCCCGTGACGACGAGCAGCATCACGGCGGAGAGCTGGTCGACCTGGAGCGCCGCGCTGACCTGGAGCGTTCCCACCGGGATCCAGTCCCAGTACGTGAACACGACGGGCCCCGCCGGATGGCTGCGTGCGAGATCGAGCACGACGTACACGGCCACGCCGAACGCGGCGACGAGCGTCCCCACCCCGACGAACGACACGACCCCCTTGGTGCGCGACCCCGCCAGCGCCAGCGAGCCGTTCAGCAGGAATCCCGCGAACGGCAGCAGGGGGACGAGCCAGACGAGGTGCATGCGGCTCCGGTCAGCCCTTCAGCAGGTTGATGTGCTGCAGGTCGACCGTCTCCTTGTGACGGTAGACCGCGAGGATGATGGCGAGGCCGACCGCCGCTTCCGCAGCCGCCACGGCCATGACGAAGAAGACGAAGATCTGTCCCGCGACCCCCAGCCGCTGGGCGAAGGCGACGAAGGCGAGGTTCACGGCGTTGAGCATGAGCTCGACGCACATGAAGATCACGATCGCGTTGCGGCGCAGCAGCACACCCATCGTGCCGATCGCGAACAGGATCGCCGAGACGGCGAGCGTCCAACCGGTGAACATCACAGTTTCCGTTTCGCGAGCACCACCGCGCCGACGACCGCGGCGGTCAGCAGGAGGCTCGTGATTTCGAAGGGAACGAGGTAGGTCTCGAACAGCGGCCCCGCGACCGCGCCGACGACCCCCTGGTGCACCAGCATCGAGTCGAGCGCCCCCGCCGGCAGCATGATCGCGTCGGGCGGCGCGGCGTGCGCCATGGGCTGGAGGTCGAACAGCAGCCCCGCCCCGAGCACGGCGGCCACCGCCGCCGCCACGAGCCCCTTCAGGTCGCCGCTCGAGCGTCCCAGGTTGAGCAGCATGATCACGAACAGGAACAGCACCATGATGGCGCCCGCGTACACGAGTACCTGGAGCACGCCGATGAACGGCGCGTCGAGAATCGTGAACAGGACCGCCACGCAGAACAGCGTCTGCACGAGCCACAGGGCGCTCGCCAGCGGATTGCGGCGCGTAATGCACATCGCCGACGCGATCACCGCGAGCCCGGCGAAGGCCCAGTAGACGACGGCGAGAATGGACAGGGCTATTCCCCTTTGGGGTCCGAGGGGTCCCACAACGTGGAGACGGGGTGCGTCTGCGCGCACAGCCGCTCCAGGTCGTACACGAATCGCCCGCGCTCGTACTCCGAGTTCTCGTAGTGCACCCCGACGTGGATCGCCTCCTCGGGGCATACCTCCTGGCAGTAGCCGCAGAAGACGCAGCGGAACTCGTCGATCTCGTAGATCAGCGGATAGCGGTTGCCCTGCTCGTCCTCACCCGGCACGAGCTTGATGCAGTTGGCGGGGCAGATCTGCGGGCACAGGCCGCAGGCGACGCACTTGGCACGCCCCTGCTCGTCGGTGAGCATGCGGTGCGTGCCGCGCCAGCGCGAGGAGAGCGTCCAGTCCTTGCTGCTCTTCTCCTCGGGGTACTGCATCGTGACCTTGGGGCGGAAGATGTGCGAGAAGGTCAGCACCATTCCCTTGAGCATCGCCCGCAGATAGGACGTGCCGCCCGTCGGCCGCTTCAGCACCTTCACGGTGATCGCCATCAGGCGCGCCTCCGCTGGACCGAGCCGGCCACGATGTGCCCCCGGTCGAGTACGAAAACGAGCGGCACGGCGAGCGCCAGATTCACGCCGAACAGCGCGAGCGAAAACCGCGTGTCGTACGCCCAGCCGAGCTGGTCGTGGAAGAACCAGATCGCCGTCGCGATCACGGTCAGATAGATCAGCGCCAACGGCAGCATCACTTTCCATCCCAGCGCCATGAGCTGATCGTAGCGAAACCGCGGCAGCGTCCAGCGCACCCAGATGTAGAGGAACAAGAAGAAAAAGGTTTTGGCAAAGAAGGACAGGACGGTGAGCACCGTGACCCACCAGGGCAAGGGACCGACGTCGTCGCGCGACCAGAACGGGATGTCCCAGCCCCCGAAGAACAGCGTCGCCATCAGCGCCGAGGCCGTCACCATGTTCGAGTACTCGGCGATGTAGAACATCGAGAACTTCATCGAGCTGTACTCGGCGTGGTACCCGGCCACGAGCTCGCCTTCGGCCTCGGGGAGGTCGAACGGGACCCGGTTCGTCTCGGCGAACGCGGCGACGATGAAGATGAAAAAGGCGAGCGACAGCGGGAAGATGTTCCAGTAGATCAGCGACCCCTGCTGCCGAGCCACCACCTCGCTGAGCGACACGTTGCCGGCGACGAGCAGTACCGCGACCGTGCTCATCCCCATCGCGATTTCATACGAGATCATTTGCGCCGACGCCCGGAGACCCCCGAGCAGCGCGTACTTGTTGTTGGACGACCACCCCGCCAGCACGATGCCGTACACGCCGAGCGACCCGATCGCCAGAATGTAGAGAAAGCCGACGGGCAGGTCCGCCACCACCAGCGACACGTCGCCCCACTTGGTGTGCAGCGGCGCGCCGAACGGAATCACGGCGAATGTCAGCAGCGCCGGTGTGAACGACACGGCCGGGGCGAGGATGAACGTCCACAAGTCGGCCTTCGCGGGGTACGTCTCCTCCTTCACGATGTTCTTGAGGCCGTCGGCGGCGGGCTGCAGCAGTCCGAACGGTCCGACACGGTTCGGGCCCAGCCGGTCCTGCATCAGGGCGCACACCCGACGCTCGAGCCAGGTGAGCAGGGCCACGCCCACCATGGTCATCGTGAAGATCACGAGCAGCTTGATGATCGACGAGACGAGGAAGAATGTCATGCCGGCACCCCTGTCCCGCTGCGGACGCGCGCGCCGACCATTCCGAGCTTCCCGTAGCTGAGCCCCGAGAACGGCTCATTGCCCGCCAGCATGTCGAATACGTCCTCCGCCCCCACCGCCCGGGCCACGCCTTCGTGCTCGGCGACGAGCTCGCTCAGCACCCACCAGGCGGGACGCGCCATCCCCGGCGCCGGCTTCGCCTGGAAGTAGCGCTGCACCCGCCCATCGCGATTCACGAAGGTGCCGTCCTCCTCGGCGACGTTGGCGAGCGGCAGCACGACCTCGGCGCCGCGGGCGTGATCGGGAAGGACGGTGCCGGCGTACACCAGGACGCCCTTCGTCTCGACCGGCACATCCGATTCTCCGAGGACCAGCACCAGAGCCGCGTTCGCGGCAGCGGCGACGGCGCCCGTGACGTCACGCGTGTAGCCGAGCAGCTCGGCGCCGGCGCCGTTCGGCGCGCGGTCGGCGCGCAGCGCGAGGTTCGGGACGCCGGCGAGCGGTGCTTCCTCTCCCTGCACCATCTGGAACGCGCCGGTCCATTCGAAGCGACTCAGCAGGCGCCGCGCGAGGTAGAGTGCCTCCGTGGAGGCGAGCGGCGAGGCGATCGTCACCGCGCTGCCGCCGGCGCCGCGCACCAGACCGCGCACGCGGTCCAGGGCCTCATCCCAATCGGTGGCGACGAGCTCGCCGCCCTGTCGTACGAGCGGGGCCTCGATCCGATCACCGCGGTTCATCCAGCGGTAGTTGGCGCGGCCGTGGTCGCAGATGAAGTAGCGGTTCACCTCGAGGTTGGGACGGGGCCGCACCCGGACGACGGTGTTGTCCCGCAGGTCGAGCGTGATATTGCACCCCTGCGAGCATCCCGTGCACACCGATGCCGCCTTGTCCAGCTCCCAGGCACGCGCCTTGTGCAGAAAATCCTTGCTGAGCAGCGACCCCACGGGACAGAGATCGACCACGTTCCCGGCCCAGGGGTGGTCGAGCCGCGCCTCGGGATGGATGCCGATGAATGCGCGGTCACCGCGCTCGGAGACGTTCAGCACCGGCTCCTGCGCCACGTCCTCCATGAACCGGACACAGCGCGTGCACAGGATGCAGCGGTTCGGGACATACAGCACGTCCGGTCCGAAATCCTCGACCGGGTTGAAGCGCTTGGGATACTCGCTGTAGCGCGTGGCGGCGCGCCCTTCCTGGAAAACGAAATCCTGCAGCTCGCACTCCCCCGCCTGATCGCAGATCGGGCAATCGAGGGGGTGGTTGATGAGCAGGAACTCGAGCACGCTCTCACGCGCGGCCTTCGCCTCGGGCGCCGCTGTCCGCACCACCATCCCCTCGGCCACCTGCGTGGCGCAGGCGATCGCGAGCTTGGGTTGCTTCTCGACGTGCACGAGGCACATGCGACACACACCCGCGACCGGCAGCCCGGGGTGATAGCAGTAATGCGGCACGAGGACCCCGGCCTGCTTGGCGGCCTCGATGAGCAGCGTGCCTGGGGGCACCTGCACCGGGACTTCGTCGATCGTCAGGGATATCAAGACATCAGACATCAGACGTCAGCGCCCCCTCAGGCTGCCAGGACCGGTTTGCGCCGGCCCGCGATGTAGTCCTCGAATTCTCCGCGGAAGCGCTTGATGGCGCTCACCACCGGGGCGGCGCACGAATCCGACAGCACGCAGATCGTTTTCCCCGTCATGTTCTCCGCCAGCTCGAGCAACAGGTCGAGATCGCTCGTCTTGCCCTGCCCCGCGAGGATGCGCTCCAGAATCTTCGTAGTCCAGGCGGTGCCCTCGCGGCACTGGGTGCATTGCGCGCACGACTCGTGGGCGTAGAAGCGCGTGAGCCGCATCGTCTGGTAGACCATGTCGGCAGTGTCATCGAAGACGATGACCCCTCCCGAGCCGAGCATCGTGCCCTTCTCGACGCACCCTTCGTAGTCGAGCAGCGTGCTCTCCGTCTCCTCGCGGTTGAGCATCGGCACCGACGACCCGCCGGGGATGCATGCCTTCAGCGTGCGACCCGGCCGCATGCCCCCCGCCAGCTCGTACAACAGGTCCTTCAGCGGGAAGCCGAGCGTCACCTCGTAGTTGCCGGGCTTCGCGATGTGGCCGCAGATCGAGAGCAGCTTCGTCCCCGTGCTCTTCGGGTTTGAGAGACACAGCTTCTTGTACCAGTCGGCGCCGTTCTTGAGGATGTGCGGCACAGCGACGAGCGTCTCGACGTTGTTGATCGTCGTCGGCATCCCGAAGACGCCGGACGCGGCGGGAAACGGGGGCTTGATCCGCGGGTTGCCGCGCTTCCCCTCGATCGAATTCATCAGCGCCGTCTCTTCGCCGCAGATATAGGCGCCGGCACCGCGGTGCAGATAGACCTTGATCTTGCCGAACAGCTTCGCTGCGTTCGCCTCGGCAAGCGCCTGCTCCATGATCGTCAGCGGCTCCGTGAACTCGCCGCGAATGTAGATGTAGGCGATCTCGGCCCGGATCGCGTGCGCCGCGATGACCGTCCCCTCGAGCAGGGCGTGCGGCGTCCACCGCATGATCTCGCGGTCCTTGAACGTCCCCGGCTCCGACTCGTCGGCATTCACGCAGAGATAGTGGGCCTTCTTCTTCTCCTTGGGCATGAACGACCACTTGAGGCCGGTTGGAAATCCCGCTCCCCCGCGGCCGCGCAGTCCCGAGTTCTTGACCTCCTCGATCACGGCGTTCGGATCCATGCCGAGCGCCTTGTCGAGCATCTCGTAGCCGCCGCGCTTCTTCCAGCCCTTGAGCGAGCGCGCCTCCGCGTCCCCGAAGTATTTGGAGAGGACGACGGTCTCGCGCGCGTGGGGCTTATGAGGGAAGCCCATCAGAGATACTTCCTCACAATTTCCTTCACCTTCTCAGGAGTCACGCTTTCGATAAAGTCATCGTCGACAAGAATCGGAGTCGCAAACCCGCACGCCCCCAAACACTCGACCTCGATCACCGTGAACCGCCCGTCGGGGCTCGTCGCCCCGAGCTCGCCGGCGCCACTCTCCTTGAGAAACGCCTTCATCACATCTTCCGCGCCGCACAGGTTGCACGGTGAGGTAGTGCAGATCTGCACGAAATGCCGTCCCACCGGATGCTGATGGTACATCGTGTAGAAGGTGACGACGCCCTTCACGTAGGCCGGTGTGATACCGAGCACCTCGGCCACCTCCGCCATGCTCTGGTCGGAGATCCAGCCGCGCTCACGCTGTACCAGCCAGAGTGCGGGGAGCAGCGCCGCCTGCCTGTTGGGATAGCGGGTGAGCAGCTTGTTCAGCTCCTCGAGACGGTGCCCCTCGAATACCGGCTCGTAGGGTTCGGTGCCCTCCGGGTGGGTGACGCTCACCGGTCCACCTCGCCCATCACGATGTCGACCGAAGCGTTGATCGCGATCAGGTCGGAGAGGAGATGTCCCTCGGACATCTTGGAGATCGAGGCGAGGTTGATGAACGCCGGCGGGCGGATCCGCCAGCGCACCGGCTTCGCCGTGCCGTCGGACACGAGGTAGTTGCCCAGCTCGCCCTTGGGGTTCTCGACGCCGACGTACGCTTCGCCGACGGGCGCCTTCACGCCCTCCATCACCTGCTTGAAGTGGAAGATCATCGCCTCCATGTCGCTCATCGCCCGTGACTTGGGCGGGAGGATGACGCGCGGGTCGGAAACGTTGATCGGCCCGTCGGGGAGGCGGTCGAGCGCCTGGATCAGGATCTTGTTCGCCTGATGGCACTCCTCGAGGCGGACGAGAAAGCGGTCGTAGACGTCGCCGTGCTCGCCCACCGGGACCTCGAAGTCGTACGTCTCGTACCCGAGGTAGGGTTGGTCCTTGCGCATGTCCCACGGGACGCCAGACGCGCGGAGCATCGGGCCCGAGAGGGAGTAATTGATCGCTTCCTCGGCCGTGAGCACGCCGATCCCCTGGGTGCGGCCCGCCCAGATGGCGTTGCGCGTCAGCACCCGGTCGATTTCGTAGAGGGTGTTGGGGAAAGTCTGTGTGAAGTGCCGCAGCGCATCGACGAAACCGTCAGGGATGTCCGCCATCAGCCCGCCTACGCGCGTCAGGCTCGTCGTGAGGCGCGCGCCGGTCCACATCTCCTGCAGGTTGTAGATCCGCTCCCGCTCCTGGAACGCCCATAGGAACGGCGTGAAGGCACCGAGGTCGATGGCGGTGGTGCCGAGCCAGACCATGTGCGAGATGATGCGGCTCATCTCGCACGCGATCACGCGCAGCACAGTGCAGCGCGGCGTGATCTCGATCCCCATCAGGCGCTCGGCGGCGAGCGCAAACCCGACGTTGTTCGCCATCGGCGACAGATAGTCGGTGCGATCGGTGAGGGGGATGATCTGGTTGTAATGGCGGTATTCGCCCAGCTTCTCGAACCCGGAGTGCAAATAGCCGACGTGCGGGATCACCCGCACCACCGTCTCGCCGTCCAGCTCGACGACGAGGCGCAGCACGCCGTGCGTGGCCGGATGCTGGGGGCCGAGGTTGATGAGGAGGTGCTCGCCCCCGAGGACCGGCTCGTCCGCGACGAGGGGAAGGCGGGCTGGCTGACCCTGCGCGTCCACCCCGGGTGTCGCGAGCTCCAGCTCCACCGTGCGCTTGGTCATTCGGAGCCCGCCACCTTGCCGCGCTCGCCGCGGCGCAGCCGCTCGCGCATGTCGGCGGGCAGTTCGTCGTACGACTCCGCGATCGACAGCTCCTCGAGCGAATAGTTGGCTTCGGGATTGACGTTCAGCGCCTGGCGCACCTGCTCCGCGCGGCTGAACCGGCCGCGCAGCGGGAAGTCCTTCCGCAGCGGATACCCCTCGCTATACGTCTCCCACATCAGGATGCGGCGCAGGTCGGGATGTCCGGCGAAGACGATGCCGAACATGTCGAACACTTCCCGCTCCAGCCAATCGGCTCCCGCCCACAGCGGCGTCACCGAATCGACCGCCAGCTCGCCCCGCGGGTCGAGTTCCACCTTCACGCGCAGGTTGGACTTGCGCTCGAGCGAGCGCAGCAGGTACACGACCTCGAGCGGCCGCTCGCGGTCGCGATATTCGACGGCGGTGATGTCGACGAGGTAGTTGTAGCGTTGCTCGGGCGTGTCCCTGAGCCACGCCATCACGTCGCGCAGCCGGTCGGCGCGGACGGTGACGCTCGTCCACCCGTCGCGCAGCTCGCTGGCGCGGCCGATCGCGTTTCCGAAGGTCGCCTCAAGCGCTCGGGCGGTGGGGTTCACGCCGAGCGGAATTGGTGGACGGAGTTGCCGAACGGCTCGGAGACTTCGTCGATCTCGGCGGGCGGCAGCCGCAGGCCATGCTCGTCGAGCGGCTGCTCGTCGCGCCGGCGCATCGCATCGAACAGCGATTCGCCCTTGATCTTCTTGTGCAACAGGAGAATGCCGTAGAGCAGCCCTTCGGGCCGCGGCGGGCACCCGGGGACGTACACGTCCACCGGGACGATCGTGTCGATCCCCTGCACCATCGCGTAGTTGTCGAAGATCCCGCCGCTCGACGCGCACGCCCCCATCGAGATCACCCATTTCGGTTGCGGCATCTGGTCGTAGATGCGGCGGATCACCGGCGCGAGCTTGAACGGCAGCCGCCCGGCGCAGATCAGCACGTCCGCCTGGCGCGGCGAGAACGCCTGCCGCTCCATGCCGAAGCGCGCGATGTCGTAACGGGAGGCGGCGGTGGCCATGAATTCGATGGCGCAGCACGCAGTCCCGAACGGCATCGGCCACAGGCTGTTGGCCCGCGACTGATTCACGGCCCAATCCACCAGTCGTTTCCAACTGGTCAGATGGTAGTTGGGGCTGCCGGCGATTTCTTTGGTTTCGAGGACGTGTTTCACGTCGATTACCCCGTCAAGAAGAAATGCGTCGAGGGAAATCGTCGACGCCATCTGTAGTTAGTCCCATTGAAGCGCTCCTCGCTTCCACACATACACATACCCAATCGCGAGGATCACCAGAAAAACGATCATCTCGACGAGCAGGAATCCGGTGCTGACGCTGCCCGCGCCGCTCTTGAAGATCGCGGCCCACGGGAGCAAGAACACCGTTTCGATGTCGAACACGATGAACAACATCGCGACCATGTAGAACTTGACCGAGAACCGCTCGCGGGCGTCGCCCAGGGGCGGCATCCCGCTTTCGTACGGCGAGCCTTTGATCGCGGTCGGGCGGCGGGGTCCGGCGAAATGTGACAGCACGAGCATCATGACCGCGTTGGCCACGACGAACGCGAACAGGATCAGGAAGATGCTGTAGGGTCGGAGCACACCGCTCTCGTGAAAAATTTCACTTGAACCCGCCCGGAAATTATTCGTGGCGTCGCATCGTGTCAACCGAACGACGTGGCGTAAGTGTCGATGGCGCCGTTAGATTGGCCCGCCATGTCGATCAAGTCCGACCGCTGGATCCGCCGTATGGCCACCGAGCATCGCATGATCGAGCCGTTCGCCGACGATCAGATACGAGACGGCGTCATCTCCTATGGCGTCTCCTCCTATGGCTACGACATGCGGGTGGCGCCCGAGTTCAAGATCTTTACCAACGCCCTCTCGGCGATCGTCGATCCCAAGGCGTTCGATCCCAAATCGTTCGTGGAATTCACGGGACCCGTCTGCATCGTCCCGCCCAACTCGTTCGCCCTGGCGCGCTCGGTGGAGTATTTCCGCATCCCCCGCAACGTCCTCACCATCTGCGTCGGCAAGAGCACCTACGCGCGGTGCGGCATCATCACGAACGTGACGCCGTTCGAGCCCGAGTGGGAAGGCTTCGTGACGCTCGAAATCTCGAACACGACCCCCCTCCCCGCCCGCATCTACGCCGACGAAGGCATCGCGCAGGTGCTGTTCTTCACCGCCGACGAAGGCGACGAGTGCGAACGGTCGTATGCCGACAAAAAAGGGAAATACCAGGCCCAAGTCGGCATTACTCTACCGAAGCTCTAGCCGCTACCTCGGGTTCAAGATCCGATCGATCCGGTAGCGCAGATCCTGGAGATGCAAGCGCGTCGCCCGGTCGCGCACCTTCGGGAGCGCGGCGGCGATCGCGCCATCGAGGTCCCGCAGCTCGCCGCGCACCAGCGACTTTGCCTCTTCGGGGCGCGGCGGCGGGGGCACGAATCCCGGGAACGGCGGTGCGGCAGGAGGCGGTGGCGGCGGGAGCAGCTTCGTGCCCAGGAGGTCCACGAACGCGCGCTGCTCGTTGCGGCGGTAGATGTCGGTCGTTGCGCCCGTCGCGAGCTCCCGGAAGAGGCCCACTCGCACGTCGTGTAACAAATCTCCCAGCCCATAGGCCGGCGCCGCGCTCGTGGCGAGCGCCTCCTGGTCGACGAGCCGATTCATGCGGGCGTCGTTGAACAGACCCTCGAGCAGCGCGCTCTGGCTCTGCCGGATCCGGTCCACGGTGCCGGCCGGCTCGATGCGCCGCAACAGGTCGACATCGAGGAAGAACCCGGGCGTCTCGAACGCGTTGGCGAGCAGGAACCGGACGGCCGCCTGTTGGCGCGCGCGCGGCGTCGGCGTGAAGATCACCCCGCGCTGGTCGGGGTACTTCTCGGCGCGATACACGCCCCCCACCAGCGTGACCACGTGCCCCAGCTCGCGCTGCCACTGCCCGATCAGACGGCCGTAGTTCTCGTTCAGATCGCTGTAGTCGCGTAACCGGTCGGTGGTGTTGGCGGGGATCAACAGCGGCATCACGCGCCGGACGTTTTTGAGACCGAGCTCCGTCGCGGCGATCGGATCGGAGCCCAGATCCTCCGTCTGCGCCTCCGGGTCGACGCCGTCGGCGTTCCCGAAGCGCAGCATCGGGTTCCCGTCCTGCAGCCGCGCCAGCGAGTCGAGCACCGGCCGCTCCGCCTCGGGCGTCGCGGCGCCGGCGATGCGACGGTATCCCCAATCGACCGCGTAGTAGTCGTATGGCCCGAGCTTCGGGATCAGCGTGGCGCCGTCGCCCGGCTGGGCGACGTAATTGAAGCGGCCGTAGTCCATGATCGACGCTTCGTCGCCGTTGCGGGCGGTAAAGCTCGCGCTGCGCAGCGAATCGACGGGATAGGACGAGCTGGACTTCATGTTGTGCGGGAAGCCGAGGGTGTGCCCCACTTCGTGGGTGACGACGTACGACAGGAACTCCCCCATCAGCGAATCGGGGAGCGGCAGACGCTGCGCCCGTGGATCGAGCGGGCCGACCTGCACGAAATACCAGTCGCGCACCAGGTTCATGACGTTGTGGAAGAACCCGATGTTCGTCTGCAGGATCTCGCCGGTGCGGGGATCGCTGGTGTGCGGCCCGTAGGCGTTCTCGATCGTCGACGGCAGCCAGCGGATCGTGGTGTAGCGCGCGTCGTCGAGATCGAAGCCGGGGTCTTCCTGCGGCGTGGGAGCGGTCCGCGCCATGATGGCGTTCGAGAACCCCGCGGCCCGGAACGCCGGCTCCCAGGCGTTCACGCCTTTGATCATCCATGGCACCCACTGCTTGGGCGTCGCCGGATCGAGGTAGAACACGATCGGCTTGATCGGATCGCTGACTGCAGCATTCGGATCCTTCGGCTCGAGCCGCCACCGCGTGATGTAACAGCGCGTGGCGACGCGCTGCTCGTCGGTGCCGAAGTCGAGCTGCGTGATCGAGAAGTATCCCACCCGGTTGTCGCACAGCCGCCGCGCCATCGGCCGCTCGGGGAGCTGCACCATCGAGTAGTGCATCTCGAAGGTGAGGGTCCCGAGGGTGCGGTTCTGGCCGGGGACCGAGTCGTTGGCGAACGTATGCAGCGCCGTCACCTCGACGTTGATCGGGAACGACTTCGCCCGCTCTACGAACGAGCGCGCCGGGTCGAGCTGCCGCATCCGGTAGGCGCGGCGCGCCCCCAGCTCGGGCACATCGGTGGTGAAGAGCTTTGTCACCTCGATCACGACGTTCGAGTCGGCGTTGGGAGAGAACGCCGCGATGTCGAAGCTCATGAGCACCGGCTCGACGTTCGACAGGTGTACGGCGCGCGACACGGGATTGGCGCTGTCGGCGACCATGTCGTAGGACACGCTGCGCAGCAGCACCCGATTCCCCATCCGCTGCCACCGCACCACCTGACTGTTCAGATTCTCCCCGGCGTAGCGGGTACCTTCCTGCGTCGCCGCGTAGTCGGACACGAGCAGGAACTCGAGTCCCAACGCCCGGCGCGGGATCTCGTACCACAGTTTTTCGTTGGACTGGTGGACGATGAACACCCCGGAATCGGTCTTCGCCCCGCGCGGGATGACCTGATCGTACGGCTTGGGTCCTTCCGCGGTCGGGCCCTGCGGCCGGGTGCGGCTCGTGTCCTGGTGAGCGGCCGCCCCCGCGGGTGCCGGCTGCTGCGCCGCGGCGCCATGGCTCGACGTCGCCCGGGCGCAGCCGGGGAGGATGAGGGCGGCGCAAACGAACACGAGACGGGTCTTCACGAGACCTCCTGTGGGGAGCGCGGCGACGGCGGAGCGGTGATCAGACGGACGGCGCGGTCGTAGAAGAAGTAGTCCCACGCCCAGTTGGTCAAGACGAACAAGCGGTTGCGGAAGCCGATCAGCTGGATAATGTGCACCACGAGCCAGACCACCCAGGCAGGGAATCCGCGAAACGACACACCGTGGATGTGGGCAACCGCTGCGTTGCGACCGATCGTCGCCAACATCCCGGGGTCCTTGTACGTGAACGGCACGGCGGCTTCGCCCGACAGCATGCATCGGATACTCCGGGCGACGCTCTCCCCCATCTGGATCGCGACCGGTGCCATCATCGGCAGTGACGGGCCCTGCGCCTCCAGGTAGGCGGCGTCGCCGATCACGAACACCTCGGAGTGTCCTGCGAGCTGCAACGTCGGCTCGACGCGGACTCTACCGAGGTGCGCCGTGGCGACGCCGAGCCGGCTCGCCAGCGGCGCGGCCTGGACTCCGGCGGCCCAGATGAGAGTGCGGGCGGGAACGACTTCCCCGCTCTTCAGCGTTGCTGCGCCGCCATCGAACCCCGTGACCAGCGCGCCGTGGCGCACCTCTACGTGCTTCTTCCACAGCGTGCCGGCGGCCGCCTCGGAGAGCTTTTCGGGAAACCCCGCGAGGAGGCGGCTCCCCGCCTCGAGCAGCAGGATGCGCACGTCTTTCAAGTCGAGACGGCGATAGTCCTTTACGAGGACGAGCCGGATCAGCTCCGAGAGCGCCCCGGCCATCTCCACACCCGTGGGGCCGCCACCGACCACGACGAACGTCAACAGCGCCCGTCGTCGCTCGGCGTCGGGCTCGAACATCGCCTCCTCGAAGCAGGAGAGGACGTGATTGCGCAGCCGCTCGGCGTCGGGGATGTCCTTCAACGTGAGACCGAAGCGCTCGACGCCCGTAAGGCCGAAGAAGTTCGCGGCGGCCCCTGTCGCCAGCACGAGGTAGTCGTACCCGATCGGGCCGTCGTCGGTCTGGAGTCTGCGAGCCGAGAAATCGACCCCCGTCACGGTGGCCAGGCGAAAATCGAAGTTGCGCTGCCCGCGCAGGATCGCCCGAACCGGTTTGGCGATCTCCTCCGGCTCGAGCCCCGCGGTGGCGACCTGGTAGAGCAGCGGCTGGAAGAGGTGGTAGTTGTGGCGATCGACGAGCAGCACTTCGACGGGAGCGCGTCGCAGCGCCCGGGCTGCGCGCAGGCCGCCGAATCCCGCGCCGACGACGACGACGAGCGGCTTCACGCCGAAGGCATCGCTATTCGAGGACGACCGCGGTGCCGTAGCACAGCACTTCTGTCGCCGCCGAGCTGCTACCGCCGACGTCCGACGCGTCGTAACGCACCCCGACTACCGCATTGGCACCCATCTCGCGCGCATGGTCGAGCATCCGGTCATACGCCGTCGAGCGGGCCTGCTCGCACATCTCGGTGTACGCGCCGATCTGTCCCCCGACGAAGGACTTCAACCCGCCGAGCAGCCCCTGGCTGATTGTCGGAGCACGCACGATGATGCCCCGCACCATTCCCTTGTACTCACGGATCCGCCGCCCCTGCACCTCGAAGGTGGTAGACGCAATCATCGCAGACGCGATCGCCATAGGTCTCGCTCCCGTTGAAGGTGGCACCCGCTCGGCGTCCAATGTATCATCCGGGCCGAACTCCTTCCTCACCCTCCGGAGCCCAAGATGTCCCGCGTGACCGCCCTCACGCACACCCTCGTCGGCAAGAAAGTCGTCATGGCGGTCAGTGGAGTCATCCTCATGGGGTTCGTCCTCGGACACATGGTGGGCAACCTCAAGGTGTTTCAGGGGCCCGAGCATTTCGATGCGTACGCCGAGGGGCTCCGCACCGTTGGAGCGCCGCTGCTCGGCCGGGGGCAACTGCTCTGGGCGGTGCGCCTGGTGCTGATCGTGGCCGTCGTGCTGCACATCGCCGCCGCCTGGGCGGTGACGCGGGCGAGCTGGGCCGCCCGTCCGCAGGGCTATCACGCGCTGCGGCTCGTCGAGACGACTTACGCCGCCCGCACGATGCGCTGGGGAGCGGTCATCATCCTCCTGTTCGTGATCTTCCACCTCCTCGATCTCACGTTCGGCCGCATGAACCCTTCCTTCTTGCCCGGCGATCCGTATCACAACGTGATCGCGACGTTCGGGCGTGTGCCGGTCGCCCTGGGGTACATCGTTGCGATGGGGGCGCTTTGCCTGCACCTGTACCACGGCATCGAGAGCGCCTGTCAAACGCTCGGCCTCAATCACCCCCGCTACAACGTCTGGCGCCGGCGCATCGCTCTGGGGTTCAGCCTCGTCGTCGCCGGTGGCTTCATCGCGGTCCCCATCGCGGTGCTCGCGGGAGTCGTCCGATGATCGGCGAGCTGCGCGCCCGCATCCCCGAGGGGCCGATCCAGGACAAGTGGGAGCGGCATCGTTTCGAGATGAAGCTCGTGAACCCGGCGAACAAGCGGCGTTTCGAGGTGATCGTGGTGGGGAGCGGGCTCGCGGGCGCTTCGGCTGCCGCATCGCTCGCCGAGCTGGGCTATCACGTCTCGTGCTTCTGCTTCCAGGACTCGCCGCGGCGCGCCCACTCGATCGCGGCGCAGGGCGGGATCAACGCCGCCAAGAACTACCAGAACGACGGCGATTCGGTGTGGCGGTTGTTTTACGACACCGTGAAGGGCGGCGATTTCCGCGCCCGCGAGGCGAACGTCTATCGACTCGCGGAAGTCAGCGTGCAAATCATCGATCAGTGCGTGGCCCAGGGGGTGCCGTTCGCGCGGGAGTACGGCGGCCTGCTTGCCAACCGGTCCTTCGGCGGGGCACAGGTCTCACGCACCTTCTACGCGCGCGGCCAGACGGGTCAACAGCTGCTGCTCGGTGCGTATCAGGCGCTGTCGCGGCAGATCGGCCTCGGCCAGGTGACGATGTACCCGCGCACCGAAATGCTCGATCTGGTGGTGATCGACGGCCGGGCACGGGGCATCGTGGTGCGCGACCTCGTGACGGGGGCGATCAGCTCGCACGCGGCGCACGCCGTCGTGCTCGCGACGGGCGGCTACTCGAACGTCTTTTTCCTGTCCACCAACGCCAAGGGGTGCAACGTCACCGCCACGTGGCGGGCGGCGAAGCGTGGGGCCCTGTTCGCCAATCCCTGCTTCACGCAGATCCATCCGACTTGCATCCCCGCGCACGGCGCGCACCAGTCGAAGCTCACCTTGATGAGCGAGTCGCTGCGCAACGACGGGCGGATCTGGGTGCCGAAGCGCAAAGGCGATACGCGCCGCCCCGGCAATATCCCGGCGGGCGAGCGGGATTACTACCTCGAGCGCCTCTACCCGAGCTTCGGCAACCTCGTCCCGCGCGACGTCGCCTCGCGGCGCGCCAAGGAGATGTGCGACGACGGGTTCAGCGTCGTCCCCGGCGGGCACGGGGTCTATCTCGACTTCTCGGAGGCGATCGCGCGGATCGGCAAGCCGGGCGTCGCCGAGCGCTACGGCAACCTGTTCGAGATGTACGAGCGCATTACCGGGGAGAATCCCTACGAGGTTCCGATGCGGATCTACCCCGCGCCGCACTACACGATGGGCGGCCTGTGGGTCGACTACAACCTGATGTCGAACCTCCCCGGCCTGCACGTGATCGGCGAGGCGAACTTCTCCGACCACGGCGCCAACCGGCTCGGCGCTTCCGCGCTCATGCAGGGGCTGGCCGACGGGTATTTCATCCTGCCGTACACGATCGGCGACTACCTCGCCCAGGCGAAGCTCGAGCCGGTCGATGCGTCGCACGCGGCGTTTCGCCAGGTCGAAGCCGAGGTGCGCCAGCGCACCGGGCGGCTCCTCGCCGTGAACGGCGCGAAGAGCGTCGATGCCTTTCACCGGGAGCTGGGATCGCTGATGTGGGAGCGCTGCGGGATGTCGCGGACGCGTCAGGGCCTGGAGCAGTGCCGCACCGAGGTGCGCGAGCTGCGGGAGCGCTTCTGGAAGGAGGTCTACGTCGGGGGCAAAGGCGAGGACCTGAACCAGTCGCTCGAGCGAGCGGGCCGAGTGGCCGACTTCATGGAATTCGCGGAGCTGATGTGCCAGGACGCGCTGCAGCGCGAGGAGTCGTGCGGCGCGCATTTCCGGGTGGAACACCAGACACCGGACGGCGAGGCGAAGCGGGACGACGCCAATTTCTCGTACGTCGCCGCCTGGGAGTGGACCGGCGCGGATCACCCTGCAGTGGCGCACCGGGAGCCGCTGGGCTTCGAATACGTGCACCTCGCTCAGCGGAGCTACAAGTAATGCGCCTGATCCTCCACGTGTGGCGGCAGGCAGGTCCCGTGTCGGAGGGGCACTTCGTGCGGTATGAAACCGACGGCGTCTCGCCCGACATGTCGTTCCTCGAATTGCTCGACGTCCTGAACGAGCGCCTGCTCGCGATCCGGGAGGATCCGATCGCGTTCGACCACGATTGCCGCGAAGGGATCTGCGGCAGCTGCGGTGTGGTGATCAACGGCCGGCCCCACGGCCCGCAGCGCGCCACGACCGCCTGCCAGCTCCACCTGCGGCATTTCCGGGATGGCGATGCACTGTGGATCGAGCCGTGGCGTGCCCGTGCGTTCCCGGTTGTGAAGGACCTGGTGGTCGATCGCAGTGCATTCGACCGTATCGTGCAGGCCGGCGGGTTCATCACCGCACGGACCGGGAGCGCGCCCGAAGCGAACGCCCTCCCGGTTCCGAAACGGGATGCCGACCGGGCCATGGATTCAGCGGCCTGTATCGGGTGCGGGGCATGCGTCGCCGCCTGCCCGAACGCGAGCGCCACCCTCTTCGTCGCCGCGAAAGTGAGCCACCTGGGCGCCCTGCCCCAGGGGCAGCCGGAGCGCTACGAGCGGGTGGTGCGGATGGTGGATGCGATGGACGCCGCCGGGTTCGGCGCCTGCACCAATCACGGCGAGTGCATGGCGGCGTGCCCGAAGGAGATTTCCGTGGACTTCATCGCCCAGTTGAATCGCGACGTGATGAAGGCGACGCTCCTCCCGCCACGCGAAGGAAAGGCGTGGACCGGAGCGGCCTGAGAGACGCTCAGTGCGGCAGGCGCTCCGGCAAATCGGCGATCACGTATGCGTAGACGGCGAGCGTCGCCACGCAGCGGGCGACCTCCGCTGGATCGAGCTTGTCCGGGGTGTCGGCGTCTGAGTGGTGGTAGCGGAAGTACTTCGACGCATCCACGTCGAGGCCGAAACCCGGCACACTGTCCGCCACCAGGGGCGCGATATCGGTCTCTCCCGCGCCCGGCGTCACCCCGTCCGCGCCGATCTCCTTGAGCAACGCCCCGATCTGCCGCACCACGGCGCGGGCGGTGTCCGATCCGCTGAACCGAACGCCGCGCGGCGAGAAGACTCCGCCGTCCGACTCCATCGCCGCCACATGGCGCGGCACGTCAGCGCGGTGCGCCTCCCGGTAGGCGCGCCCGCCCACCCCGCCGAACTCCTCGCTCGTCCACAGCACCACCCGAACGGTGCGACGCGGGTGGAGCCCGAGCCGCTGCAGCAGGCGGACCGCCTCCCAGGCGGCGACCGCGCCGCCCGCATCGTCCATAGCCCCTTCGCCGACGTCCCACGAATCGATGTGACCGCCCAGCACGACGACTTCTTCGGGATGCTCTCGCCCGGGGACTTCGGCGACGACGTTGCGCGACGGCGCGTCCGGTAGCTTGCGGGCATTCATGACGAGGTGGAGGACGGGGTGCTCACCCCGATCCTGCATCCGATGCAGCAACATCGCGTCTTCAACGGAGAGCGCCGCGTGGGGAATACGGTGCACCGTCGAATCGTAGATCATCACACCGGTGTGCGGGTTCTGGAGCGAGAGCGACGCCACCGAGCGGATCAGGCTCGCCACCGCTCCGGTGCGCGCCGCGGCGATCGCGCCCGTCACGCGGTACGGGACCACGCTGCCGTAGGCGGCGAACGGAGAAAGGGTGTCGGGGAAGGCGACGTCGAACACGACGATCTTCCCTCTCGCCTCCGCGACGTGCCGCTCGAGATCGGCGAAGCTCGAGACCACGAGCACCGGTGCCGTGATGCCGCCGGCCGGCGTGCCGATGCTGCCGCCCAGTCCCAGCATGTGGAGCCGCACGCGGCGGGGTGCAATCAACTCCGCCGACTCCGCTCCCCGGACCCAATGCGGCACGGCCACCGGCTCGCCGTGCGCGTTGGCGAGTCCGTCGGTCTTCATCTTGTTCAGGATCCAGTCGATTGCCGCTTCCAGGGCGGTCGATCCGGAGATCCGGCTCCCAAACCGGTCGGACAGCTCGGCGATGCGGGCATAGGCGCTCGAATCGGCGAGCGCCGCCGCGATCAGGTGCCGCGCGTCGTCCTGGTAGCGCGCCGCGATCGACGGCGAGTCCGCGCCGACGCGCAGTGGCCGGCCCAGGAGCGCCGGGACCAGCGTTGCGAGCGCAAGGAACGTCACAGCTGCACCGCCGCCATCGTTTCCTTCACCGCGCTCGCCGACTTGGTAAGCGCCGCCTGCTCCTCCGGGGTCAGAGTGACCTGAAGAATCTGTTCCAACCCTCCGCTGCCCAGCTTACAAGGGACGCCGCAGTAGATCCCCGACAGCCCGTACTCCCCTTCCAGCCACGCGGCGCACGGCAGCACCCGCTTCTTGTCGAGCACGATCGCTTCCACCATCTGCACCGCCGCGGCCGAAGGGGCGTAGTAGGCGGACCCCGTTTTGAGGAAGGCCACGATCTCGGCGCCGCCGTTCCTCGTCCGATCGACGATCTTGTCGAGCGTCGCCCGGTCGAGCAGCTGGGTGACGGGAATGCCGGACACGGTGGTGTAGCTGATCAGCGGCACCATCGTGTCGCCGTGGCCCCCCAACACCATCGCCTGGATGTCCTCCACCGAAACGCTCAGCGCCTCGGCGAGGAAGCTGCGGTAGCGCGCCGTGTCGAGCACGCCGGCCATCCCGAGCACGCGCTCGCGCGGGAATCCGGTGACCTGCTTCGTGACCCAGCACATCACATCGAGCGGGTTGGATACGACGACCACGATCGCCTGGGGCGCTACCTGCTTGATCTGCTGCGCCACTTGCTTCACGATGTCGGCGTTGGTGCGCACCAGGTCGTCGCGGCTCATCCCGGGCTTGCGGGCGATTCCCGCGGTCACGACGAACAGCTCGCTGCCCTGGGCCGGCCCGTAGTCTTTCGCGCCCACGACCCGGGTGTCGAACCCTTCGATCGGCGCCGACTCCCACTGGTCGAGCCCCTTCCCCTGCGGCACGCCGTCCACGACGTCGACCATGACCACCGTGCGGGCCAGGCTCTTCTCGGCCAGTCGTTGAGCCACAGTCGCGCCGACGTTGCCGGCTCCGACCACCGTGATCTTCTCGAACATGAGGCAGCGCTCGCGCGTGAGAGTGGAGAAACGCCCGACGGGAAACTAAGGGCGGGGAGCGCACGTGGGCAACGCAGGGAAGCTCTGCGTTACTGCTGCGGCGCCGGGAAGAGGACCGCAGCGAGTCCTTAGCGGTGCGGCGTCGTCGCGGTGGCGGGTTTGACGGGCGGTTTCGGGCGAAATGCCGTGTCGGGAGGAGCGAAAGCGTTCAGGCGCCAGACATCGACCCGGTAGACATTGTCGTCACCCGAGAGGCGGGCCCATAATCCCGTGGCGCTCGAGTCGAACGCGACCTCGAGCAGCTTCACCCCGCCAGCCCCGACGAGCGTGACGCTGCGACGGGCTGCGGCCTTCTTCCCCGAGTCTGCCTGCGCCGGTGTTCCGAACCCGCTCGCGCCGAAATTTCCGTACAGGGCCAGCATTCCCGCGACCTTACCCGAATCGACGGCGCCACCGTTCGCGAACCGCCACGTGGTACCGCTGCGCCGCAAGGCGTACGGGCGCCGAGCAGTTACCTGGATAGCGAAAACGCTCTCGGGAGCGACGGTGGCGATGCGCTTGTCGCGCCACTGGTCGACCGGGCGCCGCGTCAGGTCGATCAGGTTCCCCCGCCACATGAAGATCGAATCCGACCCGGCGCGGCGCAGGTAACCGCTCGAGGGCTCCAATCCCTGTTTGCCGATGATGAGGCGCAGCGTCGAGCGCCCTCCACTCCAGACCTCCAGCCAATAGCCGTTGGTCGAGTCGACACCCATGCGCTCGAACGAACTGCGACTCACGGCCGCGAGATCGGGAGTCGCCGTGTCGTGGAACGCCAGAAACAGCTGGCCCACCGGCTCGGCGCCGGCCCGGAACCCGTTCACCGTCCACGTCGTACCGGCGCGCGCCAATCGCACCGTGTCGGCCCCGTGCCGGATCATCAATGAATCGGTTTGCTCCTTGCTCACCGGCGGGAGCGTCAACCGGCCGCGGACCACATCCGAACCGTGCGACAAGAGACGGGCCCCCAACCAGACGCAGATCAGGACCATCAGCGTCAGGGCGATGACCCGCAGCGCATTGGCGCTCATGCCGCCGCTCCTGAGGCCAGCGGTCGATATGCCTGGCGGGTGAGGCGGCGCCGGCGCATCAGGCGGGTCGCTCCGAACAGCACGATGCAGAGCGGGATGCCGATCAAATTGCCGTAGCGCACGGCAACCTTGACCGCCGCGTTGGGGAACACGAGCGGCGGTGGAGTCCGGTCCTTCGAGCGGATCGCGATCAGTGCGTCATCCTGTGCCAGCCAGTCGATGGCATTTTCCACGAACACGACGTTGGCCCCCTGGTTCTGGGCGAAGCGGTCACTCGCGAAGTCGTCGTTGCCGATCACAACCAAGCGGCCCTTCGGCGCGTTGGGCGCGGCCGCCCCTGCCGTGGAGGGGCTCACCGCGACCGCGAGAATCCGGGTCGCGAGATTCGTGCGCGCGAAATCCTGCTGTGGTGACAGCATCGCCTGCCCCTGCAACGTGCCGGCGGCGCGGCTCGACACCAGCAGCGGCGTGACGGTGCCCCTGGTCGCGTGCGTAGTATCGATCGAGCTCGTCCAGGGGAGAAATACGCCGGTCACTTCCGCGTTCACCGTCGAGGCACGCGTCGACCCAGCCCGAATCCAGAGGGGATACGCCATCACGACTTGGCCATACTGTGACGGCATCGACACGGCTTCGTTCGCGGCGAGATCGTAGACGATGTCGGACTGAATCGATACCCCGAACGGCTGCAGCAGCGCGTTCCACGGCACTCTGCGGGCCATCGCGAACGGCTCCTGCATCGAATGGCGCATCCCGCTCGCCATCACGAGCGCGCTACCGCCGCTCGCGAGAAAGCGTCGCAGCGGCTCGAGCTGCGCCGGTGGGATCGAATCGGGGGCGTCGCTCAGGACGAGCACCTTGAGATCGGTGCCGAGGCTGGAGTCGCTGGTGAGCGAGATGTCGCGCACCGTATAACTGCGATCCAACGACGACCGCAGCGTGTTGTACCCCGAGCCCTGATCCTGCTGGGGATTGGAGGGCACTCCCACCCATCCCACGGCGGGGCGGCTCGTCCGCGTGAGATCACGGATGAACGCCGTCAGGCGGTATTCGAGGTCGCTCGTCTGCCGTATCAGCGGAATCTGCCGCACCTCGTTGGCGTACTGGACCGCCAGGCCGAGGTACCCCTCTTTCACCTGCAGCGACGATTGACCCATCACGTTGAACTGTACCGGGGGGATGCCGAGCGAGGCGGCTTCCCGGGCCGCCGTACTGTCGCCTGAGGGATCGATGACGACGAGACGCACGCGCCCGTGCCCGGAGGCACGATAGTCCCCCAGCAGGTCGTCCACGTCCCGTTTGACGTACGCCACTTCGGGCGGCAGGGCGCTCGACGCGAACAACTTGATCGTGACGAGGTCGGGGATGTGTGCGAGGAGATCTTTCGACGCGCCGGACAGCGTGAACTGGCGCCCCGGCGAAAGATCGAGCCGGCCGCCGATCCAGCGCCCGAAGAGATTCAGCATGATGAGGACGGCGACGAGCAGCGTCGTGCCGAGCCGGAGGCGTTTCAGCTCCGCGCCCCCGGGCGACAGCTTGCGGCGCATCAGCGAGAAGTAGGCGAGGCTCAGGAAGACGGCGGCGAGGGTGAGGAAGTAGATGACGTCCCTCAGGTCCACCGCGCCGCGGGCGATCTGCTGGAAGTGCGCCAGCACGCCGAACGCCGCGGCGATGGCACTGAGCTGCGCCGGCAGTCCGACGAGGATGGGATCGTATGCCACGATCACCAGCGCGAACATCACCGCGACCCCGAGAATGAACGCGGTGATCTGGTTGCGCGTGACGCTCGAGGCCCACACCCCGACCGCGGCGAACCCCGCCACCAGTAGGGCCGCGCCCACGTACTGGGCGATGAGCACGCCGACTTCCAGCCGGGCACCCAGCCACAGGCCGAGCGGGATGGCGAGCGTGAGCGCCAGCGTGATCCACAGGAACACGACCTGTCCCAGGTACTTGCCCAGGAGCAGCTCGCGCTCGGTGATCGGCTGTGCCAACACTACCTCGAGCGTTCCGGCGCGGACGTCCTCGGCGAGCGCCCGCATCGTCACGGCCGGAACGAAGACCATGAGTAACCACGGCAGCACATCGAGCATCGGTCGCAGTGTCGCCAGCCGCTCCACCTCGGTCTGCGGGAAGTAGAGGAAACCGTTCAAACCGATGAAGATGACGAGCAGGATGTAAGCGGTCGGCAGGTCGAACAGCGCTTTCACCTCCCGCCGCGCGATGATCTGGATCGCGTTCATGCGGCATCCTCCGCCGGCTTCTCCGTCGTCAGCTGGCGGAACAGTTCCTCGAGATTGCCCTGCTCCTGGTACAACTCGTACAGCGTCCACCCCTCGCGCTTCGCCAGATCGAAGATCGCGGGCCGGACGTCAGCGTCGCCCGAGACGGTGAGCAACGCCCGGACGCCCACAGTGCCCCCATCGGGTTGCACGCGGGTGACACCGGAAACGGTGCCGAGTCGCTCGAGCACCCGGTCGCCTTTCGCTTCGACGCGCACCTGGCGCGCACCCTCGGCGCGCTGGATCAGCGTATCGACCGCGCCGTCCGCGACGATCCGCCCCTTGTTGATGATCAGGAGCCGGGAACAGCTCTGCCGCACCTCGGAGAGCACATGGGTCGAGAGCAGCACGGTGCGCTCCCGGCCGAGGTCGCCGATCAGGCGGCG
>DATJJY010000005.1:0-33694 GCA_035491895.1 Gemmatimonadales bacterium
ACCAAGCAAACGAGGCCAGCCGGACCAAGAGCGCATTCCTTGCCAACATGAGCCATGAGCTGAGAACTCCGCTCAATGCCATCATCGGCTACAGCGAGTTCCTCAAGGAGGAAGCACAGGACCTGAACCTGAATGAATTCCTGACCGACCTCGACCGGATCGAGAGCGCCGGACGGCACCTCCTCGGCGTCATCAACGACGTCCTCGACCTCTCGAAGGTCGAAGCTGGCAAGATGGATGTCTACCTCGAAGACGTCGACATCAGGGCCCTGATCGGCGAGGTCGAAGCCATCATCAGACCGTTGGTGGCCAAGAACAACAATCAGCTGACGGTGGCCTGCTCGCCAGACATCGGCTGGATGCGCTCCGACCGGACCAAGGTCAAGCAGAGCCTGTTGAACCTGCTGAGCAACAGCAGCAAGTTCACCACCGACGGCCGCTTGGCGCTGGAGGTCTCGCGGATCGCGACGCAAGATGGCTCCAGCGTCCGCTTCCGCGTCAGCGATACCGGCATTGGCATGACTCCGACGCAGGTGGCCAAGCTTTTCCAGGCCTTCATCCAAGCCGACACGACGACGACCAAGCAGTTCGGCGGCACCGGCCTGGGCCTTGCCATCACCAAGCACTTTTGCGTCGTATTGGGCGGCGATGTGACGGTCGAAAGCGAGCTCGGCAAGGGTTCGTGCTTCACCATCACGCTGCCCGACCGGGCGAGCCCGATTGCCGAGACGCCGATGCCGGCCCGGGTCTCCGACGTCGCCAGCGGGGCGTCGACTGTCCTGGTGGTCGACGACGATCCGGCGGCGCTTGACCTCCTCAACATCATGCTCAGCAAGGAGGGCTACCGCGTGGTCGTGGCGCGTACCGGCGAAGAGGCTCTCGAGCAGGCGCGGCTGCACCGCCCTCAGGCCATAACGCTCGACATCATGATGCCCCGGCGCGACGGTTGGGCGGTGCTCGCGACGCTCAAGGCCGACCCGGAGCTTCGCGACATCCCGGTGGTCGTCGTGACCGTGCTCAAGGATCGCGGACTGGCATTCACGCTCGGCGCTTCCGAGCTGATGACCAAGCCCGTCGACCGTGCCGGCTTGGTAGCGACATTGCGTCAGTATTGCCCCGACCCGCGTGCGGGACCGATCCTGCTGGTCGAGGACGACCCCGCAGCGCGGGAGGCGACCAGTCGCATCCTCGAAAAGCTGGAATTCGCGGTCGGCGAAGCGGGAAATGGCAGAGAGGCTTTGCGCTGGCTGGATGGGCATGCCAAGCCGGGGTTGATCCTGCTCGACCTGATGATGCCGGAGATGGATGGCTTCGCCTTCATCGAAGCATTGCAGGGCCGTCCGGCATTGCAGGATGTTCCGGTCGTCGTGCTGACGGCCAAGGAGCTGACGGCTGAGGAGAAGCAGATGCTGTCGGGCCGGACCCAGCAGATCATGGCCAAGCAGGACACCACCAGCGTCGATCTGGCTGCAGCGGTCCGGCGGTGCATCCGGCAGCAGCCGGTGGCCGAATTGGCGACGGCTCGTATCGGACGATCGGGCGCCGCGGGAGCGTGAAGATGTCGAAGGTCCTGTTGGTCGAAGACAACGAGATGAATCGCGACATGCTGTCGCGACGCCTGCAGCGGAAAGGGTACGAGGTGACGATGGCGGTGGACGGCCGCCAGGGCGTCGAAATGGCGCGGTCCGGCGGCTACGACCTCATTCTCATGGACATGAGCCTTCCGGAAATCGACGGCTGGGAAGCGACGCGCCAGCTCCGGGCGGCTCCCGAGACGAAGGTCGTGCCGATCATCGGGCTGACGGCGCATGCGATGGCGGGGGATCGCGAGAAGGCGCTGGAAGCGGGATGCAACGACTACGATACGAAGCCGGTCGAGCTCCCCCGCCTGCTCGGCAAGATCGAAGCGCTGTTGGGTGGGGTCAAGTGAACACGACGCTGTCCGGAACCACCCTCACCGTCGAGGCGCAGGCACAACTCCGCCACGATCTGCGCACGCCGCTCAATCACATCATCGGCTACACGGAGATGTTGTTGGAGGACACGGGAGACGATGCGCCGGCGGGGCGGCGCGCGCGGCTGGAGCAGGCCCTCGCCGGGGCGCGCGTCGCGCTCGATCTGATCAATGCCGCACTCGGGTCGGCGCGCCGCATTGTGCCGGGCGACGTGGTGCGCCTGTACGAGTCACTGCAGGAGCCACGCCGCTCGATCGTCGAGGCGGTTTCGGGACTGCTCCCCGAATCGGACGGCGACGGAGGGGGGGCGTTCAATGCCGATCTCAAGAAGATTCTGTCGGCTGCTGAACGACTCGCTCCCGAGCCAGCGCAAGCGGCGGGCGCCGCTTCCGCTGAGCCCACCGCGGCACCGCCGGCGGCTCCCGTTGACGCAACGCCGTCGCAGGCGCGGATCCTCATCGTGGACGACGGCGCCGAGAACCGCGAGGTGCTGCGCCGCCGGCTCGAGCGGGAGGGGCACGCCGTGGAAACGGCCGAGAACGGCCGTCGCGCCCTGGAGCTCGTGGCGGAGCGGCCCTACGACCTCGTGCTGCTCGACGTCCTGATGCCCGAGCTCGACGGCTATGCGGTGCTCGATGCGCTCAAGGGGTCGCCGGCGACGCGGGACATCCCGGTGATCATGATTTCGGCGCTGGACGAGCTGGAGGGGATCGTGCGCTGCATCGAGCGGGGAGCGGAAGACTACCTCCACAAGCCGTTCGATCCGGTGCTGTTGCGCGCGCGGATCAACGCGTCGCTCGACAAGAAACGAATGCGCGACCAGGAGGTCGAGTACCTCCGCGAGGTCAACCGCGTCATCGAGGCGGCGTCGGCGGTCGAGGGAGGCCACTATCGTCCCGGTGCGCTCGCCGAGGTGACGCGCCGCGACGACGAGCTGGGGCATCTCGCCCGGGTGTTCGACAGCATGGCACAGCAGATCAAGGCGCGCGAGGAGCGCTTGCGCGACCGCGTGCGCGATTTGCGACAGGAGATCGAGTGGGCGCGGCGCGATTCCAAGGAAGCGGACAGCGCCCTCGACGGCGGCAACCTGCGGAGCGGAGACAACTTCGCCCAGCGCTACGAAATCATCGCCGTGATGGGGCGCGGCGGCATGGGGACGGTGTACCGGGCCAAGGACCTCGAGCTGGAAGAGGAGGTCGCGATCAAGACGCTGCGGCCCGAGTTCGTGTCGGACAAGACGCTGCTCGCCAGGTTCAAGGACGAGATTCGCCTGGCGCGCCGCCTGTCGGATGCGAGCATCGTCCGCACGCACGACTTCGGCGAATGGTCCGGCGTGTGCTTCCTGACGATGGAGTGCGTCCAGGGCATCACGATCCGCGAGCTGATCGATACACGCGGACGGCTGGGCGTCTCGGCGACGCTCGCCATCGCCACGCAGCTGGCGCATTCGCTCGCCGTGGCGCACGCGCACGGCGTGATTCACCGCGACATCAAACCCCAGAACCTGCTGGTCGACGAAGCGGGCGTTCTGAAGGTGATGGACTTCGGCGTGGCACGCCTGGCGGAGCGCTCCACGGCGAACACCGAGGCCGGCCTCGTCATCGGGACGCCGGCCTACATGCCGCCGGAACAGCTCATGGGGGAGCCGGTCGACGCCCGCAGCGATTTGTACGCCGCGGGCGTCGTGCTGTACGAGTGCCTCACCGGCCAGTTGCCGTTCCAGGCGGGGTCGGTGATTTCGCTCGTGGCGAAGCTGCTCAAGGAAGAGCCACGCCCGCCACACGACGTGAACCAGGAAATCCCGCCGGCGCTGTCCGCGCTGGTGCTCCGGCTGCTCGCGAAACGTCCGGAAGACCGCGTCCAGACCGCCGTCGAGCTGGGGCTTCAGCTCGCGGCTCTCTGCTAGAGGGGACCGATGAAGCGATTGCTCGCCGTACCGCTGCTGTGTGTCGCCGCCACCGCCGCCGGGGCGCAGCATCTCGACTCGCTGCGCTCCGCCATCGCCGCCCGGATCGCCCAGGCCCCGGCGCAGGCCGTGGGCGTGTATTTCCACGATCTCGGCAGCGGCGACACGCTGCTCGTCGGGGCGAACATGCGGTTCCACGCCGCGAGCACGATGAAGGTTCCCGTGATGATTCAGCTGTTCCGCGACCGCGACGCGGGAAAGCTCACCCTCGACGACAGCGTCCCGATCACGAACGATTTCCGCTCCATCCTCGACGGCTCACCGTATCAGCTCGACAAGGCGGACGATTCCGATTCGTCGCTGTACGACCTGGTGGGACAGAAACGCACGATCCGGCAGCTCGTCGAGCTGATGGAGACGGTGTCCTCCAACCTCGCGACCAACCTGCTGATCGCCCTGGTGGAAGCCAAACGCGCCAACACCACCGCCCGCTCCCTCGGCGCCGATTCGATCCTCGTGCTGCGGGGAGTGGAAGACGGCAAGGCATATCGGGCGGGGATGAACAACACCACAACGGCGCGGGATCTGGGGATGCTGCTCACGGCGCTGGCGCAGTATCGCGCCGCGTCACCCGCCGCCTGCCGGGAGATGCTCGACATCCTCGGCCGGCAGCACTTCACGGAAGGGATTCCGGCAGGACTTCCCGCGGGGACCCGGGTGGAGCACAAGACGGGGTGGATCGGCAGCGTCGTGTATCATGATGCCGGGATCGTGCGCCCCACCGGGCGGGCGCCCTACGTGCTCGTCGTGCTGACCGGCGGGATCAAGGACGACAGCGTCGCCTACGCGCTGGTCCGGGACATCTCGCACCAGGTCTACTCGGCCGTCCGCGGTCGCTAGGAAACGTTGCTGAAGTGGCGGACGGCGGGGCCACCCCCGCCGTCTCGCCCCTCAGTATTTCCAGCTCTTCGTGTCGACTCCACGCGGCGCACTGCGCGTTACCTGCGCCGCCATCTCCCGCACGAGCTCGGCGCGCGTGGCGTGCTGCCAGCCGTGGCCCTTCTCCGGTCGGCCGAAGTTGAATGTCGCCTGCGCACGCGGCTCGAGGATTCGATCGAGAAACTCCTGCAGGTCGTACACCGCCAGGTTGAGGTAGAAGTTGTCCATGTCGCCGACGTCGACGTGGATCTTCCCCACGAGCTGTGGGCCGATCTTCGCCCAGTTCTGGGCCAGGTAGTAGCGCAGGTCGTAGCCGTGATCGCGCATATACAGCGCCACGTCGTGATCGATGTGGCCGGTGCGCTTGTTCCACAGCGGCTTCGGGTAGCCGTCCTCGCCCACCGGTCCGTACACCGCCTCCCACGCCTCGAGCTGATCGGCCGAGCGGCCGTGGCTGCCGAGCACCTCTTCCCACTGGCTGTACTGCCGCTCGGAGAGCAGCGGCTGTCCATCGGTGCCGCGCATGATGAAGCGCTCCGGATGGCGCCACTCCGTCGACGGCTGGAGGAACAACCCGCCCATGCTCTGAAACACGAACGCACTCGAGTCGGCGTAGGCGTCGACCATGTCGTAATGCCGGAAATCGACCGGGTCGGGATAGAGCGTCCAGGTGCCGCCGAAAAAGTCGGGATGGTAGACCTGAAGCGCGAGCGATTCCCAACCACCCGTCGATCCGCCGGTGAGTACGCGCGCATACGGCTGCGCGATCATGCGAAAGTGCGACTCGAGATACGGAATCAGCTCCGTCATGATTGCGTCGCCGTAGGGGCCGTTGTTCGCGGAATTCACCGCATACGAGTCGTCGAAATAGGGCGTCGGGTGCTGGAACGTCACGGCGATGAAGCGAGGGAACCCGGGTGCCACCCAGGCGTGATACAGCTCGGGGCTCGTCTCGAGGTTGTAATTCTTCATCGCGTCCCGGATGTTCGCGGGCCACGGCGTCGTGTCTTCAGTGAAACCGAGCGGCGCGTCGAGCCCGAAGTGTCCCTGCTCGAAGATGACGGGATACTTAATGGTGGGATGGGCGTCGTAGTCCTTCGGGAGCAGCACGACGGCGCCGAGGAAGACCGGGTGCCCCCAGAAGCGGGTGAGCACGTCGCTCTGGATGCGGATGCGCCTGACCCATTTGGTGTCGGCGGCCAGCGCCCGCGGCGGGATCGTCTTCGTCAGAGACAGCGACACCGCGGTCGGTGTCGCCGGATCGAGATGGACCTTTACGACGCTCGAATAGAGATTGCCGGGCGACGTGTTGAACTGCTGGCCTTCCCACTGATCCCAATGCACCCAGAGGGTGTGTCCGTCGGCGCGGTGGACCTCGGTATACACGTTGATCAGCGCCTGCACGTAGTAATCGCCCACCGGGACGTCCTTCAGGCTCCGGAATGGAAATCCCAGCGTCGTGTCGCCGATCGTCGCCGTGTCCCCGGGCTTCAGCGCCGTCACATCCACGCCGAAGAGCGGGATGCCGCGTTCGAAGGGATGCACGCCGATGCGCGGGTCGGGAGTCGAATCATGGCTCAGGAAGAGAAACACCCGTCCGGTGATCGGCTCGGGGTGCGCCGACGCCGGGAAGGAAATGGAAAACCGCGCCTGAGCAGGCGCGGTGGATGCGGCAGCGAGGCCGAGGGCTAGGCCCAAGCACAGGCTACGAGACACGTCGCGTCTTCCTCCGCATGAAGTCCATGAGGATGAACTGTCCCAGCGTCATCGTGTTCGTGAAGTACGCTTTGCCGCGACAGATCGCGCTGACGGTCTTGACGAACTCCACGAGGCTGCGGTCGCGGGCGAGCATGAACGTGTTGATCAGAATGCCGCCGCGGCGGCATTCGGCGACCTCGCGATAGGTCTGCTTCAGGATCTGGGGATCGAGGCCCATCGAGTTGACGTAGATCCGCCCGTCGGGGAGGGTCAGCGCCGAGGGCTTGCCGTCGGTGATCATGATGATCTGACGCATGTCCTTGCGCTGCGCGAGCAGGATGCGGCGCGCCAGTTTGAGCCCCTCGGCGGTGTTGGTGTGGTACGGCCCCACCTGGGCGTGCGCCAGCCGGGCGAGCGGGATCTCCTCGGCGGTGTCGTGAAACAGCACGACGCGGAGGCTGTCCCCCGGGAACTGCGTGCGGATCAGATGCGTCAACGCGAGCGCGACCTTCTTGGCGGGAGTGAAACGATCCTCGCCGTACAGGATCATCGAGTGGGAGCAGTCGAGCATCAGCACCGTCGCCGATGACGAGCGGTACTCCGCCTGATGCACCCGCAGGTCCTCGTATTCCAGATTGATCGGCACGCCGAGGCCCTCGCGCTCGATGGCCGAGGCGAGAGTGGCGTTCACGTCGAGATTCAAGGTGTCGCCGAACTCGTACGGCTTGCTCGCCGCCTCGGCTTCGATGCCGGTCGCGAGATGCTCCGTCTCGTGCGCTCCGAAGCTCGACTTCCCGATACTGCCGAGCAGGTGCTTCAGGGTCTTGTAGCCGAGAAAGTCGATGCCTTTCTCGGTGAGCGAGAATTGCACCTGCTGCGCCGCTTCGCGGGCCATGCCCCCGGGACCGAAGAGCGGCTGCTGGCCGGCCGGCAGCTTCGGCGCTTCGGCGACGTTGAGGTACCCCTCGTCCATCAGGCGTTGCACGATCTTGTCGAGCAGCTCACCGAGCTGCTGCTCGAGCTCCGCGTCGCGCGCCGGGTCGCCGGTGGATTCGCCCCGCAGCAGCTTCAGCATCTCGGCAGTGAGCTGCCCCGAGTCCATCAGGGCCTGGAGGATGGCCTGGCGCAGCGCGTCGAGCGAGCGGTCGGGATCGTCGCCGCCGAACTCCCCCCAGAACGGGTGGGAGTAGGGGCCGCCTGCGAACCCCGACTGCAGCAGGAAGTCGGCGAGCTGGTCGAGCAGGCCCTGGAGATTGATCGTGTCGGCCAGCTCGGGGAGGTACTTCGCGTACGTCGTCGAGCGCATTTCTCGCAATCTCGCGGCGCGGCGGCGCCGCCGCAATGGATGCTACCTTCCGGGGCGTGACGGAAGCGACGCGGCAGATCGGGCTGGGCGCCCTCGCCCATCGCAACTTCCGTCTCTTCTTCTTCGGTCAAGGCGTCTCCCTCATCGGCACCTGGATGCAATCGGTGGCGCAGGGGTGGCTCGTCCTGACGCTCACCGACTCTCCCTTCTTCGTCGGGCTCGTCTCGGCGCTCGGGTCGCTTGGCGTACTGACGTTCACGTTGTACGCCGGGATCATCGCCGACCGCACCGACAAGCGGCGCACCGTCGTGATCACGCAATCACTCTCGATGCTGCTCGCCTTCGCCCTCGCGACGCTGGTGCTCATCCACCAGGTGACGGTGTGGCACGTCATGGTGCTTGCCACCGTGCTGGGTATCGTCAACGCGTTCGACATTCCGACACGCCAGGCGTTCATCGTGGAGATCGTCGGGAAGGAGAACCTGATGAACGCGATCGCGCTGAACTCCTCGATGTTCAACGCGGCGCGGGTGGTGGGTCCCGCGATCGCGGGAGCCCTGATCGGAATCGTGGGAGTGGGGGTGTGCTTCCTCCTGAACGGGCTGAGCTACATCGCGGTCATCGGCGGCCTCCTGGCGATGCGGCTGCCGCCGTTCGTGGCGAGGCCGTCCGGCGGCTCGGCGTGGGGCGGGTTTCGCGAAATCCTCGGCTTCCTGGGGAGCGAGCGGCGCGTCAAGACGCTGGTGCTGCTCACCGCGGTGTTCAGCATTTTCGGCTTCCCGTTTCTCGTGATGATGCCCGTGTTCGCCCGCGACGTGCTGCACGTGCAGGCGGGTGGCTACGGCGCCCTGACCGCCGCCGTCGGGGTCGGTGCGATGCTGGGCGCGCTGGCGATCGCGATCAACAGCCGGCGGCTGACGAGCCGGGGTGGGCTGATGGTGACGGGGGGGACGGCATTCGGGGTCTTGATTGCGATGTTCGCCCTGTCGCGGTCGTTCGCGTTGTCCCTGGTGCTCCTGGCCCTCGCCGGCTGCGCCATGATCGTGAACAACGCGCTCACCAATACCATGATCCAGACGATCGTCCCCGATCATTTGCGGGGGCGCATAATGGGGTTCTATTCATTCGTATTCGTAGGGCTGTCACCGCTCGGCGCGTTTCAGGCGGGCGCGTTCGCAGAACGCTTCGGGGCGCCCTGGGCGGTGGGGGTCGGTGGGCTCGTATGCGCGGCGGTCGTGGCGATCGCCGCGTGGCGCGTCCCCGAGCTGCGGGCGTCCTGAGCGACCTCGATCACGCCAACCTTCTACCGGAGTACACCATGTGGCGATTCCCGGCATTGCTGCTCACGCTCATTCTGGCCGCCTCGTCCTCCGGCGGTCGCACCGCGCCACCGTCGGATAAGCTGCTGGGCCGGTGGGACATCACCATCCACACGCCTACCGGCGACCGGCCGTCGTGGCTCGAGATCTGGCTGTCGGGGCGGGAGGCGCTCGTGGGACAGATGACGGGCGTCGTGGGGAGCGCGCGTCCGATCGGCAAGATCGACGCGAGCGGCGACTCCTTGCATTACTCGATCCCGGCGCAGTGGGAAGCGGGGATGGGTGATCTCGTCGTTCAGGGGCGGCTCGATGGAGAGCGGCTGGTCGGGAGCATGACCTTCCCCGACGGGCAGGCCTACGACTGGACGGCGAATCGCGCACCGTCGCTGCACCGGCAGCGGCCCCCGGTGTGGGGGGCGCCGATCCGGTTGCTGCACGTCAACGACTTCGGCGGGTGGAAGGCCGTCGGCGGCGCAAGCGATACGAACCAATGGGTCGTAAAGAATGGCCTGCTGCAGAGTCCGCACTCGGGGAGAAACGTGATGACCGAGCGGACGTTCGACGATTTCAAGCTGCACATCGAATTCCGCTACCCGAAGGGGAGCAACAGCGGCGTGTATCTGCGGGGGCGGTACGAAGTACAGATCCAGGACGACTACGGCCTCGATCCGGCGAACGATCGGTTCAGCGGGGTCTACGGATTCCTGGCGCCGAGCGTGATCACGGCGCGTCCTCCGGATGCCTGGCAGTCCTACGACGTCACGCTCGTGGGGCGGATGGTCACAGTCGTGGCGAATGGGCGGACGGTGATCTGCAACCGGGAGATTCCGGGGATCACGGGCGGTGCGCTCGATAGCAAGGAGGGGACGGCGGGGCCGTTGATGTTACAGGGAGATCATGGTCCCATCGAGTATCGGAATATTGTTCTGACGCCGGCGAAGTAAGTGACGTCAGGGAGCAGGGTCGCGGGCGACCAGCGCGAGCCGGTCGCCCGCGGGGCTCAATGCCAACCGCGTAACGCCGTTCAGCCCCAACGCAGCGAGATCGGCGACGGCGACCCACGCCGCCCCGCCGTGCGAATCCCATTGAAACAGCGACGTCCCGTCCGAGACCAACACCAGTCCGCCTGGAGCCCAGACGTGAAACTCGGCGCCGCGCGGGAGCCGCACGAGGCGATGCACAGTGCCGCTGTCGGCATTCAGCTCCATCAGCCACGATTCGGTCGAGTCCACGACCTGCACGAAGCTCACCGCTCGGTGGCCGGGAATGGTCTGCAGCGCCCGGCCGACATTCCGTGCGACGGTGTCGGCACGCTCGCTGCCGAGCAGCGCGAGGACCAGGGCGTTGGGATTGCCGAGTATGAAGAGAGCGAGTGAGCTGTCTCCTGCCCACGCGTGATAGCCGACGGGTTTGAGCTTCTCGAGCAGCAGGACCGGATGGCCGCCGTCGGCGTCGAGGCGCCACAACCGTTGTGTCGAGTCCAGTTCGACGCGCACGACGGAAATACCTCCCGCCCTCGGTATGAGCGTCGGGGAGTATTCGCTCTCCGGTGTCGTCGTAACTGCACGAGCGGAGTGGGTGGTGAAGTCGAAGCGCCAGATGTCCGCCTGCCCGTCCGCACCGATCCGCGTGTAGAGAACCCCTGAGCCGCCCGGGAGAAACGCCGGCTGATTATCGTAACCTGCCCGTGTCGTGATATTCGTTGGTTTACCGACCGTTACGAGTCCCGCGCGGATCTTCAGGTCGGTGACCCAGATGTCGGTGCCCGGAGGGCCCTGAGGCTGAGCGGCGACTTGCTGCAGCAGCGAAACGCTCAAGAGCAACGCGATCAATTCCACCCCCGTCGTTTGGCTTCCGCGATCACCGCCGCTGCCGCTCCCTCGATTCCCAGCCGCTCGGCGTTCACCACGAGGTCGTAATTCTCCACGTCGCGTCGCACCCGTCCCGAGTACGTCTTCACGTACTGGTCGCGCCGCTTGTCGGTCTCATCGAGCACCTTTTCAACCGTCGCGGGATCGACGTGGAGCTTCTCGACCGCGAGCTGCATGCGCCACGGCTTGGAGGCGACGACGTAGATGTGCAGCGCGTCGGGCCGCTGCGCGAGCAGCGCCTGCGCGCCGCGACCAACGACGACCGCTCGCCCTTCGCTTGCCGCCTCGAGGATAATGCGCTCGGTGATTTTATGGATCGCGGCTTCGTCCCGCTCAGCGTCCGATACCGCAGCCTCGGTGATGAACAGCTCGGGGGACGCCGCGGCGAGGGTCCGCGCCAGCCGCTCGAGCAGCCCCGGCGCCCGCTCCTCGCGCTGCGCCACTTCGGCCCGCGGCAGCCCCGCCCGGCGCGCCACCTCGTCCACGAATTCGTTGTCGATCACGGTCCACCCGAGCGACTGCGCGACCAGCTGAGCGATGTCCGAGCCGCCGGACGCGTACTGACGGGTGACGGTGATGAGGGGCGGAGCCATGAGACTGTAATCTGTCGTCGGTCGTCGGTTATCGGTAACTGCGCTGGAATGCAGTTACCGACGACCGATTACCGATAACGCCTCAATGTTGCTGCAAATTCTTTCTCAGGTCACCAATATTCAGCAGCGGCAAGCCCCCCTCCGTCGGCACGAAGATGATGAGGTTGTTCGACGTCTTCATGTCGTGCAGCACCTCGGAGCGCCTCGGCGGTGAGCGTCTGATTGAGGAGGCGCTGCTGCTCGGTCTGCAGTCGGTAATCGGCAACACCGACTACTGATTACCGATGACGCTTATGTGAACAGATTCGGCCCGGCGCCTGAGCCACCAGCCCCCGGCTTCCCATAGCCCGGGTTCTTCGGCTCGGGTCGAGCCCGCGTGTATCCCAGATCCTCGGAGCGTGAAATGCGGCGCGCCGCGACCAGTCCCTCGAGCACCAGCTCACAGGCGGCCACCATGTGCGCTGGGTCCTTCTTGCCCGCGAGCCCCACCCGATCGACCAGGTCGAGTAGCCCCGGTACGACGCTGAACCCCTTGAGCAGCGTTTCGGAGCGCTCGTCGGGGGAGATCTTCAGGGCGCCGCCTTCGTCGAACCAATGGACGATGTCGTCCACGTTGGCGCCGCCGACCCGCGCTTCGAAAGTCTCTCCCGCGGCGCGCTTGACGAGATCCTTGGCGACGGTATCGGCGCCCTGCAGCTCGCCTTCGTACTCGAGCTCGAGCTTGCCGGTGATCGCCGGCAGCGCGGCGTAGACGTCGGACACGCGCGGCACGACGGTCTTCTCCTTCGTGAGGATCACCCGACGCTCGGCCGAGGACACGACGTTCTCGAGCGTGCTGATCGGCAGGCGCTGCGACACGCCGCTCTTCTTGTCGACCCGCTTGTCGGTCCGCGCCTCGAACGCGATCCGCTCGACCAGCTCCCCGATGAAGTCGGGGACCCGGATCGGCCGCGTGTCGCGCGCGACCCACGCCTCCTGGCGCGTGATCGTGGCGCCCAGCTCGACCGAGAGCGGGTAATGGGTGGCGATCTCCGAGCCGATGCGGTCCTTCAGCGGCGTGATGATTTTGCCGCGCGCCGTGTAGTCCTCGGGGTTCGCCGTGAAGACGAGGGCGACGTCGAGGTTGAGCCGCACCGGATACCCCTTCAGCTGCACGTCGCCTTCCTGCATGATGTTGAACAGCCCCACCTGAATCTTCCCGGCGAGATCGGGCAGCTCGTTGATGGCGAAGATGCCCCGGTTGGCGCGGGGCAAGAGGCCGTAGTGCATCGTCAGCTCGTCCGACAGGAGGTGCCCGCCGCGCGCGGCCTTGATCGGGTCGACGTCACCGATGATGTCGGCGATCGTGACGTCGGGGGTGGCCAGCTTTTCCACGAAGCGCGCGTCGCGCGGCAGCCAGGAGACCGGCGTGCGGTCGCCCTGCTCGGCGATCAGCTCCCGGCCGTACTTCGAGATCGGCGCGAACGGGTTGTCGTTGACCTCGCTCCCAGCGAGGATCGGCACCTCCTCGTCGAGCAGGCTCATGAGCTGGCGCACGATGCGGCTCTTCGCCTGGCCCCGCAGCCCCAGCAGAATGAAATTGTGGCGCGACAGAATCGCGTTCACGAGCTGGGGCACGACCGTCTCTTCGTAGCCGACGATACCCGGGAAGAGCGGGCTGCCGTTTTCCAGCAGGCAGATCAGGTTGGCGCGCAGCTCATCTTTGACGGTGCGCGCGATGCGGCTGGGGGCGGCCCATTCGGTCTGCCGCAGCTCGCCCAGCGTCGCGGGTTTGGCGGTGTTCATGGCCGGACGTTAACCCGCGCTCTCTCGCGGTGTAAAGAGCCGCGCCGCCGCGATCCCCCACGACTTGAGGTCGAGACTGGCGGAGCGATCGCTGCCCACCGTGAGGGCCTCGCCGTTCATCTCCACGAGATTGGTGCGCCGCGCGAGCTGAAAGCCGTAGGCGGCGGGCCAGAGGCCCACCGTGCGCGCGGCCCCGCGGGTGTCGAGCAGCTTGATGATCGCCCCGTCGCCGTCGTCGGCGGGCTTCGCGCCGACCACGAGGACCCCGCGATCGGGGACCCCGAGCGCACTGTCCTTCGCGATCAGCGGACCCGGCGTCGCATTCGTGTAGAGAGCACTGACGTATAACGGGTCGCACGCCCCCCATCCCCGTCGCACCGGCTCCGCCGGATCTCCGGGTGCAAGGAGCGAGAGCCGGTAACGGAACACCACCTCGCCCACTTGGCGCGCGGCGTAGTTCGTGTGCCAGTAATTGTTCATCGCGTACGAGAACAACGTCCCGTCGGGGACCAGGGCGCGGCGCCAGGCGCCGCGCACGATGTCGTTCAGCGTGAAGAGCGGGGCGTCGGGGGCGCTCCAGAGGACGCCGTCCGACCCTTCGTGCAGCCAGACCCAATGGGCGTGACTATACCAGTCGCGGCAGCTCCCCGGCTGCTGGTCGCGATCCACCGTCATGCGCCCGAGCGGTACTTCGACCTCCACCGTGGGCGCCGTAAACGCGAACGGGAAGGCCGCGTATAGGGCCTCCTTGCCCGGCGTCGCTGTTTTCGTGATACGGTTCTCGATGTCGACCCACGGCAGCTCGTCGTATAGCGTTACCGTCGACCTGATGGCCGAACAGCCGCGCAGCGCTCGGGTGACATCGAGCCGCACTCCGATCCCCGGGAGGCGCGCACGGCGCGAGGCGGACCGGGTAGCGCCCGCGACGTCCAGGGTGGGGGGAGCACGCAGCGTGTCGCGGTCGGGGCTCGTCCAGAGGGCGCTCTGCTCCCCGCCCGTGACGTGCAGCAGCTGGTTGAGCCCCGACCAGCTCGAGGCCTTGACGCGCTCCTTGGCGTCCGATCCCACGAGCGAGGCGATGGCCCCGGTTGCGGGATCGAGCCGCACCCGGAACCCTCCGGCCGAGGCTTCGAGGGCATCGCCTTCATCGACCGGCGGCGCGGGGCCGCGCGGCTTGGCCGCCAGGGCGACGTAGCCGAGTGGGGGAACGTCCCGGAGGAGGACAAGGGCGTCACCGCCCTCGAGGTCGACCCCGGGCGCCTTCTGGTCGGCGTACGACAACGCCACGCCCGCTCCGCCAGGAATCCGCACGACCTCCGTGCGGGGCCAGTTGGCGCCGTTAAAGACGACGCGGCCCGATCCTGTGGCGGTGCGGCGTCCGATGCGGAGCAGGGCGTCCCCCAGCTCGGCCTGGGCGGCGGCCGCCGCCCCCTCCACGAAGCGTCGCTTGTACGCCCACTGCTCGACCGTCTGCCTCGAGTCCGGTTCGGTAACGCTTTCCGCCGCTCCCCAGGTGTGCTCGCCGAACAACAGGAGGTCGCGCCACATCTGGCGCCGCGCTTCCACGCGTGCCGCGATGCGGTCGGCGCGTGCGTCATCAGCGGGCTCGACGCGTTCGTCCCAGAGCGCCGCGATTTCGGCCGCGCGCGCCATGAGCTGCGCGGCGCGGAATCGGGCCAATTCGGCTGCCGTCGAGGCGGCGCCGTCCTCCCAGTAGAGCCCCGTATCGCCGCGCCGCACCGGAATCTGCATCGTGTATTTCCGCTCGACTTCGCGAAAGAAATCTTCCGCGCGGCCGGTGACGATGCGCGGAAAGGCGTAGCGCCGGTTGTAGCGCTCGACGTTCGCCACCATTCCTTCGTCGACCGGAGCGTTGTCCCATTGCGCGCCATACAGCAGCGCGATGTCGTAGGGCCAGGCGGGCGACAGAAACGCCGGGTTCGAGAGCAGCCAGTCGGAGAGGCGGTGCCCCATTTCGTCCGGGCCGCGATCGAACCCGTAACGCAACCCGTCGCCATAGTGATAGTTCCGCCAATGCAGCACACGGCTCCCGTCGGGCCCCTCCCACCAGTAGACCTGCGGATACGCCGTCCAATCGCCCGTGAGTCCGTGGGCGGCCGCCTCGTCGCCCGGGAGCAGCGGCAGCGCCCGTTCCGGGTTGGGGCCGCTCGCCAGATAGCGCACGCCGCTCGCAGCGAGCAGCATGGGAAAAGTGAGCGCCTGTCCGGGGACGTCGGTGATCTGGGCCGTGATGTAGGACAGGCCGTGCTCGCGGGACAACAGCCCGGCCGGCCAGACCGCGCGGGCCGCGGTCTCGTGGTCGAACAGGCCGGTGAGGAGGTTCGCGAACAGGGCGGAGAAGCCGATCTTGCCGTCGCGGATCGCCTGCAGCAGCGCATCGGCGTCGGCCCGGCCCCGGTTTTCGACGTACGAGATGACCTGGAGCGCGCATTCCGCCGTCCAGCGGAAGTCGGGGTGGCCGGCGAGCCGCGCCAGCGCGGCGTCGAGGTTCTGCCGGTGGATCTCGAGGCAGCGCTCCTGCAGGTCGGTGTAGCCGACGTCGGTGTGGTTGGAGGCGACCCAGTACAGCGTCCAGCGCTTCGGTGGCACGAGGTGCACGCGGCGGCGCCCGACGCCTTCTTTCCCGACTTCCACATCGATCTGAAAGTCGGCGGGACTGGAGAGCGGCACCCAGACTTCGCCCCGGAGGGAGGTGCCGTCGGGCGCGGGGAGCAGGCCCGCGGTGCCGACGAGCGCGCCGTGGCGGTCGGTGACGCGGGCCCGGGCCGCCGGCGCGGCGAGCCCCGTGACGGTGACCCCCACCAGGTTGCGCCGCCCGTCGGGTTGTTGATAGAGCGCGCTCGGCCGGGCATCGATGACGGGCTTCGGAGCCGCGCCCCCGGGGCGCCAGGCGACGCGTCGGTTGAGCAACGCGGATCCGGCGGCGAGACGTCCGAGGAAGGTTCGACGATCGGTCATGTATGGAACTGCTGTCCGGTCCGGGGTAGTGGTGGCTGGTGGCGGGACCGGCGAGAATATACCCCGCTGCGAGTGGTCCTTGACTGTGGGGTTGCTCGCGATACTTTTGCCGCCGGTTTGGGGCCCGTCAACCGCTTACCGACTTCCTCGAGGAGAGAGCATGAAGCGTCTCGTTTTCGCGCTGGCGCTGGTTGCCGCCGTGGGCGCGTGTAAGAAGGCGGAACAGCCGCCTGCCGGTCAGGCGCTGGACACCAGCAAGATGATCATGGCGGACTCGTCCAAGATGATGATGTCGGATTCCGCCAAGGCGATGATGTCCGACACCTCGAAGCACATGATGACGGACACGAGCAAGAAGAAGCCGTAAGGGTGGTTCGCCGATCGTTTGCGCGAGGCCCGGGCGATTACCCGGGCTTTTCGTTTCCCATCACCCAGCGCACCGTTCTTTCGATGCCCGTCCGCGTATCGACCACCGGCCGCCAGCCGAGCTCCTGCTCAGCGCGCTCCGACACGTAGGGATCCTCACCCGTCATGAATGCCAATGCGGCCTGCGCCAGCCGGCGGCCGCTCCAGATCCCCAACAACCAACGCGCCAGCGGCAGCGGCAGCCGCACCACCCGGATGCGGATGCCTGCCGCGTCCGCGAACGCCTGCATGAACTCGCGCAGCGTGAGTGCCGGGCCGGCGTCGCGCGTAATGTTGTATGCCCGGTAGTCGGTGCGCCGCAGGTTGAGCGCTGCGACGATTGCCGCCGCGACATTCCCCGCATAGACGCACGGCAGATGATTGGTGCCCGGCCCCACGAGAGGGAGGATCCTGGCACGGATCGATCGATGGATCCTCGGTGCGAAGAGCCGGTCGCGCTCGCCGTAGATGACGTCGGGCCGGACCACCGTCGTGCCCCCCCCGATGGCGCCGGTCTGCGCCGCCTCCAGGATCAGCTGCTCCGCCTCCCGCTTGCTGCGCGCGTAGTGATCGTCTGGAGCGATGGGCTGAAACGCCGTGTCTTCGGTGCGGCGCTCCGCTGTCGGCCGGTAATCCGCCGAGCCCGAGTAGACCGATACCGACGAGACATGGACCAGGTGCGCGCCGGTGGCGCGGGCCGTCTCGACCGCCAGCCGCGTGCCCCCCAAGTTCACCTCGTACGCTCGTGCAGTGGCCCCCGGCCCGACCATCGCCGCCGCGTGGACGATACCGGAGAGGCCGCCAGCGGCGGCGCGGCGCCAGGTTGCGGCGTCGGTGACGTCGCCCGTCACCGGCTCCGCTCCGAGCGCCTGAACCACAGCCTCCCCACCGGGCCGCACCAGTGCCCGCATCGGCACGGCGGCCCGGCGCAGTGTCTCGATGACATGGCTTCCGACGAGACCGCTGCCTCCCGTGACGAGAACCGTCAAGCCGGATCCCAGTGCGGCAGCACGAACGGGAGCGCCACGACACGCGCCGCGACTTCACCGGCGCGCACCCGCGCGCCGATCTCCACCTCGCGGCGCAACACGCCGAGTCCGATCCAATGCCCCGCGGTCGAGGCGGTCGGTGCTCCTTCCGGCAACCAGGCGACGCTCGTCACCCGCCCCATCTCCCGGTCGTCCTGGCGCAGTGGAACGGTGACGGCGACCCCGACCGGCGGCTCGGCATCGAACTCCAGACCGACGAGTCCCCGGTTCGCGTGACCGCGGAAATGCAGCCGGCTTACCGTCTCCTGCCCGGTATAGCAGCCCTTGGTGTAGGACACCCCGCCGATTTCGTCGAACCGCACTTCCTGCGGCAACGTGCGCTCGTCCACTTCCGACGACAGGCCCGGCCAACCGGCGAGGATGCGGGCCAGCTCCAACGCGGGCGGGCCACCCGGAAGCGCGCCAGTAGCTTCGAGCCGGTCGGCAAGACGCGCCGCGGCCCCAGGCGGCGCGATGATCTGGAGTACGAACGGCGCGCCGTCGATCGCGCGGGCGATGTCGCACGCGGCCCCTTCCAGGGTGGCGGTGATGGCGCGCCCGGGGGCGGGCGGGGTCGGGAGGCGCGCGGCATCCGCGATCGCCAGCGCGTGAGCGCCGACGAGGCGCACGACGGCGAGCTCTCCCGACCGGTCAGCGCTGCGGGCGAGGCGCGGGGGTACCGAGCGCGTGAAAATCGCGAGGGCGCGCTCGCGTCCCGCCGCTGGTACCGTGAAGCGGACGGTATTGCCGAGGCGCGAGGACCATCCGTCTACCACAATCATCCCTTTGGGTGTCAGCAACGCGCCATACACGAAGGCGCCGTCTCCCGGCTTCTCGAAATCGCTGGTGAGCAGCCCCTGCATGCACGCCACCGCCCCCGTTCCCGAGAGCTCGAGGACGCCGGCGTCGGCGCGCACGACCAGCGCCCCGGCGCGCAGCGCATGAACGATCGGGGCGGCCCAGGTACCGCCGGGCAGCCGCAGCAGCACGGGCGGGGGTATCGCGGGCGGTGATGGCGGTACGGTCATTGGTAGAGTCCCGCGGCGCGGTACGACTGGTCGAGCAATTCGACGGGGTGGCGCACGACGATATGGACACCCGCCGCGCGGAGCCCGGCGCCGAGCTGCATGACGCATCCGGGATTCGCCGTCGCCAGGATATCGGGCGGATCGGCGAGAATGCGTTCGAGCTTGGGTGCCAACACAGCTCGCGAGAGCTCAGGCTCGAGCGTCGAATAGAGTCCCGCACTCCCGCAGCACTGCGCCGAGTCCGCGGTAGGGCTCACCTCTGCGCCGGGCACCGCGCGCAGCACGGCGAGCGGCGGCTCGGCGATCCCTTGGGCGTGCAGCAGGTGGCACGGCGCATCATATGCCACGCGGACATCGAGCGGCGCTCCAGGCGCCGGTCCGCGCTCCGCCAGGAGCTCGGTGACATCGCGAACGCGTGCGGCGAACCGCTCCGCCGCGGGCTCGCTGTCCAGTAAATGCCCGTAGGCCTGCAGCTGGGCGCCACACCCGGCGCTGTTCACGACGATAGGATCGGAGGTCGCCCCGAACGCGGCGACGTTCTGCCGCGCCAGCGCGCGGGCCGGGTCGCGTAACCCCGCGTGCGCGTGCAGCGCGCCGCAGCATACCTGTCCCGGGACTTCCTGTACGTCGAATCCGTTGACGGTGAGCGTGCGAATCGTCGCGTCATGCACGTGGGAGAAGAGACCCTGCATGACGCAGCCGCGAAAAAGCCGGACGGCGGAGGTGGTGGAGGATGGTGGAGGATGGTGAAGGTTGCGAGGAGGCGAGCCTCCACCGACCTCCCCCGCGGAAGCGGCGAGCATCCCCATCGCAAATCCGAACCGGCTCTTGCCCGCCAGTCTCCCCGCCACGCCGGAATCCCGCAGCATGCGAGCCGCCGCGTAGACCGGTCGCGAAATCACCGGTTGGGTCAGCACGCCGAGGGTGAGCCGGGCGAAGAGCGGCGCTCCACGCTCGGCGCTGAGCCGGGCTCGCGCTTCCTCGAGCCCTTCGCCGTACCCCACGCCGGAGGGGCACACCGGCTCGCAGCCGCGGCACCCGAGACAGCGGTCGAGGTGGAACGCGAGGCCCGGGTCGGCGGAGGACAACTCGCCCCGCTCGAGCGCGCGTATCAGCTCGATGCGGCCCCGCGGCCCATCCGCCTCGTCGCCCGTCGCGAGAAAGGTGGGACAGGCCTGCAGACAGAATCCGCAGTGGACACATGCATCCAGTGCCGCGAATCCGCCCCGGGGAAGCGGGGCGGGCGGGGAGTGGGTCATTCGTCGGTATGAACCGGCACCACCAGCGTGGCCGCGGGATCGAACGTCTGGCGCAGCCCCGTCACCAGCGGACCGACGCCTTCGCGGTACGCCCCGAACACGCCGACTGCCTGGCGCAGGGCCCAGGGACCGCGCTCGAGTGTGAGGGGGACTTCGAGCGCGGCGAGGGAGCGCCGCAGGTGCCGCAGCCGCTCCGCCGTCGCCTCACCGCTCCAGCGCACCGTCCCGAGCGCGGGGCTCGCGGAGATCCATTCGTCGCCGAGCTGGTGCTGCAGCAGGTCGAGCAGGTCGTCGGTGGCGTCGGGGAGGCCGGCCAGCCGCAGCGTGACGGGTCGCAGCGCGAGCGCTTCGGCCGCCCGTTGCCAGAACGCGTGACTGTCCTCTGGTCCCAGCGGTGCAAAACGGCCGCCGCCGGCCGTCCGCAGCAGCGCTTCTTCCGCTTCGACCTGAGCGGCGGAGCCGGTGCAGCGCGCCGCCAGCACCCATCCGCCGCGCCGCGCCAGTGCAGGGGAGAGCAGCTCGAGCGCCGCCGGGATGAGGCCGGCCTCGCGCAGGTCGTCGGCGGCCCGGCTCAGGTCCTCGCGCGGGCCTTCGAGCACGAGCGTTTGATCGGCCCGCGGCAAAGCGCGCAGCCGGACGTGTGCGCGCACGATGATCCCGAAGGCGCCGAACCCACCGACCTGGAGGCGCGTGAGGTCGTATCCGGCGACGTTCTTCACTACGTGGCCGCCGCTCGACACTACGCGCCCATCGCCCGTGATCGCCGTAACGCCGAGCAGGTGATCGCGCACTGCTCCCAGTCCCAGCCGCAACGGTCCCGCGGTCGCGGAGGCGATGATGGAGCCAAGCGTCCGCCCGGCGAGGCCGGGAGGATCGAGGGCGACCCACACGCCGCGCTCGGCGAGCTGCTGGCGCAGCCGGTCCCACCCCACGCCGGCCTGGGCGGTGGCGACCAGATCCTGCGGCTCGATCGCTTCCACCTGGTCGAGCCGCCGCGTGGTGATGGCGAGATCGGCGGGCGCATCGGCAGGCTGCCAGCTGCCTGCCCCCTCGACGCGGACCTTCCAGTGCTCGTCGGCGGCGGTCCGGAGCAGCAGGGCGATGGCCTCAGCCGTGGGCGGAGCGATACGCGGGGCCACACCGGCGGCCCCGGGATCGAGCACGGCATCCGAGCCGAGCAGCGCGCGGACTTTGTCGAGCACGCCGTTCATGACGGGAACCTACGGACGCCGGTCCATTCCCGGCAGGCGTGGATCGGGACGACTTTGCCGGGATTGACGCGCTCGTCCGGGTCGAACACCCGCCGCACCGCCAGCATCGCCGCCAGGGCGTCGCCGTCGAACACGAGCGGCATGTAGCGCAGCTTGTCGAGCCCCACGCCGTGCTCGCCGGTGATCGTCCCTCCGGCGGCGATGCAGGTCGACATGATCTCCGCCGAGGCGGTCTCGACCCGCGCTTTGAGCTCCGCATCGGTCGCGTCGAAGGAAATGTTGGGATGGAGGTTGCCGTCGCCCGCATGAAAGACGTTGCTGACGACGAGCCGGTAGCGGGCGGCGATGTCGCTGATCGACTCGAGCACGTCGGGGAGCGCGGAGCGCGGCACGACGGCGTCCTGGACGACGAGGTCGCGCGAGAGGCGGCCCATCGCGCCGAAGGCTTTCTTGCGCCCCTGCCAGAGGCGTTCCCGCTCCGCGAGGTCGGCGGCGATGCGCACGCTGCGCGCACCATGGCCCGCGAGGAGGTCCCCGGCCGCTTTCGCATCGGCGTCGACCGCTGCGGCGACCATGCCGTCCAGCTCTACCAGCAGTACCGCCGCGGCGTCTCGCGGGTAACCCGCGGCGTACACCGAATCCTCCACGGCGTTGATGCACGATCGGTCCATCATCTCGAGCGCCGCGGCGACGATGCCGGAGGCGATGATGGCGGAGACGGCTTCACCCGCCGCCCTGAGGCTCGAGAAGTCGGCGAGCAGCGTGCGTACGGTCGACGGCGTCGGAGTCAGCCGCACCGTGATGCGCGTCGCGATGCCGAAGTTGCCTTCCGATCCGACGAACAGCCCGACGAGATCGGGGCCCCACGGCTCTCCCGCCGGGGAGCCGAGCGCGACTACGCGGCCGTCGGCGAGCACGACCTCGAGGGCGAGGATGTGCGCGGTCGTCGCGCCGTACTTGAGGCAATGCGGCCCGCCGGCGTTTTCGGCGACGTTCCCCCCGATCGTGCAGGCGGTTTGGCTCGAGGGATCGGGGGCGTAGTGCAGTCCGTGACGGGCGGTCGCGGCCGAGAGACGGACGTTGACCACACCCGGTTCGACGACGGCGCGGCGATTCTTCGGGTCGATCTCGAGAATGCGGTTCAGCCGCGTGAGCACGACGAGGGCCGCATCGGGGTTGGCGAGGGCCCCGCCCGACAGCCCCGTACCGGCGCCACGGGGCACGAAGGGGATAGCGTGTGCCGCGAGTACTCTGACGACGGCGATCAGCTCGTCCCGCGTACCGGGGAACACGACGAGTCCCGGGAGCCGCCGGTGCGTCGGCAGGCCATCCGACGCGAACGTGAGGCGATCGCTCGTCGACTGGCGGACATACCGAGGGCCGACGATTCGCTCCAGCTCTGAAAAGACTGCAGAGAGCATGGATGTAGTATAAAGGAACGGCAACGACTAGACGCAGCAGACGCACAGGGGAAGACAGTAAAAGAAAGAGGGATCAGGAAGTGCTTGCCTGATCCCTCTGCTCTGTTCACCCCTGTGCGTCTGTACGTCTAGTTCTTAGGCCGCTCTCCAGAACCCCTTCAGCGCCTTGCCGTCAGGGGACTCTCTCAGCTTCTCGAACGCCCGCTCCCGGATCTGGCGGATGCGCTCGCGCGTGACGCCCATCAGCGCGCCGATCTTCTCGAGCGTCATCGCTTCGCTGCCTTCTTCGAGTCCGTAATAGAGATAGAGGATCTTGCGTTCGCGGGGTGTGAGATACTTCTGGAAGATGCGGTCGATGAATTCCCGCATCAACTTGCCGTCGGTGCGGTCCTCGATCTCTCCGCCCTCGATCCCGGCGAACCGCTCGCCCAGTGTCGCGGCGTCCTTGTCGGTACGATCGACCGGGGCGTCGAGCGACAGCTCTGCTGCCGTCATGCGACGCGCCGTCCGGACGTTCTCGACCGAATCCTCGAGCGCTTTCGCGATCTCGTCGTCGGTCGGCTCGCGTCCCAGCTCCTGGGAGAGATAGGTCTCGGTGCGGCTCATCCGGATCAGCTGGGAATTCTGGTTCAGCGGGATGCGGACACTGCGGGTCTGCTCGGCGAGGGCCTTGAGGACTGCCTGGCGCACCCACCACACGGCATACGAGATGAACTTCACGCCCTGATCGGGATCGAACTTCTTCACCGCTTTCAGCAATCCCTCGTTGCCGATTGCCACCAGCTCCGACAGGTCGAGTCCGTGCCCCTGGTACTTTTTCACATAGGAGATCACGAACCGCAGGTTTGCAGTGACCAGACGCTCGGCCGCCTTCTCGTCGCCACGCTGGACGCGTCGAGCGAGTCGACGTTCTTCAGCGGGATCCTTGATGAGGGGGAGCTTCTGGATGTCCTGCAGGTACTGGTCGAATGCACCGGATGGCGTGGCTTTGAAGAATGACTTGGACTTGCCTGTCGACGACGCACGGGCCATGCGCTGGACTCCCAAGCAAGGCGGTCGCGTTGTAATAGGGGACGGCGAAGCGCGCTCAATATAGGAAGCACTATTCTCACGTGCAAATGTAGCTAGTTTTCCACATCACAAATCATTAGGCCGCTGACCACTGCGGCGTTTGTCCACTATCAACAATGGCTGTGGAAAGAGATCTCGGTGCAAACTGTGTTCGTAACTTGTTGAAAATCGGCTACAGGTCGCCTAACTCGTTTACGCCCAAGTCATTGTCCCAACACTTCTCGTACGATGTCCTCGGAAATGGCGGTCGTCCATCCATTTCTCGTATCGCCGCACATTTCGCCGATGCGCCGCGGCAACGCGAAGCGCAGATCAGTGCCGCGCCGTTTCTTGTCGTGGCGCATCGCCGCGACGAGATCGTCCACGGGCGCCTCGCCGGAGAGCGCGACCGGCAAGTCGAACCGTTCCAGCAAGTGGACGATTGACGCAGCGGTGCCGCGCTCGGTGATGCCGACGCGCTCCCCCAGCGCCGCTTCGAGCGCCATCCCTATGGCGATCCCCTCACCATGCAGTATCGCATAGCCGTTCGTCGCTTCCACGGCGTGCCCAATCGTGTGTCCGAAGTTGAGCAACGCACGACGGCCGGCTTCCCGCTCGTCCGCCGCCACGACCGCGGCCTTGATCTCGATCGAGCGGGTCACCAGACGCTCGACAGCTGCCGGATCGCGCTCCTTTCCCATCACCGCGTCACGATCCCGCTCCAAGGACGCGTAATAATCGGCATCGGCGATTACACCGTGCTTGATCGCCTCCGCCATCCCGGCGGCGAGCTGCGGCGCGGGCAGGGTGCCGAGCGTGTCCAGGTCGGCGATCACGACCCGCGGCTGGTGAAACGCGCCGAGCAGGTTCTTGCCGCGCGGCGTGTCCACTCCCGTCTTGCCGCCGATCGACGAGTCGATCATCGCGAGCAGGGTGGTCGGGAGCTGGACGAACGGGATCCCCCGGTAGTAGGTCGCCGCGACGAACCCCGCAACGTCGCCGACGACGCCGCCGCCCAGCGCCAGCACAGCCCCATCGCGTCCGAGCTGTGCCTCGAGCATCCGGTCCGACACGGACGCCCACGAATCGCGCGTCTTGTTCCACTCGCCCGCCGCGAACGCGTACAGCTCAGCCTCGAGGCCCCCATCCTTCAACACTCGCATGACCGTCGGACCGTACAGCTCGGCGACATGCGAATCGCTGATCACCGCGTAGCGCCGTGCGGGACAATGCCGCGTGACGAGCCGCGCGAGATCCTGGAGCAGCCCGCGGTCGATGAGGATGTCGTAGGAAGCGTCCCGCTCAGAGATCAGCGGGACGCGCACCGTCACCACGGGATGTCGCCCGCGCCCGCCTGGCGGTTCGCGGCCCGCGCCAGCACGAACAGCAGATCGGAGAGCCGGTTCAAGTACCGGCCGATCACCGGCGACACCGCGGTGGCGCGTCCCAGGCCCACGACGCTGCGCTCCGCGCGCCGGCACACGGTCCGCGCCATGTGCAACGCCGCCCCTTTCGGCGCGCCGCCGGGGAGGATGAAGCTCTTGAGGGGAGGGAGCGTTGCCTCGATCCGGTCGATCGCGCCCTCGAGCTGCGCCACCGCCGGATCGGCGATCCCGGGGCCGCCCAGCGCCTTGATCAGGCGGGCCGGATCCGGGGTCGCGAGCACCGCGCCGATGGCGAAGAGATCCCGCTGAATCGCCTGGAGCAGCGGGTCCTCGAAGCCGCCGGGATCGAGCGCCCGCGCCATCCCGATGGCCGCGTTCAGCTCGTCCACGTCACCGTAGGCGACGACGCGGGGGTGGTCCTTGGGGACGCGCTCGCCGCCGAAGAGGCCGGTTTCCCCGCTGTCTCCCGTTTTCGTGTAGATCCTCAATGCGGCCCCACTCGCCACTCCCTCACGGTTCCGTTACGATTGGCGCCATGCAGGACCTCAAAGATATCACCATCATCGGGGCCGGTCCGACCGGTTTGTTCGCCGCATTCTACGCCGGCATGCGGGGCGCGTCGCACCGCCTGATCGACAACCTCGACCAGCTCGGCGGGCAGCTCACCGCGCTGTATCCCGAGAAATACGTCTTCGACGTGGCGGGCTTCCCGAAGGTCCTGGCCAAGGACCTCGTCAAAGGGATGGCGGAACAGGGGCTGCAATGGAAGGCTCCCGTCCATCTCGGCGAGAAAGTGGTGGGGTTGCGCGAGGAATCGGACGGGGGCGCACCGCGGTTCGTCATCGTCACCGATCGGGACGAGTATCCCTCGCGGGCGGTGCTCATCGCCGGAGGGATCGGGGCCTTCACACCGCGCAAGCTGCCGCTGAAGGACGCCGACCACTGGCTGGGGCGCGGTCTGTACGACCGGGTGCTCGATCCGCAGGTCTTCCGGGAGAAACGCACCCTGATCGTCGGCGGGGGCGACTCGGCGTTCGACTGGGCCGTCAATCTGCAGGGTGTCGCCGGCTCGATCCTGATGATCCACCGGCGTGACGGCTTCCGGGCGCATCAGGCGACGATCGAGCAAGTACAACGGCTCGCGGCGGAGGGGAAAATGGAGCTGCGGACGTTCTGGGAGCTACGGGCGATCGAGGGAGGCGAGCGGATCGAGCGCGTCACGATCGTCAACAGCAAGACGAAAGAGGAAGCGACGCTGCCGATGGACTGCGTGATTCCGCAGCTCGGCTTCGTCTCTTCCCTCGGGGCGATCGCGGAGTGGGGACTCGAGATCGAAAAGGGCGATATCCGCGTGTCCCAAACGATGGAAACGAACCGGCGCGGGATCTACGCGGCGGGGGACATCACGACCTACCCGGGCAAACTGAAGCTCATTGCGACGGGGGTCGCGGAGGCGTGCATCGCCGTGAACCACGCGGCGCATTTCCTCAACCCCAGCTCGAAGTTCGAGCCGGGACACTCGAGCAACATGGCGCTGTTCGGCCAATCGCCCGACTAAGGCCGCTCAGCCCAGCTCCGCCGGGAGCGATTCGGGGAAGAATGACCGCCCGGCCTCCATCAGCCCCGTGAAGGCCGCGGCGTCGTCGGCGAGCGCCGCGCGCTCGATCTCGGCGAGACAGGCGCGGACCAGCGCGAACAGCTCTCCCGAGTGGCGATTGAGCCGCTGAATCTCGTAGTACAGCCCCGGACTCTCGCGCGACACCTCCGCCGCGCTGCGCGCCTCCTTCAGATACGTCGTGCTGGCCACCTGGGAGAGGTCCGCGAACGAGCGGCCGCTCCGGGCGAGCGTCGTGAAGAAGAGAATCGCCACCAGGTGGCTCAAGCCCAGCACGTACTGCATCAGCTCGTCGTGCTGCGCCACGGGCAGGCGGGTGATCGTGAGCGCGGTGTCGGCGAACAGGGAAGCGGCCTCGTCCGCGGCGCGGGCATTGCCGCAGTCGCACACCGCCATCACGCGGCCGGCGAGCGTACGCGCTCCGGGCCCGAACAGCGGGTGGATGCTCGCCACACGCTGGCCGCGCCGCCCGGCTGCCTCGAGCAGATCGAGCACATGACTCTTCAAGCTGAACGCATCGACGACCAAGGCCTCGGGCTCGAGGCCGAGGATCCCGCCGAGGACCTCCCGGCCCACGGCGAGGGGGGTGGTGACGAGGACGGCGTCGGCGGCCTGCACGGCGCTCTGGAGATCGGTCGCGGCGGGGAATCCGTGCACCGGTCCGGCGGGGTCCAGCGTCGTGACACCGTGACCCTGACTGGCGAAGAAGTCGGCGAGCCAACGGCCGATCTTTCCCGCGCCCCCGACGAGCAGGATGCGGCGCCCCGGTGCCCCGCTGCCCGCGAGATCCGATTCCTGCGTGCGCACTGCCTCACCGATCAGCAGCTGGCTGAACCGCTCGGCGAGCCGGTCGTCGAGGCCGGCCTCCGCGGCGAGCGCGTGGAACCGCGCGAGCACTTCCGACTCGGTCGCGTAATTACGGACGGGTAGGCCCGCGGCCCGCTTGGCGTCACCGACCTCGCGCGCCAGGGTGAGCCGGGTCGCAACGAGCTCGATGAGCGATGCGTCGACCGCGGCGATGCGCGCTCGCAGCTCGTCCAGACTCGAGCTCACCGGGTCTTGCCGATCTCCACCACGATCGAGTCGATCTGCGCCAGCATCGCCCGTCCGCCGATGGCGTGCGCGTTCGCTTCGATGCTGAACACCAGCGCGTGGCCGTCGGGCCGCTCGATGTACCCCGACAAGGTGTTCACGCGGTCGATGCTTCCCGTCTTGGCGAGCACACGTCCCTCGAGCAGCGTCCCGACGAAACGACGCAGCAGCGACCCCGGCTTCCCCGAGCGGGGCAGCGCCGCCAGGAACGCCGCGCGCTTGGGATGCGCGTACATATAGGTGAGGATCTGCACGAATGCGTGGGGGGAGACGAGATTCCCGGCCGACAGTCCCGAGCCGTCTTCGAGCGCGAACGCCGTCGAGTCGACGTGAATCGAGTCGACGAGGAAGTGCCGCTCCGCGTCCAGCCCGGCATCCCAGGAGCCCGCACCGCCGAACTCCCGCCCCACGATCTTCAGGAGCATCTCGGCGAACCAGTTCTGGCTGGTATTGAGGATCGGAAACAGAATGTCGCCCAGCGGACGGCCGCGGTACTCCACCAGTGCTGCGCCGCAGCAGCGCACGGCGCGCTGGTCGAGCGAGTCGGTGGTGCTCGTCGTGCCGCCCAGGACCGGGACGCCGCGCGCCGCGAGCGAGTGCGCCAGGGCGCGCGCCGCGTACAGGTTCGGATCGGGGAGGGCGAAGCTCTCCACCCAGGGCGCGCGGCCGTGGGCCGCCGTGCCCTCCGCCCAGATATTCATCGTCCCCGGCTTGCGGAAGAAGTTGTCGCCGATCGTCGACCCCGAGTCGCCGGGACCGGTGCGCGCCCGGTTTTCGAAGGTGAAGAGCCCCAGCTCGGGGGTCCAGGTGATCGTCGGGGGCCGGCCGACCGAGTCCGACGGAGTGATGCGGAAATCGACGCTGTTGTCGTGAAACCCGAGCCCCGAGACCGGAGCGGCGTACCACCAGTTGAGGTCGAAATCGTCCCACGCGGGGTGCACGATCTGCGGCTCGAAGTAACTCCCGTCCCCGATGAGGCGGCCGGTCACGCGTCGCACCCCACGGGCGATGAGCGAGTCGGCGATGGCGTCCATCGCCGTAAACGTGGAATCGCAAGCGCCCGGCGCCAGCGAGTCGATCCCGAAGCAGCGCTCGGAGAACGTCGGGTCGCCCCGGCCGTACAGCACCAGGTCGCCGTCGACCACGCCGTCGCGCACGGTTCCGTTGACGTACACGCTGGTGCGCACGCGATAGTCGGGCGGCAGGAGCGCAGCGGCCGTGGCCGAGACGACGAGCTTGGTGTTGCTCGCCGGCACGAAGAGGCGGTCGCCGTTGCGTTGGTACAGCACGCGTCCCCGCTCGTCCTGGACGAACACCCCCCACGACACCCGGTCGTACGGTCGCTGATCGAGCAGCCCGTCGAGCCGGCGCTGGAGCGAGCCGGACCGTGGCCGCGCAGCGGCCTGGGCGTCGGCGGTCCGGAGCGGAGCGGCGAGGCAGACGCCGCTAATCGTAAGCGATGCGAGGATCAGCTTTCGCATACAGCAGGTCCGCGAAGAGGTTGACGAGGACGAACAGCACCGACATGAACAGTATGGCGCCCTGGACTGCCGGGAGGTCGCGCTTCTCGATCGCCGTCAGGACATACCGCCCCAATCCCGGCCACGCGAAGATCGATTCGGTCAACAGGCTCCCGGTGAGGTAGCTGCCGGTGTCGAGCGCCAAAACGGTAATCACCGGGATCAGCGCATTGCGCAGCGCGTGTCGCAGCACCACCACGCGCTCCGAGGCGCCCTTGGCACGCGCCGTCCGGATGAAATCGCTCGCCAGGGCTTCGCGCATCGCCCCGCGCGTCATCCGGGCCAGCACCGCGACCGACCGCATTCCGAGCGTCGCTGCGGGAAGAATGAGGTACACGAGCCCGCCCGACCCCGACGGCGGCAGCCAGCGCAACGTGACGGCGAACAGCAGAACGAGCAGCAGCCCGACCCAGTACACCGGGAACGAGACTCCAAGATAGGCGGTGAGCCGGGCGAGGCGATCGGCCCACCCGCCGGGCCGCACCGCCGCGACGACGCCGAGCGCGATCCCGACGGTGGCGGCGAAGCTCATCGCCGCGAGGGCGAGCTGGGCGGTCTTCGGAAATCGCTCCGCCAGATCCTGCGCGATTGGACGCCCGGTGATATAGGAGCGACCGAGGTCGCCGTGCAGCAGGCCCAGGACGTAGCGCCCGAAGCGAACGGGGAGGGGGTCGTCGAGATGCAGCTCTGCGCGCAGCCGGGCGATGGTGGCGGAGTCGGCCCGCTCCCCGACCATCGCCTGGACGGGGTCGCCGGGTGCCACGTTGAGGAGCAGGAAGGCCGCCACCAGCACGCCGCACAGCGTCGGCACAACGAGCAGCAGCCGGCGCCCGAGCCTGGCCGTCACGGGGGGGTCGCGCGGCGCACGCCGGTCCAGCGCTGCCCGTTGAAAATGACGGGCAGCTCCCACCCGGTGATGCGGGGCGACTCGGCCCACAGATCCACCGGAAACCAGAGGTACAGCCACGGCGCCGCGCGGTACACCCGCTCGTCGATCGCGCGGTACAGCCGCTCGCGTGCAGCGTCGTCCTGGGTGCGCCGCGCCGCGAGCAGCAGCGAATCGGTCACGGCATCCGAGTAGAACGCGTAGTTCCCGCCGGGGCCGAAACTCGTGCTCGAGAACAAAGGAAAGAGGAAGTCGTCGCCGTCGGGGTAATCGGCCCACCAATCGAGGATCGCCATGTCGGCGTTGCCGGCGCGGGCCGCCGCACGCTGGCTGGACGCGTCGCGGGCCACGATCTCGATTTGAATCCCGACCTGCTCGAGGTCGGACTGGACCGCCTGCGCAACGCGGCCCAGCGTCTCGTTATCCGCGGCGCGCCACAACTCGAGTGTGACGCCGGCGGCCAACCCCGCCGCGGCGAGGAGCTGTTTCGCCCGCGCCGGATCGTAGGTGTAGGCCTCGCGCGTCGTGTCCCCCCCGGCGAGGCTCGGGGGGATGGCGCCGCGGGCGCGGATACCGCGGCCGCCGTACACCGTCGCCAGGATCTGGGGGACGTTGACGGCGTAGTTGATCGCCTGCCGGACGCGCGCGTCGCGCAGCGCACCGCGGCGATTGTTCAGCGCGATGTACACGTCGCGCAGCGCCGGTTTCTCCTGCAGCCAGTTCGCATGACGGGAGCGCCACGCCGCTGTCTCGCCGAACGGGACCTCCACGACGTCGAGGCGCCCGGCCTCGAGCTCGGCGGCGCGCACCAGCTGGTCGGGGATGATCCGGACGACGAGGGATTCAGCCTGCGGCGGCCCGTCCCAATACCCGGGGTTCCTGGCGTATCGCAGCGCGTCGTCGTGCGCCCAGCTCACGAACCGCCACGGTCCCGTTCCGATCGTCTCCACGTCTCGCACGCCCGAGCGCGGTGCAACGATCGATGCCACGGGCATCGCGAGGAACTTCGGGAACACAGCGAGCGGCTGCTCGAGGGTCAGCGCGACCGCGGAGTCGCCCAGCAGCTCGATACCAGGCACGTCTCGAGCCGTGCCGGCGGCGTACGCTCTGGCGCCGCCGATCGGCAACAGCGGCCAGGCCCGTCCACCGGTGGATTTCGGGTCGAGCACTCGCAGGAAGCTCTGCCGGACGGCGGCGACGGTGACCGGAGAGCTGTCGGCGAAGCGGACGCCCGCGCGCAGATGGAAAACGTAGCGCAGGCCGCGCGGGTCGGTCGTCCAGCGATCGCTCAAGGCCGGTTGCAGCCGGCCGTTCACATCGAACCGCGTGAGCCCGTCGTAGGCGAGCGTCACCATCTCGCCCGTCGGCACGTCGGTCGAGAGCGCCGGGTCGAGCGAGCGCGGGTCGTAGCTCTCGTAGTAGACGAGGGGGGCGCTGGCCGACGGGCGCTCTCCGGCGCAGGCGAGGAGCGAGGGCAAGACGCTCAGAAAATGGCGGAACCGAGGCATCAAGTTTGGTGTCGAAAAGGTTGACAGTCAGGGTGGTGGCCGGCCAACATACGGAGCCCAAAACACAGCGTCAATTGCGTTTCGCCCATGTCCTCGCCCTCGGCGCTCTCTGCGCGCTAACGGCTCGCCCGCTCACCGCGCAACAAGAGGCAGAGCGTGTGGTCCGCGGGCTGACGTTCGTGGGCAACCGGTCGATCGACGATTATACCCTGAGCACGGTGATCGCAACCTCCACGTCCAGCTGGTTTGCGACCGCTTGGCCGGTGCGATGGCTCGGGCTGGGGGCGAAGCGCTATTTCAATGAAGTCGAGTTTCAGCGGGACGTGGTGCGACTCATTCTCTTCTACAGGCAAAGCGGCTACATGCAGGTGGTGGTAGACACAACGGTGCGGCGCACTCCCCACGATGTGTACGTGGTGTTCCGGGTCTACGAAGGGGAGCCGGTGCGCGTGCGACGGCTCGAGATCACCGGGGTGGACGGGATCATCGACCTCAAGAAGCTGCGCCGTGCGTTGCCGCTGAAGGTCGGCGACCCGTTCAATCGCCTCCTGTTTCAGGCGTCGGCCGACACGATCGGCACCTGGCTCCGCAACCGCAGCTATCCCTACGAGCAGGTGCTGCGCAACTTCGACTCCGACGTGGGGGCGGATACGGCGTCGGTGCGCTACGAGGCCGTGCCGGGACGCCGCATGTGGGTCGGCCGGGTCGACGTGCAGGGGCTGCAGCGGGTCGATACCGCGACCGTGCTGCACACGCTGTCGATCAAGCCGGGCGATCAATACCACGAGGACCTGCTCTACCGCAGCCAGCGGGATCTCTACAGCAGCGGCGTATTTCGCTCCGCGGTCGTGACGCTGGCCGACAGCGTGCCGCCGGAGCCGGGAGACTCCGCGGCCGACGTCCGCGTGAACGTCGTCGAGGGTCCAGGCCATCGCGTCCGGCTCGGCGGCGGGTACGGCACGCTCGACTGCTTTCGGGGTCAGGCCGGGTGGTCGTCGTTCGGATTCCTGGGCAACGCTCGCGTCCTCGATCTGAGTGCGCAGGTGTCGAAGATCGGTGTCGGATACCCGCTGGATGGGGGGTTTGCCCAGAACGTCTGCCGGGCGCTGCGGGATGATCAGACCGGCCAGAACGATCGCTTTTCCGACACGCTGAACTACAACGTCTCCCTCACCCTGTTTCAGCCGGCGTTCCTGTCTCCCAGCCACACCGCCAGCATCGGGGTGTTCGCGGAGCGCCACTCGGAAGTGAAGACGTTCGCTCGCATCCAGGTCGGTACGACCGCCAGCATGACGCTGAACGCCCGGCGCCGCGTGCCCGTCGGCGTCACCTACACCTACACGGTCGGGCGTACCGATGCCGATCCCGCGGTGTTTTGCAGCGTGTTGAACGCCTGCGACGACAGCACCCAGCGCTTCCTCAATACCCAGCGCCCCTTTGCGTCGATCGGCGTGACGGCCGCACTCAGGACGGAGAACAATCCGCTCGATCCGATCTCGGGGGGCCACGTCGGCGTGACGGTGCTCAACTCGTCGCGCTTCATCGGCTCTTCCTCGTTGTACGAGTTCAACCGCGGTGAGATTGAAGTGGCGCGTTTTTTCGCGCTCGGCCGGCGCGGCACCCTCGGATGGCGCGTGCACATCGGGGCGGTGTTTCCCGGGCTCGTGGCGGTGAAAGGCGTCGCCAGCACTCAGCAGTTCGTGCCGCCCGATCAGCGGTTCTACGCCGGCGGCCCCAACTCGGTGCGCGGCTTCAGCGCCAATGAGCTCGGCCCGAAGGTCTACGTCGTCGATTCGACCGGGGTGACCGTGACCGGCACGGACACGACGTTCACGAAGGTGCAGACCTCCCCCACCGGGGGGAACGCCGTGTTCGTCGGGAACCTCGAACTGCGCGTGCCGTCGCCGATTCTACCCGAGCGGGTGCAGCTCGCCG
>DATJJY010000006.1:0-7296 GCA_035491895.1 Gemmatimonadales bacterium
ATCCCCACGAGCCGCCGGTGGCCCGATCGTGGCCGGCACCTGGACCTCGAACAAGTTCGCGGGTCGCGCGCCGCTCGCAGGAACGCTGGTGCGGTTCTTCCTCGGACGGGCCGGCAGCGAGAGCGTGGTCGATCAGTCGGATGACCAGCTGGTCGCGCTCACCCGCGCCGAGCTGACGCGACTCTGCGGTGTGACGGCGACCCCCGCTCTCGTGCGCGTGTTCCGCTGGCCACGGTCGATGCCGCAGTACGTGCTCGGACATCTCGCACGGCTCGAGCGGCTCGACGAGCTGATGCGCGGGGTCCCTGGAGTGCTGTTGGCAGGTGCCTCGTATCGCGGAGTCGTGATCCCCGATTGTATCGCATCGGGATGGGCGGCTGCCGGCAATGCATTGGGACAGCTCGGAGCGGCGGCATGACCGTGACCCCGGCTGCCACCACCTCGCGTTCGGCCGCGCTGTTTCAGGAGGCGCAGATGCTGCTGCCGGGAGGGGTCGATTCTCCGGTGCGCGCATTCCGCGCCGTAGGGCTCGAGCCGCGCTTTATCGCGCGGGCTTCGGGTGCGTATCTCGAGGACGTGGATGGCCGGCGGTACCTGGACTACATGCTCTCCTGGGGCCCCCTGATCCTCGGCCATGCCCATCCCGCCGTGGTCACCGCCATCAGTGAAGCGGCGGCGCGGGGCACGAGCTTCGGGGCCCCGAGCCCGCTCGAGGTCGAGCTGGCGCGATTGATCCAGCGATTCGTCCCCAGCATGGAAATGCTGCGGTTCGTGAATTCGGGGACCGAAGCGACGATGAGCGCGCTGCGTGTCGCGCGGGCGTTCACCGGGCGGGCCAAGATCGTCAAGTTCGCCGGCTGCTACCACGGGCACGCCGACCTGCTGCTCGTGCAGGCGGGATCCGGCGTCGCGACACTCGGCCTCCCGGACTCACCCGGCGTTCCCCCGGGGACAGTCGCCGACACCCTGGTCGCGCCGTTCAACGATCTCCCGGCCGTCCTGCGGCTGTTCGAAACATTCCCCCGGGACATCGCGGCGGTGATCGTGGAGCCGGTCGCGGGAAATATGGGCGTCGTGACGCCAGTCCCGGGATTTCTGGAGGGGCTCCGCGCGGTCACGCGCTCGCACGGCGCGCTCTTGATCTTCGACGAAGTGATGACCGGGTTCCGCGTGCATCCAGGCGGCGCCCAGGGACTTATGGGCGTGACTCCCGATCTCACGACGCTCGGCAAGGTGATCGGCGGCGGGCTGCCCGTGGGCGCGTACGGCGGGCGGCGCGACATCATGGAGCTCGTGGCACCGGCGGGGCCGGTCTATCAGGCCGGGACGCTGTCCGGCAACCCGCTGGCGATGACCGCGGGAATCGTCACGCTCTCGGAGCTCGCACGACCGGGCGTGTGGCAGTCGATCGACCGAACGGCGGCAGATCTGGCAGGGCGTCTCGAGGCGGCGGCCCGTGCGGCCCAAGTGCCCGTGGTCGTCAACCGGTCGGGCACGATGCTGACCGTGTTTTTCGCCGACGCCCCGGTCACCGACTGGGAAAGTGCCCGGCGAGCGGACACCAAGCGCTTCGCCCGCTTCTTTCGGTCGCTGCTGGCTTCGGGCGTGTACTGGGTCCCCGCGCAGTTCGAGGCGGCGTTTCTCTCCGCGGCGCATGGCGTGACGGAGTTGGACCTCACTGAAGCGGCCGCCGTTCGCGCGTTGACGGCGGCCAGAAACGGAGCCGGCTGATGGTCGATGCGAAGCTGGTGGGCGATCGCTTTCCCGGGTTCGTCTACGGCGATGCCCCTCGCAACGTGTACTGGGAGATCACGATCGCCTGCGACCTGGCGTGCCGCCACTGCCGGGCCAACGCGATCCACGACCGGGACGCCGCCGAGCTCGACACCGCGCTCGGGCAAGCGCTGCTGGACGACGTCCGGTCGATGGGGAGCATGCTGATACTCACGGGCGGGGACCCGATGAAGCGACCCGACCTGTTCGACCTCATCGACTACGGTCGCGGCCTCGGTGTCCCGATCTCCATCACGCCCAGCACGACGCCCCTCCTCACGCGCGATGCCATCGCCCGGTTTCGGGAGCTCGGTGTCGCGGCGCTCGGCGTGAGCCTCGATGGCCCGAGCCCCGAGGTGCATGACGCCTTCCGGGGTGTCGCCGGCACGTTCGACCGGGCACTTGCGGTGCTGGGGTGGGCCCGCGAGGTGGGGATGCCGGTTCAGGTGAACACGACCATCACGCGCCGGACGCTGTCGCATCTCCCCGCGTTATATCGCCTGCTGCAGGAGCGCGCGGTGCCTCCGGTACGGCGCTGGAGCCTCTTTCTGCTGGTGCCGGTCGGCCGGGGCGCCGCGCTGGGAATTCCCAGCGCCGCAGAGATCGAGCGGCTGTTCGACTGGGTGTACGAGATCTCGGCGGAGGCCGACTTTCATGTCGGCACGATCGAGGCACCCCACTTCCGGCGTTACTGGATCGCGCGCAAGGTCGTCGAGGGCATGCCGCCGGCCGCCATGAATGCCGCGGCGAAGCGCATGGGCTTCGGCGCGCGCGACGGTAACGGCGTCGTGTTCGTCTCCCATCGAGGAGATGTCTATCCCGCGGGATTTCTCCCCTACCCGCTGCTCGGGAACGTGCGCGAGCGGCGTTTGTCGGACATCTACCGCGATACCCCGGCCCTGCGCCAGCTGCGCGACATGGATGCACTGGGCGGGAAGTGCGGGCGATGTGACTATCGCTGGGCGTGCGGCGGCTCGCGCGCGCGCGCCTATGCCATGACCGGCGATCTGATGGCCTCCGACCCGTTCTGTGCCTACGAACCGCCGTCCACGGCGGTGCCCCGTTTGTGACCGCGACATGATAGCCGTAATCCACTTGCTCGAGCCCGTCCTCAGCGGAATCTTCCGGACCATGCACACTTCCATCGCTGTCGCCACACTCGTCGCCGTTATGGGAGGGAAAACCCTCCAAGCCCAGCAGCCTCCTGCCGACACCAGCTACGCGCGCTCCGATACTATGATCGCGGCGCGGGACGGCACGCGCCTCTTCACCGCGATCCTCGTGCCCAAGAACGCGACTGGGCCGTTGCCGATCCTGATGGACCGCACGCCATACGGGGCGAAGGACTATGCGGTGTTCCTGAGCCGCGGTGCGAAAGGGTTCGGGCTCGACGGCTACATCCTGGTGGTGCAGGACATCCGCGGCCGCTTCGGCTCGGAAGGGACGTTCGACATGAACCGGCCGCCGCATTCAGGGCCCCAAGGGACGGACGAGAGCACCGACACCTACGACACGATCGACTGGCTCGTCAAGCACCTGCCGAACAACAACGGCAAGGTCGGGGTGCTGGGCATCTCGTATCCCGGATGGCTCACGTCGGTGGCCGGCATCGGCGCGCACCCGGCGCTCAAGGCGATCGCCCCGCAGGCGCCGATGGGCGACACCTGGATGGGAGACGATTTCTTCCACCAGGGCGCGTTTCGCCTGACGTATGGACTCGAGTACTCCTGGGAGATGGAAGCATCGAGCGATCTGTCGGTGACGCCCTCTCCGGCACGCTACGACACCTACGAGTGGTATCGCTCCTTCCCCACGCTCGGCGCGCTCGCGCGCGCGGTCGGTGCGGATCGCTGGCCCACCTGGCGCCGCTTCGTCGCCCATCCGGCGTACGACTCGGCGTGGCAGGCGCGTTCGCTGCCCCGCTACTTCACGCATACGACTGTGCCCACGATGACGGTCGGCGGCTGGTGGGACCAGGAGGACGAATACGGCCCCCTCGCGAGCTACGCCTCGCTCGAGAAGACCGACAGCGCGCACCTCAACCACCTCGTCATGGGACCGTGGTATCACGGACAGTGGTTCGCCGATTCCGGCATCGCGCTCGGCAACGTGCGGTTCGGTCGCACGACCGGCGCCGACTACCGGGCGTTGCAGTCGCGCTGGTTCGCCTACTGGTTGAAGGGAGAAGGGGACGGGAAGTTCGCCGAGGCGACCGTGTTCGATGCGGGCACGAACGAGTGGCGCACCTTCGATCGGTGGCCACCCGGCGGAGCGGCGCACAAACACCTCTACTTTCAGGCGGGGGGTGTGTTGTCGTTCGATCCGCCGACGGCGGCAAGCGGCAGCGATCAGTTCGTCTCAGATCCGGCGCACCCCGTTCCCTACCGGCCTCGTCCCGTCGAGCGCACCTATTCGCAGACGTCCCGCTGGCGGCGCTGGGAGACAGAGGATCAGCGCTTCGTGGACGGTCGCCCCGACGTGCTCACCTGGCAGACGGCGCCGCTGGAGAACGACGTGACGCTGGCGGGTGACGTGCGCGCGCATCTCTACGCCGCGACCACCGGGAGCGACGCCGATTGGGTGGTCAAGCTGATCGACGTCTATCCCGACACGATCGCCGACCGGCCGACGATGGGTGGATACGAGCTGATGGTGACGGGAGAGATCATGCGCGGCCGCTATCGCGAGAGCTGGGAGCATCCCAAGGCGATCACGCCGAACCAGACCCTCGCGTATACAGTGGACCTGCACCAGCAGGCGTACACCTTCCGCAAAGGCCATCGCATCATGGTGCAGGTACAGAGCACCTGGTTTCCGCTGTACGACCGCAATCCGCAGACGTTTGTCCCGAATATTTTCCTGGCGGAGCCGGGGGACTACCGGTCACGCACGCATAGCGTCTACCGGACGGCCCGGAATGCGTCAAATGTGGAGATCGATGTCCTGACGAAATGAGGGGGGAGGTTTGGAAGGTTGTCGAAGGTGGTGGAGGATGGTGGAGGTACTGTCACAACCTCCACCGAACTCCCCCGAAACCTCTCCAACCTGGATCTTGAACCATTACACGCGGCCGAGGCGCAGGGCCAGGTCCCAGCGTACGTCGCGGCGGCGGTCGGGATCGCCCCACGCCGCGGAGAGTGCGCGTGCAAATCCGGCGTACGCCTCGCCACCGCGTGCGCGCTCGATCGCCTGCACCGCCGACCAGGTTCGCACGTACCCGAGCAGCTCCGGCAACGACCACGTCGCCGTCATCGCAAACGCCGGCGCTCGGATCTCCGGGAACGGAAACGGCAGGGAGCGATACCCTTCCTCTACGATGCGTCGCTCCTGCGGCCAGAACCCCGCCAGCGTCTGCCAATAGAAGCGGTCCACGATCGCGACCAGATCGCGCTCGACGTGCACCACGCCGTACGCCAGCAGGGCGATCAGGCCGCCGGGACGCACCACGCGCCGCACTTCGGCGTAGTAGCGCGGCAGATCGAACCAGTGCGCCGCTTGCGCCGCCACGGCCAGATCTGCCGACGCGGCATCGAGGCCGCTCGCCTCGGCGCTCGACTGCCGGTATTGGACCTGAGGGTGCGGCCGCGCTTGTGCGATCTGTGCGGCGCTCGGATCGGTCGCGATGACCTTGTCGAAGCGCGCTGCGAGCAGCGTCGACAACTGTCCGGAGCCGCAGCCGGCGTCCCAGGCCAGGTCTCGATGTGCGGCCTGGTCGGCGAGATAGTCGACCACGGCGGCGGGATACGTCGGCCGATGGACGGCGTATCCGGACGCGACGCCGGAAAAGTGATCCTTGAAGTCGGGCTGCCCCATCGGTGGGCCTAACGATAACTCAAACCGACGCCAGACCGGCGGCATCCCATCAGCGACCAAACGAGAGTGGCTCATGCCCCGAACCGTCTGCATCTCCCTCGCCCTGCTCTTCAGTGCCTCGAGCCTCGTGGCCCAGCACCCGCTCCGAGACCCGGTCGACGCCGTCGACGTCCGCTACGCCCTGACCCAGCCGGTCGTGTCCTACACGCTTCGGGTCGACAGCGCCGACTTGTCGGGCTACGACGTCACGATACGAATCCGGAACGCTCGCGACACGTTCCGGCTCGCACTATCCGCCCACCCCGAATACGACGACCGCTTCTATCGGTACGTGGAGCGGCTCACGGCCGAGGCGGCCGCCGGAGCGGCGAGCGTCGTACGGGAAGACAGCGCGCTCTGGCGCGTTGTGGCCCCCGGAGGAGCGAGCGTCGTGCGCTACCGCATCCACCTTCCGCCGCAGGATCGACAGTTCCGCTCGTCGTGGGTGCCGTTCCTCGCCCCGGCAGGTGGACTCGTCGGAGGGCCGCAGTCGTTCATGTACGTCGTCGGGGCCGTGCTGGCGCCGTCCTACGTGACGTTCGACCTCCCGACGGGCTGGGAGATCGCGACGGGACTGCCGCCGACCGTTACGCCGAACACCTTCTTCGCGCCGAGTGTCGAGGTGTTGATCGACTGTCCCGCGCTCGTGGGGCACTTCCACAGCTGGCGGTTCGCAGTCGACGGCGTCCCCCACCGGGTCGTGTATTGGCCGCTCCCCGACGCCCACCCCTTCGATACTCTGGCGCTGGTGGGCGGGCTCCACGGTCTGGCCCAACAGGCGATCGCGCTGTTCGGCCGGGCGCCGTACCGCGACTACACCTTCCTGCTCCAGGACGGCGCCGGTGGCTCGCTCGAGCACTGGAATTCCGTGACGGTCGGTGCGTCCAGCACTCGGCTCTCCGAGAACCTCTCCGAGACCCTCGGCGAAGCGTCGCACGAGTACTTCCACACGTGGAACCTGATGCGCATCCACCCGGCGGGATATGGCGGCGTCGATTATCGCCCGGCGCGGCGGTCGCGTGGGCTGTGGTGGAGTGAGGGCATCACGATGCTGTACGCCGATGTGTTGCTGCGGCGGGCCGGTCTCCCGACCTCGGACTCGACCCGCGCGGCCCACGTCGAAAACCTGATGACGCGCTATCTCGCGAGCCCCGGGAACTCACGATTTTCCCCCGAGAGCGTCAGCGTGATCACCTACGGCACTCCGCCCGGGGCGCTCGGCGACTACAACGCGAGCGTGCATCTGCAAGGCGAGCTCATCGGGACGATGCTCGACCTCATCATCCGCGACGCCACGAGCGGACAGCGCTCTCTCGACGACGTCCTGCGGATCATGCTGGCCCGCTACTCCGGTGTGCAGGGGTTTACCACGCGGGATATCGAGGGGGTGGTCGCCGAAGTCTGCCGCTGCACAGTGCGCCCGTTCTTCGACCGCTACGTCCGGGCTGGGAACCCGATCCCCTTCGATCGCTACCTCGCGCTCGCCGGGTTGCGGCCGGTTGTGACCTGGGGGCCCGGCGTCGGACGCGACGGCGCACCGATGGTGGACCTGCGGATGTTCGCGTGGCTGCCGCCCGGTGAGACCGCGCTGCGGCTGCTCATCGGCAATCCGGCGAGCGTGTGGGGTGCCGCGGGCCTCCACACCGGCGACCGGCTCACCAGCCTGAACGG
>DATJJY010000007.1:0-6979 GCA_035491895.1 Gemmatimonadales bacterium
AGGGGGGACGAAAATTCTAAGCTATTCGCAATATTACACTTAGAATAGTGCACCTTAAGTTGGGTCACCGGACCAGCTCCGGAGCGCAGTTCCGCGGCGGCTAAGATACCACGCACGTCGGTGGGCGCTGTGATGTCGACCTCTCCCGTGACGATCACGATTCCATGGAATGCATAGGTGGATAAGACGTGTAAGTTGCCATTTACCAATAGGATACCTTGTCCTACTCCGCCGCCAAGCGTGAGATCGCCATCGATTCTGACAAGAGGGAGGTAATCCCCGCAAGGATTGCCAAGCCCTCCAGGCGCGCCCCAATTCGTAGGCTGTTGGAGGTCGCATGATGTTCCGACAGTGGCAGGACCGGTCGTGTACGACCCTCCCGGTAGGACGAGCGTCGCCCGCTCCCTGAGCCGATTGAACGCCTCCAGATCGCCGGCGGCGAGCCCCGAGTCGCTCGACGACCGCAACACCTCGGGCGGCGCACCCGTGAGCGACGCCGACCCGACGATGGAAACCTCCCGGGCTGCGATCCCCGCGATCGCGCTGTCGGGCGGTGGACATGCGCCGTCACTCGTGCCGCTGATATCGACACCGTCGCCGAGCGCCGCGCTGCCCCCGAGCGATACGGCCGCGGCGGGGACGAAGCTGTCGGGCGCGGGTCGCAGCAGCCAACCCAGCCGCACGCTCGCCGCCTCGCGCGCGGCAGGACCCGAAGCCGGCGCACGTGGGGAGACTTCGAGCAGAAAGGCTCGTGGCGTGAGCCGGCGCACCAACGCACTCCACCCACTCCCTGCATCGACCGGAAGGGAATCGAAGGCACGAGGCAGGTTCGCTCGCAGCGTTCCGAGGGTCAGGTGCGACAGCAGCTCGGCACCTGTCCGCTCGGCGCCGATGAGCCCGCGCTCCTCCTGTCGCAGTGCACCCGCCGCCCGCTGCTCCTGGACGGCGAGCACGGTGACGACGGTCAGGAGCGCCCCGCCGACCACCAGCCCCCACACGACGAGGGCGAGCGCTGCGCCTCGCTCCCTATCGATCACGGTTGTTCCGGAGGGCCACGAGCGTCACCAGGCTGTCCACCGGTTTCACGAGGTGGCCGCTCGCGTCCCGGATCGGCTCCACAGTTACTGCGCGGACGCGTACCTCGATCAGCCTCACGCGCGTCGGATCGGTAGTGGGGGTGCCGGTCGAATCGAGGTAGGCGAACGACAGACCATTGGGCGTCACCGGGCCGAGCAACGGCTGCAGACTGGCGCCCTCCTGCTCGCCCACGTACCACCGCCCGTCCTCCGACGACCGGTACAACTTGTAGGTGACCGTCTCGAAGCCCAGGACCGGTGTGCCGAAGGCGAACCCGTCGGTGGCCGGGAGGGCGACGCCCAGGCGGAGCCCGGGCCGTCCGTCGGTGCAGGGCGCCGCACCGAGGGCCGTCACGCCGCCTCGGACCCAGCGATCGTCGTCGGCTCCGGCGAGGATCCACAGCGAATCGCCGGCGGGATCGAAGTTCCGCAGGCCGTAGCGCAGCGCGTCGCTCAGAACGAGGGACGCGGAGCCCGCGGGGCCGGCGGGCTGATCGCGACAGAGCGCCCCGAGCTGCCGCGCAGCACGCAAAGTGATCGCTGTCGGCTGCATCGCCACGAGGTCGCCGTCCGCCGCGTCGAGCTCCCGCAGCTCAGCCGGGAGGAATGCCGCCGCGATGCGGAGGTTTTGACGCCGGTCGATGCCCTGTACCGTCGCCCGGTACCCGGTCAGGGTGGATCGCATCACGCCGACGACGGCGAGCGACAGCACGCCGAAGAGCACCAGGGCGACGAGCAGCTCCGTGAGGGTCACCCCGCGCCGGGTCAGCGACATCGCAGCACCAGCGTGAGCGTCTCCGCGGGAAGCGGTCGCACCGGGGCCGCGGCCGGGGTGACGACGAGCCGCAGCCGGTGGGACGAGTCCGCGTCCGCGCTCCAGCCCCAATCGAGACGGGCGATGGTGCCGGCGCCCGCTCGCACCGGCTCGCTGCCATCGGCGCGGGCGACGCACCCCGTGGCACGCAGCTGCTCCAGGCGCGTCGTCGCGGCGGCGGTAACCTCCTCGGCGCGGCGCGCGCGGGCCAACGCCCGTAGCAGCGACGCCGTTTGCGCGGTCAGGCCGAGCAGCCCGATCGCCAGCACGACGAGGGCGACGAGCACCTCGAGCAGCGTGAAACCAGTGTGGCGCGACATGGAGCCCCGAGCCTACTACGCAACTCGCCCGCGGCACAGATCGGAATCACGCGCCGCGGGCGGTTACTACGCGCTTACTCCTCGACTAATGGGGGACGAGGAGACTCCAGTAGGAGCTCACGTTGAACCCGGTGGGGTCGACTTCGTAGTAGTGCCCGCGCGCGAAATGACCTGTCGTCGGGAAGTAGGGCGGCGGGTTGTTCGCGCCGCACTGATCGTACGAGTAGCGCTTGACGTATCCTTCGCCGGTCGTGAGCCCGACGGCGCCGCGCGAGGTCTGAATCACGCCACCGCTGACGAACAGGCAGCCTCGTCCGGCGCCCGCGGCGCCGCAGGGCGCGGCGTTCTTGGATCCCTTGTTGTAGTTCTCCGCCCTGAAGCTGCCGAGTGCCAGCACGAAGCCGTCGACGAACGCATCTGGCGTTTCGTCCCAGCTCCGCTGCGAGGGCACGGTGGCGACGCCGGGCGCGGGGTCGTTCACCAGATTGTCGGCGACCACGATGTCGCCGCCGCTGAAGAGACCCAGGATGTCGGCGCAGTTCGTGGCCCCCGGGTTCGTCACGTACCGTATATCGTCGGCGATGATGATGTTTCCGGACGCGGCGAGCGTGAGCCGCCCGCGCAGCTTTCCGCTGACGGCGACTCTTCCCTCGACGTAGACGACGCCCCGGAAATTGGGATTGAGGGCGCGGTTGATCGGCCACAGGAACGCCGCATCACCGTTCGGCCGCTTTGCAGGGAGCCGCGGATCCACCGTACCGAGCCACGGCAGCCAGTGACCGTGGGCGTCCGCCTGCAAGAACGCGTGTCCAAGGTTCAGACTGTCCGACCCGCCAAGGAAGCAACGGGTTGACTTGACGGCGCCGGTGGTGAAGAGCCCGCAGTTGGCCGAGGTGAGCACGCTCGTGCTGTCGCCCTTCGCCTGCTGCGAGTTCTTCGCGTCCCCCACCACCCACCAAATGTCCGCCGGGTTGGTGAGCTGGTACACCTTCATGAACCCTTCGCCGTCGTCGGTCGAATCGTTGTCGCCGTTCAAGTCGACTGCGACGAACTCGATCCGCGTCGTGGCCTGGCCGTCCGCTTCCGTCCCAAGGGTCGGGCTCGCGATCGACGTCCCGCCGATCGCCGCCTGTCCTTTCAGCTTGAGCAGGTCGGACGTGGTCGGCATCGGGATGACCGCGACGCCTTCCTTCACGCCCTGCTTGTAGACGCCGAACGACTTGCCGTTGACCTTCTTCGCCGTGGCGACGGGTCCGAAGAACGTGGCGCCCGAGGACGCGATGTTGAGGTAGTCGTCGGAGAACACCGGGCCCAGAATCTGGTCGCCGTTGGCGAACTGGATGTTGTTCTCGATCGTGGTGAAGTAGGCGTACTTGGAGAAGCTCTCCTGGCTCACTTCGGCCCGGCGCACGACGCGGTCGCCCTGGACGTCCTGTGTCAGGGACACGATGCTGCCGAACACGCCGTATTGGCCGGTCGTCACGCCGCTCGGGCCCGCGTAGAGCCAGCGCCGCACGTTGGGAATCGGGGAGCCATCGGCCGCGTACACCGTGACGCCGGCCTCGAGGGTATTGAACCCCGAATCGGGATACTGCGCCTTGTTGCCGTTGATGAGCGAGCGCCCCTCTTCCAGTCCCGCGTCGGCCGCGGTTTCCAGCACGCCGAGCCGCGATTCGTGGCGTGCGATGAGGCTGGTGCTGGAGCTCAGGAGCGCAGATCCCGCGATCATGGCCGCCACCGCCACCACCACGAGTAGCACCACGACCAGTGCAATACCGCGCTCGTTGTCGATCATTCGTTGTCCACGCATACGACCGCCTTCTCTCGAGTCGCCCTCAGGGAATGTCAACTTCGGCACTCGCGACGAGGTTCGAATTCGCCGGCGTGCAATCCTGCGCCGCCAGCCCATATAGATACTTGGACCCGGAGGTCACATCACGGTCGGTATAGAAGTACGACGGCGACCCCGACGGGGGAAAGCTCAGGAACGGATCGCCCCAGCTGGAATCGCTGACCGCCTTGCGCCAGATCACGTAGCGCACTACGTCGCGCTCGCCGCCCAGCTCGTCCACGGCGGCGTTCCAGGTGAGGTCCACCCCCGTCGTCGCCGGATTCCAGACGGCGCCGATCCCCGTGCCCAGAATCGGCGGGTCACCGCACGTCTGCTTGGTCGACAGCCCCACGTTGGGAAGTCGAATGTAGCGGCTCAGGGGACGGCGCCGCTCGCTCGAGCCCGAGAGCCCGTTGGTCACGGAGAAGCTGACGAGCACCGCCCGCACGCTGTCGATGCGCGCCGCGGCCCCGGTGTCGGAAATCGCCAGGTGAATCGGGACGCTGTGGCTCAACGGCAGGCTGCCATTCGGGACCTGTTGGATCGTCGGCGAGCCCAGCACCATGACCTGCGCGTAGTACTGAAAGAACGGCACCGCGCCGGTCTGGAGGATGTTTCGCGACACCACTTCCGGGGCCAGGTTGTTGACCTGACGGAACAGGACGTAGTCGTCGGTCCGGCTCGTCGTGGAATCGGGCGCGAAGAAGAAGGTAATCGCCTCGGCGGGGCTGTTGATCAGGCCCCCCTGGAGGTAATCGGTGTCCGGGTACGCCACCGAGGTGGTGGGGATCGTGAACCGGTCCGCTTTGCGCGCGGCGTCCGCCGCTCCGATCGGCACGTCGGGGTCGTAGTACACGGCGAAGACGTCGCCCGGGGTGCGGGTGGCGTAATTGGCGTTGAAGGCGACGACGTTGGCGCCGGCGTAGATCATGGCCGGCTGAATGTCCGGCGCACCGGCGCCGGCGGTTCGCAGGTCCTTTTCCAGCTCGTCGAAGGCGAAACGCGAGTTCTGCAGCATGGCGCTGCGCTGCGAGCCCAGCGTGAAGCTGCGGCCCTGAGCGCGCAGGAACGCCAGCGCCCCGGCGAGTACCACCGAGAACACGGTCAGCGCGATGAGCATCTCGATGAGGGTCAAGCCCCGCTCGCTCCACCGGCGTTGGACGGTCATGGCGCGGCCACCGTCACGGATCGGCTGACCGGGGTGATTCCCGGCCCGGTGACCTGCACCGTGATCTTCTTGTAGTCGTTCGGCTGCCCCTGCCCGCCGGTGCGGACGATCGTCGTCACGCGCCGGAAACCCGGGAGGCCCGTGAAGGTCGTGTCGGTGTTGGCATAGGCCGCTTCCAGCCCGTCGTAGTTCGGATCGTTGCGCACCTGGTCGATCTTGTCCATCGCCAGCTGAATCGCGGTCTGCTGGCTCTGGGTGGTCGCGGCGGTGTGCAGCGCCCGCCCCGTGGTCGAAGCCAGCATCATCATCACCACGAGCAGAATCGACAGGGCGAGGATGACCTCGATCAGTGTGAACCCGCGCTCGCGGCTCATGTCAGAACGCCCTCACCCAGCCGCCGGCGCCGTACTTGAACCACGAGGCGCGACCGGTCGCGCGCTCCAGCTCGACGGACCGCGTGTCGTCGAGATGGGTGCCGCCCGTCGCCGCCCGATTGGACGTGAGGTAGAAGCCGCCCGCCTCGCTGGCGCTGCCGTCGCGGTGGAACACCACCGCGGGGAGGCCCGCCACGACCTTGGTGAAGTTCACCGCCGCCGTGCCCATGGGCCGTGCGGTGACGCCGGCGCGCCCGAAGATGATCCCCTCGCCCAGCGGCATGCCGCGCACGCGCTCGCCCGGATCGACGAGCCCGTTGTTGTTGGCGTCGTCATGGATGCGCAGCAGGTTGTTGGGCACGTCGAACATCACGATCACGTCGTGCTGCTGCGTGATCGCCTGGCGCTCGACCGCGAGCAGCATTGTCCCCACTCCCTGCATCGCCGATTCGACGCGGAACTTGGTGACGTCGATCTTCGGGGCGGCGAGCCCGACGACCACACCGATGATGACCAGAACGATCAGCATCTCGATCAGGGTGAACCCAAAGCCCGAGCGCCGGGCACACGCGTGGCGTGGCCCGGTGCCCGGGGATTCAGATCTGCTCGTGGTCTGCGACTGTCGTTCCATGACGGACCTCCCACCTACCCGTCCGGCCGCTTCAGTACGCCACGCTGCAACATCCCGACTACTGTTGTACCTGGATCTCCTGTAAGATCGCTCCAAGCCTCGGTTTTTCGCTGTAACGACGATTACCTGGGGTTCCGGTCGTTCCTTACGGCAAACTCGCCGGAACCCCTAGAATCACGAGAACCCCTAGAACAGCAAGCTCCAGCTGCGCGACCGGTCGGGTGCCACGACGCCGGTCATGTTGAGCGCCTGAATGATCGCGCACTTCGAGTAGTTGAGCGTCGCGTCACCGCTCAAACTGTTCAGATCGAGGTCGACGTTCTGCGCCATGACGGCCCCCCAGAAGTGAGCCTCCGTCGCGCCACCACCGGCGGTTTTCAGACTGCCTTTGACGATGACGATCCCATAAAACTCATAGGATCCCTGGATGTTCAAGTCGCCGTCCACCAGGAGTATCCCCTGCCCTTGATCGCCGTTCAGCGTCACGTCCCCCGAGACGTGGACGATCGGGAAGTAGCTGCCGCACGCGGCCGCCGGGTTCAGCCCGTCACCCCAGTTCGCCAGATCGGTCTTGTCGCAGACCCCGCCGGAGACGTTGGGGTTGGTCTTGTACGTCCCGGGGGAGACCTGGAGCGTCGCCGCCGCGGCCAGATCGTCGTAGCTGATGTCGCCGAACTGGGTGAACGTCGACTGGTGGACCGAGGTGTCCTTGTAAAACGGCGGGTTTCCCGCAAGGTGAGCTCCACTGCCGGTCTGCACCACGGC
>DATJJY010000008.1:0-98626 GCA_035491895.1 Gemmatimonadales bacterium
ACGCGATGCGCACCGATGTGGCTGGCGCCGATTCTGCCTTCCGGAAGGCCGAAGCGCTGCTGCCGGCGTGCCACGAGGACATCAACTTCTACCGGCGCAACCAGATCTGGGTGCCGATGTTCAACGCCGGCATCGCGGCGCTGAACGCGCAGAACTACGACTCCGCCCTGGCTGTGCTGCGCGCCGCGGCGCTGGTGTACGACGGAGAGCCGCAGGGTCTCACCACGCTCGCGACGGCGTTCTTCAACATGCCCCCCGCGACCTATCTCCCCGAATCGACGTTCCGCAAGGAGAACCCGGGAGTGCCGGACTCCGTGTTCTCGGCCCGGTACGATGCCGCCGTCAATACGCGCTACGATTCCGCGGCGAAGTATTTCCGGCTCGGCGTCCAGGCGGCCGCCGATCCGAAGTTTGACAAGGAAAAGAAGGACGCGATGTACAACCTGGCGAACGCTTACTTCGGTGCGCAGAAGTTCGACTCGGCCGCCGCGGCGTACAGCGCATACCTCGCGGTGGTGCCGAACGACGCGCAGGCGCGCGCCCGCCTCGCCGACGTGCTGTCCATGGGCGGGCACAAGGACTCGGCGATGGCGATGTACGCCTCGATCATCCAGAACGCCGATTCGGCCGAGCCCGCGAGTCTGTTCAACGCCGGCGTCTCGATCTACAATGCGGCACCGCCGCTGCCCGACACCGCCAAGATCAGCGCCGCGTGCCGGCGCAAGCCGCTGGCGACCGGTCAGACCGCTCTGCAACGCAAGCGGGGCTGTGATCGCGAGGCGTCGGATTCGCTGCAGCGGCGGGATGCGGCCTCGGTCAATAACTACCGCATGGCCGCACAGGCGTTCGAAGCCGGTCTGAAACGCGATCCCTTCAACCGGGACGGCCTGTACAACCTGACGAGCTCGTATTTCGCGCTGAAGGACAGCGTCAAGATGCTGTCGACGGCGCAGCGTCTCGTTGCGGTCGATCCGATGAACCGGAATTCGGTGCGGCTGCTGGCCCAGTCGTGGCAGCTCAACCACCACAGCGATTCGGCGCTGTTCTACGTGACGATCTCCGACTCGCTGCTCCCGGTGGACGTGAGCGTCGGTGGATTCGGGTTGACCGATCAAGGCGCCACGCTCAGCGGTGTCGTGACGAATTACCACCCCCACGCGAGCGTGCCGGTCAAGATCGTCTTCGAGTTCCTCAATAAGACCGGAACGGTCGTGTCCACCACCAGCACCGACATTCCGGCCGTCGACCCCAATGGGAGCAAGGCGTTTAGTGTGCAGGGGACGGGAGCGGGAATCATCTCCTGGCGCTACAAGAAGGGGTGAGGGACGGGTCGCCCCCCGGCGTTGACGCTGGGGGGCGGCCTCCCCATTTTGTCACGAGGACGTTTTGGCGGGCGTAATTCAGGGGTAGAATGCCAGCTTCCCAAGCTGGACGTCGCCGGTTCGAATCCGGTCGCCCGCTCTGTATGACGACCAGAATGTGGTACGCCTATTCCTATCGTCCGACCCGCACCACGGGCCGGCGCTGGGGGCGTACGCGTAGCTGAGCGAGCAGCAAAACCCCGAGCGTTCCGACGGTCCGTGGCGACACGGGCCGTCTTCTTTTCCCCTTCTGGGAGGTCGCATGTCAGAAGCTCCCGTCGCCGACCCTGCCGCGGCCACGCGAACAGCTCGACTACCTCCCGGAGCCGGACATCTTCCACGACGTCTTCGGCCACGTCCCGCTGCACGCCGACCCCGTATTCGCCGATTCCCTGCAACGGTTCGGGAGCCTGGCGGCGACCGCGGCGACCGATTGCCAGGTGCAGGGATTCGCCCGGCTGTTCTGGTTCACCGTGGAGTTCGGGCTGATTCGGGAGCAGGACGAGGTGAAGGTGTACGGCAGCGGGCTGATATCGTCCCACGGCGACGCCGCCAATGCCCTGGGCCCCCGGTGCGACCGGCGCCCGTTCACGCTGGATGCGGTGCTCGCTCAGCCGTTCGAGATCGACCACCTCCAGGACATTCTGTTCGTGGTCGATTCGTTCGACCAGCTCTTCGGCGTGTTGGACGAAGCCGAGCGGTGGCTCGGGCGTACGCCGCATTGACAGCCGGGGATGACGCGTCAAATTCGACCTGCACCAGCCTCTTCCGGAGACCACCGATGCGTTCCGCCGCCGTCACCATCGGACTCTTGACCCTGGGCGCAAGCCTCGGGGCCCAGGCGAAATCCTGGGTCGAGCCCAAGCCGCCGTGCGATATCAAGCCGGGGTTCTTCCGCCTCAACAGCGCGATCGTCGACCTGCAGCACGCCGCACAGCAGCCGCAGATGCGCGATCACCTGCTCGGTCAGGCGCGGGAGGTCCTGGTCCGCACGATCCGCGACGACAAACAAGACAAGAATCCGGCCGCGTGGTATTACCTCGGTCGGTATTACGTCGAGCAGGGGGATGTTACGGGGGCCGACACGGCGTTCGCGAAAGCCGCGGCGCTGGCACCGCAGTGCAAAGCGGACATTGCGTCGTATATGACGCCGCTCGCGCAGGCTGCGCTCAGCCAGGGTCTGACGTTGTGGCAGGCGGGGAACAAGGACTCGGGGGCGATTTTCCTGCGGCGGGCGTATGCCATCGACACGACGCAGCTGAAGGCGCTGTTTCAGCTCGGGTTGCTGTACATCGATGCCAACCAGCTCGATTCCGCCACGGCCGTCCTGCGCCGGGCCGCGAAGGCGTCGGCCTCGGATACGGCGTACAGCGATGCCCGGCGTGATGCGCTCCTGACCGTCGCGCGGATCTCCGTCCGCAATGTCCAGGCCGATCCCGCCGTGCAGAAATGGGCGCGTACCCGCTACAGCCGCGATTCGCTCGCGCCCTATGTGGCGTCGGATTCCACGATTCTCGCCCGCATGCAGGCGTCCTCGGCATCCCGCCGGTCGCGCGGAGCCAGGCTGTCGCCCGCCGACCAGCAATCGTTCGGCCACGATTCCGCCGCCCGGGCCGATGTGGTGAGCCGCGACCGGGCGGCGCGAGACGCCGTGCAGCAACAGGCGGGGGTGGACAGCGCGGCGGCCCAGGCGGTGTACGAGCCGGCGATCGCCTCGTACAAGGAACTGGTGGCCGCATATCCCTCCAATGCCGAAGCCGCAGCCTCGCTTGCCGGGCTCTACGTCCAGGCGGGCCGCAAGGCGGAGGCCATCACCGTCTTTGACGGGTTGTTCGCTCACGCGAGCGATCTCACGGCCGGTGAGTTGTACGATCTGGGCCAGCGGCTCGTGTCGTCGCGTCTCTGGGCGCCCGGGATCAAGGCGTATAGCCTGGCTCTGCAGCGGAACCCGTATCACCGCAATGCCCTGTCGGAGCTGGGGAGCGCGTACATCGAGAACAAGGACGGTACCAACGCCGTCGCGACGCTGCAGCGGCTCGTCGTCCTCGACCCGATGAGCAAGATGGCGCTGCACCTCATGGGGCAGGCGTGGGATCTGCGGGGTCAGACGGACTCGGCACGGAAGTACACGATGGCCGCCGAGTCGCTGGCGATCGATATCACGATCGCCAGCATGGTGCCCGATACGGGTGGCGTCACCCTCACCGGAATTGCCTCCAATGCAGGGAGCGTCCCCACCAAGGCGGCACACCTGACCGTGGAGTTCCTCGATGCGAGTGGGACCGTCCTCGGAAGTCAGGCGGTCGACATTCCGGCCGTTCCCCCCGGAGGGAGCCAGCAGTTCCAGGCGAGGACGACTGCAAAGGGCGCCGTCGGCTGGCGCTACCGCGCCGGGTAGGCGATATTATCGGTTGCTCAAGTTTCTGCCGGCATTGAGTTTGCGACGCTGGCGTGAGAAAACGCTTTAACTGCGAGCAACCGTTTTGCTGCGTGTCGCGTCGGTAGCGCCGGATTCCATTGGGGCTCAGTTGGGGCTCGTCCGAGAGACGGAGCTCGTGAGTGTGAACGGCCGGCCGCTCGAGGACTTCCTCGATTGGGAGTTCCTCACCGCGGAGGACGCCTTCATGCTGCGGGCCCGGCTGCCGTCAGGGGAGGAGCTCGAGTGCGACATCGAGCGGCCCGAAGGCATGCCCATGGGCCTCACGCTCGAGCCACCGCGTATCCGCCGCTGCGCCAACCATTGCGATTTCTGTTTCGTTGACGGTAATCCCACAGGGCTCCGGGCCAACCTCTACATCCGCGACGACGACTACCGGCTGTCGTTTCGCTACGGCAACTTCGCGACACTCACCAACCTGAAGCCGAAGGACGAGGCGCGCATCGTCGAATACCGGCTGTCGCCGCTGTATGTGTCGGTCCATGCGACGGACCCGGTCGTACGCCGCTGGTTGCTGCGCAATCCGGAGGCGCCGGCCATCGTACCGCAGCTGGCGCGCTTCGCCGAGCAGGGGATCCGTTTTCACACGCAGGTGGTGCTGATTTCGGGCATCAACGACGGGGCCCAGCTGGAGCGGACGCTGGGCGATCTCCATGGATTGGGGGACGCGGTGCTGTCCGTCTCGGTTGTGCCGGTCGCGCTCACCGAGTTCAGCAAGCACCACCTCGTGGCCGAGCCGACGGCGGCGCAGTGCCGGGCGGCGCTCGAGGCGGTGGAGCGATGGGCGGCGCGTGCGATGGCGGAGCGGGGCCAGCCGTGGGTGTACGGCGCCGACGATCTCTATCTCCAGGCGGGCGCGCCATTGCCGGCCGCCGCCTGGTACGGCGAGTTCGAGCAGCGGGAGAACGGGGTCGGGGCAGTGCGTTACCTCCAGACGCGAATCGCCCAATCCGCCGGGCGCTATGGCGATTGGGCGGGGAAGCGGATCGCGGTGACGACGGGGACTGCGATGGGGCGTCTGATGCCGCAGGTGCTGACCGATCTCGCCGCCGAAACGGGCGCCCGATTCGAAATCATCGCTCTCGAGAACGATCTCTTCGGGGCGTCCGTGACCACGGCGGGCCTCTTGCCCGGCGCGGCGTTCCAGCGCGCCCTCGCCGACCGCCACGATCTCGATCTCGCGCTGCTGCCGGCCGAGGCGGTGAACGACGATCTCCTGTTCACCGACGATCTCGACGCGCACGTGCTGGCGGAACGGGTGCCGATGGAGATCCGGTTCTCGTACGACTTCGCGGACGCCTTGGCGGGCGGGCAGGCGGTCGGTGCGTCCGCCGGTGTCGAGCCATGAGAGGCGGCGCCCCCACCGTCGCCATTATCGGCCGCCCCAACGTGGGGAAGTCGACGCTCTTCAACCGCCTCATCGGCCGGCGCGAGGCGATCGTGGACGCACGCCCCGGCGTGACGCGCGATCGCAACTTCGCGGCGGCGGAATGGAACGGGCGGCGCTTCTGGCTCGTGGATACGGGGGGCCTCGTTCCCGGAGCCCTCGACGCGCTAAACCGCGCCGTTCGCACGCAGGTCGAGGCGGCGGTCGCCGAAAGCGACGTGCTGCTGTTCGTGGTGGACGTCGAGGCGGGTGTGCATCCGGCGGACCTCGAGATAGCGCAGTATCTGCGCACGGTTCGTCGCCCGGTGCTGCTCGTCGCCAACAAGGCGGATCAGCTGCCGAACGATCAGCGCCACCTCGCGTTCTATGAGCTTGGCGTCGGCGATCCGTTCCCCGTGTCGGCGGCGGTGGGGAAGAGCAGCGGCGACCTGCTCGATCGCGTCGTGGAGCTGCTGCCTGCCGGCGGCGGCGTGGTCGATGAAGCGGCGGTGCACGTTGCCATCGTGGGACGGCCCAACGTGGGGAAGTCGAGCCTCGTGAACCGGCTCCTGGGCCGCGAGCGAATGGTCGTCGCCGACGAGCCGGGGACGACACGCGACGCGGTGGACGCGATCATCGAGCACGAGGGCCGGCAGCTCGTGTTCATCGATACCGCCGGGTTGCGCAAACGCAGCAAGGTCCAGGACGACCTCGAGTTCTACTCCACGCTCCGCACCGCGCGCGCGATCGAGCGGGCCGACGTCTGCGTCATGGTGGTCGACGCGGTAGACGGGCTGCACGCGCAGGATCTGCGCATCATCGGCGACGCCTGGGAACGCGGAGCCGCGGTGATCATCGCGGTGAACAAATGGGACTTGATCGAAGCAAAGGACGCCAACACCGCCGTGCGCGGCGAAAAGGAGCTCGCGCTCAAGGCCCCGTTTCTCAAGTTCATCCCGTTTCTCTACGTGTCGGCCAAGGACGGCCAGCGCGTCAGCAAGCTGCTCGACCTGATCGTGACCGTCGCCCTGGAGCGCGATAAGCGCGTCCCCACGGCGGAGGTGAATCGCGTGCTCGAGGCGCTGGTGAGCCGGCAGCAACCGCCGCAGCCGGTCGGGGAATCGGTTCGCCTCCTCTACGCTTCTCAGATCGGCACCGCGCCGCCCCGATTCGCGATCGTCGCGAGCCATCCCGAGGCGATCCCGGAGTCGTACACACGCTACCTCGTGAACGGCTTCCGCGAAGCGTGGGCGTTCACCGGCGCTCCCCTCAACGTGAAGTTCCGCCGCAAGCGGCGGGAGCGCCGGTGACGATCGCGCTCTGGCTCGCGGCGTCCTACCTCCTGGGCGCCACGCCGACCGCCTATCTCGCGGGCCGCATGGCTCGTGGGATCGACCTGCGGGAGCACGGCAGCAAGAATCTCGGCGCGACGAACGTCTACCGCGTGCTCGGGTGGCGCTGGGCGATCCCCGTCGCCCTGTTCGACATCGCCAAGGGGTCGATCCCCGTGGCGCTGTTCGCGCGGTGGGCGGCGGGAGGCCCGTGGCTCGCTGTGGCGCTCGGAGTCGCCGCCGTGCTGGGGCACGTGTTCTCGCCCTATATGCATTTCAAGGGTGGCAAGGGCGTCGCCACGGCGCTCGGCGTGTTTCTCGCCCTGGCGCCGATCGCCGTACTGATCGCCCTGCCGGTGTGGGGCGGCAGCCTCTGGCTCACGGGCTACGTGTCGGTCAGCTCGCTCGTCGCCGCCGCGTCGTTCCCGGTGTGGGTGCGCCTCACAGCGCCCGGTGCGGTCGCGGCGTTCTGGGCGAGCGTCGCCCTCGCGGTGCTGATCCTGTATTCGCACCGGGCCAACGTCCAGCGGCTGCTGCGCGGGACCGAGAATCGGTTCCGGACGAGGCGGGGGCTGCCGTGAGCGCGGCCATCCCGCGCGTCGCGGTCGTCGGGGCAGGGGCGTGGGGAACGACCCTCGCCGATCTGCTCACGCGGAAGGGGGCGACCGTCACCATCTGGGCCCGCGAGCCCGAAGTCGTGGCCGGGATCAACCGCGACCACATGAACGACATCTTCCTCCCGGACGCACCGCTCGCTCCAGGTCTGTGCGCCACGGGGGATGTCGCCGAGGCGGTGCGAGGAGCCGAGGTGGTCGTCTGCGCCACTCCCTCGCACGCCGTGCGAGCCGTCATGTCGGAAGCGGCCGCCGCGGCGGGAAATCATCCCCTGGTGGTCAGCGTGTCCAAGGGGCTCGAGCCGGAGCGCCAGGAGCGACTCTCCTGCGTGCTCCAGGACGTCTTCGGACTCGGCGCGCCGGTCGCCGTGCTCTCGGGACCGTCGTTCGCGCGCGAGGTCTACGATCGCCAGCCGACAGCGGTCGTTGCGGCCGCGGCGGACCACGCCGTGGCCCAGCACGTCCAACGGGTATTTGCGACGGCGACGTTTCGAGTGTACTCCCATACCGACGTGGTCGGCGTGGAGCTCGGGGGGGCCCTGAAGAACGTCATCGCGGTGGCGACCGGGATCGCCGAAGGGCTGGGATTGGGGCATAATCCACGCGCGGCGCTCATCACCCGCGGACTCGCCGAGCTGACACGCCTGGGCCAGGCGCTGGGCGCCGACCCGCTCACCTTTGCGGGGCTCGCCGGGCTCGGTGACCTGGTGTTGACCGCCACCGGTGCGCTGTCGCGCAATCGCTCCCTCGGAGTGGAGCTGGGACAGGGACGGCGGCTGGAGGACATCCTGTCGAGCCGGAAGACCGTGGCCGAGGGCGTGACGACGGCGCGTACCGCCGTGCTCCTGGGCGGGCGGCACGGTGTCGAGCTGCCGATCGCCAGCGAAGTGAGCGCCATCGTATTCGAAGGGAAGTCGCCGCGCCAGGCCATCGCGGATCTGATGGAGCGCGCACCCAAGCCGGAGCAGTGGCGATGAGCGTTCCGCATCCAGTGCAGGAGTTCTTCTCGATCGGGGAGGTCTGCCAGCTCACCGATCTGAAGCCGCACGTGCTGCGGTACTGGGAGAGTCAGTTCCGATTCCTCAATCCCGCGAAGAATCGCTCCGGCAACCGCGTGTATCAGCGCCGCGAGATCGAGTTGATCATGCTCGTGAAACATCTCCTGTACACCGAGAAATACACGATCGAGGGCGCCCGCACGAAGATCGAGCAGTATCGCCGCTCGGGAGAGCTCAAGCCCGAAGCTCGTCGAGCCCTCGCATCCGAGACGATCAAGGACCTGCGCGCCGAGCTGAAGGCCGTGCTCGCGCTGCTCGACGGGGCCGCCGCGCCACGCGCGTAGCCGTCGTCATCCCGGCGTTCCAGGCGTCAGCAACCCTCGGTGCGGTGATCGCCGGGGTCCGTGCGGCGGTGCCGCACGCCGCTGTGGTCGTGGTCGACGACGGGTCGACCGATGCGACGGGAGCCGCCGGCGCCGCCGCCGGCGTAGTCGTGATCCGGCACGAGCGGAACGCCGGCAAGGGCGCCGCACTGGCCACCGGTATCTCGCGGGCACTGGCGGAGGACGCCGCGGCCATCGTTACCCTCGATGCCGACGGACAGCACCCTCCGGAGGCGCTGCCGCTGCTGCTGGCCCCGCTGGCGGACGCAGCCGTCGATCTGGTACTCGGCGCGCGCGCGCGGAGCAGCGTGATGCCGGCCTCCCGGCGCCTCACCAACTGGCTCTCCTCCACCGTCGCCAGTCGTATTGCGGCGACACCGGTGCCCGATGCGCAGACGGGGCTGCGCGCATTCACCCGCAGGCTGGCGATTGCCGTGACACCGAGCCTCACCGGCTATACCCGATACGATTACGAAGCGGCGTTTCTGCTGGCGGCGTTGCGGGCCGGCTACGGGGTGCGCTCCGTGGCGATCCCGACTATCTATGACGGCCAGCCGAGCCACTTCAAGAGTGTAGCCGACGGGTGGCGGGTGGCCCGGGTATTCGCGCGGTATCTGCTTGGAGCGTCATGAACATCCTGATCAGCAACGACGATGGTATTCTCGCCCGCGGCCTCTCGCTGCTCGGGGACGCGGCGGGGGACCTGGGGCGGGTGACGGTCGTCGCGCCCGATCGGGAACAGAGTGCCACGTCCCATTCGCTCACGCTGCACCGTCCGATCCGGGCGACGCGACGCAGCGACGGCGCGCATCAGGTGGACGGGACACCCACCGACTGCGTGCTGCTCGCCCTCAGCGCCCTGATGCCCGAGAAGCCCGACTTCGTCTTTTCGGGGGTGAACCATGGTCCCAACATGGGCGAGGATGTTCTGTACTCGGGGACGGTCGCCGCGGCGATGGAGGGACTCGCCGCCGGGATTCCGAGCGTCGCGATCTCCTACGGGAGCTTCGACCTCGAGCATCTGGAGAGCCACCGCGCCGGACTTACGCGACTGCTCGCCGGCATCGTCGCGATCGCCGCATTTCCGCGCGACACGCTCCTCAACGTCAACCTTCCGGCGATCCCCGGGGATCAGGTGAAAGGGGTCAAGGTCACCCACCTCGGGAGCCGGGTGTTCCATGAAGAGGTGGCCCGGATGAAGGACCCCTGGGGGAAGGACATTTACTGGATCGGCGGCGGGCACGTGACGTGGTCGGGCGGCGCCGATTCCGATTTCCGGGCGGTCAACGAGGGATTCATTTCCGTCACGCCGCTCCACGTCGATATGACGAACTACGACCTGCTCGAGGCGGCGCGCGGATGGAGCCTGGGCCGATAGGACGGGGAGCGAGCGCCGACACCTTCGGCGGGTACCGCACACGCCTCGTCGAGCAGCTGCGCGAGCAGGGGATCCGCGATCTGGCCGTGCTGCGGGCCTTCGCGGAAACGCCGCGCCATCTCTTCGTTCCTGACGCGGTGCGTCATCGAGCGTACGAAAATGCCGCGCTGCCGATCGGATCGGGGCAGACGATCTCGCAGCCCTTCACCCAGGCGCGCTACCTGGAGACACTCCGGCTGCAGGGGAATGAGCGGGTACTCGAGATCGGCACGGGGTCGGGGTACCAGACCGCTCTCTTGTCGCGGCTCGTCGCGCAGGTGTTCACGGTGGAGCGGGTTCAGGCCCTCGCGGAGCGTGCGCAGAGCGCCCTGCGCGCGGCCCTTGCCCGTAACGTGTCGGTGCTGCTCGGCGACGGTACGCTGGGATGGGCCGGATACGCCCCCTACGACGCGATCCTCGTGGCCGCCGGCGGTCCTACCATCCCCGCGCCCCTCGTCGAGCAGCTCTCCCCCGGCGGACGCCTCCTGATTCCTGTGGGGGAGCGGGGACACCAGACGTTGACGCTCCTCGAGCGCACCGGGGACGGTGTGCGGACGAGCGACCTGGGCGGCGCGTTGTTCGTACCACTCCTCGGGGAGCATGGATTCGATGGTTGAACGCCTCATCAACTGGCTCCTGACGACGCTTCTCACCCTTGGCTATCCGGGGATCCTCGCCCTGATGGCGATCGAAAGCTCGATCCTCCCCCTGCCGAGCGAGCTGGTGATGCCGCCGGCAGGGTACTGGGTCGCCAAAGGGAAAATGAGCCTCCCGATCGTACTCCTCTGCGGGACCGTGGGGAGCGTGATCGGGGCGTTGGCGAACTACTGGGTCGCCCAGCTCCTCGGGCGGGCGTTCGTACGGCGCTTCGGCCGCTACGTCCTGCTCTCGGAGCACTCCCTGGAGCGTGCGGAGCGCTATTTCGCCGCCCATGGGGAGATCAGCACGCTGGTCGGGCGGCTGCTGCCGGTAATCCGTCATCTCATCTCGATTCCGGCCGGGATAGCACGCATGCCGCTGGGGCGGTTCGTGACCTACACTGCGGTCGGCGCGTTCGCCTGGTGCGCCGTCCTGACGGGGATCGGGTACTTTCTCGGCCGCAACGAGGACGTGCTCCGGAACGAGGAGGTGCAGCGTTACGTCACGCGGGTACTCGTTATCCTGATTCCGCTGGTCGTGGTCGGCATCGGCACCTACGTCGTGCTGCAGCGCCGACGCCGGGCCGCGTGAACGCCGTTCGCTTCATCGTGAACGGACGGGTGCAGGGCGTGGGGTTTCGCTGGTTCGTAATGCGGGAGGCCGCACGCCTCGACCTCGCCGGATATGTACGCAATCTCCCGGACGGGACGGTCGAGGTCGTGGCGCAGGGACCAGCAGCGGCTCTGATATCCCTCGAGTCAGCGTTGTCCCACGGCCCACCCGCAGCTCGCGTGAGCAGTGTTGATAAAATGAATGTTCAACAACAGATGGATTTGACTAAACCGTTTGATGTCATGTAATTGTCAAATGAATCAATCAGGTGAGCAATGAGCGACATCGATCTGCTCCGGAAGGCCGTGCGGGATGTGCCCGATTTCCCGAAACCCGGGATCATCTTCAAGGACATCACGCCGGTGCTGCTGGATCCGAAGCTGTTCGGGATGGCCACGGAGGCGATGGCGACCCGGTATGCGAATCTCGGTGTGACCCGGGTCGTCGCCGTCGAATCGCGCGGCTTCCTGTTCGGCGCCCCGATCGCGCTGCGGCTGGGTGCCGGACTCGTTCCGGTGCGCAAGCCCGGGAAGCTGCCTTCGGTCCGCCAGCGGGTTCAGTACGAGCTCGAGTACGGGACCGACGCCTTGGAGATGCACGCCGACGCGATCGGCGCCCGTGACCGCGTGCTGATCGTCGATGACGTACTGGCGACGGGGGGCACGGCCGAGGCGGCCGGCCGGCTGGTACGCGGGCAGGGGGCGGAGCTCGCGGGGTTCAGCTTTCTGATCGAGCTCGGCTTCCTGTCGGGCCGCGAGCGCCTCGAGCCGGTTCGCGTCGAAGCACTGATTCGCTACTGAAGACGGTACTTGATTAGGGTCGCATAACTCCGCTAAATTTCACCGCTTACGCCCCTGTAGCTCAGCATGGATAGAGCAGCGGTTTCCTAAACCGTTGGCCGGGCGTTCGAGTCGCCCCAGGGGCACTTGGTGGCGGCTGTGGCCTAGAAGTGAACGGGAGCGAGTGACGATTGTGACGACATCGGTTCGAGCGGGAGCAAGCGCCCCAGCGCCGGCGGCAAGAGAAGAGCGCGCCGAGGCGATCCTCGCGTGGCTGCAACGCCACCGGAAACCGGTTGGCTGGATCGCGGTTCTCGCCGTGGTGGGCGGCGGTCTGTTCGGCTGGAAGCTGCTCTCGACCCGCCAGGGCGAACGGGTGGCGAGCCAGCAGCTCAATTCAGCGCGTTTCGCCCTCGAGTCCAAGAACTACGCCCTGGCCTCGAGCGAGTTGTCGCGCATCTCCGCGAATTATTCCGGGACGCGCTCGGCCAACGAGGCGACGATCCTCCTCGCGCAGGTCCGTCTCGCCCAAGGGCAGTCACAGCAGGCGATCGAGGTGCTCAAGGATTACGCGTCCGGCGCACCCTCGGAGTACCGGGCGCAGGCCTATGGGCTGCTCGGGGCCGCGTACGAGAACATCGGGCGCCCCAAGGAGGCGGCCGATGCCTATCAACAGGCCGCGAGTGCGGCGCCGCTGCCGTTCCTGCGCGGACAATTCCTCTCCGACGCGGGGCGCACCTGGCTTGCGGCTGGGGATACGGCCCGTGCCAAGGCCGCCTACCTGGAAATCGTTGCCAAACTTGATTCGTCATCGGCGGCCTTTGAGGCCAAAGAGCGCCTAGGGGAGCTGGGCACGCCGGCCAAATAGGCATCTGACAGTCGTTTAGACTAGCTTCGTATAATAGATGTTATGTTAAGTTGAGATGTGCAGAGATGTGGATAAGAATCTCACCCCGTCAGCACTCCCCTGAATACCAACCGCGCCTGCCCCTCCAACCACACGTCGCTGTAAGAGCCGTCTCGACTCCGTTCGGCCCGTACGCCGAGCGGCAGGCCGGTTCGGGTGATGATCGTTGCCGGGAGCTCGGCCAGGCGCCATTCCCGCAGCATACAAGCTGCCGCCACGGCACCGGTCCCGCATGCCAGGGTCTCGGCTTCGATGCCGCGCTCGTAGGTCCGCATCGCCCAGGCCCTGCGCCGGTCCGCAGGCGCGATGAAGTTGACGTTGGCGCCGGCGGTACCGAGAGCCGGATCGTGGCGTAACGCCCGGCCGCGGCGGACCAGATCCACGGCGTCCAGGTCCTCGACGACCACGACGACGTGCGGGACCCCCACGATGGCGAACCCGACACGCGATTCGCCCGTCGCGAGGGCGATCGGGGGCGCTGAGGGGGCTGGAACGGTCGCCAGGTGGAGCTCGGCTCTATCCGCGCCCCCCAGGGTTCTGCTGTCGTAGGTCCCGGCGTCGGTCTCGAGGCGCATCCGCTCCGGGACGAGTCCCAGGAGGGCCGCCAGACGCGTGCTGCATAGCGCGGCATTGCCACACATGGCCGCGCGCGAGCCGTCGCTGTTGAAATAGGTCATGCGGGCCGATGTCGGGGTGCTCCCCGGGGCCACGACGACGAGCCCGTCGGCACCGATACCGATGCCACGGGCGCAGATGCTCCGGATGTCTTCCGGGGTCCATTGGTCGGGACTCGTAACCCGGCCGTCCACCATGACGAAGTCGTTGCCCGACCCCGTCATCTTGTAGACCGGGAGCCCGACTAGATCCGGCCGAACCAGGCCATGAGTCGCAGGCGCGGCACGATCCAGATCGCTTCGCGAACGATCCGGCGATTCATCTTGCTTTGCCCTTCGGTTCGGTCCACGAACACGATCGGTACTTCCGCCAGCCGGAACCCTTTTCGCCATGCCCGAACACTCATCTCTATTTGAAAGGCGTAGCCATTCGACCGAACTTGTGACAGGTCAATCGCTTGGAGAACTTTCGTGCGAAAGCACTTGAAGCCGCCCGTGAGGTCCCAGATGCGCAATCCAGTCACCCACCGCGCGTATACGTTCGCCCAGTACGATAACATGAGGCGCGCGATCGGCCAGTTCACGACCGTCACCTTTCCCCCCAGGTAGCGGGAGCCGAGTACCAGGTCGGCCGAGGCGGCGGCCTTGAGAAACTCCTTGAGGTGGACGGGATCGTGCGAGAAGTCGGCGTCCATCTCGAATACGAAGTCGTACCCCTGCTCCAGCGCCCACCGGAAGCCCGCAATGTAGGCCGTGCCGAGGCCGAGCTTCCCCTCGCGATGCAGCACATGCACCCGGGGCTCTCGCCGTGCCAAGTCGTCGGCGAGCTGGCCGGTGCCGTCGGGCGAGGCGTCGTCCACGACCAGCACCTCGAGCCGGCTGTCCTGGGCCAGGACTTGAGGAATCAGCTGCGGGAGGTTGGCGGCCTCGTTGTACGTCGGAATGACGACCAGTGCCCGTTCAGCCACCCCGGTGAGCCCTCCTCCACCCGAAGGCGGCCCCGGCCCAGGCGAGTAACAGAACCGTAGAGCCGATCGTGATCAGCTTTCCGAGGGCAAAGTACCTCGAGGAGAAGTCGAGCTCGACCTGTTTTGCGCCGGCCTTGATCGGCACAGTCAGGAAGGTCTGGTCGCCCCGCAGCGCCGTGACGGGCTGACCATCAACCGTCGCATGCCAGTCGGGATACCAGTTCTCCGAAACCAGCAGGTAGCTGTCCTGCGGCGGCGCGGGATCGAGTGCGATCGACATGCGCCCCGGCGACCAATGGGTAAAGCTCGCTCGGGACGGGCTCGGCGCCGGCATTTCCGTTACCGGCAACGGATTGATCGCTTCCGTCCGGTCGAACAGTACGAGGCGATTGAAGTCCAGCCGCGCGTCGGTCAGCGTCGGCACGATCTGGTCGGTGTCCCCCTTCGCTGCGGCGGGCACTACGCGGAGGTAAGGCGGCACAGTGTCGGCCTCGTACAGGTACGCGGCCAGGCCAGCTCCAGTGGTCACCGGACCGAGCACTGCGTGGTATCCCGGAACCTTCTGCGAATCCGGAAGGATGACGAACCGAACCGCCAGGAGATTCCACAGGTGCACATGCCCCAGATTCGTGAACTGTCCCGCTCCTTGGAGGCCCATGAGCACGTCGAAGTTCCGCAGCTCGACGCTGCTGATGCCCCCGAACACTTGAGGGATTTCGAAACGCATGAGCGTCATTTGACGGTACACGTCGATGTTCAGTACCCGTGCCGGCTGCGGCGCCGCCTGAATCCGCCGCGTGATTGCATCAGGGAGGAAGTTCTCCTTCTCAGGCCGGCTCCAATTCCAGAACGGCTTCCCCGCCCGGAAGAGATCGGCACCGACTAGCGTCACGAGGAGCAGGCAAAAAGCGGGACCCTGCACGCGACCCGCGAGGAATGCGAGCCCCAGTCCGGCAACCACCGCTAGCCCGATTGCGCTCCCCAGCGCGCCGAGCCGGATCCCATCGCCCGCGGCCATCGCTGCCTGAACATGGTCGCCGGACTCCGGCGGGAGGCCACGTGCCATGCTCTCCGCCATCGCTCCGAAAACGCCGGCGGCCGCGAGAATCGCCAGGAGGCCGCCTGCCCCCAGGACGATCTGGAGCGTCTGTTTTCCTTCCCCGCGCTCCAGCCGTTCCACCCCCATCGCAGCGAATGTCGCGGCGACGAGCGATACGACGTACAACGCCATCCCCGGAGCCCGCGTCTTGTTGACATAGGGGACGAGCGCATACCAGAGCCGATAAAATGGCGTGCTGCTGCCCAGAGCGACGAGCAGAAACAGCGCCCCGATGCCGAGCATCCACCACCGCAAGGTGCGCCGGGATGTCCCTGCCCCGACAACGGCCAGACCCAGTACGGGCAGCCCGAGATACTCGCTGTGGAACTTGATGCCGTTCGGGCCCCAGTACGTCTCGTAATGTCCCGCGAATCCCGAGACGAACAGCTCCGGGAAATGGCTCCACGGCAACCCGAATGACGACGAATACTCGTAGCCCCCGGCTTCGGCACGCGGTGAGTACGGAATGTTGTGAAAGAACGGGAGCACCTGAATCATCGAGATGCCGAACCCCAGCAGGACCGCCCCCGCAGCCCCCGCCAGCGCGAGCCAGCGCTCGCGCGGTGCCAGTCCTTCGGGTTCCCCGAACGTCAAGTACAGCGCGAACAGCCCTGAGGCCACCAGCGCGTACTGCGTCATCTGGTATTGGGGAGAGAGCAGCGCGAGGCCGACTGCAAGCCCGGACAACGCGAATCCTTCCCACCGACGACGCCGGATCCCGAGCACCAGGCCGATCATCATCACCGGGAGGAGCGACGTGACAAACAGCTTGCCGTCGTGCCCCGGACTCACCAGCGACGCGACGACACCACTGAGCTGGTAGGCGGTACCGCCGGTGATGGCGGCCGTCCAGGAGAAGCCGAGCATTCGCAGCAGCAGGTAGAGGGCGAACCCGGCGAGGATGTAGTGCAGCACGAACTCGAGATCGATCGCGAGCGCGGTGGGGAGCACGAGTCGCAGCAGGCTCGCCGGATAGAACAAGTCGCCGAACCCCGCGACCGTCGGGAATCCCACGAACGCGTAAGGATTCCACAAGGGAATGCTGTGGGTCGTGGCGATCTGGTGGGCCCCCCACCAGCGGAACGCGTAGCCCGTTGCGAACTGGTCGCTGTGGGGCCCGGCCAGATACTGTCCGCTCCACATCGGGAGCGAGAGAATCGCGATCCACAGGCAACAGAACGCGAACGCGGCGAGCGTCGGGCGTTTGGGCGTGAACGCGGGTGCCGTCAGGAGCGTTCTCCGGGAATGAGCAGGAACAGGAGGCCGGGGGCGACCTCGATGGCAGTGAGCCACAGCCGCGAGGCGATGGCGACGAGCCACGCTTCGGGGCCGGTCAAGAGACCAAGGCTCGTCAGGCTGGTGGCCAGCATGTACTCGCGGACGACGATGCCTCCGGGTGCGAACACCGCCAGATAGCCGACGAGATACGAGCCCGTGAAAGCTGCGACGTACAGCGCCGTACCGCCAGTTACGCGGTGTACCAGCGCCGTGCTGAACCACTCGAACGCGATGCCGTACACCACCCATGCAGCCGCGGTCCCGACGGCGGCGAGCCAGATGGCCTGGGCGGGAATGGCGGGGAGCCGGATCCGGTCGCGCGTGAGTCGCGCGACGAGCGGTGCGGCGAGGCGGAACCCGAACGGCAACAAGAGGAGCCCTACCCCGAGGATCACGGCGACGAGGACGCCGGTGTGCGGCCCCGCGTCGTTGAACGACCGGAACACGGCGGCTCCGGTCGCGAGCACGACCACGAACCCCGAGGCGATGTTCGCCAGGTTCACGACGAGCGACGCCCCCGTGGCCGTCACAGGGGAGACGCCGCGCTTTTGCGCCATCACCGCCATCGTCGCGATCTGCCACACCTTCCCCGGGACGTAGCGGCCCAGATTCGACACGAACCAGATGCGGGCCGCTGCGCGCATGGTGAGCTTCCCTCCTTCGCCCCACGCCGACAGCATGGCGCGCCACACCTGGATCAGCAGGGCGTAGTCGAGCAGCACCAGGATCACCGACAGCGTGACGAGACTCCAGCGAGGCTGGGTGTCAGCGAGCGCCGTTCGGACCCCGTGCCACTGCCCGGCGAGGGCTCGCCCGGCGAACCACAGCGCCAGAGCGACGAACACGACCTGCACCAGAACCCAAATCTGTTTACGCGACACGGGGCCCCAGCGCTTCCCGGTAAATGGCGGCGTAACGCCCGGCGACGGCCTGCGCGCCGAACGTGGCGAGCGTCGCGCGCCGGCCGGCGATGCCCAGCGGGGCACCGCGATCGGGTCGGCTGAGCACGTCGTCCGTGGCGCGGGCGAGCGCCGTCACGTCGCCCGCCGGGACGAGCACTCCCGTCTCGCCGTCGCGAATCAGGTCGGTCAGCCCTCCCGAGGCGAACGCGATCACCGGCGTCTCGCACAGCAACGCTTCAGCCGCCACGAGTCCCAGTCCCTCGTCGACAGCGGGCATGACAAGCGCCGTGCAGCTGCGATAGTACTCGGCCAGCTTCGCTTGCGGCAGCAGCGGCAGCCACCGCAGCTGGTCGGCGACGCCGAGGGATTGGGCCAGGCCGCCGATGTCCTCGGGGGCGCTGCCGACGCCGACGATGACGTCGACCATCGGGCGCGCGCGCATCACGGCCAGAGCCCGCAACAGATGCTCGATTCCCTTCTGCTGGTTGAGCTTCCCCACGAACAGCAGCCGTGCCGCTTCGCGCGACCCCCCGGGATGAAACAGATCCGGCTTGATCGGCATCGGGGCGACCACGGGATGGGCAGCGGGCACGAGCGCGCGCGTCTCCGCGCCGAGCCAGGAGGAAACGGTCGTCACGCCCCGGGACCGCGTGATCACCCGGCGGAACATCCGGGTGGCGATGGCGGAGCTCTTCGCGACGCTGATATCGGAGCCGTGCAACGTCGTCACCAATGGGACCCTCCACCACCCTGCCATCCACGTCCCGATGAGCCCGCTCGGGAAGAACCAGTGAGCGTGCACCAGATCGGCGCGGAACTCGCGACGGGAGCGAAACGTCTTCCAGAGATCGGCGCCGAGGAAGCTTCCGAGCGCGAGCCGGGAGGACCAGCTCGTGCTGACCTGATCGCGCATCGTGCCGCTATAGGCCAGGGTTTCGAGTGACCGGGGGGCGTAGCGAAACCGGTCGACGACTATTCCCTCGTATTCATCTCGCCCGGCCAGCCCCTCCGCCGATGGTGCGATCACGCGAACCTCGATGCCCGTATCGCGCAGGGCGACGGCGAGCCGCAGCACGAACGACCCGACGGGGTCGGTGGCGAAGCGGGGATACGAGTGCGCCAGGAAGAGGACTCTCATCCGGCCGACTCGAGCGGGACCGACGCTGCGGCCCCCAGCTCGTAGCGCCCATCCTCCGCCATGCGCTCGATCCGCACGGCGCGCCGCTCGGCACGCCACGCCACCATCGCATCCAGCGTCCCCACGAAGGGGCGATCGGCGAGGAGGCCGTCGAGCAGGCGTTCGTAGGCGGCGGGGGCGCCGGGGAAGCCCAGGGCGTCGGTGAGATTAGGGTGCCAGACACCGACCCAGAGCCCCTCCACATCGCGGCAGCTGCGCGCCAATGCCAGCGCCTCGTCGATCCACGCTTCAGGATCCTCGATGCCGCGGTACTTGCTCAACGCTCGGTCCATCCAGGCGAACGGTACTTCGTCCATCCCTTCCCGGAGGGGCACGACGTCGGCCAGGCCGATGCGGAATCCGTTCCGGTCCGGGAACCCGACGGTGCTGTCGTAGCGAAACCCCGCCTGCGCCATCGCGTGGGGCGTGCGCGCGGGATCGAACCGCAGGAAGTGTTGTCGCACGCCCTCTACCGCCTGTCCCGCAAGGCCGAGCAGCCGATTCCGTTGTGCCGAGAAGCGTTCAGAGCTCGATACCGTCTCGCGGCTGCCATGCAGTCCGAACGAGTGTTGTTGGCGCGCGATCGCCGCCAGGATCCGGCGCGTGGCATCGGCTTCGGGCCGATACGTCAGGTCTCCGTCGATGAACGTCTTCAGCGTCGGCGTTCCACAGAGGACGAACCAGGTCGACCGCATCGATCGCGCGCGCTCGGCGGCCAGCACGCCGGCGGCTCCCCGCTCGACGGGCGCGCGCCCGATCGAGCGGAGCGCCTGGCTCGCGGCCCGTGCGGCGAGGCGCCAGTGTCCCTTGCGGCCAAGCTCGAGCAGTCGCAGCCCGGTAAACAGCGGCCACAATGCCACGACGTCGAGGTCATGCGTGAGCGCCACAGCCCAGCGCCGGCCTTCCGGCCAGGGCGCCGACACCTGGAGCGGACGCCGTCCGGCGGCGCGAGTCGCGGCCTGGCGCAGTGCGACCGCCATCTGTGAAACCACCGGTTCGCGCTCGAGTCCCGCCGCAACCAGCGCGTTGGCCGCAGCGGGGACGCGTCCAAACTTGTCACGCGCGGTCGACCGGATCTCCGCCTGTGACGTCGCGAGGTCCCAGGCGAGCTGCAGCCCTGCCCGGGCCAGGCGGACTACCCCATCACCGGGCTCGATTCCCCACCCCGCCGTGCGCCAGGCGCTCACGGAAGCGAAGGATTCCGGTCGGTCCATCAGCTCGATGCGTACCACGTCGGCCGAGGGATCCGTGACAGGGATGAGACGCGCGAGATCGGTGAGGAGGATGAGCTGGTCGCGCTGGTCCGGCGCGCCCGCGGCGCCCGGCGAAACGGGCGCGGGCAGTCGAATCATGTCGGCTCGTATCTTAACTATCTTTGGAGCCCATGGTCCACCCGCTCCTCCCCAAAGCGCGGTTGCCGCTCGGCCATCTCTTGCTCTATGGGTGGATGCCCAGCCCGCTGAAACGGCTGGCCTATCGGCTCAAGGGCTACCGCATCGGCCGCGGGGTCAAGTTCGGGTTCGGCGGGGTGGTGATCGGCGAGTCGGTGGAGCTGGGCGACCACGTCGAGATCGGGATGCTGGCGGTGGTGATGGGCCGGCGCATCTCGATCGGGCGCTACTCGAGCGTCGGGACGATGAGTTATCTCTCGTGCCGCGTCATCGAGATCGGCGAGGACGCGAAAATCCGCGAGCAGGTATACGTCGGCGGGCCGCAGCTGCCGGAGTCGCGCTTCGTGCTCGGCAGCCGCACCATCATCCTCCAAATGGCGAACATCAATCCCACGAAACCCGTCGTGATCGGCGACGACACCGGGATCGGGGGGCATTGCCTCATCTTCACACACGGCGCCTGGCTCTCGAACCTCGAGGGCTATCCCGTCACCTACGAGCCCGTGACGCTCGGGAAGAGCGTCTGGCTGCCGTGGCGGGTGTTTCTGATGCCGGGGACGACGATCGGCGACGGCTCCGTAATCGGCGCCAATTCCCTCGTCTCCGGGACGATTCCTCCCAACAGCCTGGCGGTGGGATCGCCCGCCAAGGTGATTCGCTCCGCTCCCGACTTCCCGAAGCAGCTCACCGACGCCGACCGCACGGCGCTGGTGCGCGCCATGCTCGCCGAGTTCGATCGGTTTGTGGCGGACGATCAGGTCCGGATGGTGGACGATGGCATCGCGCGGGTGTACGCGTACCGCGGTGGGCAGTGGCGGCTACACTGGCTGCGCGACAGCGCCGCGCCGCCTCCCGGCGAGCGCGGCGACACGGTCCTCGCCGAGCGGCCGCTTCCGGACACGGTGCTCGCCGCCTATCGGAGGCGGGACGTGTATTGGCTGGATTTGGGGGCGAAGACGCGCAGCGAGGGTGGATCGCCGCTCACCGAGGAACTGGCGCTGTTTCTCGGACGGTACGGCATCCGTCTGAAGCGCGATGGGTGAGACTCGCTAGTCGGTGCGCTCGCGCAGTCGGTCGAGGTCCCGCTGCAGTGCCCGGATCTCCTCCCGTTGCCCCGCCACCAGCTCTCCCACGAAACCGAACCCGAAGAGAATCAGTCCCGCGATGACGAGCAGCAGCACGAGATACAGGAACGCCCGGTTGCCCTGCTGGTACATGTAGCGCTCGATGAACTCGTAGACGCCCACCAGAAAACCGAGCAGCACGAGCACGGCTCCCGTCACGCCGAAGAACAGCATCGGCTTGCGGCCGAAGCGCAGCTGGAACCACACCGACAAGAGATCGAGCACGCCGACCGGAATGCGTCCGATCCCGAATTTCGACTTGCCCGCCTGGCGTGGATGCAGCGGCACCGGCCGCTCGGCGAGCCTGTACCCTTCCCCGGCGGCGATCACCACCATGAAGCGGTGCCAGTCGGGTCGCAGCGGCACGACGTCCATCACCTCGCGGCGATAGGCCTTCACGGAATTGAGGTCCGTCACCCGCACGCCGAACAGCCAGCGGCACAACCCGTTGTAGACCCAGGAGACGAAGCGCTTGTCGTAGTGCCCCTGCTTCGTGCCGGTGACGATGTCCGCTTCCCCCGCGAGCACGGGGGTCACGAGGCCGGGGATATCGGCCGGGAGGTACTGGAGATCGGCGGGCCAGAACACGAGCACCCGTCCCCCCGCCGCGTCCGCTCCGCTCTTCAGGGCGTCGGCGATGCCGCGCTGCGAGCGATGGGTCACGACCCGCAGGAATGGATGCTGCGCCGCCAGACGCTGGAGAATGGCCGGCGTGTCGTCCCGGCTGCCGTCGTCGATCACCACGAGCTCGCCCGTGAACGGCTGGGGCAATAAGGCTTCCCGCACCTGGCGAACCAGCTCGGGCAGATTCTCCGCCTCGTCCTTGGCGGGTACGAGGATGCTCACATCGGGGCGCACCCCGTCGGTCGCGAGGCTCACAGGCGGCGCCGCATCCGCGCGGGCAGGATGTTCAGCTGGTCGCGATATTTGGCGACGGTGCGGCGCGCGATCCTCACGCCGCGGACGCCGAACATCTCCACGATCTGCTGGTCGGTGAGCGGGTTCTTGGGCTGCTCCTCCGACACCATCTTCTGAATCTGCGCCTTGATGGCGCGGGCGCTCGCGTCCTCGCCGCTGCTCGTCTGCAGGCCGCTCGAGAAGAAGAACTTGAGCGGCAGGAGCCCCCGCGGCGTCTGGACGTACTTCTCGTTGGTTACCCGGCTCACGGTGCTTTCATGCATGTTGATGACGTCGGCGACCTCGCGCAGCGTGAGGGGCCGCAGGTACTCGACGCCCTTCTCGAAGAATTCGCGCTGCCGGTCGACAATGAAGTTCATGACCTTGAGCATCGTCTGGCGGCGTTGCTCGATCGCCTGGATCATCCAGTGGGCGCTATTGAGCCGCTGGTTGATGAACTCCTTGTTCTCTCCCTGGAATTTCTTGCGATCGCGCGCGATGTCCTGATAGGTCTTCGAGATCCGCAGGCGCGGCAGGCCGCCGTCGTTGAGCGTCACGTGGTATTGATCGCCGATCTTCTCGACGGTGAGGTCGGGCGTGATGTAGGTGTCGTTGGCCGCCGCGTATTGCAGCCCGGGCTTGGGGTCGAGCTTGGCGAGCACGTCGGCCACCTTCTGCACCGCCGACGGGTCGATCGCGAACCGCTTGCCGAGATCGCTCCAGCGGTGGTTCTTGAGGTCTTCCCACGCCTCCTTCACCAGGCGATAGGCCAGGGTGTCGGTGAGCTTCTTGTCCTCGAGCTGCAGCAGCAGGCATTCGCGCAGGTCGCGGGCGCCCACGCCAGGCGGGTCCAGCGTCTGGATCGTGCGCAGCATCGCTTCGGCTTCGGCCAGCGTGTACGGCCGGACCGTCACCTCGTTCTCGCGTTGCTCGGCGAATTCATCGAGCAGCCTGTTGGCTCCCGACACGATCTCCTCGAGCGGGGCCCCGAGATACCCGTCTTCCGCGATGTTGCCGAGGAACTCATCGGCGAGCAGGCGCTGGCGGGGGGAGAGGTCCAGCATCTGGACCTGCTCCTTCAGGTGGTCCGACAGATCCCGCATCTCGACCGACACCGGCTCCGTGTATTCCCGCGCCTCGCTCATGTCGCGCGGCGAGGACATGGCTTCGGCGCCGTCGTCGAGCAGGATCCCCTCCCAGTCGGGCTCGTCGTCGTTCTTCTTCTCCTGCTCGATCTGCTCCTTCTCGCCGGCGGTGGTCTGCGGCGCCTCCGGCTCCTCCTCCGTCTCGACCAGCTCCAGGAAGGGGTTGCCCAGAAGCTCCTGCTTCAGGTGCTGCTGCAGGTCGAGCAACGGCATGTACAGGAGATCCATCGCCTGGAACAAGCGCGGATTGATGCGCAGGTCCTGCCGCAGCCCCTGATGCTGGGAGAGTCCCGGTTTCACGCGGGTTGCCCCAGCCGGTCGCGCAGCCGGGCGGTGAGGGTGGGTCCGAGGTAGCGGTCGGCCACGCGGTCGTCGAACACCAGCTCCCGCACGGTGCCCGACACCTGCACCCGTCCTTCGAACATGATGTAGGCGCGGTCGACGATGTCGAGGGTCTGCTCGACATTGTGGTCGGTGATCAGAACGCCGATGCGGCGCTGGCGCAGTCCCGCGACGATCGTCTGAATGTCGTGCACCGCGATCGGATCGACGCCGGCGAACGGCTCGTCCAGCAGCAGGAATTTGGGCTGGGTGACGAGGGCGCGGGTGATCTCGAGCCGCCGCCGCTCGCCGCCCGAGAGCTGGAACGCCTTCTGGCGGCGCAGGTGCTTCACGCCGAGCTCGTCGAGCAGGTGCTCGAGGCGGGTGCCGCGCTCGGCGGCGCTGAGCGGCAGCGTCTCGAGAATCGCGGCGACGTTCTCCTCGACCGTCAGCCGGCGGAAGACCGATGGTTCCTGGGCGAGGTAGCCGAGCCCGGCGCGCGCCCGGCGGTACATCGGTTCGCTCGTGATGTCGGTGCCGTCGAGCCGGATCGTGCCGTGGTCGGGGCGCACCAGTCCTGTGAACATGTAGAAGGTCGTCGTCTTGCCGGCGCCGTTCGGCCCGAGCAGGCCGACGATCTCGCCCTGCCCCAGGACGACGCTCACGTCGTCCACGACGCGGCGCCCCTTGTAGGCCTTCACCAGTCCTTCGCTCTCGATGCGGCTGCCTCCAGCCACGCCGGACGGCGCGGCGGCGCCGGTTTCGGCGCGCTCGAGCGTATGCGCGGCGGCCGTGAGCAGCTGCTCCACCACTGCCTCTCGCTCCGGGGCGATGACGGCCCACACGTCGGGGGCCACCGCGATGATGACATCGTCGCGCCACTCGGGGGAGAGCTCGATGAAGTGTGCCTGCACGAGGCGTGGCAGCACCGAAGCGCGCAGGTTCTCACGCGCGTCGTCGACCGACAGGCTTCCCGACTCCGACAGCGCGCTGCTCCCGCCTTTGACCTGGGACCGCACCCACAGGAACTCCTCGCGGTAGGTGACGGCGAGGCTGCCGAATTGCGCCTGCCCGTGGTCGTCGGCGACCTGAACCAGCGCGGCCGCGGCGAGCGGCAGCGACGAGTCGCGCGCGGCGGCCAGGGCGACGAGACGGGGATCGTTCACGTGGAGTCTTTCTTGACGGTGGTGGAATCGCGCGCCGTGGTGTCTTTCGCCGGTGGTTTCGGCTCCAGGCTCACGCCGTCGGCGCGGCCGCCGACCGTGATGCTGTCGACGCGCGCCTGCCGCAGCCGGATGTCGATGCTCTTGCCGCGCGAATAGTTGAGCGACGGCCCGGTGGTGTCGTGGGAGGCCTGATGCGTCAGCGAGCGCGCGGCACCGCGCGCCTCGATGCGCCGGATGCGGCTGCGCTCCACTCCGGTCGAATCTTTTTCCTGGCCCCAATGCGCCGTGAGCGTGTCGCCGGCGATGCAGTCCACCGCGGGCCGCACGCAGCTCACCAGACAGTCGCTGTTGTCGCCGGTGCACTCCGGTTTGATCGCGGCCACCGTCGAATCGTGCTTCGAGACCGAGAAGGCGCGGCCGAAGCCCCGGCCCTCGGTGAGCACCTGGTCCGGAACGTCGAGCGCGAGCGAATCGGCCCGGATGTCCTGCAACGCGGAGATCGCGTGGGGCCGGACCTTCTTTCCCCAGGCGAGCGCCTGCTGCAGCTTGCGACGCTCGACCGCGAGGTGAATCGTGTCCGCCGTCAGCACCCAATCGGCGCTGTTCGCCTTGCCGTTGCCCAGCGCCTTGACGGTGCGCACCTCGCGCGCCTGGAGTACCAGCTCGATACGCGTCCCGGTGAGCGTGTACCCTTGCGCTCCCTTCCCCTGGACCCGCGGCGTCCCGATCAGGAGTCCGAGACCGCTGGTTTGATCGAGCTGCATCGAATCGGACTGGGCGGCGAAGTCCGAGCGATCGATCGTCGACTTGCCTCCCGCCCACATGCGATCGTTGCCCTTGAAACGCACGCGGTCCGCCACGATGACGTACGGCTCGCTGGTGTCGCTCGCTCCCGCACCGTGATAGTCGATGTGCGGCCGCTGGGTCGCGTACATCTCGATCGTGTCGCGGATCCCCGGGGCGGCGCGCCAGTAGGTGAGATTGGGCCCTCGCAGCACGGAGCCGTTGTTGCGGTTCACCGCCACGACGTTGTTGTGGGCCTCGAGCCGCTCGTTCGTGACGAAATACGACACGAAGTTGGCGTCGAGCGTGATCGTGGTGTCGCGGATGTGGACGTGGCCGACCAGGTCGGAGCGCCCTACGCCCGGATAATGCGCGATGCTGTCCGTCTCGAGCCGGGTGTTCGTTCCCTGGCAGTGCGCCAGGACGCCGCCACCCGCGTGGTAGCTCTTTTGATTGCCCTGCAGCACTTCCTTGTAATTGTGGCCGATCGAATCGATCTCCACGACGCACGGCCGGCCGCGCGACGTGTCGGCCGGCTGCTGCAGCAGCACGAGCGCGAGGGCCGCCATCATTGGTTCGGGAGCACGAAGTGCCCGCTCGTGCCGCGGGGGCGGAGCGCTGTGACGTTCTTGAAGTCGGGGTCGGACGTGAAGCCCTGTCCCTCGATGTGCCGGCCGGGCCCGTCGAACACGAACGGCTGGTCGGACGAGACCTGGTTTGTCGCCTGCTTGTAGCGCATCACTTCGCTCTTCAGCGTGCGGCCATCACCGGCCCCGACCACCACGACGTTGCCCCGCCCCTCCATGTCGCCGCTCGCCCAGTGATACGTCCCTTCGCGGGCCGTCAGCGTCGAGGTCTCCCGCCCGTCCGTGTCGTAGAAGGTGATGTGCACGTTGCGCATTTCGGCGGATTGCGTGTTCTGGTAGAAAAACGCCGTGTCGGCCCGCACGCGCGCCCGCACCACGCCGTCGTTCGTGACGTAGTGGTTCATGTCGATCAGCACCTGGTCGGCGGTGTCGGCGGCGGTGATGGTCGCGGTCGGCTTCGCACCGTTCGAACAAGCGAAAGACGTCAAGACGAGAGACGTCAAGACGAGAATCGTCCAGAAGATAGACGGCTTTCGCATTACACCGCCCCAGCTTTCATCAGATCGTGCAAATGGACCATCCCGATCACCCTCGCCCCGCCGTCGAGGACGGGCAGCGCCATAATGCCGTGCCGCTCCATGAGACTCACCGCCGCCTGCGCGTGCACGTCCGCGGTCGTCGTTTTGGGCGCCCGCGTCATCACGTCCGAGACCGGGATATCGAGGAAGCGATCAGTGCGCTCCATCAGGCGGGTGAGGTCCCCGGCGGTCACCACGCCCAGGAGGCTCCCCGTCGCGTCCACCACCGCGACGGTGCCGCGTTTGCGGGCCAGCAGCACCACACATTCCCGCATCGGTCGGTCAGGTGCGAGCGCCGGCAGGTCCGCCGTCACCATCACGTCCGCCACGCGCAGCAACAGGCGCCGGCCCAGCGTGCCGCCGGGGTGCAGCGCCGCGAACTCTTCGCGCCGGAACCCCTTGACCTCGAGCAGCGTGACCGCCAGGGCGTCTCCCAGGGCGAGGGCGACGGTCGTCGACGTCGTCGGGGCCAGCGTCTCCTCGCACGCCTCCTCGGCCCGCCCGGCGTCGAGTACGACCGCGGCGGCCTTGGCCAGCGTGGAGTCGGGGGAGCCGGTGATCGCGATGATCGGGACGCCGCGGCGCTCGAGCTGCTGTACCAGGCCGAAGAGCTCGTCCGATTCCCCGCTCTTCGAGAGGAGGATCGCGACGTCCCCGCGGCCGACGATACCGAGGTCGCCGTGCAGCGAGTCCACGGGGTGGAGAAACGTCGCCGGGGTCCCGGTCGACGTGAACGTGGCCGCGATCTTGCGCGCAATCAGCCCCGATTTCCCTAACCCGGAGACGATCAGCCGGCCCGTGGCCCCGCCCAGCAGCTCGACCGCCCGCACGAACGGGCTGCCCAGCTCCCGGGCGACGCCCTGGATGGCGTCCGCCTCGAGACGCAGCACGCGCCGTCCCCGCTCAGCGAGATCCGGCACTGCGTCGCGGGTTGGCGGTGTCACTGCCACTCTGAGGTCCGTCGAAACGGCGCATTTCGGCGTCCCACGCGCCGCGCGCCTTGAGGATCACCTCGGCGATCTCCCGAACCGCCCCCTGTCCCCCCGGTGCCGTCGTGACGTACTGGGCTGCGGCGCGCACCTCCGGCCGGGCGTTCGCCACTGCGATGGCGAGTGCGACGCGTCTGAGCAGCGGCAGGTCGATGAAGTCGTCGCCGACGTAGGCGCACTCCTCGAAGCCGATGCCCCGGCGCGCGAGCACCGCCTCGAAGGCGGGGAGCTTCCTGGCGGCGTCGTCCTGAATCAGGTCGTCGACGCCGATCTCGCGCGCGCGCAGCGTCGTCGCTTCGGAGACACGGCCGCTGACCAGCACCACGGCGATCCCCGCCCCGTGCAGCAGCCGCACCGCGAGACCGTCCTGGACGTCGAAGCGCTTCAGCTCTGCCGGCTGACCGCCGACCTGGCCGAGGAAGATGCCGCCGTCGGTGAGGACGCCGTCGACGTCGAAGCCGACGAGTCGCAGCCGGCGGGCCAGCGCGCCGTCAAGCACGGGCCACCGCCTCGCGTGCGCGCTGCCACACCTCGAGCGCTACCGAGACGATGCCCGGTACCTCGTCGAGCGGCAGCATGTTGGGGCCGTCGCTCGGGGCGTGGTCGGGATCGGGGTGCGTCTCCAGGAAGAACCCGTCCGCTCCCGCGGCGGCGGCGGCGTACAACAGCGGCGGGATGAACTGGCGCAGGCCGCCGCTCGATCCATCGGCTCCCTGCCCCGGCTGTTGCACCGAGTGCGTCGCGTCGAACACGGCCGGCGTGCCGCACGCCGCGCGGATGCGCGCGAAGCTGCGCATGTCGACGACGAGGTCTCCGTACCCGAAGAACGTGCCGCGCTCGGTCACCGCGACATCGGTGGCACCGCCGCTGCGCACCTTCTCCACCGCACCGGCCATCTGCTCGGGGGCCATCCACTGCCCCTTCTTGACGTTGACGGCACGCCCCGACTTCCCGGCGGCGATCAAGAGGTCGGTCTGGCGGCAGAGAAACGCCGGGATCTGCAGCACGTCGGCGACCTCCGCGGCGGCGGCCACCTGGGCGACCTCGTGCACGTCGGTGAGCAGTGGCAGGCCCGTCTTCTCGCGCACCCGCGCCAGCGCCGCGAGACCGGCATCGAGTCCCGGTCCCCGGGCGGCGGAGGCCCGGGACCGGTTGGCCTTGTCGAACGACGCCTTGTAGATCACGTGCAGTCCGAACCGCGCACCCAGGGTGACGAGCGCCTCGGCGACCTGGAGGTTCAAGTCGTCGGATTCGATCACACAGGGCCCCGCAATGATGAACGGGGCGGTCCCGTCGCCGAACTGGGGCATCGTCAGCCCGTGGCGCGCGCCAGCGGCGCCGGGTCGTAGGCGCCGGGTTCTTCGGCGTGCGCGTCGTGATGCGCCAGCGCCGCGCCGATGAATCCCGCGAACAGCGGATGGGGGTGCATCGGCCGCGACTTCAGCTCCGGGTGGAACTGGCAGCCGATGAACCAGGGGTGATCGGGGAGCTCGATCATCTCCACCAGCGAGCCGTCGGGCGACAGCCCCGAGCAGCGCAAGCCGTACTCCGCCAGGACGTCGCGGTAGGCGTTGGAGACTTCGTACCGGTGGCGGTGGCGCTCGCTCACCTCGGTCGCGTTGTACACCTGCGCCACCCGCGAGCCGGGGCGCAGGCGGCAGGGGTAGGCGCCGAGCCGCATCGTGCCGCCCATCTCCTGAATGCCCTGCTGTGTGGACATCAGGGCGATGACCGGGTTGGCGCACTCCGGGGCGAACTCGCTCGAATTCGTGTCGGGGATGTTGCAGACGTCGCGCGCGAACTCGATGATCGCGACCTGCAGCCCGAGGCAGATCCCCAAGAACGGCAGCCGGTGCTCGCGCGCCCAGCGGATCGCCTCGACCATGCCCTCCACGCCGCGCACGCCGAATCCCCCCGGCACGAGCAGCGCGTCGAACGGGGCGAGCAGCTCGCCGGCCGTCTCCTGATCGGTGAAGCGGTCCGAGGCGATCCACTGCACGTCGACGCCCGCCTGATGGGCGATGCCGCCGTGGATCAGCGCCTCGTTGATGCTCTTGTAGCTGTCGGCCAGCTCAGTGTACTTCCCCACCACCGCGACACGCACGCGCCGCGTGGGATGGAGGATCTTGTCGACCATCGCCGCCCAGGAGCGCAGGTCGGGCTCTTTCGTGTCGAGGTGGAGCCGCGTGCAGACTTCCTTGTCGAGCCCCTGGTCGTGGAGCCGCAGTGGGATTTCGTAGATGGTGCGCACGTCGGGGCTCTCGACCACGCAGCCGAAGTCCACGTTACAAAACTGCGCAATCTTGCGCTTCAGCTCCTCGGAGAGCGGCCGTTCGGTGCGGCACACCAGGATGTCGGGCTGGATTCCGATCTGCATCAGCTCCCGGACGGAGTGCTGGGTTGGTTTGGTCTTGAGCTCCGCGGTGGCGGCGATGAACGGGACGAGAGTGAGGTGGATGAAGAGCGTGTTCTCGCGGCCCACGTCCTGGCGAAACTGCCGGATCGCTTCGAGGAACGGCAACGATTCAATGTCGCCCACCGTGCCGCCGATCTCGGTGATGACCACGTCGTGATCGGGGGCGAGCCGCCGGATCGCCGACTTGATCTCGTCCGTGATGTGCGGGATCACCTGCACCGTCGAGCCGAGGTACTCGCCGCGCCGCTCCTTGGTGATGACCGAGAGGTAGACGCGTCCCGTGGTGACGTTGTTCACCTGGGAGAGGGAACGATCGATGAAGCGCTCGTAGTGTCCCAGGTCGAGATCCGTTTCCGCCCCGTCGTCGGTCACATACACCTCGCCGTGCTGGAACGGCGACATCGTCCCCGGGTCGACGTTGATGTACGGGTCGAATTTCTGGATCGTCACCTTGAGTCCGCGCTCGGCGAGCAGTCGTCCCAACGAGGCAGCGGCGATTCCCTTTCCGAGGGAGCTCACCACGCCGCCGGTCACGAACACGTACTTCGTCGAGCTCACGAACTCACCTCCCTCGAGTGTCGGGCCAGCGTCTGCTCGGCCCATTCCAGGTCGTCGGCGGTATCCACGCCGGGCGCGGGGGCTTCATCGAAGCGCGCCACGCCGATCGGAATCCCGTGGAGCAGCGGCCGCAACTGCTCCAGCCGCTCCCAGCGCTCCTCGGGCACGGCCGGCAGCCGGACCCACCGCTCCAGCGCCTGGCGCGTGTAGCCGTAGACACCGACGTGTTGGTGGTAGATGACGCCGCCCTTGCCATCGCGATCGAACGGGATCGGCGCGCGGGAGAAGTACACCGCCCGGCCGTCCGGACCCACGACGACCTTGACCCGGTTCGGGTCGGCGGCCAGATCGGGGTCGAGCACCCCCGCGGCCGTGCCGATCGGGTCCCCCAACCGGAGCCGCTCGAGGGTGCCATGCACCGCCGCCGCCGCCACGAGGGGTTCGTCTCCCTGCACGTTGAGCAGCAGGTCGTAGTCGGCATATTCCCGCCGGGCGGCGACCTCGGCGATGCGCTCGGTACCCGACTCGTGGGTGGTGGCGGTGAGCACCGCCTCGAACCCGGCGGCGCGCACGACGCTGGCGATCTCCAAGGCATCGGTGGCGACCACGACCCGGTCGCAGGCGGCGAAGGCGGTGAGGCGGCGAACGACCCGGAGGACGAGGGGTTCTCCGGCGAGGAGCCGGAGCGGCTTGCGCGGCAGTCGGCTGGAGCCCAGCCGAGCAGGAATCACGCCTAGGACGGGCACGGGTGAAGATACAAAATCTGTGCCGCGGGAACAAGTGACTTACGTTACAGGCAGTTGCGTCACTTCCGGCGGTCACGATCTTCCAAGCAATGTCCGTCCTGGCGACCCTCGAGTCGCTGCTGCAGCGGTTGATCGGGTCATCTTCGGGATCCAGTTACACCCTCTCCCGCTGGATTTTCCTGCGCGCCCTGGGCGTCATTTTCCTCATCGCTTTCGTGTCGCTCTGGGTGCAGGTCAAGGGGCTGATCGGCAGCCAGGGGATCCTTCCTGCCCGCGAACTCCTGACCGCGGTGCAGGCACAGCTCGGCGGCGAGCGCTACCGCCTCCTCCCCACCGTATTCTGGCTCGGCGCGAGCGACACCGCGATCCAGCTCGCGTGCGCGGTGGGGGCGACGTGCGCCGCGCTGCTCGTCGCCGACGTCGCCCCCGGCGCGATGCTGGTGATCCTCTGGATTTTGTATCTGTCGCTTACCGTGGTGGGCAGGGATTTTCTCTCGTTCCAATGGGACGTGCTGCTACTCGAGACCGCAGTGCTCGCGTTGTTCGTGGCACCGTGGCGTCTCCTCCCCGCGCGATCAGAGACGGCCGTCCCCGCTCTGGGGATGCTGCTCCTCTGGTGGCTGTTGTTCCGTCTCGCCTTCGCCTCGGGTGTCGTGAAGCTCACGTGGAGCGATCCGACCTGGCACAACCTCACCGCGCTCGACTATCACTACTGGACGCAGCCACTGCCGACGTGGACGGCATGGTACATGAGCCAGCTCCCCGAGTGGTTCAAGCGCGCTTCCGTCGTCGCGACCTACGTGCTGGAGATCGGGTTTCCCCTGCTCATCTTCGGTACGCGCACGATGCGGCTCATCGGCTGTGCCGGCATCGTGCTGATGCAGCTCATGATCTTCTCCACCGGCAATTACAACTTCTTCAACCTGCTCACCCTCGCGCTCGCGGGGCTGCTGCTCGACGATCACGCCTGGTCGCACGTGGTGCCGGACGGGTTGGCACGCTGGGTGTCGGGACCGAGCCCGATGCCGCTGCCGGCGGGCGGTCTCGGGATCGTGGGGACGGTGCTTGCCATCGTGCTGTTTGCGCTCGCGAGCGTGCGATTCGTGCAGACGCTGACGCCCGGGGGCCGCGGCCTCGGCGCCCCGATCGCGTGGCTCGACCCGCTGCGTAGCATCAACGGGTACGGCCTGTTTCGCGTGATGACGACGGCGCGGCGCGAGATCGTGGTGGAGGGAAGCGCGGACGGGACGACATGGCGCGCCTACGAGTTTCGCTACAAGCCGGGCGATGCCGTGCGCCGGCCGGGGTTCGTTGAGCCGCATCAACCGCGGCTCGATTGGCAGATGTGGTTCGCCGCCCTGTCCCCCTACGAGGTGACGTACTGGTTCCAGGACTTCCTCACGCGGCTGTTGCAGGGATCGACACCGGTGCTCGACCTGCTCCGCTCCAATCCCTTCCCCGACCATCCGCCGAAATACGTGCGTGCGGTGCTGTACGACTATCACTTCACTACGGAGGCGGAACGCCGCGCCACGGGTGCCTGGTGGACGCGGACCTACGTCGGGCCGTACAGCCCGGTGCTTTCACTTCAAGTGCGTGAGAGGTAAGAGGTGAGAGGTGAGAGGGAATGCACCGCGTGCCTCTCACCCCTCACCTCTCACCTCTCACCTCTCACCTCTTACGCCTCTTTTTGGCTCACGCTTCTGCGTGAGCGACGCGGAGGAAGTTCTCCAGCAGTCTCTTGCCGTGCTCCGTCCCGATCGACTCGGGATGGAACTGCACGCCATACAGCGGGAACTGGCGGTGCTTCATCGCCATGATTTCGCCGCCCTTGCCGCGGTCTCCCGACCAGGCGGTGACGATCAGGTCGTGGGGTAATCCGGCCCATTCGACGATCAGCGAGTGATAGCGCATCGCGGTGAACGGCGAGGGAATGCCGTCGAACAGCTCGTCCTCCTGGTGCTCCACCGGGCAGGTCTTCCCGTGCATGAGCCGGTCGGCGCGCACCACACGCGCCCCGAATGCCTCACCGATCGCCTGGTGGCCGAGGCAGACACCGAGCACCGGGACACGACCGGCCAGCGCCTGGACCAGGGGGACGAGGATGCCGGCGTTGCCGGGGACTCCGGGGCCGGGTGACAGCACCGCCGCGTCGGGTTTGAGCGCCAGCGCGTCGGCGACCGTAAGGGCGTCGTTGCGATAGACGACGGGCTGCTCGCCCAACTCGCCCAGGTATTGCACCAGGTTGTAGGTGAAGGAATCGTAGTTGTCGAGCACCAGTAGCATGGCGGGAAACTAACCTGACAGGTCCAGGGCTTCGAGGCGGTCCAGCTCGCTGATCAGCTCGTGCCCGAAGTAGTACGCGATTTCGGAGCGAACGCCGCGGTACAACGTCGGCCCGGAGTCCAGACACACCAGGGTCCCGTCGGCCGCCTCGTGCGCCGGGCACAGCACGCCGTCCTCGAAGGTGAGGGGGAAGAGGACGTCGACGATCGACTTCAGCTCGCGGTGCTCGATCCCCTGCTCTACGCAGAAGGCATGCAGCCGGCAGCCCCTTCCGCGGCGGTTCAGGAAGACGCAGGTGCCATCGACGACGCGTGTACGCCACGTCTCCCCGCCCGGGACGTCATGGTCTCTTTCCACCTCACCGGTGAACCATCGGTCACGCGGGACGCCGAGGTAGGCCTCCAGCGCATCGGCGTGGGCGAGGATGCGATCCACGTGATAGCGGTCGACATCCACCCCGAACTGGCAGCACCAGTCGTGGCAGAAGTCGCACTCGAGGCAATGGGTGAAATAGCGGCGCCGGAAGATCGCGGGATCGACGGAGCGCAGCACGGGAGCGCCGTAGCGGGCGGTAAAGGCGCGCGGCAGTGCTATGAGCGTTGCGGACATCAGAGCGACAGGGCGTAGTGGCGGAACTCGAGGTCCCTTTCGTACCCGAGCGATTCATACAGCGCCTGAGCCGCGGTGTTCGTGTGGGCTGTGTCCAGCTCGATCGCGATTGCCCCCTGCGACTGCGCGAATACATGGGCGGCTTCCATCAGCTTGCGGCCCGTCCCGTCGCGGCGCCGCCCTGGAGTGACGAAAAGATCCGACAGGATCCAGATGGGGCGGCAGCGGAGCGACGAGAAGAGCGGGTAGAGCTGGGTAAACCCGCAGGGGGTCGCCCCGTCCGTGGCGAGGAAGACGACCGATTCCCCGCGGGCGAGGCGGTCGGCCAGAAACCCGCGGGCGAGCGGCAGGTCGGACGCCCGGCCATAGAAGCCGCGGTAGGCATCGAACAGCGGTGCGATCAGGTCGACCTCCGATAGACCCGCACGGCGAATCTCGATCATGGGGCGAATGTAGCGTGCTGGAACGGTGCGCGTCACGCGCGCTCGGCTGGACAGCCCGCGGCCACGACGGTTAGCCTCATCCTCAACTCGAGAACGCTGGAGGGAGCAGTATGCGTCGAATGAATCATGTGGCCGCAGGTCTCGTCACCGCGGCCGTCATCGCCACATTCGTGGCCTGCGGCAGCGACAACGGAACCGGTGGCAGCGCCACGATCGACCTGACCGGGAACTATACCCTCGTGCAACTCCTCCTCGCGGGAATTCTGCCGGCCCCGGGCAGCACCGGCACGCTGACGGCGACGACCGATTCGGTGCACGCCAACATCCACATCGTCAGCCCCGATACGTCGATCGTTCACGACACGACGCTCGCCTTGGCGGGGTCGTACCTCGCGAAGCAAGCCGGGGGGAAAGACTCGATATACGTCGTCCTGAGCGGCGCACTGGTGACGATACCCGGTTCATTCACCATCTCCGGGGCGGCGAAGGACACGCTGTCGCTCACCCTCCTGACGCCCGCAGGCTCGTTCACAGCCGTCTGGCACAAGACGTGACCACCGCGCGATCCTCGCGCTGAGATTGGTGCGGCGCGGCGCGCTCGGGCTTGCGGTTCCGCCTCAGGCGTCGTCCTCGCCGCGGCGCACCCCTCCCATGTAGCCTTCTGCCAGCACCGCATCGAGCGTCGTCACGAGGTGGTCGGCGTCGTCGCTCGTGAAGACGAGCGGCGGCTTGATCTTCAGCACGTTGTGCAGCGGGCCGTCGGTGCTCACCAGCACGCCCTTCTCGCGCATCCGGCTGGCGACGTAGCCGGCCTCCTCGGCCGCTGGCTCGAGCGTCGTCCGGTCGCGCACCAGCTCGACGCCGAGAAACATGCCGAGGCCGCGTACGTCGCCGATCAGCGGGTGGCGCGCGCCGAGGTCCCGCAGGCCGACGAGGATCTCGCGTCCCACTTTCTGCGCGTGACTTTGCAATCCTTCGTCGGCGATGACGTCCAGCACTGCGAGTCCGATGGCGCACGAGACGGGGTTGCCGCCATACGTGCTGAAGTATTCCATCCCGTTCGCGAACGCCGCGGCGATCTCGGGGGTCGTGATCACCGCCCCGATCGGATGGCCGTTCCCCATCGGCTTGCCGAGGGTCACGATGTCGGGGACGACGTCCTGCGTTTCGAACGCCCAGAAGTGGGTTCCGACGCGGCCGAAGCCCGTCTGGACCTCGTCAGCGATGCAGACGCCGCCGGCCCGGCGGACGTAGCCGTAGGCGGCGTTGAGAAAGCCTTCGGGTAACACGATCTGGCCGGCCGAGGAAAGAATCGATTCGCACAGGAACGCCGCCGGTTGGGTGCCGCGCGCCCGGATCCGCCCCACCGCTTCAGCCACGAAGGTGGCGTAGCGCTCCCCCGCCGCCGGCTCGTCCTTGCGATATCGGCCGCGGTAGATGTCCGGCATCGGGACCTTGTGGACCCAGGCTGGAGCCCCCGCCCCGCCCGGTCCGTCGTGCTTGTAGGGGCTTACGTCGACGAGCGCCGACGTATTGCCGTGGTACGCGCCCTCGACGACGATGAAGTCGCGTTTGCCGGTGTAGGCGCGGGCGAGGCGCAGCGCCAGCTCGTTGGCCTCACTCCCCGAGTTGACGAAGTAGCACACGGAGAGGGAGGACGGCAGCGTGGCCCAGAGCCGCTCGGCGTAGCGCACGATCAGCTCGTGCAGATAGCGGGTGTTGGTGTTGAGCACCGCCATCTGCCGCTGGCCGGCGCGCACGACGCGCGGGTGGCTGTGCCCCACGTGCGGGACGTTGTTGACGGCGTCGAGGAAGCGGCGCCCGTCCTGGTCGTACAGATGCTGTCTCCACCCGCGCACGATCTCGAGCGGCCGCCGGTAGGCGATGCTGAGCGACGGTCCCAGGTGGTGCCGCCGCTTCTCCATCAGCTGCGCGAGCGGCTGGGCGGGCGGCGGGAAGCGCGACGGCGGAATACGAACAATCAGGTTGGGATCGGGCGACAGGCTCTTCCACGCCGAGCGCTGGATCGGCCGGGCCACGCCGGGGAAGTCCCCCTGCTGCTCGAGCAGATCGGTCACGATCTGGAAATGGAGATGCGGCGGCCATCCGCCGTTGACGTCCGACTCTCCCACGCGGCCGACGGCGCTGCCCAGGGCGACGGGCTGGCCCGGCCTGAGCCATCCGAGCGAGTCGCGATCGAGATGACCGTACAGCGTGAAGAACGTGATCCGGCCGCCATCCACGGTATGGCGCAAGATGACGGTCGGGCCGTAGTCCTTCGGAGCCGCATTGTCGCGGAACGAATGCACCACCCCGCCGAGCGGTGCGAACACCGGCGTGCCGGGCGGGAGAAAGAGGTCGAGCCCGATGTGCACCGTCCGCCATTCGGGGCCGTCGTTCCCGTCGACCCGGAACGCGTCGCTCGTGTAGACCAATCGCGTCTCGTCGTAGCGTCCCACAGCCATCGTCGCCCCTGCTTCCGTGGCCGCGTCGCTGATCGCGCGGCCGAGGGCCGTGGCGTCCGCAGCCGCGTGCAGGTCACCGAGCAGCAGGCTCGGAACGGAGAGATCCACTACGGCGGCGTTGACACTCCAGTCCGGCGACACGACCGGCCCCAGCTCGTCGGGGTGCGCGGAGAGCCACGCCTCCACGGCGGGCGCGGTCGCGACGCCCGCGAGACCACAGGCATCCCGCAGGACGACACGGCCGAGCCGCGGCGGGAGGGCGAGCAGCCGCTCGAGCGCCGCCCAGGCGGCGGTCTCGCTCACGGTCAGATAGGCGTTGTCGGGTACCGCGGCCCGCTGAATCGCGGCGTTGACGACGCTCACCGCGAGCCGGGTGGTAATGAGGCCGTCGAGCAGATCGCTTTCCGGCTCGGTGATCTGCCGGACGGACTGGTAGCCTGCCACGACGCGCGCTGCCGCGCTGATCGGGTCCGCCTTCCCGAGGGAGGCATACGCGGCGGCGATTGCCAGGTCGCAGATGACCGCGCTTTCCACCAGGTCGCCGAAGTCGATCACCCCGGTGACGCGGCGCGTCCACGGAACCTCCCCGCGCACGAGCACATTGTGGTCGTTGGCGTCGTTATAAATGATGCCGTTGCGCACGCCGCTCAGCGCGGGCGCGATTTCCTCGTCGAACCGGTCGAGCACTCGCTGGACCAGGGCGCGCCGCGCTCGGTCCTCGATCGCATCGAGGTGCTCGCGGATCCACCCGGCGCGAGCGAGGTCCCACTTGAGGGGCCGTCGCGCGGCGGGGTGCTCGAGCCCCTCGAGCCCGACGTCCACCTGGGCGATCACCCGCCCGAGGCTCTCGAGCAGCTCCGGGGTGTGCGGGCGGACGTCGGCGAGCAGCGTTCCGGTGATCCAGGAGAGTAGGCGGACGTAATGCGTTTCCCCGTCGCCGTCCGCTGTCTCGAGGATCTCCGTGCCGTCGGTGGCCGGGAGCACTCGCGGCACGGCCACCCCGGGGGCGCGCTCGGCGAGCCGCTTGAGCGCGAGGTGCTGCAGCTCGAGGATGCCGCGCTCTTCACCGGCGTGCGAGATCTTCAGGACTGCGCGCCGGCCATCCGCGAAGCGGACGAGGAAATTCTGGTCGCGCTCACTCGGCAACGGGCGCACGTTCCCCGCCCCGCCGAACCGCCGGGACAGGATTTCCTCCGCCTCGGGTGGGGATAGCGCGGGCTGCCGGAACGTGATGCTGAGCGTCACACGGTGCAGATCGCGACGGCGCCGCGCAGCGACGTGAGCGGGTCGGCGGTGGGCATGAACTCGTGGGCGACGAAGCCCGCGAACCCGAGGTCGGCGAGCGCACGCGCCACGGCGCGATAGTTCAGCTCCTGGCTCTCGTCGATCTCATGCCGTCCCGGGACGCCGCCGGTGTGGATGTGGCCGATGTGAGCGATCGAGTCGCGCAGCGTGTGGATGATGTCGCCTTCCATGATCTGCATGTGGTAGATGTCGTACAGCAGCTTCACGCGCGGCGACCCGACACCGTCGATCACGCGGACACCGAACGCCGTGTGGTCGCCCTGGTAATCCTGGTGGTCGACCTTGCTGTTCAGCAGCTCGACGCACACTGTCACGCCGTGCGATTCCGCCACGGGCGCCACCTGGCGCAACCCCTCGATGCAGGCGGCGACCCCGTCGGCGTCCGAGATGCCCGCCCGGTTACCGAACATCGTAATCACGTTCGGCACGCCGGCCGCCTGGGCGAGCGGAATCGTGCGGGTGAGTTCCTCGATCAACTGCGCGTGGTGCGCGCGGTCGTTGAATCCGGTCGCGATGAAGTCGCGCCGGTCGGCGGGATACCCCATCGACACGACGAGCCCCGCCGCGCGCGCCACGGGCCATTCCGCGGGCTGCAGCAGATCGATGCCGGTGAGCCCCATCTCCTTCACCGCCCGACAGAAGTCCGGCAGGGGGATCTTGCCATAAGGCCAGCGACACACCGATTGCCTGAGGCGGCCGGCCCCTGGAGGACTTCCTAACGGTCGCGAAAGGGCGGTCGGTTGCTGCATTGCCGCGAAGGCCGGCGTGCCGCCGTCCAGGGCGGCCAGCGCCATCCCGGCGGATGCGGCGAGCAATTCTCGCCGCGTGATGGAAAGCTTCGACTCGTTCGCCATGGAAGACCCCTCCGAAATTACCGTCCGATATCCTCGTTCCACAATGCGGGTTGAGCGGCGATGAAGCGGGCCATGAGGGCTTCGCACCGAGCGTCGCGTCGCACCTCGACTTTCACGCCGCGCGAGCGCAGCAGCTCCTCTTCGCCGAGGAACGTCCGATTCTCCCCGACGACTACATGGGGGATGCCGTACAGCAGAATCGCGCCGCTGCACATGGCGCAGGGCGACAGCGTCGTGTACAAGGTCGCCGCCCGGTAGACGGCGGCCGACTGGCGGCCACCGCGCTCGAGCGCGTCCATTTCGGCATGGAGCACGGCGCTGCCCTGCTGCACCCGGCGGTTGTGCCCCCGGCCAAGGATCTTTCCGTCGTGCACCAGGACGGAGCCGATCGGGATACCGCCTTCCGCTGCGCCTCGCTCCGCTTCGTCGATCGCGGCGTCGAGAAAATCAGGCATCGAAGATGCGCCGCGCCGCCGTTACGAGCGCGGCGTTGCTCGGGGCGGGCGCTCCGTCGGGGAGCGTCACGGTGTCCTCGAACCCGATCCGCGTCTGCGCACGCCGCTTCGCGGCTTCGCCGATCATCGGCCAGGCGGTCCGGTCGATGCCGTGCAACAGGCGCGGCGGCGTGATGCCCGCGGCGTCGAGCACCTCCTCGACGTGGCGCACGACGTGCAGGGCGGCGTCCAGGTCCTGCGCCTGTGGCTCGAGCAGGATCCGGAGACAGCGCGGCGCCAGGCCGCTCGCGGCGAGCCGTGCCGCGGCCGTCGTGTTGGCGACGCCCGCTTCGATTCCGACGCTGCGCTTGAGGAGCAGCGCCGCCAACAGCTCCGATCCCGGCTCGTCGAAGTTGATGGACGCGTAATCGGGATACTCGCTCCATTGCTCCACCAGCTCATGGCGCTTCTCGGTATTGGGCACGATCCACGCCCCCGTACTCACGCCGATCGGCGTATTCGGCACCGCGGCCCGCAGCGCGCTCACCGTCCGCGCCACGTCCACAGCGTCGAGGCTCTCGGCTCCGTGCGTGTCTCGCACGTGGACGTGGATCTCTTCCGCGCCCGCGTCCACGGCCTCGGCGGCGGAGCGGGCCAGGTCCGCGGAGCTCCAGGGAATCGCCGGGTGGTCGTCCCGGCGGCGGGCTCCATTCAGCGCGGCCTGGAGCAGCGCCGGCGCGCCGCTCAACGGGGTTGCGGTGGATTGGGTTGCACGAGAAAGCGCTCCGCACCCACCACCGCGAGCAGCGACAACGCGGCCGCACCCACGGCGCCGCGTGTGGCCCAGCGAATCGTGTTGGTCATCTCCCCCAAGGTACTCTCAGGGCGTTGGAGGCGGCACAGCCGGGCCGCCCACGACTAACGGCGACCCGGCTGGTAATGCAGGCTAGCTAGAAGGAAAGCCCGGCGAGAACCAGGAACGACCGGGTCTTATAACTCTGCGAAGAAGTGACGGTGCTGAGCTTCAGGTCGTTGAGCCCATAGATATAGCGGCCTTCGAGGGTGAACCCGCTCCGCGCGCCCAGCCGCACGCCACCGCCCAGGACCGCGGAATATGTCGTCTTGGGGCGCCCGTTGCTCGGACAGGTGGCGCCGCCGCCGGCGTTACAGTTCACTTCGAACGAGAATTGTGGACCGGCGTAGGCGAACGGGGAGATTCCGGGCGTCGGAAGCCCGACGCGCAGGTACACTGGAAGGTCGATGTAATTGAGCTTCCAGGAATCCCCGCTTGTGCTGCTGACCACGCCGCGCTGCGCGTAGAGTCCCTCGATGCCGAAGCCGACCAAACCGGTACCCGAGAGCCCGATGCCGGCGGCGAAGCCGGTCCGGTTCTTCAGCGCCCCCGGGAGAAAGCCGCGGTTCGTCACGTTGCCGTAGGAGAAGCCGCCTTTGATCCCGAAACCTCCCTGTGCGCGCACGACCTGCGGAGTCAGCGCGAGCCCCAGGATTGCGATACCAGCGAGTGTGCGTTTCATATGGCCTTTGTCCCTCCGTGAGGTTTTCCCCCCTCCTCGGCTACCCCCGTCGAGACGTCGGGTTGCCGCAGGACCTCTGGAACCGGATGCAGCATGAAACCGGAGGGTCAGCCGCCCGCCCTAATGGGTGACGAGCGTCACTTTGTCGGTTCGTCGTCTTTCATCCACGCCTGGCGTGGAATGCCGGTGGCGGCGGAAAGACGCCACAGGAAGCGCAGCGGTCCCCCACCCTTTTTCACCTCATCTGCGGTGACTTCGATGGCGTCGACGTGCTGGCCCGACAGGCGTTGAATGGTTTCGCGCTGCTCGGGAGTGAGGACGATACGGACCGGCTTCTCCTCGGACACGGTTTCCTCCAGGCGGAACGGAAAACAAATCGCGGCGACCAGGAGAGAGTCTACCGCGACCGTGTCACAAAATCGTCACAGCGATCGAATCGTCAGTCGAGTATCTCCACGGTGGCGACGTCGGTGCGGCCTTCGTACAGCGAAAAGATCGCGCCCGGCTTGAGGCGGTGGTGCGGAGCCGCATCGGCGAGAAAGCGGATGCGCGCTTCGGCCGGGTTGCGCTGCAGCACGGGGGGAGCGTCGAAGGCGCAGACGACGCTCCAGGCATCGTTGGGCCAGCTCGAGTCTTCGTCGAAGCGGGCGATGGTGGCGTACTGCAGGCCGGTGGGCAACGAACCGGGACCGCCGACGCGAGGTGCCCAGGTAATACGTGCGCGATGCTGCGTCACAGCGAGCTCCACTTCTCTGGTGGTGAGGGCTGCAGCAAAGCTGACCCGGTGCCCGAGTGATTTCAAGAGGCGCGCGCGTTTCGACGTGGCGCGCGGGTGTCGCCTGCGTGCAACGGATTCGCGGACAGGTCGGATCGCCGCGGCGTACGATTCGCGGACGAGCGCCGCGACACCGCGATCCGCGTCAGTCGGAGTCGCGAGCCGGAAATGGACGCCGTATCCCAGACGACCGTAGTCCTCGATGCGCACGCGGGCGTTGCCGCACCCGGCGCCTGAGCCACAACCCGACGTCGAGCCACTCTCCATGCACCACGACCGAGGCGAAGCGCACGCGGGCCTGCAGCACGATGCGAGTCGCCTGGGCGTACACGGTGACCGGTCCGGCGGTCACCCGGCGGCGCCGAAGAGCGCTCCTGCAGCCGCGGTGACAGCCATCGCCAGGGCACTCCACAGCGTGACGCGCGCGGCGCCGATGAGGGGGCGCGCTCCCCCGACGCGCGCGGCGAGGCCGCCCAGCAGGGCGAGCAGCACGAGGCAGGTGACGGCGACGATTGGAACGATGTGCACCATCGGGCTCACGACACCGGTGACGAGCGGCACTGCCGCCCCGACCGCGAAGCTCGCCGCCGAGGCCAGCGCCGCCTGCAACGGACGGGCGCGGAGCTCCTCGGTGATGCCGAGCTCTTCACGTGCGTGCGCCCCCAAGGCGTCGCGACCCATCAGCTGCGTAGCGACCTGCTCGGCGAGGGCCCGATCCAACCCCCGGTCCAGATAGATCTTCACCATCTCGGTGTGCTCGGCAGCCGGATCCTCGGCCAGCTCACGCCGTTCCCGCTCGATGTCGGCCCGCTCGGTGTCCGACTGTGAGCTGACCGACACGTACTCTCCGGCTGCCATGGACATGGCACCGGCGACGAGGCCGGCCAGCCCCGCGACGAGAACGGCGGACCGCGAGCCGTGCGCCGCCGCCACGCCGATAATCAGGCTCGCCGTGGAGACGATGCCGTCATTCGCCCCCAGCACCGTGGCCCGGAGCCATCCGACGTGCTCAGTGCGATGGGTTTCTTTGTGCCGTCGCATGGCGATCAGCGCAGTCGCTTGCGAAACAGCGCCGAGGGATGGCCCTCGTGGGTGCAGTCGCGCTCATAGGTGAGGCCGACCTTCTCGAGCACGTGCCGCGAGGCGCGGTTCGCGGGATCGGTCAGACCCACGATCGTGGCGAGTCCCAGCTCGCGCTCTGCGAGCGCGACGCAGCGGGACGCGACCTCCGTCGCGAGCCCCCGTCCCCAATACGGCTCATAGAAGGCGTAGCCCACTTCGACGTCGTCCATATCGTCGATCACGAGGTGCCGCAGCACCGCTCGCCCGACCGGCTCTCCCCCACCCCGCTCCCGCAGGATCCAGAGTCCGAACCCGTAGTCCGCCCAGTGGCGCAGGTTGCGCTGCAAGTAGGCTGCGGTCTGGTCCTCCTCGCGGACACCGCCCAGCCGGGCCATGACGGCGGCGTCGCGATGCATGCGGCGCACCTCGGGGAGGTGGTCCGGTGTGAGCCGCTCGGCCTGGAGCCGCTCAGTGGTGAATGCGTCCGGGAACGCTCCAGTCATCGGCGCTCGCGCACGTCGTAGTGCGCCGACCGCGCATCGTAGCGTTGCAGGAGGGCCTGGGCTCGTGGGGGAACGACGGCGACTTCGTAGTCGGTCCCGGCAAATTCGCGGATGGCATCGAGCGAATCGAACCACATGAGGGTCGTGAACTCGACGCTGTCGGAGAGGGATCGGCGCAGCAGGTCGATGCCGCGGAATCCGGCGATGTTGCGGGCGACGATCCCCGCGAAGATCTCGGAGCGCAGCAGCCGCTCGTAGGGGTCCGCGTTGGCGGGTGTCGTCCAGCCATGCCACACACGGCAGATCATGACCGGTGATCGCGCCGCTTGAAGAACTCGACCTGGCGCTCGTGCCGCAGCGCCGCCGCACGGCTCGGGAACGTCCCGAGGTTGCGGCGCTTCCCGGTCTTCGGATTCTTGCGCATCGAGTAGAGCCGGTATTTCCGGGGACCGAGCTTCCGAATCATGCGTCGAATCTAACGATCAGCTCGGCGCCATCGCGGGAAACACGCACCGACGTGAAGTCCGCGATCGTCCGCTCAGCGCCTGGCAGATCCTCCCGAGCATGCGTCGTGGTCAGGGCGACGACGCGGGCCCCCGCCGCGCGTGCCGCTTCGAGCCCGGGGGGGGCGTCCTCGAACACGATACACGCGGCCGGAACGCGCCCCAGGCGCTCCGCGGCAAGGAGATACCCTTGTGGATCGGGCTTGCCGCGCTGCACGTGCTCGGCGGTCACGAATACGGCGGGGTGTGGGATCCCGGCGCGGTCCAGCCGCCGGCTCGCGAGCCCATATCCGCCGGACGTGACGATGGCCCAGCGGTCGGACGCGAGCGAGCGAACGAGCTCGAGAGCGCCGGGGATAGCGGTCAAGGGGCTCGTGTCCGCGGCCTCGGTTGCATCGAGCTCCCGGACCTCCCGGTCGAGATCGATCGTGGGGTCTACGGACTCCAGCGTCTCCCGGATACGACGCCCATGGGCCACACGCAGGTACGGAGCGGGGTCGTACCCCCGCTCCGTCGCCCAGCGCCGCCAGATGTCCTCCACTACAGCGCGCGAATCGACGAGCACGCCGTCCAGGTCGAAGAGCAGCGCCTCGCAGCGCAGCAGGGCTATTGTGCTGCCAGGCGTTTCACTTCGTCCTGGAGCATCCGCACCTTGGCGGCATCGGTCGAGCGCCGCGCATCGGTTGCGAGCTGCGTGGCGAGGGCGGTCAACGCGCGGCGGCGCGCCGGGCGCGACAGCTTCTCATCGCGGGCCAGCTCCGCCCGCACCGCGGTGAGACGGGCGGTTGTCAGACCGCTCGAGCGCGCCAGCTGGTCGATGTAGGCGCGGGCCACCACGAAGCTGGTCGGCCAGACGATCTTCTGCTGGTCCTGGACGTTCAGATAGTCGACGTGTACCAGCTTTGCCGCATCGATCTCGTTCTGCGACAGCCACGCGCCGGGCTGCAGCTCGAAGATGTCGAGCCCGCGACCGATCTCCGAGCTGATGAGGTAGCCATTGTACCAGTACGCGGCCCAGGATCCGGCGCCCACGAGCTTGGTCGAGTCCATCGGACCGCGGTCGAAGAAGGCGATCTCCTTCGGGTGCGCCGCATCGGTCCAGTCGAATACCGACACGCCGCCCTGATACCACCCCTGCGCCATGATGTCGCGTCCGGGCACCGGAATCAGCGAGCCGTTGTGGGCGACGCAATTCTCCTGCGACGTCTGCGGCGCCGGAAGCTTGTAGTAGCCCTGGAACTTCAGCGTGTCGTGCGCGATGCTGAAGAGCGCATCCGCGCCCCACTCGGGTCTATCGGTGACGCGGCACTTGGGCTGCAGCCCCCCGCCCCACTCGTCGGTGAACAGGACCTTGGTCCCGTCGTTGTTGAAGGTCGCCGAGTGCCAGAACGCGAAGTTCGAGTCGGCAGCGGCTGCGATGCGGCGCGGATTGGCCGGGTCCTTGATGTCCAGCAGGACGCCGTAGCCTGCGCACGCTCCGCCGGCCAGCCCGAGCGCCGGATAGACGGTGATGTCGTGGCATTGCACCGGCCCGGGCTTCGGGCCGGCCGGGGGATTCTGCGCGTTGACGATCTTGTCCACGATCGCCTGAAAGTTGGCTCGCAGCGTGGCGGTATCCGCAGCCGTCGGGGCTCCGCTTCCACCCCGCGCCTTCACCAGGCTGTCGAGCTGCCGGGCGACGAACCGCGGCCCCGCGATCTGCTGCACGCCCTGGATCACGGCGATGAACGCGCCTTGGGCCCGAGCGCTGTCGGCCTCGCGGGCGGCCTCGGCCACGTCCTCCGGCGCCGGCCCGTGCGCCGCCGGCCCAACCAGGCCGGCCAGGATCGGCGGCTTGGTGACCACGTGCGCCGATTCCGGATGCGCCAGGGGCACCTGAATAACCTCGATGCGGAACAGCTCGCTGTTCGGATCCTTGTCCGGCGCCAGCGCCGAGCATCCCGCCAATTCGCTGGCCGGGCGGACCGGCGCGCCGCCCGACACGTAGATGTACACGTTAGCGGTGTCGCCGGGCGACGTGACGAGCGTGTGCGTGTGGGAGCCACGGCACGTCTGAACTGCGGTGATGGGTTTGGGGTGGAGGATGTCCGAGATGTCGAGGATGCGGATGCCGCGCATGCGATCGGCGCTCACCGTGTCGGCCACGCCTTGCGTCCCGCAGTCGACCCGGCCGTTGAAGTCCTCACTTGAGACGAACAGCAGGTTGCGGTATACCGAGACGTCGTTCTGTGCCTCGGGGCAGATGAAGGACGTGACGAGCGCGGGGTGGTCGGGCTGGGCGATGTCCCACACCTGCAGGCCGTGGAAGTTGCCCTGGATGACGTAGTGGCCCATGAAGGCGAGGTCGGAGTTCATGTACCCGAAGTCGCCGGGATCGGTGGTATCGGTGAACACGACGGGCTTGGGCGCCGCGCCGACGAGCTTCAGGTTCCAGGCCGCGCTGGCGGCGTTCATCCATCCGGCCCGAAGTCCGATCCTGGGGTCGGGGCTCGGCGGCGCGGCGGAGGTGGTGGCTTGACCGGCGGCACTGCTCGTGAGTGTGAACAGGCCGATCGCGATAGAAGTGAACGCTGATCTCACAGAAAAGGCTCCGTAGGGGTTGAGGTCCTCGTTAGGCCCACCGCTGCACCCGGTCCACAATCTGATCGTCGCCCAGCTCTTCGCAAAGGGCCGTCAAATCCGAGCGGTTCGCTCCGTTCCAGCGGAGTTCCTCGGGACGTTCCACGAGTGGAACGTCCGCGCGCAGTGTCGCGAGGCGGCGATAGAGCAGCGCGGCATCGCGGGACTCGCGCAGGCTGCGCGCCAGTCCCGCCGCCCCGCGGACCGTAACCTGCCACAGCGCCTCGTCGTCTGGAATCTCCTCGAGATGGCCATAGCGGGCCAGCAGCGTCGTAGCCGAGCGCTCTCCCCAGCGCGTGACACCGGGGTAGCCGTCCGCGGCATCGCCGACGAGCGCGAGCCAGTCGGGGATGGAGGCGGGTGGTACGCCGAACTTCTGGATCACGGCCGGCTCGTCGTAAACGAGCCGGCGGCGCCGGTCGAGACAGACGACGCGCGATCCGCGGACACACTGCGCCAGGTCCTTGTCGGGCGAGCAGATAACCACCTGCTGGACGTCGGAGAGGTCGGCGGCGCGCGCGGCGGCAGTCGCGAGCGCATCGTCCGCCTCGAATTCCACCATCGGCCAGACCACCACACCCAGGGCGCTGGTGGCGCGCTCGGCGAGCGGGAATTGCGCCAGCAGCTCTTCGGGGACTCCCTCGCTCGTCTTGTAACCGGGATACAGCTCGTTGCGGAACGACTCGATCACATGGTCGAAGGCGCATCCGACGTGCGTGACACCGTCCTCCCTGAGCAGCGACAGCAACGAGCGCATGAGACCGATCGTGGCGCCGACCTCGACGCCGGCGGGAGAGGTCTGCGGGGGCGCACCGAAGTGGGCCCGGAACAACTCGTAGGTGCCGTCGACGAGGTGAATGTTCAGGAGGCGACGGGGGGCGGCATCACCGGTGGTACCCACCCCGGCGGTGCTTCGGGCCAGACGGTGTCGGGCCGCGCCGGTGCCGCTTGCTCGCGGCCCAGGCGCCCGGGATCGATCTCAGCGAAGACAAAGTTTTCGGGTGGGACCGGCGCGCCGGCGAGCCTCCGCAACAGCGCGAGCTGCCCCGCGTGCGTCATGGCGTCGGCGAGCGGGCCCTGCAACAGCCGTTCGGTCGACACACCATCGACCAGCGGCTCGGCAGCCTCGATGTGTGCGGCCAGCGTCTCGAGCATGCTGTGAAACCGGGCGATCTCGGCGTCGAGGGTGGGCAGCGCGTCGGCGCGATAGCGTCCCCCGATAAAGAGCGTGCACGTGTAGCCGAGCACGCTCGTCATGTGGCGCACCAGCTCGGCCGGCGTCCGGACCCCCTCCTGGGCACGGAAGTCGCCGAAGCTCGCGGGCGCGTCGCGCAGTGCTTTTTGGGTGCGATAGGCCAGCGCGGCGAGGAAGTGTCTCAACAACCCGCGTTTCTCATCCGGCATAGACACTCATTTCGTTGGGTAAGCCTCGGGGAGGCGATGCTGTCAAAACTGTGTGGGCTACTCGCCGCGCGGAAGGCGTGGGATCCAGCGACCCACCGTCTTCGTGTACCGCTCGTACGAGGGGCCGAATTGACGGCGCAGCGCCGGCTCCTCATACCCGATCACGAACAGATTCACCAGGGCGAGCCAGCCGGCACCGTACAGGGCGAGGGCGGCGGTCCGCGCGATGAGCAGCTCGCCCAGGAGAATCGCAGCGACGCTGACATACATCGGGTTGCGCACGAAGCGGTACAACCCCCGTACGACGAGCTCCCGGGGCGGATCGACCGGCGCCAGTGTCCCTCGCCCGCGGCGCGCGAACTCCCAGATGCACGTAGCAAGCAGTCCCGTGCCCACAGCGGCGAGCAGGATGCCCAGAAGCTGCAAGGGATCTCGCCAAGCGATCCGCGCACGCCCCAGCCCGAGGTATCGCCACGGAATGTACCCCGCCACGATCCCGGGGAGTGCCGCGGCCCATACGAGGCTGCGCAGCGCGAGCCAGAGCGAGGACATCAGGGCGAGCGTTGCGGGTGATCAGAGCCCTCGACCACACATGCCGCGTAGCCGAGCACGCGGTCACCGCCTTTCAAACCGCTCGGCACGGGCTTCCAGCCGCGCGCGAGTCGTGCGTCGAGCAGCTCCCGATCTGCCGGCCGGTGATCCCAGACGGCGACCGCCGCCACGGCACCGAGTCAGCTGGTGTCGTACACCAGGTAGCGGCTGCCATACGGAATCAGCACGTCGTGCGTGTACTCGTCCTGCGTCAGCACCGATTCGACGCCAAGCGGTGGGGTGTGCGCGCGTGCCCATTCGAGCGCCCGCTCGAGCGTGGTGTGCCCGGCGACCGCTCGACCGAGCGACTCGCGCTCGGCAGGCGTGAGCCCGGCATGGTCGACCAGCGGGAGGTCATCCATGGGGCGCCTGCCCGTCAAGGCCGGTCGCGGGATGGGCCGGACAGCGTTGCACACTTCGGGTATGCCACCAGCTCAACCAATCGCTCCGATGCCATGTGTAGCTGTTGGGTGACGTGAGGATGAGGTCCCACTCGACCGGCGTGCTGTCCCGTGTCAGGCGCGTCTCCCCCCGCAGGACGCCGCGAAGGGAGCTGCGCGTGACCCGGAGAATCTCGTAGTACGCGATCGAATCGAGCGCGCCGCTGGCGAGCGTGTAGGGTCGCGCGGCCGTGATCGTCATCGTCTGGCGGTTCGCGGAGAAGTCGATCTGGTGCGGGTTGTCGCGGCATCCCGAATCGGCGGGCGTCCACGCCCAGGTGCCCCGCAGGACGGCGAAGATGTCTCTCCCCGGGGGCACCTCGTACACACGTGTGACGGAGCGATAGAGCGCAAAGATGGCGAACGGGATCACGAGCCCGGTCCAGAGCGCGACGCGGGGCAGGACGGAATGGATGCGGGACGTCATGCGATCCAGGACCATTGCCACAATCCGTCGGTGGCCGTTCGCGGGAGCCGCTGACCGAGCTGCCGCGCGATCAGGACGATCTGCCCGCGGTGATGTGCCTCGTGAGCCACGAAGTACGCCAGCACGTGGCCCACATCGAGCGGCAAGTTACGCCACACGTACGCGCGCGTCGGCGGCACTTCCCCACCGGCGTCGAGTCCGAGCTCGAGTACCGCTGCGATGCCGCGTCCGCTCTGCTGGAGGGCGCGGGCCAGGTCGCGCCGCGACACCGTGTGCGGGTCCACGCGCTCGGGAACCGGCACCCCGTGCGGGGCGCCCAGCGTGCGGATCCAACTGCGCCGCGAGTTGTGGAGGTGGGCGGCGATTGAGCGCACGGTGCGGCGTGGCTCACCCGGCACCGCGGCCCGCCACAGGACGAGTGGCACCTGTTGCACCAGGCGAGTGGTGACTCGCTCGTTCGTTCGCCAGCTGGCGCGCAGCGTCCTCCGCAGGTCGGGAACCCCGTTGCCAACGGCTCTCATAAGGCGCGGACGGCTCTCTCGCGGATCACGAACTGGAGCTCGAGCGTCTCTCCCGGGGGGAGCGCGGCCCAACGAGCGAACAGGCCTCGCCGTGCCTCCCGCACCTGACGCAGGTCCTCCTCACTGACGGCGTAGGGTGCCGCGAGCCGGAGATCCGTCGCGGACCATTCTCGACCGGACGCCCGCTCGGTGTCGAGAAATCCCACGATCTGCTCGACCGTGTGGGCCTCGGGCGGCAGTGGCCCGCGCGGCCAGGGGTTCCCGAAGTCGCTCAAGTCCCAGCCTGCGGCGAGGAGACTGTAGAACCCCCGCAGGTCGAGTACCGTTTCGACAGCATAATGGGTCAGGTCGTGCAGCGGAAAGAACCGCCCCTGCGCTCCGTCCTGCCGTTGCCAGGTGACGGAGCCGTCGGCCCGGACGCAGCTGAGCGCCGCGGAGTCGTCGGTCTTCTTCTTGATGTGGATCATGATACCGGGCATGCGGCGGCCCCCGAGGGGATCGATCGTTAGGGCACCGCAGCGCGGTGAGCGATCGCCGCTTCCACGTCGGGAATGTCGCGCGGCGCCGGTGTGATCCAGTCGAGCCCCGTCGGCGTCACGATGTAGTCGTCCTCGATGCGGGCGCCGGTGTTCTGGTAGCGCAGCACGGCGGCGCGGACTTTCGCGGCGAAGGCGCGGTTGCGCGGCGTATCCGGGAGGATGTCGAGCAGCCGGGTGTTAATGTAGACGCCCGGCTCGATTGTAAAGACGTCCCCCGGCCGGAAGACGCGCGCGTCGTAGTAGCCGAGCATCGGATCGTGCACCGCGAGGCCGAGGCCGTGACTGATCCCGTGGATCGCGAACAGCATCACCTGCCGGCAGCTGCGGGGCTGATCGGCGCAGTTGGCGGGCCAGGGCGGATCGAACGGGGCGTCGGCTGACTCGATCAGCCCGAGCCGGGCCAGGCCGCGGGCCCGTATGTCGACCGACGAGTCCTGCGCCGCCTGCACCGACTTGCCGGGTCCCGAATTGCGCTCGGCGGCGGCCTGCGCGTCCCGCACGATCTGATACAACGCGCGCTGATCGGGGGTGAACGTGCCGCTCACGGGGAGCGTCCGCGTCACGTCGGCGGCATAGCCGCCATATTCGGCGGCTGCATCGATCACCACCAGGTCTCCCGCTTTCAAGAGCGCCCGGTCTTTCATGTAATGCAGCTGGGTACCGTTCGCACCCGTTCCCACGATCGAGCCGTAGGCCGGTCGTTCCGCGCCCTGGCGTCTGAAGGTGTACTCGAGGGCGGCCTGCAGGTCGTATTCGTGGAGCCCCGGGGCGATCAGCTGCATCGCGGCGCGATGACCGGCGACACTGATCTCGGCCGCGCGCCGGAGCAGCGCCTGCTCGGCCGGGCTCTTCGTCGCCCGCAGGCGGTCGAGGATCGGGGCAGCGTCCTGCACGGCGAGCCCCGTGTGGCGCTGAACCAGGGCCCGCATGATCTGCCCACCCCGGGTGAGCGAGTCGATCCCCGCAAAATCGGCGTCCTCGACGTCGCGCAGGGCGTAGAACGGCAGTCCGCCGGCGGCGAGGGAGTCGAGCACCCCGACAAGCGCGTCCACCGAGCGCGACGGCAACCCGAGGTCGGATGCGAGCGCCGACGAGTCCGGCTCGATGCCGTAGTAGAGCGACCGGCGCGGCGTGCTGCGCGTGACGAACAACGTCGCTCGGCCGCGGCCGCCCCGCACCACCATGACGAGCGCGCCATCGGCATAGTCGTAGCCGGTGAGGTAGTGAAACCCCGGCACCTGAAAGAACGGGCCGAAGTCCGACACGGGCGTCCGGCCGCCAAACGCGACGACGATGCCGCTGTCGATACGCGCCGCCAGCGAATCTCGTCGGGCGGCGTACTCGGCGCTGGTGATTTGTGCGGAGGATTGGACGCCGGACAGCGCGATGGTGGCGGCGAGGATCGCGATACGTGACGCAGTAATCATGAAGGTAAGCTCCCACGAGCGCCGCCCACCCGCAACAGCCAGGCGATCCCCACAGCGATGAGACTTGCCCGGGCGTCATCGGCGCTGAATCTGTTCCCTGCGCGTTTTCACCAGCCGGCGCACGAGACCTACGGGGATGGGATGGTCCGGCTGGAAGCGAATCGTGCCTTTGCTGATCTCATAATCCTTGAGCTCACGCTTGAAGGCTTGCACGACGGCGCCCGGATAGAATGAGCAGTGATTCGCCCCTGCCCCGAACCACACCAGCATCCGGCCGTCGAGCCGAAACGCGGGGAGCTGATAGCTGATGCACTCCTCGGCTCGAGGCGCCGCGGCCTGGATCGCCTTGCGCAGTCGATTGAGCGCGGCGCGTTGGCCGCTGCTCACACGCGCGAGGTAGTCGTCGATCGTCGCGGGCTTGGCCTTCCCCTTGGATCGTGTTTTCATGGTCAACGGGTTGAATGTCCTCAGTCGACTGTGGCCGCGTACTGCTCCAGTCGAGCGAACTTTTTCCTATAGATCCGTCGCAGCATCGCCGCCGTGACCGCACGCTCGACTGAGCCGAGCAACCCAGGCCACCGAACGCGAAATCTCGTCTGGATCGTCACGGTGGCGGCCCTCCCCTGCTCTGTCGGGTCGACGGTGAACGTCGTGGTGCTGAAGCCGCTCGCATCGATCTCCTCGAGCACTCGCCCCGGTTCAGGCTCGCGGATCAAGTGGACGAACTGTCTGGTGTTCCCCAGGACGCGGGTCTCTACACGGACGCGAGTTCCCGCCCCGACGCCACCTTCTTCCACCTCGATTTTCCGGAAGTATTCCGGGGGGACGATGCGCGGATGATGCACCTGATAGTCGGCAATGATGCCGTACACGTGCGCCGCTGCGGCGTGGATGGTCGTCGTGGCGTTCACCGTGGCCTCTCTCACGCTATCCCGCACTCAGCTCGAAGCGTGACGGCCGGAGCGACAGCAGCGTGACGACACCCAACGCGAAGGCCAGCCCCCCTCTGCCAGAACCGGGGGCGGCGTCACGCCGGCGCACGACGACGAAGACCATGGCGAAAGCTGCGATCTCCCCTGTCCGCCTGCTAGATGGTGTTAGGTGGGATTTTCCTGGATGAACCGTGGGCTGAGGTGGATGTCGACCTGAACGAGCGGGGCATCGCCGATACACTTGAAACCGTGGATTTCCCCGGCCTTGATGACGAGGATGTCCCCCGCACCCGCCTCGATCTCCTTCCCATTGACGATGTAGCGCCCCCGGCCCTCGCGGACGAACTGCACTTCGTCGTATGGGTGCCGATGCGGTCCGGGCCCCTGCCCCGGCAAGGCTCGCAGTAGAAACGCGGAGATCTGCACGTCACCGTTGTCAGCCCCGACGAAATTGTGCGAGCTGCCGATAAACGGCAGATCCTCCTGGCGGACGCGGTACATGTCTGGCGACCTCCCTCCGAGAGACTAAGTTTGCAGCCCGTGATCACCCTTCATCCTGTGCCGCTCGAAGGTCATGGCGTTCGGCTCGAGCCGCTGACCCTGGAACATGCGGACGCGCTGCGGCTGGCGGCCACGGACGGGCGCCTGTGGGAGTTGTGGTATACCGCCGTCCCCGAGCCGGCGCAGGTGGGCGCTTACATCGAGTCGGCGCTCGCCGGCCAGCGCGAGGGGCGGATGCTGCCGTGGGCGGTGCGCGAGCTCGCCGCTGGAGCGATCGTCGGGAGCACCCGCTATCACGATATCGTCGCGGAGATCGATCGCGTGGAGATCGGCTACACCTGGTATGCCCGGAGCTGGCAACGCACCCATGTAAACACTACCTGCAAGCTGCTGCTGCTGCAGCACGCGTTCGAAACGCTCGGCTGTCAGGTCGTGGGCCTCCGCACTGACAACTTCAACTTCGCCTCACAGCGAGCCATCGAGGCGCTCGGTGCCAAGAAGGACGGCGTCTTGCGGCATCACCATGCGCGGCGCGACGGCACGGCGCGGGATACCGTCATGTACAGCGTGCTGCGCGCGGAATGGCGGGACGTCAAGCGCAATCTCGAGCTGCGACTGGTGCGCCACCGGTCATGAGGCGTTGTCCGTCGTCGGTCGTCAGTCCTACCGATAACCGATGACCGATGACGCCAATTCTACGAGCGCGGCGTTTCGTGATCGGTCAACACGGGTAGGTAGGGGACCCACGCGCCGACCTCGTCCCTGTACTGCTTGGCCATCACTCGCGCCACCTGCGCCAGGTGCCCCAGATCGTGCACGACCCAGGCGGCGAGCAGCTGCCGCAAGGTCACCGCGCCCAGACTCGGGTGCTCGCCCTGCTGCACCAGCTGTGCGTCGGTGAGATTCCACGATCGCAGCAGCTCGAGGTTGGCGGCCCGCAACCTGGCGAATTCGGCGAGCAGGGAGTCCAGCGTCCGGCCGGTATTGCGGGAACGATGGCGGAAGCGGTCGTACGGCTCGAACCGCCGGCTGGGACCCTGCCCCAGGATGATACGGGCGCGCGGGATCCAGTCGGTTTCCTCGCCGTCGACCAGATGGCCGACGATATCGAACGGGCTAAAGGTGTCGGGGCCTTCGGTCCCGCGCACCCACGACTCGCCGACCCCCTGGAGCAGCGCCCCAAGCGACGCGGGTGAGCGTTGCAGCACTGCGATCGACTGCTCGAGCGAAAACTGCACGTTGTCCTGGAGCCCGCTCCTAGAACTCGAGCCCGTGCAGGAACTGGTAGTCGTCGCGCGCGGCGGCGAGCTGGTCGGCCGCCCCTTCCTGTTCCACGTAGCATGGCTTCTCGTTGAGCGAGGGCACCGCGGCCAGGAACCGCTTGAAGTCGAAGATGCCCTTTCCCAGATCAGTGTCGTGCGACTTGTCCGCCACGACATCCTTGAGATGGAACGCCCAGTAGCGGTCCTTGTAGCGCGCGAGGTATTGCATCGGATCGCCGCCCCCGATCACCATGTTGCCGACGTCGAGCTGCAGGCGAACCACCTTGGGATCGAGGCGCTCGACGAAGACGTCGTAGGGCACCTTGCCGTCGATCGGCTTCATGTGATCGGGCTCGTTATGGAACGCGAGCCAGATCCCGTCGCGCCGCGCGACTGCCCCCGCCGTGTTGAAGTGGTCGGCCCACTCCCGCCAATCGTCCAGTGTCTGCGACGTCTCGCCGGAGAAGCTCGGCACGATGAGGTAGTCGTGTCCGATCCGCTTCGCGATGTCGACCCGGCGCTCCCAGCCGATCAGGATGTCTTCGGGCGAAATGTGTGCTGAGGGGGCGCGCAGGCCCTCCTGCTTGAGTGTGGCGATTACCTGGTCGGTCGTCCGGCCGAAGTTCTGGAACGACCACAGGAGCTCCACGTCGGTGTATCCCGCGGCGCGGACGGCGGCAAGCGTCCGCTCCGGATCCTTCATCATTTCGGTGCGGACCGAATACAGCTCGAGGCCGATGCGCTCCAGGTGAGTCGCCTCCTCCCAGTGCAGCCGGGGGGACGCCATCATGCCACCGGTTGCCGCACCCAACGTCTGAATGAATGTGCGCCGTTCCATGGTCACCTGCCTCTAGGGTTCGCTGTACACGCGGACATAGTCTACCACCATCTGCTGCGGGAAAGTCGTCGTGCTATCGGGATCTCCCGGCCAGCCGCCGCCGACCGCCACGTTGAGCAGCAGGAAGAAGGGATGATCGTATACCCATTTCGTTCCGGACGGCAGACTCGCCGGCGTCAGGCGATGATACGCCCTGCCATCAACGTACCACACGATCTCCTGGGGCTGCCAGGATACGGCGTACACGTGGAAGTCGTCGGCAAAGGCGCCGGGGGAGAGCGTGTCGGGCGCGCCGATGCCGTTGCCGCCCGAGTAACCGGGGCCGTGCGCCGTGCCGTGCACGATCGCCGGCTCGCGCCCGATGTTCTCCATGATGTCGATCTCGCCGCTCTCGGGCCACCCCACCGACCCGATGTTCGTCCCCAGCATCCACCACGCCGGCCACAACCCCTGGCCGCGCGGGATCTTGATGCGCGCTTCGAAACGGCCGTACGCGCGCGCGTACAGCCCCTGGGTCTTGAGCCGTGTCGACGTGTAGCGACAGGTCCCGTACCAGCAGGTGTGGCTCGAGTCGACGCGGGCCGTGATCACGAGATCGCCCTGGCCGTCGAGCGCCACGTTCTCCGGACGAGTCGTATAGTACTCCCGCTCCTGGTTCCCGAAGCCCGAGCCGCCGGTATCGGCGGTCCATTTCGCGCGGTCGAAGGTCGCGCCCGCCGGCCCGTCGAATTCATCCTGCCAGAGAGGACCGGGGCCGCCGGACGCTGGACCGGCGCAAGCGACGACAACGAGGACGGTGATGCGCGGGAATCGTCTCATTTGCTCGGTGCACCAAGCCCGATCAGCTGCGGTTGTGTCGTGGGACCGAACGAGACGTTGTACTCCCGGTCCAGGACTACCCGGTCCCCGTCGAATCGAAACATCAGGGTCTCGCCGTACGGCGTTTGGTAGAGTGCCAGCTTGAGCGTGAAGACGCTGTCCCGCGTCCACGCTCCGCTCGCGGCCACCAGCGGGTTGGGAGGCACGCTCAGGAACTGAGCGATGCCGTCGGTGAACCCGCCGCGACTCTTCGCCCACGTCCCGATGCCGAACGGCATCCGGGTCTCCCCCGTCGCCGTGCGCACGAGCAGCGCGGGGCCCTGCCCTCCGAAATCGAGCGCGACGGCACGCGGCCCGTCGCCGCTGTCGGGCAGCGTGTACCAGCGCGCCGACGTGCCGGCGAGCGGGCCGGTCTTCGCTCCGGGAGGCGGGTGGAGGGTCAGGCCGCCGAGCCGCGCCCGCAGGCGACGCTCGGCGGCGGCATTCATGGCGAGCGGACGCGGCCCCATCACGGGCAGCAGGACATCCCACACGAGGTTCATCACCGATTGCATGTTGCGCACCCCACCCGTGATCACGACGACGGCGTCGACGTCGGGGAGCACCATGCAGTATTGCCCGAACGCTCCGTCGCCGCGAAACGAGTTGTGCCGGGAGCGCCAGAACTGAAAGCCATAGCCCTGGTCCCAGTCGCTTTCCGGCGAGGACCCGTTCGCGACCTCGAGCGATGTGGCGGCGCTCACCCAGGCGGCGGGAACGAGCTGCCGACCATTCCACTTCCCTTTCTGAAGGTAGAGCTGCCCGAAGCGTGCGATGTCCTCGGTGCGGATCAGGAGACCGAAGGCGCCGAGCGACACCCCTTGCGGGCTCGAGCCCCAGTCGGGGTGGTCGATGCCCAGCGGCTGGAATAGCCGCGGGCGCAGATAGTCGAGCACCGTCTGGCCGGTCACCTTCTGTACGATGGCCGAGAGCATGTAGGTGGCCGGCGAGTTGTACAGGAAGTGCGTCCCCGGCTTGAAGGGGACGGGCTGCGCCAGAAACGTCCTGGTCCACGCCTGGCCGGGTGGTGGTATGGCGGCGGGATCGCCGGTCCAGTGCCACGGCAGGCTTTCCCGATCATGTCCCGTGGCCATGCGCAGCAGGTCGCGCACGCGCATCGACTTGAGGTTGCCCGACGGTTCGGCCGGTGCGTCCTCCGGGAAGAATTTCAGCACCGGATCGTCGAGACTGAGCTTTCCTTCCGCGATCGCCAGCCCGACCGCGGTCGAGGTGAAACTCTTACTGAGCGAGTACAGCATGTGGGGCGTACTCGAGTCGTACGGGCTCCACCACCCCTCGGCCACGACGTGCCCGTGCCGGACCAACATGAAGCTGTGCAGCGCGTCGATTTCGCTGTCCGCCCGCTCGACGAAGGCGAGGATAGCGGACGACGAGATCCCCTGCCGCTCGGGGCTCGAGCGCGGCAGGCGCTGCGCCGCCGCGGTCGAGTACGCGACGATCCCGGCGAGGAGCAGCCAACGCGCGCGCGCGGCCCTCACGAGACCCTTCATGGACGCGTCCACCTTGTCGGCTCCGACGGCTTCGCCGTCATTGCGCCGTGAGGTGTGCGGTGTGACCCTTGCGGCCCGTGGCGCTGAACGCCGCCACGCTGATCGTCCCTCGGAGGGGGATCGGACCGTGGACGACGGGACTGCGGGCGGTGGGCTCGCTGCCATCGGTCGTGTAGCGCAGCGTGAAGCCGGGGAGCTCCAGGCTGGCGCGGACGGACCCGCCGTCCGGCTCCAGGCCCGGTGTGGGAATTCGATAGCTGATGCCCGGCACCTCCCGATCGAGCCGGGGCAGCTCGCGCTTGCCCACTTGGTTCACGAAGCGCGACCACGCCTCGCCGTAGAGCGCCGCCGCCTTCACGGGGTCGCGCTCGGTGGCCCAATCGGGGTCTGGCGCCCACGCCCGCTCCGCGAGGCCCAGCAACTTCGGCACCATCATGTACTCCAGCCGATCGGGGCTGCTCAACGTCTCGGACCAGAGGTCGCCCTGGATGCCGAGGATGTGCGTCCGGCCGTAGTCGGTGAGCCGGTCCTTGCCGATGAAGACGGTAGAATCCAGGGGGTTGCCGCGCCGATCGACGCGCAGGTTGCGGTAGTAATCGAACGGGATGAACTGGAACCCCTTGCGGACATCGACGTACCCGCCCCAGTCGAGTCCTGTCTCCTCCGGGTTCTGGTTCCAGGCGAGGTCGAAGTACAGGTTGGTCACGGGACACAACACGACGTCGTACCCGCCGTTGGCGAGACGGTAGGCGAGATCTTCGCCCCCCCAGCCGGGCACGTTGTTCCAGACGTAGGCGCGCCAGCCGCGCGCGGCGAAATCGGGATTGGGGATGTTGACCGATTGGCTGTCACGGCGCGTCTTGCGCACCGCGATCTCTTCCCATCCCGAGGGGACGAGGCCATGGGCGTTCAGGATCTGCGCCACCCGGCCGTAGAAGACGAACCAGAGATCGTCGACGCTCGCGAGGTGGTGCGCCTGCAGGTAGGCCTGGACTGCGGGAGAGCCTTGCCAGACGCCCATCGGGACTTCGTCGCCGCCCATGTGGATGTGCCGCAGCGGCACGTCCGCCTCGCGGTACAGCGCGACGAGATCGCCGACGACGTGCTCGAGGAAGCCGTAGGTGGATTCGAGCGCCGGATTCATCACGTTGTCGTGATAGCCCTGTGCCGTGGTGTAGGTCGAGGTGTCGTCGGGGTCGCTCAGGAGGTATTGGCGGTCGCCGGTGGCGCGGAACCGCGCCTGCATCGCCTTCACGGCGGCCCGCGCGTGGCCCGGCATCTCGATCTCGGGAATCACCTCGATGTGGCGCGCCGTGGCGTAGCGCAGGATCTCGACGTAATCGGCGCGCGAGAAATAGCCGCTACCGAACGCCCGACCGGTGTCGGGCCCGGAGCCATAGGCCGGCGGCAGGAAACGGCTGCCGTCCACGGTGTGGCCCCGCCGGCCGCCGAACGCCGTGAGCTCGGGGATGCTCGCAATTTCGATGCGCCAGGCCTCGTCGTCGGTGAGGTGCAGGTGCAGGACGTTGAGCTTGTAGCGCGCCAGCAGATCGAGCGTGCGCAGCACCGCCGCTTTCGGCTGGAAGTTGCGCGCCACGTCGAGCATGAATCCGCGATAGCCGAAGCGCGGGGCGTCCACCACGGTGAGCGCCGGCAGCACGAGGCCCCCGCCTGGAGACGGCGGAGGGAGCAGGCTGCGCAGTGACTGAAGACCGTAGAAGACGCCGGCGGAGGAGACGCCGACGATGCGGATGCCGGCCGTCGGATCCACCACGAGCTGGTAGGCTTCCGGAGAGGTTTGACCCTCGACCGCGCCCACCTCGAGTCGCAGCGGCGGGACCATCGCCTTCCGGGATTTTCCGAAATACCGCTGCAGGTAGTCGCGCGCGAACGCCGCCTCGTTGCGCAACGAGTCGGACGCGGCGACCACCGGCATCGCGCTGAAGCGCAGCTCTCCCGCTCCCCGCGTGACCTGCACCGGCGTCGGGAATATCGGCGGCAGGTCGCTCACAGGGATGTCGCGAATCACGGAGTCGAGGGCATACTGCCGCTCGGGTGAGATCACGCGGGGGTCGTGCCCGTCTCCCTGGGGCGGGCGATCGAACGGAACGGCGACATAGTTACTGATTGCTTGCCCCGTACCGTTCGTGCTATCGAACACGATGTAGGGGCCCTTCGGCACGAAGCTCCGGTTGAGCAGGAAGTCCCACGTCATGTACGGGATGCGAATGCTGGCGCCGGGGGCGAGGCCCGCGAAGCCGGCACCGGGAACGAGACGGTGCAGGTCGCCCGTCACGTCCTCGATCGCGAAGCCGCTCTCTACGCTGCCGGGCTGCGCCCCGTGCAGGGCGCTGAAGTAGATCGCCCAGCCGCTCGCGGCGAGCGGCCGCGTGCCGCGATTGGTCAGCGTGAAGACGACGCGTGAGCCGCTCGTCGAATCGCGGAAGACGTCCTTCTCCAGCTGCCACCGGAGCTGCAGCGCGGTTTGGGCGAGGGCCGGGGCGGCCGCGATCACGGGCAACAACGCGGACAGGGCAAAACGGAGATGGTAGCGCATGGTAAAAATTAGACACTGAACCGGCGACGGTGTCCAGGGGCCCTTTACCGCCATGGCATTCGTGCTATCTCCATCGCCACGCTGCCGTCATTGCCGCCGCGACCATTCCCCCGGGAGCTCCCCCACATGCCTGACCAGATCACGCGCCGCAACTTCGCGAAGCTCGCCGGTGCAGCCGCGCTGGGCGTCTCCTCGACGTCCGCCGCCACCGTCCTCCCGCTCGGGCAGCCGGTCAGGCCGGAGGCCGGAGCCATGCCGCCGGAGCCGCGCGGCTTCCCGACTGGCTTTCTCTGGGGCACCGCGACCGCCTCCTACCAGGTCGAAGGCGCTGTCCGAGAAGATGGTCGCGGGCCGTCGGTGTGGGACACCTTCTCACACACCGCCGGGAAGGTGGCGAACAACGCGACAGGCGACCAGGCAGACGACCACTACCACCGGTACAAGGAAGATGTCCAGCTGATGAAGACGCTCGGCGTCAAAGCCTACCGGTTCTCGATCGCCTGGCCCCGCGTGTTCCCTCAGGGAAGTGGTGCGCCGAATCCGAAGGGGCTCGACTTCTACAACCGGCTCGTGGACGAGCTGCTCGCCAACGGGATCGAGCCGTTCGCCACACTGTACCACTGGGACCTGCCCCAGGCGCTGCAGGATCGCGTCGGCGGTTGGGAGTCCCGCGAAACGGCGCAGGCGTTCGGCAACTACGCCGGGTACGTCGCCGAGCGGCTGACCGACCGTGTGAAACACATCTTCACGATCAATGAGTTCGGGGCCTTCATGGAGCTCGGCTACCGGATCGGGATCCACGCACCCGGGGTCAAGCTGCCGCCCGGGCGGTTCAACCAGACGCGCCACAACGGAGTGCTGGGCCACGGTCTCGCCGTGCAGGCGATCCGCGCCAAGGGCAAGCCGGGCACGAAAGTCGGCCTGGCCGAGAATCTGGTCGTGGGTGTCCCGGTCATCGAGTCACCGCCCCACATCGCGGCGGCCGAGCGCGCCACCCGTGAGGTGAACGCCCAGTATCTGACGGTGATTCTGGAGGGGAAGTACAGCGACGCGTATCTGACGGCGGCGGGTGCCGATGCGCCGCGTTTCACGCTCGAGGATCTCAAGGTCATCTCGAGCCCGCTCGATTTCGTCGGCACCAACATCTACCAGCCAATGTTCGTGCGCGCGGACCCGGGACCGAGCGGCTTCGCCGTCGTCCCGAATCCGGCCTCGTATCCGCACATGGCCTCGCCGTGGCTGTTCATCGGTCCGGAGGTGTTGTACTGGGGGCCGCGCCACGTGGCGAAGCTCTGGAACGTGGGAGAGATCTACGTCACTGAGAACGGCTGCTCATCGTCCGACGTGCCCGCGGCGGACGGTCAGGTCTACGACACCGATCGCGTGATGTTCCTGCGCAACTACCTCTCCCAGCTGCAACGGGCCGTCTCCGACGGGGTGCCCGTGAAGGGCTACTTCCTGTGGAGCCTGATGGACAACTTCGAGTGGGCCGACGGCTACACGAACCGATTCGGACTGCATTACGTGGACTACGCCACGCAGCGACGCACGCCGAAGTTGAGTGCCGCGTTCTACCGCGAGGTCATCGCCAGAAACCAGGTGGTCTAGGGGAACACCTCGTTCCGAGGGAAATGACCGGTTCACCCCAGCGTCGGCAGCGCAACGCGGAACTCCGTCCGCCCGGGCGTCGACTCTACCTCGATCATCCCCTCGTTGCGGTCCACGAGCCGCCGCACGATGTCGAGGCCGAGCCCCGTTCCCTTCCCCACGGGCTTCGTGGTGAAGAACGGATCGAAGATCCGGCTGCGCACGTCGGAGGGTATCCCCGGCCCGTCGTCCGTCACACGTACGACGACGTGCGGCCCGTCGCTGCGCGCCGTCACGACCACCCGCCCGCCGTCGGGCACGGCGTCGAGCGCGTTGTCGATCAGGTTCGCCCACACCTGGTTCAGCTCGCCACCGAAGCCGCGCACGCGCGGCAAGTCCGACGGTACGTCGACCGTCACGGACGCCGCCTTGCCGCGCGCCTTGGCGGCGAGCAGCGCCAGCGTGTCGGTCAGTCCCTTCCCGACGTCCACCGGCTCGGGCGCCGTCGCGTGATCCATGTAGGTGAAGCCCTTCACGGCGCTCACGAGCGCGTGGACCCGCGACGCCGCCCGCTCGATGTCCCGGGCGAGCCCGCGCAGCGTGCAGCCGGCTGCGACCCAGCGCAGCGTGGTGCCCAGCTTCGGGCCGGTCAGCGCTCCTGCCAGCTCGTCGAGCACAGCGATGTTCATAGCGGACTCGGCGAGCGCCGCGGCGAACGACTCGTCCGCGTCGTGGTCCGCCAGCCATTGTGCGATCGCCTCCTCGCGGTCGGCGCGCTCGAGCGGTGAGAGGACGTTCGTCGCGGGCGCGTCGAAGCAGCGCGTCCGTACGCGGTCGACCAGCGCCGTCTCCCGCGCGTCGAGTTGGGCGGCGCCGAGCGCGCGCGCGGCGGTGTCCGACTCCTCCAGCATCCGGGACACGAGCTGGGCGCTGCGGGCCGCCGCGGAGGCGGGGTTGTTCAGCTCGTGCGCCAGCCCGGCCGCGAGCTTACCGAGCGACGCCATCTTCTCCAGCTGCAAGTCGCTCGTTTTGAAGGCGCGCGCCCGGTCGACCATGATGTGCACGAGGGCGGCCGTCACCTGCGGGCAGGCGACCGGCATCGCGGGGAGCTCCCCCCGAGCCACGAACAGTGTCTCGGTGGGCTCGTCGATGATCGTATTCCCCGGTGCGGTGTCCAAGCGGGAGTACGGCAGGTGGCCGGTCACATCTCCGTCGCGCCAATCCATCACCCTGCGCGTCGTGCCGCCCTGGTCGCGAAAATGGGACAGGCGTCCGTGCAGCACGATGTGCATCCCGTCGACGGGCTCCCCTTTGCGGGAGACGAGCTCGCCGGGATCGTAGTGACGGATCGTGCCGTGTGCGACCAGCCACTCCAGCTCGGCGCGCGGGGCCTGCCCCACCGTCCGGTGCGCGGCGAGGCGCGCCATCAGGTCGGCCACGCTCACACCGTCTGCAGGTACTGGTGGATCATGCTCACCGTCGCCGAGCCCTCGCCGACCGCTGCCGCACAGCGCTTGCCGGAGCCGTAGCGGGCGTCGCCGGCGCAGAATATTCCCGGCACGCTGGTCTCGAAGGGAAACGGATCGCGGGCCGGCGTCCACCCAGCGGGACGGTTCCCCGCGGTCATCAGGTCGCGGCCGGTCAGCACAAACCCCTGCGGGTCGCGCAGCACTACATCCGCGACCAGCGCGGTGCGCGGCGCCGCTCCGATGAAGATGAACATTCCCGCGGCGGGGAGCTCGCGTTGCGTGCCGGTCCCGCTGTCGCGCACCGTCACCGTCTCGAGCCGGCCGTTGCCCCGCACACCGACCACGCTCGTGTTCACCAGCACGTCCACGTTGGGGGTCTCGGCGAGCCGGTCGACGAGGTAGCGCGACATCGCGGCGGCGATATTCGGTCCCCGCACCAGCACCGTCACCTTGCGGGCATGCCGCGAGAAGAACATCGCTCCCTGGCCGGCGGAGTTCGCGCCGCCGACGATGAGGACGTCCTGGCCGCGGTAGGTCGCCGCCTCGGTGAGCGCCGCGCCATAGAATACGCCGGCGCCGAGCAGCGGCTCGATCCCGGGGACTTCGAGCCGGCGCACTTCCATACCGGGCGCGATCAACACGGCGTACCCGGTGAGCTCCGATCCATCGGACAGGATCACCTTGCGATAGGGATCCTCGCGCCTGATCTGCACCGCTTCCTGAGGGGTGATGATCTCGGCATGGAAGCGCTTGGCCTGGTCCGCGGCGCGCCGCGCCAGGTCGTCCCCCCGTATCCCGCCCGGGAAGCCGAGATAATTCTCGATCTTCGAGCTGCTGCCGGCTTGTCCGCCGGGGGCACTGCGCTCCACGAGAATGGTCCGCAGTCCTTCCGAGGCGCCGTACACCGCGGCGGCGAGTCCCGCCGGCCCCGCGCCCACCACGATCAAGTCGTAGAACGGCTGCTTGGCCCGCGTCTGCATCCCGACCTTCTCCGCCAGCTCGCGGGGAGTGGGTTGCACCAGCATCGTGCCGTCGGGGAACAGCACGATGGGGTCTCGCGTCACGCCGCCGCTCGCGCCCGACAGGAGCTCCCGCACCGTCGCATCGTTCTCCAGGTCGAGCCATTGGTATGGCACCAGGTTCGACGCGAGGAAATCCTTCACCGCGAAGCTCGATGGGGAGAGCACGTTCCCCGCGACGCGAATGCCGTCGTAGGCGGGTCGCGCCCGGGCGAACCAGTCGGACAGGAGGTCTTCGAGGACCGGGAACAGGCGTTCGCTCGGCGGCTCCCACGGCTTGAGGAGGTAGTGATCGAGTCCGATGCGATTGATCGCCGCGATCGCCGTTTCGGTGTCGGCATAAGCGGTGAGCAGCACGCGGCGGGCGTCGGGATAGATCTTGATGGCTTCGACCAGAAACTCCGTTCCGGTCATCTGCGGCATGCGCTCGTCCACCAGGAAAAGCGCGACCTGGGCGCCGCGCTGCTTCAGCTGCCGCACCGCCTCGAGGCCCTGGGCGCCGGAGGACGCCTTCACCACGCGGTAATCGGTCCGGAAGTGGTGCCGCAGGTCGCGCTCGACGGCGTTCAGAACCTCGGGGTCATCGTCGACGGTCAGCAAGACGGGCTTGCTCATTGGTGGAGCCGACCGACGCCGTCAGCGCGGCTGCGGCACGATGCGGATATAGGGCTTCGGTTCCTTCCACCCGTTCGGATAGATCTTCTTGGCCTCATCGTTCGTCACCGATCCGGCGATGATGACGTCGTCGCCCTGGCGCCAGTTCACCGGCGTCGCCACCCGGTTCTTCGCGGTGAGCTGCAGCGAGTCGATGACCCGCAGGATCTCGTCGAAATTACGTCCCGTGGTCATCGGGTAGGCGATCATCAGCTTGATCTTCCGGTCGGGGCCGATGACGTAGACGGTGCGCACCGTCTGATTGTCGGCCGCGGTACGCCCATCGGCGCTTTCGCCGGCCGACGCGGGCAGCATCTCGTACAGCTTGGAAATCTCGAGTGTCGGATCACCGATCATCGGAAAGTTGGGCTCGTGCCCCTGCGTCTCGGCGATGTCCTTCGACCAGGCGGCATGCTTGTCGACCGGATCGACCGAAAGGCCGATGACCTTCACGTCGCGGCGGTCGAATTCGGGCTTGAGCTTCGCCATGTAGCCCAGCTCGGTGGTGCAGACGGGAGTGAAGTCTTTGGGGTGCGAGAAGAGCACGCCCCACGAAGTGCCCAGCCATTGATGGAATCCGATGCGGCCCTGTGTCGTGTCGGCCTGGAAGTCCGGTGCGCTATCGCCGATTCGCAACGTCATGCGTGCCTCTGTGCTGGGGTGTGAGTCAGACGGTCAACGGGTTTCGCTGCGCAACGTCTCCAGGGACGTGCGGAGCCATTCCTTGATCTCCGCCGAGGCGCAGAATGGCGCCTGCTCGCGCTCGGCCGCCGCCAGTACCTCGTCGTACGTCGCGCCCCTCTTCAGCCCTGCGTACAGGTAGGCGACGGCGGAGCCGCGCGGGCCCGTCCGGCACGACACGAGGGTCGGGCGCGGCAGCGTGTCGAGCGCAGCGATGTGCTGCCGCGCCAGCTCCACGCTCAGTACCCGCGGCGGATCGCTCACGACGCGGGCGCTCGAGGGGACGGCTGCCTGCACCTGAGCGTAGGACATTCCGCCGGGCATCGCGGCGAACTCGTCGCCGACGAGATACAACCAGGACCGAAAGCCGCCCGCTTTGGCGTAGGCGCCGGGATCTTCGATCAGACCGCGGTTGTACGCGAGGTCTGCGGGCAACGCAAAGCCGGTCATCGCTCGAAAATACCGCGAAATGGGGACCGGCGGTATGTCCTAGTGCAGCGCGATCACGATGACCGGGATCACGAGCAGTTTCACCAGCCAGTCGCCGGCGTGGATCGCGGCCACCTTCCACGGGACGTTGTCCCACAGCACAGAGCCGGTGAGCAGGATCAACGGAAAGCCGATCCACAGCATGAGGCCGGAGTGGATCCCGATCAGCCAGCTCGTGACGCCGAGCAGGCCCATGAGCCGCGCGATCACGAACGCGAGAACGCAGCAGCGCGCGAACTCGATCACCAGCTTGCCCGCTGGCATCTTCGCGTTCTTCATGGCCGCCTCGGGGTCCAGGCCGCGCAACCGCATCCACGGCTTGAAGAACAGCAGTGGGCTATACCACAGCCATCCCAGCACGAACACGGCGAGGGCCGCCATGAGCACCGCCAGATAATTCACGTGTCCCATCCCTCACCCTCCTCTGCTGCGGTGGAATTCGTTCCCGACGTTCTCCGGCCTAAGGTGCCGCGTCCGGCGACACGAGACAAGGCGAGGAGACGGCGACGGCGGAGCCGTCGGCGAGAAATACCGATACTGGCTGCCGCAGCGCGGACGCAAAATCGCGCCCGTAGACCCCCGCAAGATCTGCATCGATCCGGTGCGTATCGGCTGGTGCGACCATCCAGGGCGGACGGGTGACCTGATATTCGAGCGTCGTACCGTCGCGTTGACGTGTGTACCCCCAGTAGTGCTCGGATATGAACTGCTCCAGAGAGCCATCGGCCGGTGGCGTGCCCGGCGGCGGCGCCTGCGCGGCGAGCGTATTCCACCGCCCCGCACGGCGCCAGCTATAGGACACGGCCAAGCGGGGGCCCGGTTGAATGACGCTGCGCATCGGGAGGGCGAGATACGGCTCGTTATAGAGGAGTCGAGCCACGGCGGCGACCGCCCGCCGCGGCACGATTTCGCGGATGAAGACGACACCGCGGCGTCGCTCGGAGTGCGTGTCACGCCGAACGTAGCAGCGCAGATTGACTTCGTCGAAATCCTGGTGGAGTGGAATGGGGATCCCGAGGATGCGGGTGCCCAGGAACCGAAACGCCACGATACTGACGTAGGTCAGCCCGTTCCAGCTATCCAGCTCGGTACCGTCCGGCACGAGGGGCGAAAGCAGCGCGGGATCGACCTCGTAATTGAACATGACGAGGTGGCGCCAGGCAGCGGTGAGGAAGGGTTGCGTCAGGCGATCGCGCGGATGCGGTCACTGAGGGGCGTCACGGCTCATCGCTCCGCCTCGCGAGCGACAGGCCCGCCGCAAGCGCCAGCGCGACCAGATACGCCGGCACCCCGGTGAGGATCGGCCACGCCGCGAGAGCGACGGCGAAGGCTCCGCGGAAGCTCGCCGTGGCCACCGCATGCGCCGTAGCCGCGGCCGCGAGGCCGAAGGCTCCCAAGGCGGCGGCCAGTGCGGCGTGGAGGGCGGTGGTGCGCGGCGGGCTGCGCAGCCGCGCGTGCTCGTATCCGACATGTGCCGCGAACAGGGCCGCGCTGATCACCCAGGCGGCCCGTCGCCAGGCTACGACCGCCTGTCCGGCCAGCGCTGCGAAGACGATACCGATGAGCAAATAGAGGAGGCCCACGAGGAGTACGGCTCCGAGTCCCGGTGGACGGCGCGAGGCATCCATGCGTGCGGTCACCGGTTCTCGCTAGCGCTGCGGTCCCACCCGCTGCGCGTCCTTTCCCTGAGCGAGCACGCGTTCGACGAAGTCCACGCGCTCCTGCGTCTCGCTCAGCTCCTGCCGCAGTCTCATCACTTCGGCTTGGAGCGCTTCGAACCCCTCCTGGAGCTGCTCGGTCGCGCCGGCGTCAAGCTCGAGTTGTGCGCTCCCGGACCTGCTCCGCCCCAGGCGCTGGGCCCACAGCCCGAACCCAAGCGCGAGCACCGCATGAATCGAGATATGGGCGGGCCCCACGGCGAACCCGGCGCTGACGAGGTTGATGACGGTCGCGGCGACGGCGATCGGGTACCAGACCTTCGGGTTCAAGGCCATTCAAGGTCTCTTTTTGCCCCCGCGGCTCTTCTCGGCGAACAATTTGTGACCGGTCTTGGCGTCCAGCACTTCGTACGCGCCCAGCACGCCGATGACTCCCGCGGACGTCCGGATCGGGGCCTTGCCTACCCGAACCCAGGTGATCACCCCCGACGCCTCGCGCTGCCGCTCCACGATGTCCAGCCGCGCCTGGCCGGATTTGACGACCGCCTCGTCGTCGGCCCGGTACTTCGCCGCTTGGTGCACCCAGGGGAGCCGCCGGTCGAAGTCGTCGTGACCGATCATGTCGGAGACGGTGAGCCCGGCATCCCGCGCAAAATGCTCGTTGCATCCGCCGAACTTGTAGTCGGGGAGCAGCTTCCAGAAGATTCGAACGGTTTTCGTGGAGCTCGTAGCGGCCCGAACATATTGCTGGAGCTCGCGCTCCAGGGCCTCGGCGGATGCCGAGGCCCAGCCCTTCGCGTGCGTCGCCATCTCAGGATGGAGATCGGGCCACGAAGCAACGATGACCTGCTGATACGCCGCCAGGACCCCTCTTGCCTGCTCGGCACTCATGCCCATGGTGTTGCGCCCCTCCCGCAGCCGGCTGACGTGTGGCGCATAAGGTGTGCGATTAGATGGCGACAATCAAGAAAGACGCTGAAACAAGCCTCCAAGACGCTCGGTTTCGACAGGCTCAGGTCCCCAGGCGTCGTATCAGGCGGACCATGAACCGAAGGACGGCAGTCATGCCGAGTATGAACAGGGTCCAGACGAGGGCCGACACCCCCACCATGGTCGCCTGGTAGCCGAACCCACCGAGCGCGTGGTGTGTCTCGAACAGCCACGCCTGCACCAGGTACCCCGGCGCGATCACGATATACGCCGGGATGTTGTTCATGTGTGTCAGGGCAACGGCGGCAGCGATCCCGGTGAGCGCCAGCAGCGTCAACGCGAGGCCCGCCAATCGTCCCCTCAACGCCAGGGGTCCCTAGGGGGTTGGATGGAAGTTGCGCACGTAGAGGTGAAAACCACCGGCCGTACGATCTGTCATGTCTCCCCGTGCATCGGTGGGGTAATGCCACCGCTTGTCGTAGTGGACTCTGGTCCACGTGTGCGGTCGCTGTGCGAACAAGGCGATGCCGTCGAACATCTGGGAGATGGTCGGGTGCAGTCGGAGCGATGCCGGATCGCTGACGATTGCTGACGAGTCGAGCGGCTGCGCGGCGACGACCGAATCGTGCTGGACGGTGACACGCCACCAGTCACCGGAGCCGGGGCACACGCAGTTCCGCTGGTACTCGAAGACATACGAATCGGGATGGTCGCTCTGCCAGGCGAGCCGAGCGTCCTCGAGCTTGGGTCCACAGGCGGAGAGCGCGAGGAGCGCGATAGCCACGCGACCCGTGATGGTCTTCTCGTGTCGGTTCAAGCGGCGCGAGACATGCGCCGCGCCTTCTTCTTGGTGCGCGGGCGTTGGACCAGCGCCAGATATGCTTTCGCCGCCTGCAATGCGCGGCGCTTCCCTCCGTGGGAATGGTCCCCGAAAAACTTCCGGTGCCGTGGTCCATACTTCCCATCGGCGCGCTCGCCGAACTGGCTGCGCACGAACCATCCATGGGTTCGGGTCGATGGCTGATCGATGCGACTGATGCCGGGTCGTCGAACGCGGCGCGAAGCGGATCGTCTCATCTCGAGCTCGAGGTAGTGGTGTGGGCGACAGGCGGTAGAGCCGCCTAACGAATTGCTGCATAAGCTGCGGCGAGCGGGGCCACCGGCGCAAGGGCGGTACCGAACGGCATTGTCAGACGGCGCTACGGCTCCGTCACGTGGACGTGTCCGTTCTTGTTGCTCAGCTTCAGGAAGGTACTGTCGCCTCGCGCCACTATCTGCGCGTAGGTTGGGTCGGACTGGCCACCCAGCACCAGGCCCGCGCCGTCCTCCGTGGCCGCGATCTTCACGTTGGGGTGACCGGCGGAATTTCGCAGGCGCAGCAGCACCGTCTCCGGATATCCCGTCGAATCTGCCGGGATGACCGCGATACTGGCACGGACCTGCCCGCGGTCATCCACAATCTCCAATGCGCGTCCCCGCAGCACTGGGGACACTCCCGGAGCGGCGACCGCGGGCCGGGCCCGACTGAGCACTATCGAACCGGTGAGGGCGAGGTTCAGCCCCGTCAGAGCGACCACAAGGCGCTGGGCAGTCATCGGGCGTATTCCTTCGACAAGGGTCGAGAGGTCACTGGGAACGGCATAGCGGTTGGATGCCGGCAGCGATGCGAGCGTTTGCCTGGGGGGTTACCTCACCGACTCAATCGCAGCGTGGCGAGCACGCGATTGAGCGCTGTGGCCATGGGAGCGCGAGCCCGAACGGATTGCATGAATCTAGACGGCGCGCCACCACTCGGCGAAACTACGCCGCGGAACGGGCGCTCGGCGCCAGTTGAGCCAGACGAACAGCGGGATGCTGAAAGCGAGAGTGCCAAGCAGCGAGAAAGCGATGAACCAGTGCCACTTGACCGGGCCGAGCGGCCACGGGCAAAGAGATACGCGAGCAGGAAGGTGGACATCAGTAAGTCGAGAAAGAACGCGAGGGCCATCTTGTCGGCCAGCGCCGCGGCGACGGAGGTGTAGTCGTTGAGCATCCAGTAGAGAAAGAGTCCGCCGGGAGCGAGCAGGCCGATGAGTGCCAGGAAGACGAGTCGCATGTTCGCTGCCTCCAGCCGGCAGTGCCGGGGCAAGGGTGCACGGCGCTCACCGCAGGTCGTTGTAGAAGTTAGGCTGCCCACGGAATTGAAGCGGGGCGTGAACGAGAAGCTCGACACAGAGGAAAATGGGGCCCCCGAGCCACCAGGGCGGCAGGCGCATCGCGTGCGTGCCCAAAGACAGAATCGTGATTCGGGCGCCAACCATCAGGAGAGTCCCCCCGGCGATCCAAGTGAACACGCGAGCGAGGACTTGCGTCGAGCGGCCTGAAGACAGTCGGGGACGGAGCCAGTTGAGAAAGAAGAGCTCCACCCAATGGCCGCCGAATGAAAACCACAATGCGAACGCCGTCCACTGGGGCAAGGTTGCGAGCTGACCCTGGACGATTGCAGCGACGCATCCGACCGCGAGCCCGACGAGCCCGGTTCGTACCAGAGTGACGCGCAAGGGCTCCTGGAATGGTCGCCAGGTCACCGGGGCAGGCATGCGTCAGGCAGCCCCGACGCGCGCCGCCACGAGGCAGCGCTCGATGTGTTCCAGCAGAGTGCGAATGGGTCCGAGTGGGAGGAGCCGGTTCCCTTGTGGTCGTGCGATCGCTCGCCGAACGATCCTACGATGAGCGGATGGCAGGCGTCGCAACGCCCAAGCCGCCGCCATGCGCTTGGAAGCCACTCGCCTCGTCTCCAACGTGTAGAGAATGCGACACGCCGTCAGGGTGGCGTATCGCCGGTACGCTCCCCTGCTCCGCCAGACGCTGGCCCGCTTGGTCACCAGCTCCGCGCGCAGGTACGCGACCTCGCGCTCCAGGGTCGCGCGCACCAGCGCCGCTGTGATCGGCGGCACGAAGCTGTGCGGGTCGGCGCCGAAGACCACCCGACCGCTCTCGAGGATGTTGGCCCAGATGATCGGATTGCCGTCCGAGCCGGAGCGTGACAGGCGCCCGAACTGATAGAGCCAGCCGTCACCATTGAATCGCAGTAGCTCGCGTTGGATGAGAATCGTCAGCTGCAGACGCCGCATCCAGGGATGGCGGGCGCGCAATCTCCGCAAGCCGGTGCGCAGACGCGACTCCACAGAAGGACTCAACCGCCGACGGATGACGGCGACGCAATCCACATCGCTCCGCCGGACATCGAACGCGTTCTGGGTCAGCGATCCGTAGACATAGAGGCCTCGGACGTTCGGTCCCAGGTCGGTCTGTAACTCGTCAGCGAGATGGTCGAGGAAGGTGGCGACCGGCTCCATGCGTTTGCGAATCCGGCGCCCGTCAGTAGATGAACGGAATGAGTCGTCGCCGCGTGCGAATGAACTCACGGTAGGGCTCGCCCACCACCGCGAGCAGGGTGCGCTCCTCGACGGTAATCCTGTACGCATAGACGGCAAAGGCTGCGAGCGCGAGCACCGCGGTGCTGGCCCAGCTCCCCAGCGCCAGCCCGATGCCGGTGTTCATCAGAATCCCGGCAGTATAGGAAGGATGGCGGACCAGGGCGTAGGGCCCTGTCGTAACGATGGGTTGGTCCGGGCGGGCACGCACGTCCCCGGTGAACGAGGCCCCCAGGAGCCGCCAGCAGTATCGGCGGAGGATGCTCCCGGCGACGAGGACCGCAACGCCGATGAAGAAGATGACGGGGTCGAGCGCGGGGGGCACCCGAAGTGCGGACACCCAGGCGAGCGGAAAGGCGATGACCATAGCGATCATCCCACCGAAGGCGATGACGCGGACGGAGCCCGCGTCCTGCGAATCGGAATCGCGGGCGGACTTCTGTGCGTTCCGGAGGATGCGGAATTCGGGTGAAAACGCCCAGATCCATACGGCCCAGAACAGCAGCCAGTATGGCCACACGAAGAGCAGCGGTCTCACCCGATCACACCTTCTCTCGTGCCTTGCTGAGCAGACGCTCTGCAAAGTCGAGTCGTTCCTGTGTCTCGATCAGCTCTTGGTGGAGAGCCTGGACACTTCGCTCGAGCTCCTCGAGCCGCCCACCGGCGTCGGGCGGCAGCGATTCTGCACGTGAGGCCCGCAGTCGAGCCACCTTGACGAACGCGGCCGCAACTATTCCTACGATACCCAGGATCGTGAGTGGTGCGAGAATGTCAATCGGGTCCATGACGTCTTCCTTGTTCTAGGCCTGAGCCATACGCAGCAGCCGGATGATTCCCGAGGCGATAATCAACGCCACTCCACTCGACACGATGCCCATGACCACGGCCATGTGGCTCCAAACAGTCGCCAACAGGCCGGTCGCAACGATCACCTTATGTGCATCATCTGCCGCCGCGATCTCGTCGCCGGTTGGCGAGAAAGACGATGACGAGCAGGCCGAGGATTGCGGCGCCGAGCTGCGCGGTTCTGGACATGAGAGGCGAAGTCAGAATTGAGAGTGTTGCGAGTTTCACTCACTCCTCTCAGGCGTGGCCTGTTGATGGTACGACCTCCGCAACCGCGTCCAGTACGGTGAGCGTCGGGTGAGCGCCGGCTGCCTCGAAGATTTGAAGGCCGCGAGGCCTCCCGACTCGACGCATGGCGGCAAGGGCTTCGTGAGACTGCCAGATGGTCTCGATCCGCCAGAGGGTTGGATCGTCTGCCAGTCGCAGCAAGGTGCTGCGGACGAAGCCGGCTGGGAACGGGCCCTGCGCCGCCTCGGCATAAGCTGCCTGCAAGGCTGATGTGCGCTCGGGGGAGACTTGTGCATCCAGAACAGTGACGACGAGGCTCATAGTAGTCCTTGGGTGACGGGGCTGCCCAGCAAGTTGCGCATTTGCTTGTGGATCGCCTGGTCTCGCTCGCCGCGGGCGCACGGAGAGCATCGGCGCGAGGCTGACGACGGCATAATCAGGATCTCGTGGGACCCATGAACCTCTTCGTTTGCGTCCTTAGGGGCCAATCCGTCGCTCTTCCCGCGCCATGAGCTCTGGTTGAGGCTACCGCACCTACCGACCCACGAGGATCAGCGCGCCAGCTGCAATCGCCAGGATAGCCATGACAGTGCCGAGGCCCGAAAAACTGAGATCGAGCAACGGTATCAGTCCAGTGGCGATGAGCCAGATGCCCAACAGCAGCATTCCGAGGTTCTTGGTGACTTTCATGAGAAGCTCCTGGGTGGGCGACATCGTTGGAAGTGACAGCTGTGTAACGGATCGCGCATAAGCTGCGCGGTGACGCGGCTACAATCAAGACGAACCAGTCCTATGAAGCCACCGGCTGCTTGGGCTTCCAGAGGGCAGCGTCCAAGATGGACCAGAGGTGAATGATCCAGCCCAGAAGAAAGAACCAGAGAATTCCCGCCAGGACGAACTGGATGATGGCCATGAATAGACGGCCCTGGAGCAGCTGCCCCAATCCGGGTATGAAAAAGCTGCAGAGCGCGGCGATGACGTTTCCTGCAGATCCCTGCGCTGCCATGAAACCTCCTGCAAACAAGAAAGGCGCTCGTTAGCCGGCCGGCCAGGGAGTGCCGGCGAGCGCCGCCTTGATCTGACCGAGATGATGCGCGTTGTGCGAGGCGATCTTGTCGAACTCGTCTCTCAAGGTCCGCACACCAGTCACGCTGTGGACAAATTCCCGATCCCCGTCGCTCTCATAGTAGCGTTCCGTGTAGTAGACGACCGCACTCCGCACCGCTTCGTACACGCGGCGCGACACCTCGAGGGGCACCTGCGAATAGTCCAAGCCCTTGGCCCAGGCATCCGGGTCGTACACCCAGAGCACCGGTCGCGGTTCACTCAGCACCCGTCGAATGCGCTCGAAGAGAACGGTCTCACTGTCTGCCAGGTGATGGAGGATGAATCGGACGGACCACTTCCCCGGTGCGTAGGTCCGTGCGAGGCTCGCCGCATCGAGAGTGAAGAGTTTCAGCGTCTCATTGCGAGTCGCTTCGAGTTCGTCGATGAGTTGCATGGTCCGCTTAACCCCACGGCTCGGGGGGCTTCGGAGGCTTTGGAGGCCGCGGAACGCGCGCCGGCTCCCACGGCTCAGGAGGTTTGGGCCTGGGCGGCTTCGGAAGATCGAGCGGACGCGGTTTCGGTTTCGATCGCTTGTCCAAGTGCCTGTCCCCTACTCGGACCCTTCGTACTTGAAGCTCACCTTCACCTTGGCCCGGTACGCCTCCACCTTGCCGTCCTTGAGCACCATGTCGAGCTCGCTCACCTCGGCGACACGCAGATCGCGCAGCGTCTTCGACGCCCGCTTGACCGCCGCCGCTGCCGCTTTCTCCCACGAATCGCTGCTCGTTCCCACCAGCTCGATGACCTTGTAGACGCTCTCGGCCATTGCCTGCTCCTCGGGTGAAGGGTCCCTGCTCTACGCGGTCTTGCGCGCCGTCACGAGCTCCGGGATCGCCATCGCACCCACCGTGGCTCCGTTCCCAGTGACGAGGCGCCGATGATAATCGATTTGGCCCAGATGATAGGCGAGATGGGACACGAGGTGGATCAGCCACTCCTCCGTCACGACCCGGTACCCCGCGATGGCCTCGGGAAAGTCCTCAGTGAGCCGGGACTCGCTGACCTGACTCATCCCCAGCCCTACGCTCACGATCGCGGCCTCGAGCTCGACGATGAGCGCCGAACGGGGGACGTCGCGCTTGGAGAATTCGGCGGCGCGATCGCGCTTGTAGCCGCTGCCGCCCAGCACCGCACCGATGAAGTGCTGTACATTGCCGGCGATGTGCATTGCCAGCGTGCCCCCGGAGTTGGTTACTCCGGGCGGCAACGCCCACACCGACTGCTCGTCGGGATACGCCTCGAGCTCGCGTCGCACCGCGTTGAGATCCCGCACCAGAATGCGCGCCAAGAACTCGGGCGTCATTGTCTACTCCGGATCAGGGGTTGGGCGCCGCGGCCTTTCTGGCCCCCGGCTTTGGCCGAATCTCCGCCAAATCGATCCCCAGCGGTAGCCCCTCGGGAAAACGCGCGTACGCCGCCAGCTCCCCCCACATGTGCGGCGGAGTATCGCGGATCGGCGTCTTCGATTCGGCGGACGACGCCACGATTCCCGTGATGAGCCACGCCGGCGCGGTGAGGACGAGAAAGGCGCCGTTCGACAAGGTCGAAAGTATGCCGAGAGCGGTGTACCCCATCACGGCGCCGGCATCGGACCGATAGCCCACCAGCCTGGCTTGCTTGACCGTGCTCGTCGCCACGGCGATCACCCCTTGCCCGGTATCGGGAAGTATCCAGACGGTGTCGCCGCGCGCAGCGATCAGCTCCCCGGCGATCCGGGTGTCCTGCCGGCCGGCCGGCACCACGAGCTCGATCCACCCTCCGTAGAGGTCCTTTCCGGCGTCCTTCGGCGGCGGGAGAAATCCGCCCGGCGCTAGGTTGTGGGCGCACGCCGCCACGAGGAGCAGCGGTGCGAATCGCGCCACGCTAGTGCTGGACATAGCGGCTGCTCCAGAAAAGGTGCTCGAGGCTCGGTTCCACCTGCTTGAACTGCGGCGCCAGCTCCCGCAGCATCCCCGCGGGGTCGAACGCCAGGCGCGCCGCCCGCGCCGGGTCGGCCTCCGGCAGCCACTCGCGTCGCAGCCACTCGAGGTAGTAGCCGCGCGCTTCCAGGAACAGCTCGTAGCGATCGGAATGCTCCGGCAAACGGTAAACAATGTCGTATGCGTCGCCAGGAAATGTGGTCAATGGCCTGTGGCCAGTGCTGTCACGCAGTGCTCGTGTCGCGTCCGCATCGGTCGCACCTGCCCGCTGCACGACCTTTGGGGCAATCCGTATCGGCTCGACCGAATCGCCCAGGACCACGAGTGCGACGTAGTCGATGCGCCACAGCCCGCGCGTGAGCCGCAACCGCAGCCGCACGGAGCCCTGAGCGCCGGCCTCGGGCGGCAGCGGGATGACTTTCGTGTCGACGGCGATCGGGCCCGTCTCCCCCGTCGTCCCGGCCGGCACCCACTCGTCGCCCGCCGGGACCAGCACGTCGATCTTGCCCAGCGCATCGTTCATCGCGCGCGCTCGTTGGCGCAGCGCGGGACCACCCGTTTCGAGTGACGCGAGGAACGTCCCTGCGTCCTGGCCGAGGTAGGCGAGGGCCTGATAGAGGAGATAGGTCGTGACGAGCGTCTGGCGCGATGCGACGACGAGCCCCAACCGCCCCGCCGGCAGCGAGTCGAAGGTGAGCTCGATCGTCTCGCGCGCTCCCAGATCGACCGAATCGGTGAGGCTCGAGCGTTGGACGCCGTCGAACCGCGCCAGCGCCGCCCGGCAGTCGCCTTCCGCTGCGTGGCATGAGGACGGCGCCGTGAATCCCGTCGCTTGCAGGAACGCGCCGCCCGGCGTGGCGAAGACGCGCCCCCCACTGGGCCGCGGCAGCGCCAGCAGATCCGCCCGCCGGATCACATGCGTCTCGAGCGCCTCGTTCGTGACGTGGATCGTGAACTCCCGCTCGTGCGGACGGCTGGCGTACAGCATGTCGACGTCCGTCGCCTCGAGCGCCGGGGCGATGCTCGCCGAAAACCCCTCCGCCTGCATGACCTCAAGACCCGAGGAATCGGGAGCGTAGAACGTCGGACAGGATCCAAAACACGTCTTGGGGTTGATGATGCAGATGCCGGCGACCACCGCCGTAACGCCCGCCATGACCGTCAGCGCCGTCGTGGCCCCCGACTTTTTCAGCACGTTCGTTTCGAACAGGGCCACGGAATCGGATGGGAACCGAAAGGCACCGCTCGCCACCGGCGCGCGGTTGACGTCGAACAGCTGCCCAGTCCCGCTGATCACCCGCCCGCCCGAGTCGGCGCGCCACCCGAAGAGGAGGTAGACGGAGCCGTTCTTGAGGTGGGCCTTGAGATACGCCGACCGGCCGTCGAGCGTCGCGGCCTGATCGGACGGTACGAGGCGGCGCTCGACCCGATGCATGCACCCCGCCGCCAACACGAGCAATACGACCGCCATGAATCTCATCGCATCCTCCCTCCCGGTGCGGCCATCCTGCGCCGCCCCGGTCAAGCTATCGTCAAGCAGGCGGGCGTCGAGCACGCTACAATCCCGCCATGGCGGCCCTGTCGACCATTTTCCTGCTCGCCTCGAACGCCGTGCCGCTGTATGGGGTGCTGGTCCTGCGTTGGCAGATCTTCCCGCTCGTACTGATCTACTGGCTCGAGAACATCGTCGTCGGGGGCTACAACGTACTGCGCCTCGTCGTCGCCGACCCCGCCTCGACGTGGCGCTGGATCGGGAAGCTGATCGTGATCCCGATCTTCGTGATGCACTTCGGCATCTTCACCATGATCCACGGCGTGTTCATCTTCATCCTGTTCGGCGGCCCACGCTACCACAACGCCATTCCCCCGCACCCCGCGACGGTGCTCCAGGCGATTCGCGAAACGGGGATCTGGTTCGCCGTGCTCGCCGTCGTGATCTCGCACGGTGTCACGTTCATCTGGAATTTTCTGCTGGACGGGGAGTACAAGAACGTCCCGCTGTGGGACCTGGTGCGCCAGCCGTATGCGCGCGTCCTGGTACTGCACATCGTGGTCTTCCTGACCGCGCTGGCGCTGTCGCGCGGGCACACGCCGCTGTACGGCCTCCTGCTGCTCGTCATCCTGAAGACGGTGGCGGATCTGATATCCCACAACGCCGAGCGGCGCCGGTTTGCAACAGCACGCAACCCCAAGACATCAGACGTCTGACGTCAGATGTCTGACGTCTTGTTCAGGCCCGCGGATGGAATTTGCGATGCACCGACCTGAGATAGTCCCGGTCCACATGTGTGTAGAGCTGCGTCGTGGCGAGGTCGGCGTGCCCCAGCATCTCCTGCACCGCCCGTAGATCAGCTCCCCCTTCGAGCAGATGGGTGGCAAACGTATGGCGCAGCGTGTGCGGCGTGACGCGCTTCGTGATCCCCGACCGCCGCGCCGCCTGTTTGATGATTCCCCACGCACCCACCCGTGACAGCGGTCCGCCGCGCGCGTTGAGAAACAACACTCCCTTGCTCTTGCCCCGATCGAGGGTGGGGCGTACGGCGCGCGTGTAGAGCGCGACGGCCCCGAGGGCGCGCCGTCCCACCGGGACGAGGCGCTCCTTCGCCCCCTTGCCGAAGAGCCGGGCGATTCCCTCTTCGAAGAAGACGTTCTGGGGCTTGATCCCGACGAGCTCCGATACGCGAGCGCCCGTCGCGTAGGCCAGCTCGAGCAGGGCGCGGTCGCGGATACCGAGCGGCTCGTCGGGGGTCGGGGCGCCGAGCAGCCGCTCGATCTCCGGCACGGTGAGCACCGTCGGCAGCGAGCGCCAGCGCTTCGGAGACTCGAGGCGCTCGGTCGGGTTCGTGGTTCCGTGACCTTCCCCGACGAGAAACCGGTAGTAGGTGCGCAGCGCCGAGATCTGGCGGTGGATCGAAGCCGGCGCCAGGCCGGCGTCCTTCAGGGCGTAGACGAACTCCCGCAGCGCCGCCGCGGTCACCTCATCGGGGGAGCGTCGCCCGTGCTCGGTCGCATACGTCGCGAGCCGTCCCACGTCGCGCAGATAACTCTCCACCGTGTGGCGGCTGTGCCCCGCCTCGAGTGCCAAGTAGTCGCGGAACTGCTCGAGGCGGAACGCCCTCATGGCGTCGCGCGCCGGCGCCATCTCCACCAGATGATCCCGAGCAACACGAGGAGCAGCGCGGCGATCCCCAGCACACGGTTGACTCGGCCCAACGCCACCAGCGCCTGATCGAGCGTTGCGGCGAGCCGCACGATGAGCAAGATGATCCCGCCATACCACACCGCCGATGCGAGCGCGATGGGAGCGAGCGCCCGCAACGCCGGGACACGCGCCACGCCGGCGAACGGGGGCACCACGCCGCGCCACACCGGCAGGAGGCGCGACAGGAAGATCCCGTAGCTGCCGTGCTTCGCGTAGGCCGCTTCGATGTGGGCGAGCGTCGCCTCGGACAGGAGTCGGCGCCCCAGCCGCCCGTTGAAGAAGGCCCGGCCGTAATGACGACCGAGGAGATAGACGAGTGCCGCGCTGCCCACGTTGGCGGTCCAGGTGATGCCGAACACGATCCAGGGATCGAGCACGCCGTGGCCGGCGAGGAACGCACCCAGCGCGACGACGGTATCGGCCGGGACGGGAGGGAAGATGTTTTCGACGGCGGCGAGGAGACCGATCGACAGGTACAGCGAAACGGCCGGGAGGGCGGCGAGCGACTGGAGCCACTCGCTCAGGTACGCGCCTCCTCGAGCAGGCAGACCGCGATCACGGCGATCCCCTCGCCGCGACCGATGAATCCCATCCCTTCGTTCGTCTTGGCCTTCACCGACATGTTGGAGAACCCCGTCACCGCCGCCTCGGCGAGGCGCTCGCGCATCTCGTCGACGTACCCCGAGAGCTTCGGCACTTCCGTGATGATCGTTACGTCGGCGCTCACGACCGAATACCCGAGCTCCGCGGCTTTCAGGGTCGCCTTGCGCAGCAGATCGAGCGACTTCGCGTCCTTCCATTTCGGGTTGTCGGGGGGAAACATCTGCCCGATGTCCCCCAGCGCCGCGGCGCCGAGGATCGCGTCCGTCAGCGCGTGGGCCACCGCGTCCGCATCCGACCAGCCGTCGAGGCCCTGGTCGTGGGGAATCTCGACGCCCCCGAGGATGAGCGGCCGCCCGGCGGTGAAGCGGTGCGAGTCGTAGCCGATCCCGATTTTCGTCGTCATCTATTTCTGAAGGATGCGGAGCGCCAGGTGCGCGGCGTTCTTCGCGTTGTCGATTCCCACCGTCGCCACCGGTACCCCGGGGGGCACCTGCACCGTGGCGAGCAGGGCGTCGAGTCCATTCAATGGGCCCACCGCGAACGGCACGCCGATCACCGGCAGATCGGTGAGCGAGGCGGCGAACCCGGGAAGCGCCGCCGAAAGCCCGGCGCCACAGATCACCACCCGGCAGCCGCGCTGCTTGGCCCCCTTCACGAGCTCCCCGGTGCGTTCGGGGTTGCGGTGCGCCGAGGAGGCGTGGAATTCGTAGCTCACACCAGCCTTGGTGAGCACCTCGAACGCCGGCTCGATGCGTGGCTTGTCGCTTTCCGAGCCGACGAGAATCAAGACGTCAGCCATCAGTTGTCAGACATCAGCCTAGGCTGCCTCAGGGAGCAGGGTGTAATCCTGGCGGCGTTTGACGGGATCATATCCGGCATCACTGATCAAACGTTGCATCTCGGGGAGTGTCATGCGCCACGTCGTGCCGGCGGCCGAAACTACGTTCTCCTCCATCATCAACGAGCCGAAGTCGTTCGCGCCGAAGCGCAGCGCCACCTGCCCGATCTTCGGCCCCATCGTCACCCAGGAGGCCTGGATGTTCGGGAGGTTGTCGAGCACGATGCGCGCGATCGCCTGAGCGCGCAGGTACGCCACCGCGTCGGTCTTGCCGAGGTGCTCGAGCTCGGTATGCTCAGGCTGCAGCGGCCAGCAGATGAACGCCGTGAAGCCGCCGGTCCGTCCCTGCACCTCGCGCACCCGGAACAGGTGCTCAATCCGGTCGGCGAGCGTCTCGCCCAGGCCGTACATCATTGTGACGCTGGTCTTGAGTCCCAGGCCGTGCGCGACCTCCATCACCTCGAGCCAGCGGTCGGCGCCCGCCTTCTTCTTCGCCACGAGATCGCGGATCTCCTGCACCAGGATCTCGCCGCCGCCGCCGGGAATAGAATCGAGCCCCGCCGCCATCAGCTCCTTCAGCACTTCCTCGATCGCCATCCCGAAACGCCCGGCGAAGAAATCGACCTCCGAGGGGGAGAAGGCGTGGATGTGGATCGGGTGGTGCCGCTTGATGTAGCGCAACAGGTCGAGGTACCACTCGAACGGGATGTAGGGGTTGTGTCCCCCCTGCATCAAGATCTGGATGCCGCCAAGCGCCTTCAGCTCTTCGATCTTGCGGCCGATCTCCTCGAAGCTCAGCACGTACCCTTCGGCGTGCTTCGGCCGGCGGTAGAACGCGCAGAACTTGCAGTCGGCGACGCAGACGTTCGTGTAATTGATGTTGCGGTCGATGATATAGCTGACGACCGGCTCGGGGTGCAGCCGCCACCTGGCGGCGTCTGCGAGCCTGCCCAGCTCAAGCAACGGGGCCCGCTCGTACAGCTCGAGCGCTTCGCGGAATTCGGGACTCGTGCGGTCGACCATCAGGCCACCTGCAGGAATTGCAGCGATCCCGCGGGCACGATCCCGACCGCCGCGAGCCGGCGGAAGAACTCGGTCAACCCGGCGAGATGCCGATCGGTGAACGCGTAATCGAGCCCGGCGAAGTATTCGCGGCACACGTCGACGGCGACCCCCGTCGCAATCGATGCCGCAGCCGCGAGATCGTCGAGGTGATCCAGACCCCAGTCGCGCGACGCCACGAGCGCGCGATGGCAGCGCCGCACCAGGGCGGGATCTGCCGCGCGCCGCGCCGCCCAGACCGCGAAGACGAACGGCAGCCCGGTCAGCCGCTTCCATTCCTCGCCCAAGTCAACGCAATGCGGATAGGCACGCCGGGCGGAGAGGATCAGCGCCGGGTCGCCGATGACGAGCACCGCGTCATGCGGCAGCTCCGCCAGGTGGTCGAGATCGCTCGCCTCGGCCCGGACCTCGGCGAAGTGAGGCTCGATCTTCCATACCTCACGGCACAACAGTTCGACCAAGGCAACCGACGTCCGGGACGACGCTGTCAGCAAGACCGTCCGTCCGTCCAGCTGCCCAACCGGCCTCTTGCTGAGCAGTAAGACACTGCGCACTTGCCCGTCGCACGAGATGGCGAGGTCGGGCAGCAGCACGAGGTCCTTGGAGTGTCGTGCATACTCGACGGCGCTGATCACCGAAACGTCGAGCTCTCCTGCAACGAGAAGATCGTTCAACTCCGCCGGCGTCCCGGTCACGATCTCCGCGGTGACGCGCTCGATGCCCCGGTCGATGGCGCCGTAGACCGGATAGCAGTTGATGTAGGAGATCCGGCCGAGTCTCATACCGCCATCCGATTACCGATAACCCCGGGCTGACGCCCGGGGTCAGGTGAACCACTGCCGGGGAGGGTTGCGAGCCAAAGCGAGTTCCGCTCTGATGGCTCCAATCGAGGTGCTACTCCTGACCCCGGGCGTAAGCCCGGGGTCCTCAATGGCAGGATCTGGAGTTGGGTCGTGTTCATTCCAACCCCTCAACAACTCCCGCAACCACCGGAAGCTGCCGTTTCCCTTTCCCGCGTGCCTGCCCGCGATGCTCGATGTGGAACGTCGGTCCCTCCGGTCCCTCTTTCGGGGCGGCGCGCTGCCCCGGCACCCAATCCTCGAACGTCCGCACAGTCCGGTAGAGGGAATCGCGCTCGACGGGTGTCTTTCCTGCGGCGCGGATCAACCCGACGATCTCGTCGTACGACAGCCACATCGGCGTCCCGGCGCCTGCCTCATGGTAGACGCGCTCGAACACGACCGTCCCCTCCAGGTCGTCGCATCCGAAGCCCAGCGCCACCTGCGAGATGAACGGGGTCACCATGGGCCAGTGCGTCTTCACGTGCGGGATGTTGTCGAGCACGAGGCGTCCCACGGCGATGTTCTTCAGGTCGTCGAAACCGGTCGTCGCGGTCCCGGTGCGGCCCAGCGCCTCACCCAGCTCGTTGTGGTCGGGGTGATAGGCGAGCGGGATGTACGTGAGGAAACCGCCGGTCTCGTCCTGCAGCCCCCGCAGCGCGAGCAGGTGATCGATCCGCTCCTCCATCGTCTCCACGTGCCCGTACAGCATCGTGCAATTCGAGGGGAGGCCGATCTGGTGAGCCTCGCGGTGCACCGCGAGCCATTCGTCGCCCGTGAGCTTGCGGTCGGCGATCGTGGCGCGCGTGGCCGGACTGAACACCTCGGCACCACCGCCCGGAAGGCTCGTGACCCCGGCGTCCTGCATCGCCCGGAGCACTTCCGCCGTCGAGAGCTTCTCGATGCGCGCCAGGTGCGCCACCTCCACCGCGGTGAGCGCCTTGATGTGCACGTCCGGGTGCCGCGCCTTGAGACCGCGGAACATCTCGAGGTAGTAGTCGAGCGAGAGCTTGGGATGCAGCCCGCCAACGATGTGGAACTCGCGCGTCGGATTGTCGCGCGCCGCATCGGCCTCGGCGAACACCTCATCGAGGCTACGCGTGTACGCCCCATCTTCGTTGGGCATCCGCGCGAACGAGCAAAACACGCAGGTATTGCGCAGGATGCAGACGTTGGTCGGGTTGAGGTGCTGATTGGCGGCGAAGCAGACGCGATCGCCGTTCTTACGCTGGTTGGCGAGATCGGCGAGCCGGCCGATGGTGAGCAGGTCCGAGGAGTTGAACAGCGTGAGCCCATCCTCGCGGGTGAGCCGCTCCGCCCGCTCGACTTTCCGCGCGATTGGAGAGAGAGCGTTATCGATGTGTTTAGCAGGCATTAGCATGTTTGCGAGTTCACCAGGGACGACGGCTGAAGCCATCGCTCGGCGCTTCGCGACTCGTTCTGAAGAACGCGAGACTCCGACGCCCTTTCAGGGCCCGTCGCGTTAGCGCCGAGCCCCGGCTTTAGCCGGGGTAGGAACGGCGAGCAGCCAATGATGGTTCTTGGAGCACCCTCGCTCACACGCGTCGTACAGCCAGGGTGACATTGTGCCCCCCGAACCCGAACGAATTCGATAGCGCCACTTCGACATCACGCTTTACGAAGTGATTCGGCGCCGAGTCGAGGTCACAGGCGGGGTCGGGGGTGAACTGGTTGATCGTCGGCGGGATCGTGCCGTGCTTCAGCACCAGGGTGCACACCGCGAACTCGAGCGCGCCGGCGGCGCCGAGCAGGTGTCCCGTCATCGACTTGGTCGACCCGAAGATCAGCTGCTTCGCCTGGGGGCCGAACACCGTTTTTACGGCCGCGGTCTCGGCACCGTCGCCGTGCGGCGTCGACGTCCCGTGGGCGTTGATGTAGCCCACCTGCTCGGGACGGATGCCGCCGTCTTCCATGGCGAGGCGCATGGCGTGCTGCGCGCCGTCGCCGTCGGGCGCGGGGGCGGTGATGTGATAGGCGTCGGCGGTCATGCCGAAGCCCACCATCTCGGCGTAGACCTTCGCGCCACGCTTTTTGGCGTGCTCCCACTCCTCCAGGATCACGGCGGCCGACCCGTCGCCCATGACGAACCCGTCCCGGTCTTTGTCGAACGGCCGGCTTGCGGTGGTCGGGTCGTCGTTGCGCTCGGAGAGGGCCTTCATGTTGGCGAACGAGGCGATCGCGATCGGGGTGATGGCGGCCTCGGATCCCCCAGCGACCATCACGTCGGCCTCACCGTGCTGGATCAGCCGGAACGCGTCCCCCAGGGCGTGCGCCGAGCTCGCGCAGGCGGAGACGGTGCAGTAGTTGGGGCCCTTGGCGCCGTAACGCATCGACACCGCCGCGGCGGCGACGTTGGCCATGAACATCGGGACGAAGAAGGGGGACACGCGGCTCGGTCCCTTCTCGATGTAGGCCCGCATGTTCTCTTCGAAGGTGGCGAGCCCGCCCGTGCCGGACCCGATGATGACGCCGACGCGGTGCGGGTCCACGTTGCTCCACCCCTGCTCGAGGCAGGAATCCTTCATCGCCTGGACGGCGGCGCCCATGGCGAACTGGGTGAACAGGTCGAAACGCCGGGCTTCCTTCTTGTCGAGGTACAACGCGGCCTCGAAGCCCTTCACCTCACAGGCGAACTTCACCGGCAACGCCGTGGGATCGAAACGCGTGATCGGCCCGGCACCCGAGCGCCCGGCGATCATCGCCTCCCACGTCGTGTCCACCGTATTGCCCAACGGCGTCACGAGCCCGAGGCCCGTGACTGCGACGCGCCGCTTCACGCTCGCTCCGCCCTCACTTCCCCATCTTGTCGTGCAGGTATTTCATCGCGTCCCCCACGGTGCGGAGCTTCTCCGCCTCCTCGTCGGGGATGTCGATGTCGAATTCCTTCTCGAACGCCATTACCAGCTCGACGGTGTCGAGGCTGTCCGCGCCGAGGTCCTCCATGAAGCTCGCTTCGGGTTTGAGCTTGTCACGCTCGACCCCGAGCTCCTCGACGATGATGTCCTTCACCTTTTCCTCGAGCTGCTTCATGTCCATTGCCATGTTGCGCCCCGTCAGAAGGTTGGAGGTCACATCACCATTCCGCCGTCGACCACGAGCACCTGGCCCGTAATGTAGCTTGCCAGATCGGAGGCGAGAAAGAGCACGGCGGCGGCCACGTCGTGGCCGGTTCCGAGACGCGCGAGCGGAATCGCGGCCTGGAGGGTCTGCTTCGCCTCCTCCGAGATACCGCGCGTCAGCTCGGTGTCGATGTACCCCGGCGCCACCGCGTTCACCGTCACGTTGCGCGAGGCCAGCTCGCGCGCCACCGCCTTCGTGAAACCGATCAGGCCCGCTTTCGACGCGGCGTAATTCGCCTGACCCTTGTTGCCCATCAGCCCGACCACGCTCGTGATGTTCACGATGCGCCCCCAGCGGCGCTTGATCATGCCGCGGGCCGCGAGCTTCGTGATCAGAAACGGACCCTTCAGGTTCGTATCGAGCACCGTATCCCAGTCGTCTTCGCCGATCCGGAACAGCAGGTTGTCACGCGTCGTCCCGGCGTTGTTGACGAGGATATCGGGAGCACCGAGATCCTGCTCGATTGCCGCGAGCGCCGGCTCGATTTCCGCCGCGATCGAGACGTCGCAGCGATACCCGCGTGCCCCCGCCCCGATCTCTCCGGCCGCGGCAACCGCGTTCGACTCGTCGCGCCCCAGAATCGCCACCTTGGCGCCGACGTCGGCCAGATCCCCGGCGATCGCGCGCCCGATGCCGCGGCTGCCGCCGGTGACGATCGCGACTTTTCCGGTGAGGTCGACGTTCATCCGACCGTCAGACCGCGTGACCGCCGGCTCATCGTGCCTCCAAAAACGCCGCGATCTCGCCCGCCGTTCCCAGCGACAGGACTTCCGCCCCGGGGACGATGCGGCGCAGCAGTCCCGCGAGCACCGCGCCGGGTCCGATCTCGATGAAGCGCGCGCCGTCTCCCGCGAGCTGCGCGGCGGTCTGCATGCACTGCACCCAGCGCACCGGCGCGGTGAGCTGATCGGCGAGGGTGCGCCGCGCCCGCGCCGCTTGCTTAACGGTCTCCACCGTCGCGTTGGCGACGATCGGGAAGGCGGGCTCCCCGAACTCCGCCTTATCGAGCGCGGCGCGCAGCGCCGCCGCCGCCGGCGCCATCAGCGGCGAGTGAAACGCGCCGCTCACCTTGAGTGGCAGCACGCGCTTCGCTCCCGCGGCCTTGCACGCCTCGCCTGCCTTTGCCACGGCGTCGGGATCGCCCGAGATCACGGTCTGATCGGGTGTGTTGAGATTCGCCGCCACCACCACGCCGCCCCGCGTCGAGGCCGCCGTGCACGCCGCTTCGACCTGCGCGGTGGAGAGCCCGAGCACAGCGGCCATCGTTCCCTTCCGCTCCGTCCCCGCCTTGTTCATCAGCTCGCCGCGCCGCCGCACCAACTTCGCCGCTTCGGTGGGCGACAACGCGCCCGCCGTGACGTACGCCGAATACTCGCCCAGCGAGTGCCCCACGGCGGCGACGGGATGGTCCACCGCACCGTGGACGACGGCGTGGACCGCGACGGTGTGCGCCAGGATCGCGGGCTGGGCGTTCTGGGTGAACGTCAGCTCGTCCTCCGGTCCCTCGAACATGATGCGGGAGAGGGGAACGCCTAACGCGTCGTCGATTGCCTGAAACACAAGGCGGGCGGCTGGAAACCGCTCCGCCACATCCCGGCCCATCCCCACGCGCTGCGCCCCTTGGCCCGGACAGAGCCAGACCACAGGCGGCGTGGCTACCACTTCACGACCATGCTCGCCCAGGTGAACCCCGCGCCGAACGCCACGAGCAACACCGTCATCCCCGGCTGCAGCCGGCCGGTGCGCACCGCTTCATCCAGCGCGATCGCCACCGACGCCGCCGACGTGTTGCCGTAGCGGTCGACATTAACGTACACCTTGTCCATCGGCATCCCGGCGTGCTTCGCCGTCGCCTCGATGATCCGGATGTTCGCCTGATGCGGAATCATGAGATCGACGTCGGCACCCGTGAGCCCGGCTCGCTTCAGCGCCTGGTCGCAGGCGTCGGCCATCGACAGCACCGCCGCCTTGAACACCTCGCGGCCGGCCATGTGGATGAAGTAGCTGTGGTCGGTCAGCAGCGCGGCGTCGGGGGGATGCACCGCCCCGCCGCCCGGGCGATACAACAGCTCCGCCAGCGTCCCGTCCGACTTCATGTACTGCGAGAGGATGCCGCGCTTGCCGTCGCTCGAAGGCCGCACCAGCGTCGCGCCCGCCCCGTCGCCGAACAGCACCGCCGTGGCGCGGTCGGACCAGTCCATGATCTTGGTGAGCCGCTCCGCCGCGATCACGAGCACGTTCCTGGCGTGCTCGGCTGCCACCAGCGCTTCGGCGACGTTCAAGGCGTAGACGAATCCGGCGCACGCGGCGCCGACGTCGAACGCCGCGGCATTCTTGGCGCCGAGCAGCGCCTGGAGGTCGCACGCTTGCGACGGGAGCAGCCGGTCGGGCGACGCCGTCGCATACACGATCGCGTCGATGTCGAGCGGCGTCAGGTTGAGCTGCTCGAGCACCTGCAGCGCCGCGGCCTTCCCCATGCACGCGTTGGACTCTTCGTCGGTCGAGATGCGCCGCTCGCGGATGCCGGTGCGGTCGCGGATCCACTGATCCGAGGTGTCGAGGATCTTCGAGAACTCGTCGTTGGTCATCACGCGGGCCGGGGAGTAGCGCCCCGTTCCAGCGAGCTCGGCGAACGGCCGCTTCATACCGTCACCTGGCTGCGCACCATCTCGGCTTCGATGTCCTGATCCAAGTGGCTCTCCACCGATTGCACGGCGACGCGGATCGCGTTCTTGATCGCCTTGGCGTTGGACGACCCATGACAGATGATCGAGACCCCCTGCACGCCCAGCAGCGGCGCGCCGCCGTAGGTCGCCCAATCGAGAATCTCCAGCACGCCGCGCATATCGGGGCGCTGCAGAATGTCGGGCGCGTCCTTCTTGATGAACGCGACGAACACCTTGCCGGCCGATTCGTAGAACTTGAGCACGATGTTGCCGGTGAAGCCGTCGCACACCACGACGTCGAGCGGTGCCCCGCGCGCCTCGCCCGCAGGCACGTCACGTCCTTCGACGTTGCCGGCATAGCGGAACCCGTTCTGCGTCTTGAGCAGCTGATGCGCTTCCTTCGCGACGGCGTTCCCCTTCTCGTCTTCCTCGCCGATGTTCAAGAGCCCGACGGCGGGCTCCGCGCGCCCCAGCACGTCGCGCGCGTACACGGCGCCGAGGTGGGCGAACCCCACCAGCTCCTTGGCGTCGCAATCGACGTTGGCGCCGGAATCGACCAGCAGCAGCGGCTCGCGGGCCGTCGGCAAAAGCGCCCCGATGGCCGCGCGGTTCACCCCGGTGTGCAGCCGCAGAATCAATGTCGACGCCGCCATCACCGCCCCGGTGTTGCCGGCCGAGATGAACGCGTCCGACTTGCCGTTCTTCTGGAGCGTGAGGCCGATCGCGATCGACGATTTCGGCTTGCTGCGTAGCGCCTGGAGTGGCTTCTCGCCCATCCCCACGACCTCCGGCGCGTCCACCACCTCGAGCCGGGCGCGAGGGATGTCGGAGTGCGTGGCGAGCGCTTTCTCGATCTCCGCCTTCCGTCCCACGAGCTGGATCAGAAACGTGGGCGGCAGCTCGGCCAGCGCCAGGGCCGCCCCGTCGACTTCGGCGCTCGGGGCTTGGTCACCTCCCATCGCGTCCAGCGCGATGCGGATCACCTCAGGCGTCCTCGACCTCGACGCGCTGCTCGCCGGCGTAATAGCCGCAGGTGGGGCAGACCTTGTGCGGCTGCTTCAGGTCGCCACAGCGGGGACAGGCCTGCAATGCGATCGGCGCCGCCTTGTAGTGCGTGCGCCGCGCGCGCTTCTTTCGTTTGGAGGTTCTGCGCTTGGGGACTGCCATCGTCAGTTCGCCTCGTTCATTCCGTGAATTTGCCCTTCAGATCGGCCAGCGCGCGCCAGCGCGGATCGGCGGCCGGGGCGCAGCCACAGGGACCGGCATTCAGGTCCTTCCCGCAGCTCGGGCAGAGCCCGCGGCAGTCGTCGCGACACAACACGAACCGCGGCAGCGCCAACGCCAGCTCTTCCCGCACCACGGGTCGGAGGTCCACCTCCGTATCGTGGGATTGCAGCCGGTAGGCGTCAGGATCGTCGCCTGCGTCCTCGTCACTCGTGAAGAGTGCCCCAACCTCTACCGCCACCGGCGCTTTGACCGCGGTGAGACAACGGCGGCATTCTCCTGCGACGGTCGTGTGCAGGTGGCCGTGCCAGTAGTAGCGGCCTTCCCCCGTCCCCTGCAACCTTCCGTCCACCCGCACCGGTTCCGCCAGGACCACACCAAGCCCCTCGAACAGGGGGTCCTCCGGTGCCAGCTCGGCCTGCGTCTCGATGGGGCCCTGACTGAGCTCTCGCAGGTCGAATCGCAACATGGCGAGCGAAGCTAACCCGTTGTGGCACTTGGGTCAAGCAACTTGGACTAGAGCCCGGCCAACTCTCCTTCGGTGAAGAAAAACGCCACCTCCCGCGCCGCATTTTCGGGGGAATCGGAGGCGTGAATCGCGTTCTTCTCTTTGGACTGAGCGTACAGCTTCCGGATCGTCCCCGGCTTCGCGTCGGCGGGATCGGTCGCCCCGATCACCTCCCGCAGCGCTGCCACCGCGTCCGGCTTCTCGAGAGCGAGGGGAATGCATGGCCCCGACGTCATGAAGGTCACGAGCGGGCGAAAGAAAGGCCGCTCGCGATGCACGGCGTAGAACGCCTCGGCCGGGGCGGTGCCGAGCCGCACCATCCGGGCGGCGCGCACGCGGAACCCCTGGCCCTCGAGGTGGGCGAGGATCTTGCCGGCCGATCCGGCGGCGACGGCGTCGGGCTTGATGATGGCGAGAGTCAGCATTCGTGTGGTCGGTGGCCTGTGGTCAGTGGTCGGAGGGCTACTCGAGTCGGGAGCGCAGCAGCGGGACGACGTCGGCGGGGCGTTTCATCACGGAGATGCCCGCCGCTTCGAAGGCGGTCATCTTGTCGGCGGCGGTGGCGCCTGCGCCGGAGATGATGGCGCCGGCGTGGCCCATGCGGCGGCCCGGGGGCGCTGTTTGTCCCGCGATGAAGCCGACGACGGGCTTCTTCATCTTGGTCTGCACGAAGCTGGCGGCGTGCTGCTCGTCCGCGCCGCCGATCTCGCCGATGATCACTACCGCACGCGTGCCGGGATCTCCCTCGAACTCGGCGAGGCAGTCGATGAAGTTCGTCCCGATGATCGGATCGCCGCCGATTCCGACGCACGTCGACTGGCCGAACCCGTTGGTAGACAACTGATGGATGATCTCGTAGGTGAGCGTCCCCGAGCGGCTCACGACGCCGATGTTGCCCGGAGTGCAGATGTTGCCGGGGATGATGCCGACCTTGGCGAGCCCGGGCGAGATCAGCCCCGGGCAGTTCGGTCCGATGAGGCGCACCCCACGCTCGCGCACGAACGGCATCACCGTCGTCATGTCGAGCACCGGGACGCCTTCGGTGATGCAGACGATCAGGGGGATGCGGGCATCGGCCGCCTCGAAGATCGCCGACGCGGCGAATACGGCGGGAACGTAGATGACGCTCACGTTCGGCTGCGTGGCGGCGACGGCGTCGGCGACGGTATTGAAGATCGGGACGGTCCCTTCGAACGTCTGCCCCCCCTTCCCCGGCGTCACCCCGGCCACGACGCTCGTGCCGTAGTCGATCATCGCCTTCGTATGGAAGGAGCCGTCCCGGCCCGTGATGCCCTGGACGAGGAGACGGGTCTGCTTGTCGATGAAGACGCTCATCGCCCACCTCCCGCCGCGGCGACCGCCTGCTTCACCGCCTGGTCCATGTCGGTGAGCGCCTCGAATCCCGCCTTGGTGAGAATACGGATCGCCTCCTGCTCGTTCGTGCCGGTCAGCCGGATCACGATGGGGACCTTGAGCGGGAACTGTCCCGTCGCCTGGACGATGCCGTTGGCGACGTCGTCGCAGCGCGTGATTCCGCCGAAAATGTTGAAGAGGATGGCGCGCACATTGGCGTCGGCGGTGATGATCTTGAGGGCGTTCACGACCTTCTGGGGATTCGAGCTGCCGCCGATGTCGAGAAAGTTCGCCGGCTCGCCGCCGTAGTACTTGACGAGATCCATCGTCGCCATCGCGAGCCCCGCGCCGTTCACGCAGCATCCCACGGAGCCCTCGAGCTTGATGAACGTGAGGCCCGCCTCGCGAGCCTGGACCTCGGACGGCGCCTCGGCCGACGCATCGCGCAGTGCGGCGATCGCGGGCCGGCGCTCCAGCTCGTTGTCGTCCACCACGATCTTGGCGTCGAGCGCCAGGACCTTTCCCTCCGGAGTCGTGACGAGCGGATTGATCTCTGCGAGCGATGCGCCCGCATCGTATGCGGCGGTCACGAGTTGCTGCATGATCGCGGCGGCGGCGCGCGCTTTCGTGACGTCCGGGTACAGCTGGAACGCGAGGGCCAGGGCCTGATGCGCCAAGAGGCCGTAGCGCGGATCGATCGCGCGGCGATGGATCTTCTCGGGCGTCTTCGCCGCGACCTCTTCGATGTCGATGCCCCCCGCGGCGCTCACCATCAACAGCGGCCGCTGCGACTCGCGGTCGACGATGATGCCGACGTAGCTCTCGGAAGCGATGTCGGTCGTGGGGACGACGAGCACTTTCTGGACGGTGAGTCCCTTGATGGTCATTCCGAGAATCTTCGCCGCCACCGCTTCCGCCTCTTCGGCGCTCTTGGCGAGCTTCACACCGCCCGCCTTGCCGCGCCCGCCCGCGTGCACCTGCGCCTTGATGACGACCGATCCGCCGAGGCGGGTCGCGGCGGCGTGGGCCGCCTGCGGGGTCGTAACGACTTCGCCCTCGGGCACCGGAATCCCGTGCCGGCGCAGAATCTCCCGGGCCTGGTACTCGTGCAGGTTCACTGCCGCTCCTTCGTGATGGTCGTGCCCACCTCACCCGCCAGCGCCGCGAGCCCATGCGCCAGCTCGGCGATCACCGCCCGCGCGCCCCCGGCGCGGACGAAGTCCGCCGCGGCTTCCACCTTGGGACGCATACTCCCCGCTCCCAGCTCTCCACCCTGCAGCAGCTGATCGGCCTCCGCCAGCGACATTCGCCGGATCGGCTGCTGCGCCGTCGTGCCCCAGCCGCGGTACACCGCGTCGACGTCGGTCAGAATCAGGAGGACCTGCGCGCCGATGTCGTGCCCCAGGATCGCGGCGACCCGGTCCTTGTCGGCCACCCCGTCGAGCCCTTCGAGCCCGAGCCGCGGATCGTCGTACACCGGCGGCCCGCCGCCCCCGCAAGTGATCACGATATCTCCCTCTTCCACCAGTGCATGCACCATCGCCCGCTCCACGATCGCGATCGGCCGCGGGCTCGGCGCCAGGCGGCGCCACTTTCCCGGCTTGTCCTCGCGCACCGGCGCGCCGCGGGCCTGCAGCCGCGCGAGACCTGCCGGGTCGAGCGCGTGCCCGATCGGCTTCGCCGGAAGTCGCAGCTGCGGGTCGCTGGCGTCGCACAGCGTCTGCGTGATCAGCGTAACGACGGTACGCTCCACCCCTGCGCGGGCCAGCGCGTTCTGGAGCGACTGCTGGATCATGTAGCCCATCCACCCCGCCGTCGCCGCCACCAGCACGCCGAGGGGCAGCGGCTCGAGCCGGTCGGCGGCCAGCTCGTTGCGGGCCAGCTCGTCGCCCACCTGCGGGCCGTTGCCGTGCACCAGCGCGATGCGCCATCCCGCCCGCGCCAGGTCGACGATCGGCGCGAGACTCTCGCGCGTGTGGCGGAACTGATTACTGATCGTCGGCCGCTCCGTTGCCGGCGCGACGGCATTGCCACCGAGCGCCACGACGATCGTTCCCGCTCCACCGGTCGACACGGCCGCGCAGTCTAGTGGTGTTCCAGCGCCCAGACAAGTTCATGCCGCGCGCCGGAGTTCGCGGCCTGAAGTCCGCGCTCGGCGCGGTCGCGACACGCCATAAATGGCGCCACACCTGCGTCTTTCAAGACGCGTCGCCGCAGGCGCCGAGCGGCGGCTTCAGCCGTCGAACACGGGGCGGGACTCTCCTAGCAGCACGTGGCCGCGCCCCCGCGTCCGGGGCCCCCACTCCCGGCGTCCGCACGTCTCTAGTGAACCGGTGGTGTCGGAGCAAGCGCGCGGCGCCGCGCGCCCAGGAGATCGCCGAGCTGCCGGTACACCTGCCCGAAACGCTCGAAGTTGCGTGAGACGAGCGCCGAGTCGAGCTGGCTGAACAGCCGCTGCGCCAGCGTCCAGCGACCTGAAAGGGTCGTGTCCACGGCGCCCGGCGGACCGGCGAGCGTCAGCTCGCGCAATGCAGCGCTGGCGGTCGACCCCTCGCCCCTGCGGTTGGCCCAGGTGAGAAACACGTGCTCGACGCGCGGTACTTCCGCCCCGTGCCTGGTGAAGCGCGCTTGCGACGACGCGAGGTGTCCGTCGGCGATCCAGAGGCGCAACGGCCCCGGCTGAGTATCGGACGTGCCGACGAGGAGCTGGGGGGGCAGGTCGAGCGGCGGAGCCAGCATCGACCACAGCTCGGGCCCGCCGGTCCCGAACCGGCCGAGTACCAGGTACTCGAGCCGCGTGGCACCCGCGGGGCTCGCTGTGAAGCCCTGCACCAGCCAGGGCGCCTCATCCGTGGGCAGCAGCAGATCGGTCGGCTCACGGGGCACGACCTGCCAATTGTCCGAATCGCGCGCCGCGGCGAGGATGCGTTGCGCCGCCAGCGCGAAGCTCGCGGTGGGAAATTCGAGCGAGCGCACGAGCGGCGCCGGCGCGCTGTCCGCCGGCTCGATCAGCGGTTTGAAGAGCTTGGCCCAGGCCGCGGTAACCGAATCCGCACCAGGGAGGAGCCAGAAGCGGGTCTCGCCCGTCGTGCCGCGCATGGCGCCGACGAGGCCGGGACGCAGCAGGCGAACCGGACCGTCACGCGTTTGCACCGGTACGACGAGTGGAAACGTCTCCGTGGAGACGTATCCCACCGCGCGCCACCACAACGCGCCGTCGACGAGCACCGGCTCGGGGACGGCGAAGCGGGCGAACGGCACGAGGAGCTCGAAGCGCTCGCTCGGCGTGCGACGCCATTGCAGCCGTTCCGCCGTCGTCGTCTGGCGGGCGATCTCGGGACTCTGCAGCACCCAGGCGAGCGCCACGCGGCGCCACGCGCCGGTGAGGGGGATGCCGGAGGCAGCGGGCGCGGCGCCGCCCGTCACCGCGTACTGCGTAAATCCCTCGCCGAACCACTCCGCGGAATCGCGCACCTCGAGCGGCGCCGGGACGAGGGCCCCGCTGTCGGTCTCGAGCAGCCCGAGGGGAGCGCCGGTGGCGCTGCGCCGTCCGTGGTGAACGTGCTCCCAGGTCGGGGCCGGTTGCAGGGAGGAGAGCGCCGTGTCGTCCGGCGCGCGAGCGACGACCCAGACGGGCATGCCCGCGGCGCCGCGCGTGAGCTCAACTCCGCCGACCGTCTCGCCGGCGCCGAGGCGGCCCCGCGTGGCAGCCGCGACCCACTTCGGACTCCACAGCGGCTGCGCGGCGACGAACGCCGCCATCGTCGGAAACTCGGGGAGGTCGGAGCGGAGATGGGGAAGCGCGCCGAAGGCGAGCTCGTCGAACCCCCGCCGCTCCGCGGGGAACAGCTCCTCCGACCCACGCCGTCCGACAGAGGGGAGGAGTCCATAGACCACGAGCAACGCGAGCCCCGCGACGCTCCACCCCGTCGCTGGCCAGCGGGGGCGATCCCACCAGATCCAGGTGAGGCTCAGCAGCCCAGCGATCGCGGCGGCCGCGGCGACGAAGGCGGCGCCGCGGGCCCGGAGCAGCAGCGCCGCGCTCAGCGTGCCGTGCAGCCCCGCCACCACCTCCGCGGGGTCGAGCAGCGCACCCCAGACGATCGCCACCGCGACGCCGGTTCCGAGCACGCCGAGGTGCGTCCGCGCATGCGGGCTCGCAACCAGCCGGCCGCGCTGCCAGCGCAGTGACCCGATGCCGAGATAGAGGAAACCGCACAGGACGGCGGCGGTGAGCGTGGAGATCAGCAGGAACTGCTCCCGCTCGATCGCCCACGGGAGCTGCGCCGCGTAGTAGCCGGCGTCCTTGTGCAGGATGGGGTCGACACGGCCGAACACCGGCGCGGCGTTGGCGAGCAGCGCTTCGCGCCACCACTCGCCGGTGCCCCAGGAAAGCCCCAGCCCGAAGACGATGCCGATGACGATGGCGAGTGCGAGGAGCAGCCGCTGCGGCACCGCTTCGACGATCTCGAGATTGCCGATGCGGCGCGGCATCTGCACCGAGCCGATGGCGCGGTAGACGATGTAGAGGTTGCCGCTGCCCCACATCACCGACACCAGCATCACCAGCCAGTGCAACAGGCGTTGCAGCGAGCGGGCATCGAGATAGACGGGGCCGCCCCGTACCGTGGCGGCCCAGGCGCGCTCCGCGGTTTCAACGGCCAGCCAGCGGCCGGCCACGAGCAGCACCGCGACACACGCCGCCGTGATCAGCAGCGCGCGCCCGCGGCGCCGCCCACCGCCGGTCACGGTCCGGACGCGTGGCGCGCGAGCCACTCCTCGACTTCACCCCGGTACGCGGCGAGTGCGGCGGGCGACTTGGCCTCGAAGCGCATCACCAGGACCGGCTGCGTGTTCGACGCCCGCAAAAGACCCCACCCCTCGGCGAACGTGATCCGCACACCGTCGAGTGTCGACACGGGATACTCGGCCGCGAAGTACTGCGCTGCTTCTTCCACCAGCGCAAACTTGCGCTCGTCGGCACAGTCGACGCGTATCTCGGGAGTCGAAACCGTCTGGGGAAGATCGGCGAGGTGGCGCGACAACGGCCCGGGACTCTGCGACACGTACTGCAACAGCCGGGCGGCGGCGAACAGCGCGTCGTCGAACCCGAACCAGTCGCCTCCGAAGAACACGTGCCCGCTCATTTCGCCGGCGAGCGGCGCGCCGCAGTCCTTCATCTTCTGCTTGATGAGCGAATGACCGGTCTTCCACATCATCGGCACGAGCCCCGCGCGCTGCAGCTCCGCAGGGAGGATCTCCGAGCACTTCACATCGAAGATCACGGGTTTCCCCTTCCCCATCCGCCGCGCCAAATCCCGGCCGAACAGCACCAGCAGTATGTCGCCGAACACCGGTGTACCGTGCTCGTCCACGGCGCCGATGCGGTCGCCGTCGCCGTCGAATGCGATCCCGAGCTCGGCCCGTTCGCGTTGGACCGCCGCCTGCAAGTCCTTGAGGTTCTCGACGACGGTCGGATCGGGGTGATGGTTCGGGAACCGGCCGTCCGATGTGTCGAACAGCGGCACGACGTCGCACCCCAGATCGCGCAACGTCTCGATCGCCACGAGGCTCGTAACGCCGTTGCCGCAATCGGCCACGACCTTCACCGGGCGCGCCAGCGGCGTGTTGTGCGCGACGATTGCGGCGCGGTACGCAACGAGCACCCCCGTCTCCGTCACGCGGTTGCCCCCCGGCATCCGGTCCAGCTTGTCGGCGGTGATCATCTGGTACAGCGTTTGGATGTCGTCGCCGTAAATCGCTTCACCCGAGAGCACCATCTTGAAGCCGTTGAACTCGGGGGGGTTGTGCGAGCCGGTGACCTGGATGCCGCCGTCGACCTGAAGCGTATGGGTCGCGAAGTAGAGCGCGGGGGTCGGGACGATTCCCACGTCCACCACCCGTCCGCCAGCCGCGACGACGCCCTCGCCCACCGCGGGCCCCAGCTCCTCACCCGAGGGGCGATTGTCGCGACCCAGCGCCACGACGACGGGACGGCCCAGCTTGGCCCGGGCGTAGGTCGCGTACGCCGCGCCCACCGCGCGGGCCAGGGCGGGCGTGAGCTGGTCGCCCGTAGTGCCACGAATGTCGTACTGACGAAAGATCGTCGCGGGGACGGTCACGGGGTCCCCTCGTTCAGTTTCCCGCTACAGGAGCGGTCAGGCCGGCGGGCGGATGAATTGCGGCGCCGCTGTCGCGGGTGAGATCGAGCAGCTGATGAGGCTGGATGCCGAAGTACAGCACCGCCGCGATGCAGATCGCCAGCGCCACGAGTCCGAGCCGCCCGAACCTGAGCCCGGCGTGCGCGTTGGCGAACGGCACCGGGCGCATGTACATCGCCATCACCACGGGGAGGTAGTACCCCGCCGAAATCAGGCTCGTGAGCACGAGGACGGTGGCGAGC
>DATJJY010000009.1:0-8041 GCA_035491895.1 Gemmatimonadales bacterium
CGGCGTGGCGCTGGCGCTCTATCTGGGGTCGCGCGTGGCGGAGCGGGTCATCGGCTCGGGCGACCTGGAGCCGTTCCGGTCGCTGCGATTCCGGGCGATGCCCCGGTGGTACTTGCCGGTGCTCAAACTGCGTCAGCGGCGATGACTGCCTAAAAGGCGTGAGCGGTGAGCAGTGAGCGGTAAGCGGTAGAACTCCCTGATTGGGCTCCGCAATCTGGCTTCGAAAAACCGCTCACCGCTCACCGCTCACGCATTTGTTGCTCACCGCTCACCGCTTACTGCTCACGCCTTTTGTTACCAGGCTCCTCCCACCACCGCTCCCGCCGCCCCCACAAAGGGAAGGGTCCACGCATACCAGATCGGCTGACCGGCGCGCACCGCACCGCCCTGGGCGGCGGTCCACACACCCAGCATCAGGATCAGTCCGCCGAGGATCGCTGCGTGCAGCAGCGGCGCCCGGCCGGCGACGTGGGCCGCGACCCACCCGCCGGCGGCGGCGGAGAGGAGCCCGAACAGCAGATTGACGGCGAGATAGGGCGCCGTGGGCCGCTGGCTCGGATCCTTGAGCACGAGGCGCACCGCGACCGGCGTCGTCACGAGCACCAGGGTGACGATCGTGAAGAACCCGAGGATGATGCCACCGAGGCTGCGAAACATCGCCACCTCCTGAATGCTCAGTATTTCAAGCCGGCCTTTTCCGCAAACGACTTCGCCGCCGCTTCCTGCTCCGGGGTGAGCTTCTCGGGCAGCTCGATCTTCACTTCGACGTACTGATCGCCGCGCTTCCCGTTCTTCTCGATGCCCTGCCCCGAGATGCGGAACTTCTGACCGTTCTGAGTACCCCCGGGAATGCGCAATACCACATGCCTGCCGTCGATGGTGCGCACCTTGATGCGGGAGCCGAGCATCGCCTGGGCGACGTTGATCGGCACGGTGGAGACGAGGTCCGCGCCCTCGCGACGGAAGAAGTGGTCGGGCTCGACCTGGAACTGAATCACGAGGTCGCCCTTCCCCTTCGCCCCCTGCCCCTTGAGCCGCATGCGCGTGCCTTCTTCGGTGCCGGGCGGCACAGTCACCACGATCCGCTTCTGCACTTGCACGTCGCCCGATCCCTTGCACGTCGGACAGGGCTGGCTCGGCACCTTGCCGCGGCCGCGGCACACGGGACACGGACGGTTCACGGCGAAGCTCCCCTGCCCGAAGGAGATCGTGCCGCGTCCCTTGCACTCGGGGCACTGGGTAATCGTGGCGCCGGGGGCGGCGCCTTTGCCGCCGCAGGTGGGACAGACCTCCGTCATCGGCAGGTTGATCGGGATCTTGCCGCCCAGCGCCGCGGTGCGAAACGGGATCGTGAGGATCGTCTCGACGGTGTCGTCCACCTCTTCCTTGCGGCGGCCGAAGATCGAGGAGAAGAGGTCCCCGAGCCCGCCGAACCCGCCGAGGTCCGACATGTCGAACTCTTCGCCCCCATCCGCAGGCGTCGGCCCGCCGGGACGGGGTCCTGGGCCGCGGCGCGGGCCGCCGCCGGTGAACGCCCCGTACTTGCGCAGCATGTCGTACTTCTTGCGCTTGTCGGCGTCGCTCAGCACATCGTGCGCTTCGTTGATCTCCTTGAATCGATCAGCGGCCTGCGGATTGCTGGGATTGCGGTCGGGGTGGTACTGCTTCGCCAGCCGGCGGAACGCTTTCTTGATCTCGTCGGTGGTGGCGGTCTCGGTTAGCCCGAGCGTTTGGTAATAGTCGCGCTGTTGAGCCATCAGACGTCAGAGGTCAGACGTCAGACATCGGCTGTGATGGAGCCGATGCCGGTGGACCGTCGGGCGTGGGTCCCTGCCAGTTGAGGACGACGACGCGGGCGGGACGGATCAGGGCATCGCCGAGTTTGTAGCCGGGCTGCAGCACGGCACCCACGGTGTGGTCCTGGGCGGGAGCCGTCGCGGGCGCCATCGTCACCGCCTCGTGCTGATTGGGATCGAACGGCACGCCGGGCTGATCGATGCGCGTGACGCCGAGGCCATCGAGCTGCTTCCACACTTTGCGCTCGACCATTTCGACGCCGTCGTGGTACGTCTTGGCTGTGGTCTCTGCGGGATCGACGTGGGCGAAGCGCGCCAGGTCGTCCAGGGCGTCGACGAGCTTGTCGATCAGCTCCGCCTGGGCGCGGGTGCGCGCCTCGGTGCGCTCTTTCACGCTGCGCTTCTTGTAGTTGTCGAATTCCGCGGCGAGCCGCAGGTACTTGTCGGTCGCCTGGGCGAGGGCGAGGCGGGCCTCGCCGAGCTCCGACTCGAGCCGGACGACGGCCTCGGGCGCGGGCTCGACCAGCGCGGCGCCCTCAGCAGGCGCCTGCTGGGCCTCCACCTTCTGCTCTGCCGATTTGTCCTTGTGCCTGGTCATGGGTCCCACCACAAAGCAACCGATGTGCCGGGCGAATGCGCCGTTTTGGCGGGTCGGCCGGAGCATCGGAAGATGTTCGTGGGCAAGAAGATAGCTGGTGACTCATGAGTTCGACAGGGCGGCGCGCTCATTTCTCGCGGGCTGAGAGCTGCGGGGCCAAGCGTGTGGACGGCAGCTCGTTCCACGCGGCTGAGAGCCGCGGCTCGGCTATCTGTCGCTGAGAGCGACGGTCTAGGCCCCTACGTCACCATCGGTGACAGCAGCCGAGTCGCGCCTCTCAGGCGCGCCTCAATCGCGGCTCGACTGTCCGTCGCTGAGAGCGACCTCACAATCAGGCGTTGCCCCATCCCAATCGGGAATTGCTTCTCGTGGATGGTGTTTTGCTTGCTCCAAGACGTATGTCTTCGCAGACAGGAGGATGCTGGGGCTGACGGATGAAATGCTGTACCCCTTCGCCCAGCGAAGCGGGCGAGACGCGGGAGAGTGCCCCTCACGATTGGCCACCGCCGCGCTCCCTCCTTTCATAGGTTGCAACAACCTCGAGATGTTGGTCATCGGGTGGAGCTGGAGGAGCAAATGGACGTGGGTCTGAACGATCCCCATGGCATGCACGCCGGCTCGCTCCTGATGGGCCACAGCGACGAGATAGCGCGACAGGAATCTGGCGACGGTGTGATCGATCGTAGGTCTTCGCTCCCGAGTGGTCCAGACGAGGTGCACGTAGATCCGATCGCGCATCCCGAGAAGCTCGAAGATTGACGTTCGGAGAGCGTGATCTAATTCACGCGAGACTGGTTGGAATCCCGCGAACCAATGGAGGTCGCGCGCGTTCGTTCCGCGCGGCTGAGAGCCGCGGCTCGGCTGGCTGTCGCTGAGAGCGACGCGGCTCTAGGTCACCATCGGTGACAGCAGCCGAGTTGCGCCGCTCAGGCGCGACTCAATGGCGGCTGGGCTATCTGTCGCTGAGAGCGACGCTCTAGGCCCCTACGTCACCATCGGTGACAGCAGCCGAGTCGCGCCTCTCAGGCGCGATTGAACGGGCACGGTGTCCTGTTGGATGGACCTACCCGGCTCCAAGTACAGGCCGCTCTCCATGAGCACCGGGTGGGACCAAAACGGATGGGACGAAAAAAAGGACTAACGCATAGCTGCCCGACTCGAGGAGAGCCGGGCAGCCATGGTACGACGAACCTATTGACCGAACATCACGCCGACGCTAATCGGAATGAACGGCAGCGAGCCACCACTTGCCTGAATGCTGATGTAACGCGCTTCCGCGAAGGCGTGCATGGTACCCACGCCGAACAGGATCCCGCCGCCGAGCCCGAACGCGAATTTCGTCGTCGACGACCCATCCGAGACGTTGAAAACGCCCAGGCCACCCAGAACGTAGGGCCGGACGCTGGCCGCGCGGTCGCCCAGATGGTACAGCAGATCGCCCGTACCGCCCGTCAGCTTCGTGTTGCCGGGACCGAAAGCGGCCTTGTGTGCGGTCGACCCATACAGCGCGTCAAAGCGCAGATGGATCGGCGACTGCGAGATCGGGAACTGGATCAGTCCCAAGACATGCCAGCCCGTCTTGTCGACGGTCCCGTAATCACCGGTCGGGAGGGTGACGCCGGCCCCGACGCCGAACCTGACTCCCTCTGTCGGCTGCGGATGCTGCCCGTACAGCGCGGACGTCGAGAACAGCCCGAGCGCGAGGGTCAAAATTGCAAGTCGAACGCGTTTCATTCGTGCTCCTTCGTGACAGTGATGTGGCGGGGGCATGGTGCGCCCGCCTCGCACTGAGAGCAAGATATCGGCATTCCTCGACAAATCTGTCCATCATTGGGGTGACACACCCTAGATCCTTCGGTCCCCGAACCGCAATCTAAATCGGTGAACCAGCGCACACCAGAGTCTCAGAGCACGCCGCGAAACGACTCCAGGCGCGTAATTTCGATCCCGCTGGACCTCGGGCAAGAGCACATACTCGAGCATGGTTGTCTTCTTCGCTCACATAACGTGGAAGACGTTTCGCAACATGCCCATGATCGGTTCGTCGGAAGCTCGGTTCCTGGAACGCTTCCTTCCCGCTGAATCACAGCGCCACGGCGTTGCGACACTGGCGCTGGGGATGGTACGCGATCACATCCACATGGTCTTGCGATTACCGTCGAGGTTCGACCTGCCGAGACTCGTGCAGGGATTCAAGGGCGCCAGCGCGCGATTGATCAATAAGGAGCAACGTCTCAGTACGACTGGAGTGCGATGGGCGACCGGGTATTCGGCGTATTCGGTGAGTCCACGAAATCTCAAAGCAGCGATCGAATACGTGCGGAACCAGCCATTGCGACATCCGGATCGCGCGATTCCTCGGGAGGGACATAGAGCACGTCGTTTGGATACCGCGACTGAAGTCGCGGCTCGGCGCTCGCGCGACCCGTGCTGAAGGACGGCCGCCTCCTCCGCGTCTTTCAAGACGCCTCGCGCCAGCGCCGAGCCCCGAGTTTACTCGGGGGACCGGATCGCGCGATTCCTCCGGAGGGACTAGGGCACGTCGTTGGATACCGCGACTGAAGTCGCGGCTCGGCGCTCGCGCGACCCGTCCTGAAGGACGGCCGCCTCCGCCGCGTCTTTCAAGACGCCGCGCGCCAGCGCCGAGCCCCGAGTTTACTCGGGGGACCGGACCGCGCGATTCCTCCGGGCGGATGGTTCATCACTTACTCCGCTCTACCCCCGTTGCAGGAACTCCAACACGTCCCCGATCGGCTTATCCCCATCGACGTCGAGGAACAGCTCGTGGTACATCTCGGGATACCAGCGCGACTCGACCGCGCCGTGCAGCCCGTCGGCGAAGCTGCGCGCCCGCTCCACATCGACGATGCCGTCCTTCCCGGCGAGGAGAAAGAGCAGCGGGACGTCGATGCGGTGGGCGTCGGCGGGAACCGAGCGCTCGGCCCACTGGATCTCGCGCCACGCTCCCGGCGTCATGACGTGGTGCACGGCGGGATCGGCGAGGTACGCCGCTCGGACGGCGGGGTCGCGTGACAGCCGAGTCGGGTCGAGGCCGGTCTTGAGCTGCAGCGACGGCCACAGGTCGGCGAGGGGGCGGGAGGCGATGCGCTTGATGATGGGCACGGGCCGGGCGAGGGCGAGCCAGGGCGCGGAGAGCACCGCCCGGGCGACGGGGTCCGAGGGTTGGGTCTCGAGGTAGCGCAGCACGACGAGGCCGCCGAAGGAGTGGCCCAGGAGAATTTGCGGGATGTCGGCTTTGAGGCGCACGAGGCGGCGGAACGCCTGCAGGTCGCTCAACAGCTGGCTGAAGCGGGAGAGGTGGCCGCGGGTCCCCGCCGAATCGCCGTGGCCGCGCTGGTCGAGGACGTAGACGGCGTAGCCCGCGTTGGAGAGGCGCTCCGCGGGCCGTTTCCACCGCGTGCGATGATCCGACCAGCCGGCGACCCAGAGGATCGCGGCGCGCGGAGTGCCGACCGGCTCGTAGCTGTCGTAGGCGAGAGCGGCGCCGTCGGGGGCGCGGAGGTGGGCCATCAGTTATGAGGTTGTCAAAAGGCCGCGCAGCAGGTCGAGCGCGGCCTGGGCTGAGCGGGCGCGGATCTCTTCCCGGTCGCCGACCATCATGCGGCCGATCGCCTTCGTCTCGCGACCCCGGCACGCCGCGATCCAGACCGATCCCACGGGCTTCTCGGGTGTCCCGCCGCCCGGCCCCGCGACGCCGGTGATCGCCATGGCGCAGGCGACGTCGAACCGTTTCGTCGCGCCCTCGGCCATCGCCCGGACGGTCTCCTCGGAGACGGCGCCGAACTTGTCCAAGACGCTGGCCGGGACGCCGAGCTCCGCCGTCTTCACGTCATCGGCATACGCGATGACGCCCCCGACGAAGCAGTCGGAGGCGCCAGGAATCGCAGTGAGTCGCGCACCCAACAGGCCGCCGGTGCAGGACTCCGCGACGGCGACCTGCTCCCTCCGCAGCCGCAACAAATCGAGCACGACGGCGGCGAGGTCCGCCCGGTCCTCGCCGTAGCAACGCGAGTCGAGCGCCGCCGTGAGAACTTTGACGCCATTCGCCAGGCGACGATCAGCCTCGTCGGCGGGGAGTCCCCACGCGGTGAGGCGCAGGTCCACGCCCGGAGTCCCCGGCAGATACGCCAGCGTCAGCGGCGCGAGTCCCGCCTCGAGATCCTCGACCCGTTCGGCGACGGCGGACTCGGGGAGCCCCGTGGTGCGGACGGTGCGCGAGCGCACCACGCCCGCCGCACCCTGCTGGCGGGCGCGGGCCAGCAGCCGCGGCAGCACCTCCTCCACCAGCAGCGCCCGCATCTCGTACGGCACACCGGGGAGCATGACGACGAAGCGCTGCCGCTCGTCTTCGATCCACAGCCCCGGCGCCGTGCCGCGCGGGTTCGGCAGCACCGTCGCCCCTTCGGGGACCTCGGCCTGGGTGCGGTTCATTGCCGGCATCGGGCGCTTGAAGCGGCGAAACCGTTCCTCGAGCGCCTGCAGGATCGACTCGTCGAGCACGAGTTTCTTGCCGAGTAATTGCGCCACGGCGTGCTTGGTGAGGTCGTCCTTGGTGGGACCGAGTCCTCCCGTGGTCAACACGGCGCCGGTGCGATCGAGGGCGTCCTGCACGGCGGCGGCGACGGCGTCGGGCCGGTCGGCGACGCTGGTGCGCCGTACGATCTCGATCCCCGCCGCGGCGAGGGTGGTGCCGAGATCGGCCGCGTTGGTGTCGAGCGTGTACCCGAGCAGCAGCTCGGTGCCGACGGTGACGACTTCGAGCTTCACCCGCGGCCTGTGAGAATCAAGCGGCGATAGTTGTACAGGTAGACGGCGAGCGAGTAGATGGTGAGGATGATCGCGATGCCGAGCGTGATGGCGACGACGGCGCCGTGGAACTGGTCCCAGAAGTTGCGGAACCAGCCGGCGAACTTGTGCGACGCGAGCCAGTCCTTCCAGGCGAACCACCCGATCGTGGCGCCGATGAAGACGTTCTGCACCAGCGCCTTGAGCTTCCCCGCCCCCACCGCCGGAATCACGATGCCGCGCCGCTTGGCGAAGAAGCGGAACGCGGTGATCAGGATCTCCCGTCCCACCAGGAGCAGCAGCGCCCAGAGCGGGAGGCTGCCCCACCAGGGGATGCGGTAGTCGACGAGGATCGTGGGGTGGCGGGTGATCCAGAAGATCGGCACCAGCATCGCGAACAGCATCAGCTTGTCGGCGATCGGGTCGAGCAGCTGGCCCAGCTCGCTCACCTGGTTGTATTTGCGCGCCAGCCAGCCGTCGATGATGTCGGTGCAGGCGACGGCGATGAACGTGAAGAACGCGATGACCTTGGGCCAGTAGCCCGAGATGAACGGCAGCAGCGCGATGACGGGGGTGAGGCCGATGCGGGCGAGCGTCAGGATATTGGGCAGCGTCCAGCGCACGGGCGGAGCTCCGGGAGACGCGGTCAGCTGAGCGTTTTGAGCACGAACTTCGACACCGCCCTGAGGGTTTCGAACACACCGTCCCCGCGCACCGCCACCGCTTCGTAGTAGGGCGCGCGCCCGTACCAGCCGTCCTCCCCCTTCTCGACGATGTTCTCGCCGGGGTGGCCGGGGTCGGGAACGACCTTCTGCTGCGCGGGATCGTCGATCGGCCAGCC
>DATJJY010000010.1:0-8716 GCA_035491895.1 Gemmatimonadales bacterium
GTTCAGATTTGGCCGTTTGCGATGATGCGATGCCCCCTCCCCCTTTCGCGTCGCGTCACATTTTCGACTGATAGCGTCATAGCGCGTCAGCCGCAGCGCGGGCAGTTACCTCTAGCGAAAGACACTGTGAGAAAAAGCGCAAAGTATAACTGAGACTCATCGGTTTTCTCGGAGCGTTTTGCGCGCATGGCACGCCCGACAGAGGCGCTGCAGGTTCTCCCGGTCATCCGTGCCGCCCCGAGCCTTGGGCACGATATGGTCGACATGGTCCTCGGGATCAGCGGGGGCATCACAGGCCCGACAGCTCGCCTCCTCCGTCAGCACCCGAGCCCGCTTCTTCCGCCAGCCGTGGTCGTAGCCACGTTGCGTCGAGCTCTCACGAGCCCGCTGCGCCTCGAGACGGTGTAGGACGCAGCGGATACCACGGTCAGTCAGGTTGCGACAGCCTGGGACCAAGCACGGCCGGAGCGGGGAGACGTAGGGCATTAGGCTGGGATCCTCGCGAGGAACTCTTTGACCTGCGTCGCCGCATACGTCTTCAGCTCCCCACCACGCTTGACCGTGGAGGCCCTGCACTTGAGGCACAGGGAGAGATGCGCCTTTAGGCCACGGAGGCCAAAGGGTCGCCGGCATGCGTGCGAGGCGGCGATGTAGTCGGTCACTGCCATCGCCCCGATGTGGATAGGGCGGGGCGCCTCATCGAGCGGCCCCGCATAATCCCGCCCCCACACCCGGTAGAGATACCGCTCAACCAGGACAATGTCGCAGCGGAGGCATCCGCAGTACCGATGGTCCTCCCGCCCCCGCCAGTTCTCCGGCGTCCATGTCTCAGGTTCGGTGCCGCACGCGAGCTCGGCCGGATCGGCTTCGTAGGCGACCTCGAGCAATTGAAAGAGGAGCCGGGCCAAGCGGGCCACCTGGTCGAAGGCGGCTGGGTTCCGTTTGCGGGGCGCTAGCATGAGCAGGAGCGCCCTATAACGCGGTGCGCAAGATTCCTTCTGAAATATTCCTTTCCCCCTATAGGGGAATTGAAAGGAATTAGGAAATAGTTACCTACCCCTAGAACTACACCCGTTTCCGAGAACAACGGGTGTGTACGTTCTAGGGCGATTCTACTTTCCCTTGTGGCCCCCTGAAAGGAATTAACTACGCGCGGTAGTTGACGGATCTCCATTTCTATATAGTTTCCTGTTGACCCGCCTGAGAGGAATTGGCCTCATCGGTTTTGCCCCACTTCCAGTAGTGGGGGCGTCCCTTCCTGCCTTCGCCGCACCGCGTTATGACATTTTGCTGCTCGAGGTTCTGGATTGCCGCCCACACTTGCCCCTTCGAGTAGCCCTTGCCCTGCTTCTTGTCGCAGAGCACGGCCTGGATGTCCGGGCGGGTGGCCGTCCCCTTTTCCTGCATCAGGAGGGCGAGCGCCTCGACCACGAGCTGCGCCTTGCTCACGCCCTCGGGCGCGTCGGTCATGGAGAAGGTGAAGGAGACGTTGTCGGTGTCGTCGTCCTTGACGTGCATGGTCCAGGTGACCGGGTCGGCCTTACGCCCCCGGCGCGCCTTGACGTGGACGAGGATGTCGGAGATATCCTCCTCGCCCTTGGCCTTGCTGGTGCGCCCGCCCTCCTTCAGCACCACCATGGAGTCGAGAATGGCGAGCCAATCGCCGCTGCCCCGGATCATGGACTCGAGCCGGAGCTCGCCCTGTGGGGGTGACTTTGGCGGATGCCCGAGGAGCAGCATGTGGCCCCCGGCGCCCCGCACGGGCAGGAACACCTCGCGGAAAAAGGTATCTGGCACGATGGAGTCGTTTTCCTCCCCGGGCACCGCGCGCCGGATGCTATCGGTCATGACGAGGGCGTTCGGGTTCGTGCGGACGAGCTCGAGGACCCGGTTGAGCATGGCGGGCTTGTTCAGGTGCAGGCCGGGGTCCGAGATGGTGATGATCCGGTGCAGCGGGTCAGGCAGGCCATGGGCGAGCCCGCGGCCGATCGCCTGGTAGACGCGGGCGTCTTCAAGGAACCCTTGCTCGCCCGACCAGAAGATCGTCGGTCCTGGGGCCGTGGGGAGCCCGCAGAAGGGCAATCCGTAGGCGCGCGCCATGGCGAGGCCCTGGGCAAACTTCCCCTTGCCGCTGCCGGGCATAGCGGTGATGGCATTGAGCCCGTTCGCGACGAGGTACGGCTTGAGCAGGTACTCGACCCTGAGCAGCGCCGGGTCGACGTTCAGGTACTCGCGGAGATCGCGGACGATGATCTCGTCGGGGGCTTGCGGCGTGGGCTCCTCCGCAGCCGGCTTCCTGATCAGCGCCTCGAGCTCGTCGAGGGTATGGTTCCCCTGGGCGAGCCAGTCGGACACGTCCCCCTTCTCGGGCAGGCCGGGGAGCTGGACGATATGCGCCACGAGGAGCGCGGCGTTACAGGCGGCCGCCACCGTCCGCGCGTACTCGCGGCCGGGCGGGTCGTTATCGGGGAGGATCACGACCTCCCGCACGCCCACTCCAGCGAGCTGGGTCGCGTACTCATTGCGCCACGCCTTCGCGCCGCCCGCCCCCGTAGTCGTGGCGACCCTGAACGCCTCCGCGAGGTTGTCGGCGTCCTTCTCGCCCTCGCACCAGTAGACGCGATAATGGCCGGCGATCTGGGCGAGGCGATACGGCACGCGCTCGACCTCGCCGAGCGTCCAGATCCACCCGCCCCTGCCATCCGGCCGGCGTTGGCGAAAATCCTTCGGGGCGAAGCGCACCACCTGGTACAGGAGCGCGCCTGCGCCGTCGCAATAGTCGTAGGTGGCGACGACCTCACGCGGCGGCTGCTGCGCGGGCGTGGGCATGATGTCGCGGAAGGTGAGGCCGACGGCGGCGAGCACGTCCACGCTCGCGCACCCGGCGAAGCAGTGGAGGAGCGGCTTCCCGTCCTCGCCCTGCTTGATCGACAGGCTTTGCCGGTTGCTCTTTTTCCCGTCCGCATGGGCGGGGCAGAACACGGTATAGCCGCCCCCGGGTTGCCGCCGCGCCGGGCCACGAAACTTGCTCAGGAGCTCGGTAAAAGTCACTTATCCCCCGGGTCGTGTGAAGAAAACGGGGACAACCCCGCCGGTGGTGTCTCGTCCGGTTCCGTGGCAAAATTTTTTTGCTCTGCCGTCCCGTTCAGGCGCTCCCACGTCGCCGCCGTCATCACGACGAGCTCCTTCGTGGTGTGGTTCTTGGATCTCTTCGTCTTGACGCGGATCGGCTCGCCGGCATGGAGAGCCCGCTCGGTGAGTTCCACGAGGAAGTTCGACCTTGGCACCACCAGCGAGCGGGCGTCGAAGTCGCTTCTAACGTATTCGGCGGCTCGCCTGAAAAGCTCGGGGTCATCTCTGAAGTGGGCTAGGCCGCGATTGCAGAGAAAGCATAGGAGCCCCCGGACGCGCCCCGTCGCGTGGTCGTGGTCCGTGTTGAGTCTATTGGGCACGTTTCCGCAGATGCGACATGCGTACTCCTGCTGCCGGGCGAGCTCGTTGTACTGAAACACTGAGATGCCGTAGGCGCGCCTCAGCATCGAATCCCGCACCTTCCACTTACACCGCTGCTCTGCTCTAGCTTTGAGTTCCACCAGCCGCTTCGCTCTGTTCTTCGCCCACGTCCGGTCCCTCACCGCTTTCTGCTTCGCTGAATATTCTGGATCAATGGTCTTTCGGTACTTGTCGTAGCAGCGCGGGCACAGTCCTCGGCGCCTGGTCTTGGCGCGACGATGCCGACACTTGATCCCGATAGACAGGGGATCCGGCCACGCAGGATTACCGCGCCGCTGGTTCGGGTTGGGTATCAAAGCATCTCCCCCTGTGCCGCCCTTCGGGGGAGTGATCGGCGCTCGTTTCCTCCGCAGATCCAGCTCGCAGAATGAATTGGCGGCACCGAGGTCATTACGGGGTCACGCGGAAGTTACTCGAGGATGATGGCGTGACCCCTGCGGCGAAAAAAACGTCGTTGGTGGGCAGGGACTCGCCGTATTGATTCGCGGCCGTCAGGATGCAGTGATAGACGCCCGCGCCGGCGATCGCCGACTTCACGGGGAACGTGCGCGCCGCGGGGTTCGGGATCACGGTCACGTTCGGGTACACGCCGACGCTCGGCCCGCACTTGATACGAAACTCCGTCACCGCGCCCCCGGTCCCCTGTGTCCAATCCCAGGCGAAGGTCGCCTTGTCGAGGTCGACGCCCGTCTGCGCGAACGCGGGGGCGGCGAGGGTGAGACAGCCGAGCATGATCCCGAGCACGAATTTCATGGAGTCTCCTTCGCCGCGCGGTAGGCGCGGATGGCCTTCACGAGTTCTCTACGTTCTGCGCCACATGTCTCAAAGTCCTCGGTCCATGCTGCCTCCCACGCCAGCGCGGCGTCGAGGACGGGCACCAGCGCGGCGTGCTGGGCGCGGAGGGTGGCATTCTCGTTTTCTTTCGCCTCCCAGGTCACCTTTAACGCGTCTCGTTGGGCTTTCCATCGCGCTACCACGTCCTCGTAGGCGCGGAGGAGGGTGGCGCGGTCGAGATGGGCAGCCTCAAGTTGGTCTTGCATCAATTGCTCGGTCCATTTCTCCTTGGGAATACGTTCTGCCCATACATGTCTCGCCCGCACCGCCTCCACCGCCGCCGCGAGGTCGGTCATGGGATCTCCTCCACGCTCACAACGCGCTCAATGTCCGCGATGCCCAAGATGCCCTCAGACTCAATCAAGTCGCAGACCATTTGCTCCAACGTGAGGCCCGTATCCACAAGGTCTTGGGGCTCGCAGATGTTCTCCGCGACGAAGGTCATCGTTATCCTAGCCTTCATGGCCCCCCGCCCCGGGCGTGGGGGTGAGGAGGACGGAGATCATCGCTGCCGTCTCGATGAGACTTGTCATCGCCCCGCGATCTACAAGGTCCCATCGCCACTTCTCATCGTTGTCGGAAGCGAGCCCGGACTTGACGGCCTCAACCTTGTCAAGAAGTCGAGTCACCGCCTCCCGCAGCGCCCGCGTCTCGGCGTCGTGCCAGGCGAGGAGGGCGTCGGCCATTTCGTACCAGTGGGCGCGGTAGCTTGGATTGAGCCCCTTCCAATGCGTTGCCGCGTGGATCTCTGGCGTGGGGCTCGCATCATGGAGCATCCGCGCCACCGCCTCCCGCCGCGCGTCCGTCATCTTAGGCTCCCCTTATGCCGCTATGACGCAGTGCACTACTACCCCGTTGCCAGATCGAAGCGGCTTCGTTATAGTCTGGGTATGGAGAAGATCACCACCACCAAGGAGGACGCGATGCACTACGAGCGAATCACGCTCATGGACGGCACCCGGTTTGTTCTCCGCATTGCGGGCGGGGAGAGCGAGCGGTTCCTGAGGGGCGTGGAGGTGCGGATGGATGGCGACGAGGTTGCGGGCACGACCTTCGATCAGCGCCGTCGCGTGATTGACAAAGCCTGCATCCGCACGCGGACCCCACTCCGCATGAATCCCACCTATGCTGAACTTGAGGAGGAGTAGCCAATGGGTAACGTCGAGTGGTTTTTGATCGGCCTCGTGATCGGCGGTTTGGTCGTCCTGAGTGGCGTCGCTTCGGCCTACGCCGCCGCCAAGAAGGAGGGCTAGGCCATGACGACCCCAGCCGAGCGGATTCAAACGCTCTCGACCGATCTGCTCCTCGCGATCGCGAAGGGCGAGCTCAGCGCGATTGACCTCGCGAAGGACGCGCTCATCTCGCGCGGGCTCAACGCCTCTGGCAAGTGGATCGGCCACGACCGCGCCCGCGCCTTCTGGACGGGTAGGCACTACGTCACGAACGCCAAGGGCGAGCGCGTCGCCGTCACGATCCCCACGAAGGAAGAGGAGGAGGGTTAGGCCATGAGCAAGCGGAAGCCTCATAACGACGTCGCCGGCTACGTGGCCGAGCTGAGGTGCACGCTCGGCGGGCATGTGGTCATTTACGACCGGGCGCGGGGCGCCGACTGGATCGCGGGCGATGAGCGGTGGGTAGTCATGCACGAGCCGTCGAGCCTGCACGTCTGCGTGACCTCGATCGCCGTCGCGCGCTCGATCATGAAGGGCGTTGCCGCCGCCACCACCCGCGACGAGGCGTGCTACCACGCCGACATCCTCCCCGAGCCCGAGGAGTCGCGCGCATGACGCCCCCGACCTGCCCCACGCACCCGCACGTCCGTCTGCGCTGTCCCGCCTGCGCGGGATCGAAGGGCGGCAAGGTGATGAGCCCGAAGAAGTTGCGCGCATTGAAGCGGATCTCACGCCTGCCCCGCCCGCGTGAGGAGAAACGGGAGCCCGAGCATTGCGACGACTGCGGGAAAGTGGTCGGGTACTACGACCCCTCGCTCCCCGAGGGCGAGAAGATCGTGATCACCGACCCGTGCCGCTGCTGGGATGCCTAGCCATGCCGCGTCCGCGTGAGCAGGAGTCATAGCAGCACGCCTTGCCGCAGCCGATTCGCCGCCAAGCCGATATACGCCGGATTCAATTCGATGCCGACCGCGCGCCGGCCCAGCTCCTTCGCGACATAGAGCGTCGTGCCTGAGCCTGAGAACGGGTCCAAGACTACGCAGGGCACCGTGTCGGCCTCGCAGCGGCAGGTGGGGCGCCAGCCGGTCGTGGTGGCCGTGGGCGCTTCTTGATTCTGCCATCCCGTCTCATGCAGCCCGGTGCGCTTTGACTGCAGCGCCATGCCCTGCCGCGCCTCGCCCTTCGGCGTGATCCCATCCGTGAATTCGTAGCCCTTCCGCTCCACCACCCGCTCCCACGGTGCCCCGCACGCCGCGCACGCCCCGCGCTCGCTCGTGCCCGCGAGCACGCACGGCTTCACGAGATCCGGCGGGAACGTGGCGAAGTGGGCTTCGGGATAGGGCGCCGTCGCGATGGTCCAGACGGAGCGGCGGTTGCGGCCGGAGGGATTGGAGCGCATGACATGATGGAACTCGCGTTTACTGCTATCGGCCTTGCCGGTCATGGGATTGATGCCAACTGGCCGATCGTGGTCCGCGCCCTCTTTCAGCGGTTCACGTATGGCCTCGAGGTCATAGAAATACCGCTCGCTCTTCGCCAGCAGGAACAGGTATTCATGCGCCTTCGTCGGCCGGTCGGTCACCGACTCCGGCATCGGGTTCGGCTTCGCCCAAATGATGTCGGAGCGGAGATACCAGCCGTCGGCTTGCAGCGCGAAGGCGACGCGCCAGGGGATGCCGACGAGATCTTTGGGCTTGAGGCCGGGCGGCTGCCCAGCCCTAGGCGTGGACTTGATGGAAGCCTGCGTTGCTTGTTTATCGGCGCCATTGAGCGGGCCGAAGTCTGCTCGGCCGCCGCTCGTGTACGAATCCCCCAAATTGAGCCAGCACGTCCCATCCGCGCGCAGCACGCGCCGCACCTCGCGGAAGATCGCGACCATCGCGGCGACATACTCCTCCGGCGTCGCCTCGAGGCCGAGCTGCGCGTCGATCCGGCGGGCGCCGCACTTGCCGCAGGTGTCGCGGTATGGCGTCTCTGACATAGGCATTGAGCCGCCCCGCCCGCCTGGCGTTTCTCGATCCGCTGGGTAGGCGAGCCGCTTGTGATCGCACCCAGCCTCCCCGCCCTCCCACGTCGCCGTGCCGTAGTCCCTGAGCCCCCAGTACGGCGGGCTCGTGATGCACGTCTGGACGGACTCAGCCGGCAGCGTGCGGAGCACGGTCAGCGCGTCCCCGGCGTGGAGCGTGACCCGGTCGTCGGTGTAGCTCACGCCGCGTCCCGCCGCCAGCGCACGAGCGCGGCCGGTCGATCACGAGGTAGAACCAGCAGACTTGATTCGCGAGCCCGACCGCCCAGCCCTGCCAGTAGGCGCCGGCCGATCAGCTCCATCGCGAGCACCGTTAGACCGCCCGTGAGCCAGTCCATTAGCGCAGCTCACTCACCGGGAACACGTAGGGTTCCGGGTCCTCGGCCGTCTGGCTCACGAAATGACAGCGGATCGTCAGCATCCCTGAGTGCAGGCGGGTGACGACGTGAATCGCCTTCAGGCGCTTGCGCTCGGAGGCGGGGAGCGCGGCCGCGACGTGCTCGGCCAGGATCCGGGCCTGCTCGCGGGACATCATCCCCGCGCCACCTTGAACGGCCGCCCATGCGGGCACCATGTCGCCCGGTAGACGATCCGCTTGACCACGACCCCGTCCTCGTCCCGGCAGACCATCGCGCGCCCGCGCCGGTCGAGCTGGTCGGGAGAGATCAGCGGCGCGTCGAGGTCAGGCTCGAGGTAGTAGGCGGGGAGCGTGAGGACTGGCGCAGGGAAGCCGGGACTTACAGCATCTTCGTGAGGTACAGGACTCGGCGGCCCAATCGACGGTGGGAATGTATTGCAAACGCGCGAAATCGTTGGCCGATCCAGAGTGGAAAATCCGCTGACACCGGGACGTACAATTCCCGGCTTACAGGCACTCTCTGGTGCTTTTTCTTTCTTTTCAAGTAGTTGTGGGACGCTCACGGACCCTCCGGTGGGGCAGGTACAGAACTCGGGCGTGTAACCCCGACGTCTGTACCGTCTGTTATCGGTGTGCGTTGGGACAGCCGCATGACCGCGTCGACGAGCTTCTGATTCGTCACCTTGGTATAGAGCGCGGTCGTCGCGATGTCCTCGTGGCCGAGCGCCTCCTGCACGTCGCGGATGTCCCCGCCACGCTCGAGCATCATCGTCGCGAAGGAATGCCGGAAGCGGTGAGGCGTACACTGCCCCA
>DATJJY010000011.1:0-58286 GCA_035491895.1 Gemmatimonadales bacterium
GCCCCCACATGCCGATACGCGTTGCCGCGGCGAATGCCGAGCATGATCTCGATCTCTCGCTGCATCTTCTCGGCGCCGGGGCGATCCGCCTTGTTGATCACATACACGTCGGCGACTTCCATGACACCGGCTTTGAGGGTCTGAATCCCGTCACCCGATTCGGGCACGAGGACCAGCACCGTCGTCTCGGCGGTCCGCGCCACATCCAGCTCGGTCTGGCCCACGCCCACCGTCTCGATGAGGATGCGCTCGAAGCCGAACGCATCGAGCACGTCGCACACCTCTTCGGTCGTGGTCGCCAGCCCGCCGATGGAGCCGCGGGTCGCCATGGATCGAATGAACACCCCGGGATCGGTACCGGCCGTTTCCATCCGAATCCGATCGCCCAGCAGGGCCCCGCCGCTGAACGGGCTCGTCGGGTCGACGGCTACCACCGCAACCTTCAAGCCCTGCCCCCGGAATGCCCGGATCAGCTGCTCCGTAAGCGTGCTCTTGCCGGCGCCCGGAGGTCCGGTGATTCCGATCCGACGTGCGCCTGTCCGCCCCAACCGTTCGTGCATGTGCGTCAGCACTCGCTCGAACCCGTCTCGCTGGTTCTCCACGAGGCTGATCGCCCGGGCGAGCGCGGTCACATCGCCCGAATCGAGGCCCTGCAGGATGGGGTCAGGAGGCATGCACGCACCCTAAAGATAATAGATCAGGGTGCCCGCTCCTCACCGCCATCCAGCACGACGGCGCGAACCGGCACACGCCGCACGACTACGCGCTCCACACGCATCGCCGTGGCGGCAAGGACGTCGAACTCCCAACCACCCAGGACGAATCGCTCTCCCGCACGCGGAATCCTGCCGAGCGCCTGCACCAAGAGGCCGCTGACCGTTTGCGCCGCGCCGGCTTTCGGCCCGGCGCCGAGTCGCTCGACGAGCTCGCTCACCGGAGTCGCACCATCCGTTTCGACGAGCGCCGGAGGCCCGGACTCCGCCGGCGCAGGACTGGGCGGGCCCTCCAACACTTCGCTCACGAGATCGCGCAGCAGGTCTTCGAACGTGACGAGTCCGGAGGTCCCGCCGAATTCGTCGAGCACCACCGCGAGGTGACTCCCGCCGCGTTGCATTTCGAGCATCAAGTCGGCGGCGCGCCGCGTGCCCGGCACCGACAGCACGGGACGCACGCGCAGCGGGGCATCGGGCGCCAATGCGAGGAGGTCGAAGGCGTGCGCGGCGCCCACGACCTCGTCGAGCGAGCCACGATAGACCGGATAGCGGCTGTACCCCGACTGCACGAACACGTGAGCCGCCTCCGCGGCGAGCATCCCCTCCGGCAGCGCCACCACCGCCGTGCGGGGCGTCATCAGCTCCGCGACGGGGCGATCGGAGAACGCGAGTACGCCCGAAACCACCTCGATCTCGTCCGTGGCCGCGATGACGCTCGTGTCGCCGGTGAGCACCGCCGCCAGCGCTCCGCGCGTCGTGGGATCCCGCGTCGGCATGAACGGCGCGAACACCACCGCTGCGCGTTCCATCCAGGAAACTGCCGGGGCCACGATGCGCTCCGGCCAGCGGCGACCGACGACCCGCGGCAGCAGGTAGGCGGCGATGACGAACAACGGAACGATCAACAACACGCTCACGAGACCCAGGAACGTCGGCGTGGTCCGGGCCAGCAGCGCCGGTATCGCCGCCGCCGCCACCAATACGCCGAGGGTCGTGAGCACGTTCGCCGTGGAGATTACGCGTCCGGGGTTGCGCAGCGCCTGTGCGGTCGCGGGGGCTCCGCGCAGCTTGTAGGACACCCAGCGCGTCAGGTCGGCCTGACTGACGGCGGCGGCCGACACACCGATCGCGGCGGCGGTGCCGGCGAGCCCCAGACCGAGCACGAGCAGCAGGAGCGGCCAGATCATTGCGGCTCGAACATCACGGCACGGACTCGCTGCCGCTCCACTCGCTCCACGACGACACGATATCCGTCCAGGACGAGCTCGTCCCCGGTGCGCGGCACGCGGCCGAGAATGGTGTAAATCAAGCCGCCCAGCGTCGAGACCTCAGGGTGGGTGAGGGGACGACCGAGTGCTTCCGATAGCTCGTCCAACCCGACCCTGCCGTCGACCCACACCCGCTCACCCTCGCGCCGGATTTCCGGGCGCTGGTCGGTGTCGTGCTCGTCCCGGATCTCCCCCACGACTTCCTCGAGCACGTCTTCCCGGGTGATGAGCCCGGCCGTGCCACCGAATTCGTCCACGACGATCGCGAGGTGGGCCGGGCCGCGCTGGAAGTCGCGCAGCTGGGCGTCGAGGGTCTTGGTCTCCGGGACGAACGCGGCTGGGCGCACCAGTTCCTGCCAGCGCGCCGGACGGCCTGTCGCGGGCAGCTCCATGGCGAGCGGGACGAGATCCTTCGCGTAGAGAATCCCGACGAGATTGTCGGCGGTTCCGTCGTAGACCGGCAGGCGAGTGTGCTCGCTCGAGCGAAAGGCGTCGAGCACTTCCTCCTGGGAGGCCGCGAGATCGATTCCCACCATATCGAGGCGCGGGGTCATGACCTCATCGACCGTCGTGTCGGCGATCGAAAAGATCCCGAGCAGCACGTCCCGCTCCGTGTCGCCAAGCGCCGGAGTCGCCGGCCCGCGTGCCGCGATCATCGAATGGAGCCCCCGATCCACCGCGGCGAGGATCCGGAGCAGCGGTTGGAACGGCGGCAGCGTGCGGCGTCCCAACGGGAGGCTGAGCGACGCCAGCTCGGGTGCGAGCCGCGCGATGCTGCGCGGCAATGCGTCGCCGATCACGAACAGCAGCAACGCCGTGATCAGAACCGCGCCGAGCGCTTCGAGCCAGGGCCGGTCCCACCAGCGCACCGCGTGCGCCGCCGCGACGGCCCCGAGCACCAGGAGCGCGAGCCGCGCGACGTGAAGCGCGCGGTTCAATGGGACTTTCCCCCGGATCGTGACGGGCGGCGCGTCTCCCAGGGTGTGCATCGACTCCTCGACCGCTGCCTCTTCGCCGAGCGCGAGGAGACCGGCCCAGGCGGCCGTGGCGAGGGCGATCAGCGCACCGCCCCAGGCGAGCAGGATCATGCTCTCCTCCGCCCGACGAGCCGGCGGACGTAGCGCTCCTGCCGCCGCCACATCGCCGAGCGCGTGCGGCCCGGGCCGTCCGGATGATCGTAGCCGAGGACGTGCAGCGTGCCGTGCACGACGAGGCGAACGAGTTCCTCGTGCAGGCGGTCGCTGGAGTGTCCGCCCGTCGGCCCGCGACCGACAGGGAGTCCTTCAGGGTCCCCCCGACCGCCCGTGACGAAGGCCCGGGCAGCTGCTGGGCAGATGTACACATCGCCGAGAATCGCGCCGTCGGGTTGCGGCAGCGTGAAGGCGATGACGTCGGTCAAACCGCGACGTCCGGTCGCTCGGCGATTCAAGCGTCGCATGGCCGCTGGTGCGAGCAGGGCCAGCTCGACGCGCGCCCGGCGGGCCCGTTCCCATCGCAGCACGCGCGCCGCCACCCGCGCCAGCGCGTCAAACAGCGGGCCGCGCGGGCTGCCAGGTCTTCGTGATGCCGCCACTGGACTCCGGGTAATCGATTCGATTGTGATACATCCCGGTGAGCGCGCGCACGAACTCGTCGCGCACCTGGTCGAGTTGTTGCAGCGTGAGCGGCGCCTGATCGAGCTCGCCCGAGGCGAGGCGACCCTTCACGATCTGCTCGATGGCCGCCTCCAGCTTCGCGGGCGTGATTGGCTCGAGCACCCGGAGCGACGCCTCCACGGAGTCCGCCAGCATCGCGATCGCGGTTTCCACGGAGCGCGGGCGGGGTCCCGGATAGCGGAAGTCCTCGCGCCGCACCGCGGGGCCGCCCTGTTTCTTGGCCCGGTCGTAGAAGTAGGAGATCTCGGTGGTGCCGTGGTGCTCGGGGATGAACGCGGCCACGACTTCCGGAATCCCGGCCTCCCGGGCCAGCCGCAGCCCTTCCGTCACGTGCAACTTGATGATTTCCGCCGACTGCGCCGGCGACAGGCGGTCGTGCGGATTGTTCGAGGGCGTCTGGTTCTCCACGAAATACTGCGGGCTCGCGAGCTTCCCGATGTCGTGGTAGTAGCATCCCACCCGGCCCAGCAGCCCGTTCGCGCCAATCCGGTTGCAGGCGGCCTCGACGAGATTCGCCATCGCGAGGCTGTGCGCGTACGTGCCGCGCGCCTCGAGCGACAGACGGCGCAGCAGCGGCCGGCTCGGATCCGACAGCTCGAGCAATGTGAGATCGGTGGTGATCTGGGCGACGCGCTCCGCCACGGGCAGCAATAGGAAGGTCAGGGCGGCCGATACGAGCCCGTTCGCCGTCCCGAGCAACGCCCGGGTGATCAGCTCGCGCGTGGACCAATCACCGGCGAGTCCCAGCGCGAGCGCGCCGAGCGAGTACCCCACGCCGACGAGCAACACCGCGAGGTAGAGATGCGTGCGGCGACGCAGCGTCTTGACCGACAAGGCCGCGGTGACGCCGCCGGTAAAGGTGAGAAACAGCACCGGGGTATCGTGAAACACGGGCTGCACCGCGATGAGCACGGCGAGGATCATCGCCGCGATCATCGACACGCGGCCGTTGAACAGCACCGTCATCATCATCGCCGAGAACGGCAGCAGGATCAGCTCGGCGTGCTGGGGCGCGGTCCGGGCGACCGCCGCGGCCGCGACGATGGCGCAGGCGAAGAGCACCGCGGCCGTCCCGACCTGTCGCAGCTCGATGTACGTCTCGCGCCGGTAAAAGAAGAGCAGCACCCAGAACACCGACAAGATCAGGATGTTGCGCAACAACGGACCCACGACTCCGCCCACCGATCCGCTCGTCGCGGCGCCGCGCCGTACCAGCTCCGCATGCAGCGCGCCGAGCTTCTCCTCGATCGGGCCGGTGACCACCTGACCCGCCTCGATGATGACGTCGCCCTGGCGCACGGCGTACTTGGCGCGGTCAACGCCGGCGGCCAGCTCGCTGCGCCGGCGCAGGGTCTCGAGATCGTTGCGCACCAGGGTGGGCCGGAAGAAGCGCCGCACCAGCTTCAGGTAGACGATGTCGCCGATGCTCGACCCGGGATCCGGGTGTACGGTCTGGGCGCTCTGGAGGTACGACTCGAACGTCAGCACCTGGGCGCGCGCCATGGGCGTCTCGGTCGCGCCGCGACGCACGATGACCTCCAGACCCGAGTCGGCGGCCAGGGTCGACGCGACGCCCTGCGACAGGGTGCGTTGGAACAGATCGGCGATCGCGGTTTCGAGGGCGTGCCGCTGCTGGGCCCTGGAGAGGTAGTCCGTTTCGGCGGCGCTGAGCGGCACGCCCGATTGTTGCGACACCCGGCCGAGCGCGTCACGCCCCTGCCGGGCTGCCGAGTCCGTCGCGACGAAGTAGCTCCGCGACGCCGCGCGTACGCTGTCGAACACGGCGTTGCGATACTCGTAAATCGGCCGGACGGTCCCGGCCACGGCATCCGCTTCGCGTTGCAGCTCGTCCTGGCTCTTGGTCACGACGAAATCGAAGGGCGCGAGCACTTGCCGGTCGGCCCGCACGCCGATGTGGAGCAGCGGCGCCAGGTCGGTCACCCCGGTGGGGAATACCGCCTCCGCCAGCACGGCGAGGCCGAGGACCCATACCCAACGGGCGAAGTGATACCACGCGATGGCAGCAGGAGTAGGCGGCACGTCAGCCTTGGGCGTCTTCGGCGTACGCGCGGATGATGTCGCGGACCAGCCGGTGGCGCACGACGTCCGTGTCGCCGAGGTAACAGAACCCGATGCCCTCGATGCCGGGAAGGATCCGCTCGATCTGCAGTAATCCGGAATCTTCCCGGTTCGGCAAATCGATCTGCGTCTTGTCTCCCGTGATGACCGCACGTGAGTTCACACCGAGCCGCGTCAGGAACATCTTCATCTGGATCCCGGTGGCGTTCTGTGCTTCGTCGAGGATGACAAAGGCATCGGACAGCGTCCGTCCCCGCATGTAGGCGAGCGGCGCGATCTCGATCGTGCGTGTCTCCAACGCTTTCTGGACCCGGTCGCGCGGCATCATGTCTTCCAACGCATCGTACAGCGGCCGGAGGTAGGGATCGACCTTCTCCTGCAGATCACCTGGCAGGAACCCGAGGTTCTCCCCCGCCTCGACCGCCGGACGCGCGAGGATGATCCGCCGCACCCGCTTGCGGGACAGGGCATCGACCGCCGCGGCGACGGCGAGGTACGTCTTGCCCGTGCCGGCAGGTCCGATCCCCACCACGATGTCGTTCTGTGCGATGAATTGCAGGTAGTCTCGCTGCCCCGCGGTCTTCGGCTGAATCACCCGGCGCAATCCGGGGAGGATGATCTTCATCTCGCCGGCGGCGGCGGCCGCGTCGGAGAGAGTTCCGGCTTCCCCCTCGAGCGTGAGCCGCTCGACATCGTGCACGTCGAGCGTCTCACCCATGCGGGCCAGGTCGACCATCGCCTGCGCCACCGGCAACGCGCGTTCCACCGACGCCGCCGGTCCCTGCAGCATGAGGGCATCGCCCCGCAACGCCACACGCACCCCGAGACGCCGGGTGAGCTCGACGAGGTTGCCATCATTCACGCCGGCGAGTGAGAGGAGATCGATCCCCTCGACCGAGAGCTTGCGCATCGTGTCGTCGCTCATGGCACCACCCGGATGTGCAGCGCCTCGACATCCGCACTGCGCGCCGGCGAGGGCGCGCCTTCGAACAGCGCGCGCGCCGCGGTCGTCTTGGGAAACGCGATCACGTCGCGCAGGCTCCCCGCTCCCGCGATCAGCATCGTCGTCCGGTCGAATCCGACCGCGAAACCGCCGTGCGGCGGCGCCCCCGCAGCCAGCGCAGCGAGCAGGAACCCGAACCGGGCCTCGATGTCCTCGCTACTGAGTCCCAGGTGCTCGAACACCTTGCGTTGTACCGCTGGATCGGTGATCCGGATCGAGCCCGAGCCGAGCTCGTTGCCGTTGTAGACGGCGTCGTAGTGCAGCGCGCGGCAGGCGAGCGGCTCGCGGTCGAGCTTGCCGACGTCATCCGGGTGCGGCGACGTGAACGGATGATGCGCGAATACCGGCCGGCCGGTTGCCGGATCGGGCTCGAACAGCGGGAAGTCGACCACCCAGCAAAATGCGTGGGCCATACGCGGCGCCGGCGCCAGCCGGCGAATCACCTCGTGCCGCACGCGGTCGAGCACCTGCGAGGTCACGCGATCGGGACCGACGGCGAACAGCGCCGCGTCCCCATCGCCGACGCCGAGTTGGCCGAGCGCTTCCGCGCTGAACTGTTTGGCGACCGAGCCCGACACCTGCTCGCCCTGTCGCTTGACCCAGGCGAGCCCCGAGCCGCCGAGCTGCTTCGCGGCGTCGGCGAGCTGATCGACATCCTTGCGCGACAGCGCCCCACCCCCCGTCACGGCAATGCCACGCACCCGGGTCCCGTTCTGCCCGGCCGACGCGAAGAACGGCACACCGAGCGGCCCCACCGCGGCAGTCCAGTCGGCGATCGGGAATTCGTAGCGCAGATCGGGCTTGTCGGTCCCGTATCGCTCCATCGCATCGCGCCACGACATGCGCGGAAACGGCCGCGGGATCGTGTGCCCGGCCTCGTCCCACAGCGCGACGAGCACCGCTTCCACGAACCCGATCACGTCCTCCTGCCGCACGAACGACGCTTCGATGTCGATCTGGGTGAACTCCGGCTGCCGGTCGAAGCGCAGATCCTCATCGCGGAAGCAGCGCGCCAGCTGGAAGTAGCGATCGTACCCCGCCACCATGAGCAGCTGCTTGTAGATCTGCGGCGATTGCGGCAGGGCGTAGAACTCGCCCGGGTGCACCCGCGAGGGCACGAGATAATCGCGCGCCCCTTCGGGCGTGGGCTTGGTGAGAATCGGTGTCTCGATTTCGAGGAACCCGAGATCCGAAAGCACGCGCCGTGCCCGCTGCAGCAGGCGGTGGCGCAGCATCAGATTCGCTTGCAGCTCGGGACGGCGCAGATCGAGGTGCCGGTGCTTCAGACGCAGCTCCTCGGTCGGGAGCTCTTCGCCCTTGCCCCGCGCCACGGGAATCGCCGGCGTTTCGGCGGGGCCAACGACGTCGATCGCCGTCGCGTGGACCTCCACCTCACCCGTGGCGAGCTCCGGGTTCTTCATCTCGGCCGGCCGCGCGACCACGCTGCCGCTCACCACGACGACCGACTCCGTGCCCACCGCTTGTGCGCGGGCGATCGCGTCGGCCGGCGCCCAGCCGGGCCCGAACGCCACCTGGACGATTCCCTCGCGGTCACGCAGGTCGAGGAACACGATCCCACCGAGGTCGCGGCGGCGATGCACCCACCCGCCGAGTCGTACCGATTGCCCCACGTGCTCCGGGCGTAATGCCCCGCAGCGGTGCGTCCGCCAGCTCGTTGTGCTCCCCTCCGTCACGCGCCCTCCGCCTCCAGAATCGTCCGGTAAAACTCCTGCGGGGTCTGCGCCGCCAGCAGGCGCGCCCGCAGCGGCTCTTGCCGCACCAGCCGGGAGATCCGGCTCAATGCCTTGACGCTCGCTCCGGCGAGCGCCTCGGGACCGGCCAACAGGAAAAACAGCCGTACCGGCTGCCCATCGATCGTTTCGTACCGCACCGGGTCGGGACTCGTCCCGGCCACGATCCCCAGGCCGGACATGGCCGGCGTCCGTCCGTGGGGCACCGCCACCCCATGTCCAATACCCGTCGGGAATTGACGCTCCCGTTCCAAAACGGCCGCCAACACTTCCTCCCCCTGGCTGCCGTCCCCCGGCAGCAGCAGGCCGACGAGCTCCCGCAGTACCCCCGCCTTGTCCCGCGCTTGCAGTGGGACGCGGATGCGGTCTGGGGTGAGCAGTTCGGTTAATCGCACGGCGACCCACAAGTGGTGTAAACGGTTGAATCTAGTTAAGTTGGGCCGACAGCGCCACGCTCCTCCCCGAGCCCTTTTCATGCGAGTTTTCGGACCCCTTCTCCTGTGTTTCGCCACCGGGCTGCCGTCGGTGCTGGCTTCACAGCAGAGCGCCGGGAGCGAGCTGTGGCGACTCGCCGCGGTGACACTCCCGCTCCCTCCGGCGCTCGCGACCGGGGCCGCCCAGGCATTCTGGAACCCGGTTCAAGGAGATGGTCATGGACAGATCGGCTTGGACCTGCTGCAGACTCCGGCGGTCGTGGGGGCAACCGGACTGATCGGCGCCGTGCGCATCCCGGTTTGGCACTTCGGTACCGTCGGCCTGGTCTACGCGCGCATGGGAATCGGCGACCTGGTGCGCACGACAGACAGCCCGGACCCTGAGGGTGAGTTGATCCCCTTCTATGCGCAAAGCGGCGGACTCACCTGGAGCGATATCTACGGGAGCACCGGCGTCGGCGCGACCGCCACCTATCACGACACCCGGTTCGACGGTACCCGCACCGAACGCTGGTCGCTCGACGTCGGCGTGACACAACAGATCGGTGACCGGGCCCGGGTCGCCCTTGCCACGCGCGGCTTCTCGCGATTCGCCAACGACCCTGCGCAGGACATCAGTTTGGGAGCCGAATACCGCGTCTGGCGCGGCATCCTGTGGGGCACGACACCGGGACGGCTCGTGGGACGCTACGGACTTGAATTCGGACATCCCGGCGGGGTTGATCACGAGCTTGGCGCCGGCCTCGACATCGGGACGCCGCTGTCACTCGACGTGGTACTGACGCGCGAAGCGAGCTACGGCAACGTCGCCTGGCGCGGAGCCGCGGGGCTGAGCGTGAGCGTCGGCCGGTACCGCGTCTCGTTCGCCCGCGACGGCGGCGTCTCGGACCTCGGCTCGACGTTCCGCGTCGGTCTCGAAGCGAGTCTGCAGTGACCGATCTCCTGTCGCTCACGCCGCCCGAAGCGGAGACGGCACTCGCGGAATGGCTCGCTGCCCGAGCGGAGCCGGCCTATCGCCTGCGTCAGATCATGCCGCGGCTGTGGCAGCGGCCGGTCGCGAGCTGGGGCGATGCGAGCGATCTCCCGGCCCCGCTCCGGTCCGCGCTGGACGCCCAGTTTCCGCTTCCGCGATTGGTCCTTGCCGCACGTCAGGTCTCGACCGACGGCACCGAGAAATACCTCTGGCGCCTCTCGGATGGCGAAGCGATCGAGTCGGTGCTCATTCCGGAAGGCAAGCGCCGCACGTTGTGCATTTCGTCGCAGGTCGGCTGCGCGCTCGGATGCGTCTTTTGTGCCACGGGACGCATGGGATGGCGACGCAACCTCACGGCGGCGGAGATCGCCTGCCAGGTCCGCGAAGTGGAGCTGCAGGACCTGGGGGATCGTCCGACGAACGTGGTGTTCATGGGGATGGGAGAGCCGCTGCTGAACTGGGAGGCGGTCGACCGCGCGCTGACGCTGCTCAATCATCCTGACGGTCTGGCAATTGGGGCGCGGCACATCACCGTGTCGACCGTGGGGATTCTCCCGAGCCTCGCCGCCTTCGCCCGTCGCCCGGAGCAGTTCAGGCTCGCCCTGTCGCTCCACGCGCCCACGTCGGACTCACGCCGCGGGCTGATGCCGATCGAAAAGAAGTACGCGCTGCCCGACGTGCTTCGGGCGCTCGCCTCCTGGCGGCGCCGCGTCACGCTCGAGTACGTGCTCATCGCCGGCCGCAACGACTCACTCGCAGACGCCGATGCCCTGGCCAAGCTGGCGACGCCGCTCGCCGCACACGTCAACCTGCTGCCGCTCCACCCCGGCGGGGCTCCCGATCTCACGCCGAGCTCGCACGCCCGCATGCTCGCATTCGAGCGCCGCTTGCGGGGTCATGGTGTGGAGGCGGTGCTGCGCAAGAGCCGCGGCCTCGACATCAGCGCGGCCTGCGGGCAGTTACGGGTGGAACTCGAGGGGCGCCCGCGCCGCGAAGTCGGCACCGAGCTGCACGCTCACGTCGACTAAGCGAGTAGAGTCCGGCTGCACCACGACGCGGCCGACCTTCAACACGGACCGCACCCGCTCCCCGGTCGCCGCATTCCCCCGCCGTACGAGAATCCGCGTCGAGTCAAGCAGCTTATCGCCGGTCGCGGCCGAGAAGTAGTTCACCACATCGATTCCGGCGCTGCGCAAGAGCCGCGCACCGCTGCGCGCCAAACCCGACTTCCCCGTCGTATTGATTACTTCCACTGTGAGCGCCTGACCGGTGTCGCCGGGAACGGCGAACGCCTGCGGCAGAGCGCGGTGCCGGCAGCCGCTCGCGACCAGGGCGGCCAGAATCAGCGCGAGACGAGCGCGTTCCAGAACGCCACCGTTTCCGGAGCGAGGGGCCATCCCGACTGGACGATGCGTTGGACGCGGCGGCTCGCGACCTCGCGCAGCACGCTCTCCCGCTCGCCCGCGACGCGCGCCCGCAGAGCGGACCGCGCCTCGACCTCGTGAGGACGACCCGGCTCCAGGTAATCGGCGAGGTAGAGCATGCGTCCCACATCGTCCCACGCCGCGTAGCCGATGGAGTGATAGCGGACCGCGTCGAGCACACCCCGATCGCGCTCGCCGTCCCGCTCCAGCCGGTCGGCCGCCAGCGGGCCATGATCCATCTCGCTCGCGAGCGGCGCATCGCGCAGCGCGTCGTGCCACCAGGCGGCGTACTGCCACCGCTCCAGCTCGGCAGGGTCAATCCCCATCCCGGTTCCCCAATCCGTGACGAGCGCCGCGACCCGCTCGATGTGCGCGCGGCGCGCCGGCGTCACCACCGCCCAGTCCGGCAGCATCGGGCTCAGGCGTCGACGGTGGGATCGGCGCCCACCCCTTCACCCAGCACGACGTTGTCGATCAGCCGCGTCGTCCCGACGCGGGCCGCGACGAGTGCGACGGTCGCCTGCGTCACCCGCTCGACCGGGCGAAGCTGGTCATCCACCAGAGCGAGGTACTCAGGATTCACGCCCGGGACCGTGAGCGCCTCCAGGCCGCGGCGCTGGACCACCGCCGGATCGGCCGCGCCGCCGCGCCAGGCGCGCTCCACCTCGCGCAGGCAGCGGGAGAGCGTAAGGGCGGCGCGGCGCTGATCCCCGCTCAGGTACGCGTTGCGCGACGAGAGCGCGAGCCCCTCCAGCTCGCGCACCGTAGGCGCGATGTCCACCTGCACCGGAAAGTCCAGGTCGCTCACCATCTGTCGCACCAGCATTCCCTGCTGGAAGTCCTTGCGGCCGAACATGGCGACATCGGGCTCGACGGCATGGAACAGCTTGGCGACGACCGTCAGGACGCCCGCGAAGTGGCCTGGCCGGGCCGCGCCTTCGAGCGTCTCGGCCATCGGCCCTGGTGCGACGCGCACCAGCGGCTCCACCGGATACATCTCCTGCGGCGTGGGGACAAAAAATCCATCCACACCGCGCGCCAGGGCGAGCGTCCGATCCCGGTCGAGATCGCGCGGGTAGCGGGCGAAGTCCTCGCCCGGACCGAATTGCAGGGGGTTCACGAAGAGGCTGAGGGCGACGACATCGCAGGTGTCGCGCGCCGCATCGATGAGCCGCAGGTGTCCTTCGTGCAAGGCACCCATCGTCGGCACGAACCCCACGCGCTTACCCCGGGCTCGCTCCGCGCGCGACCAGGCGCGCATCTCCGACCGGGCGCTGATCGTGAGCACGGGAGAAAGCAAACCGGGGACCAGCGAAGTCGGTAGGGTCCCTATTTCTCGAACGAGTGCTCCGGCCCCGGGTACCGGCCGGCGCGGACCTCGGCGGCGAACTCACCCGCCGCCCGGCGGACGTGGTCCGCCAGCGTCGCGAATCGCTTCACGAACTTGGCATGGAACTCGTCGTTCAAGCCAAGCATGTCGTGCAGCACCAACACCTGGCCGTCACAGGCCGGACCGGCTCCGATCCCGATCGTCGGGATGGTGAGGGATTGCGTGATCTCGCCCGCGAGCGTCGCCGGGACGAGCTCGAGGACGACGGCGAACGCTCCGGCATCCTGCAGCGCGGCCGCGTCGTCTCTCAGGCGTTGCGCCGCGGCGTCGTCGCGCCCCTGTACCCGCGGGCCTCCGAGCGCGTGCAGCGATTGCGGCGTGAGACCGATGTGCCCCATGACCGGAATCCCCACCTCCACGAGGGCGCGCACCGTCGGCGCGATGTGGACGCCGCCTTCCACTTTGACGGCGTGGCACCCCGTCGTGGCCATGACCCGGCCGGCGTTCCGGATCGCGTCCTCCCGGCTCACCTGGTAGGTCAGGAACGGCATGTCGCACACGACCAGCGCCCGCTGTGCGCCGCGCCGCACGATTCGCGTGTGATAGATCATCTGATCGAGCGTGGCCGAGAGCGTCGACTCGGCGCCGCCCAGCACCTGATTCACCGAGTCGCCGACCAGCAGCACGTCGATCCCCGCGGCATCGAGCAACCGCGCAAATAGCGCGTCATAGCAGGTCAACATCACGATGCGCTTTCCCGCCGACTTCATCTCGAGCAAGTCGAGCGTGGTGACCTGCTTGGGAGCGTCAGACATGAGCGGGTGCGATGGCATCGAGCTCGACGATCTCGCGCTGCCAGAAGTCGCGGTTGGGCAGCTCGGGGTGCGGGACGGTGAGGTCGGGTGACGCGATCACGCGATCGCCGAAGCGCACGATGTCCAGATCGAGGGTCCGTGGGCCCCATCGCTCCCTACGCTCGCGTCCGGTTTCCTCTTCGATGGACTGACAATGCCCCAGCAGCTCGAGGGGCTCGAGCGCCGTCACGAGCAACACCATCTGATTGAGGTAAGGACCCTGCGCCACGGGACCGATCGCCACCGTCTCCTCGATACTCGAAGCGGCGACCAGATGGGTTCGCTTGAGCGTCGACAGCCGCAGCCGGCCGTGGGCGAGATGGGCATCGCGGTTCCCCAGGTTCGAGCCGAGCGCGACGTAGGTTCGCTCGAGATGGCTCATCACTCCACGCTCGCGAATCCGCGCGTGAGGTCGCGCAGCCGGCCGGCCACTTCCTCCAGGTCGCGCGTGGCCCGCTCGAGATCCCCGAGTCCCGTCGCCGCTTCCCCGGCGCGCGCCGACACCCCCTCCGCTTCCGCGCGGTTCTGGAGCGAGATCGCCGCCACCGCGCTGATGCGCTGGCGCAGTCGGCCGAACGCCTCGTCCTGCTCTCCGGCGGTCGCCGCGATGCGCTGCGCGTGGGCCGTCGCTTCGGCGGTGGCCTGCACGATCGCTTCGAGCGCCGCCAGCGCATCCGAGGAAAGCTCCTCGACGCCGGCGACGTTCACCTGACCGCGGCGCATCTGCTCCACCACCTCGCCCACCTGCCGGTGGATGTCGGCGACCAGCTCACCCGCTTCGGCCGCCGCACCGGCGCTCTGCTCCGCCAGGCGCCGAACTTCCTCTGCCACGACCGCGAAGCCCTTGCCGTGCTTCCCGGCGCGCGCCGCTTCGATCGCGGCGTTCAACGCGAGCAGATTCGTCATATCGGAGAACTCGCGGATCGATGCGATGAAGCCCGTGATGCGCCGGCTCATCACGCCGAGCTGCTGCACCTTTCCCGAGCTCTCCCCGACGAAGGACTTCAGGGCGACGAGACGGCCGAGCGCATCCTTGATCCGCTCGCGATTCCGGCTCGCGACGTCGCTCGCGGACGTCGACGCCTGGGCCGCTTCGGCGCCATCCTCCACCACCCGGCGTGCCACCTGCGCCAGCAGATCGGTCGCCTCGAGACCGCCCGTCACCTCGGCTTCTTCGGTCGTGGCGGCGCTCCGGATCGCCGTGGTGGACGCCGCGACGGCCCGCGACACGTCGCGCAACGACCCCGCCGCCTGCCCGATCGTGCTGAGCTGCCGCGTCATGCGATCCAGCGTTTCCACGATCGGCCGGCGCAGATCGTTGATGTGAATCGCTGTCGCCAGCTGGTTCGCGAACGTCGCGATCGTCACGATGTCCTTGCGCCGGTAGGCCCGGCGCTTGTGGTGCTCCAGCTCGAGCGTGCCGATGACCACGTCGCCGAACCGCAGCGGGACGAGAACCAGGCTCTGCACGGTCTCGGGAACGTCGGCGACGCGCTTGTCGCGCATGACATCGTGGATCACGAGCGTCTCGCCGTTCGCGACGACCTGGGCGCGCAGCGCGGCGACGTCGGAGGTCGGATCCGCCCGGCCGGGGCGACCGATCGTGCTGCGATACGCCAGCCGCAGCCCCTCGTCGACCCGCCGGTAGATTCGCAGATCGCCCCAATCCACCAACCGGTGCGCCAGCCGCTCGATGCGGCGAAACGAATCGTGCAGGCTGATGTTGCTGGTGATGACGGACTCGATCGCATGAATCTTGTTCAGCTCTTCGGCGGAAATCGCCTCCTCCAGCATCTGTTTCAGCAGCTGGCCGAGCGCCGCGAGCGCCGCCGCTACGAAGATCCAGGTCACCGGCGGCCAGGCGAGGACCGCGCTCACGACGGTCGTCGCCGCCCCAATCGTCCCGAAGTAGGCGATGACTTCGTACCGGATGATCAGCAGCTGTTCGTCCTGCTCGAGCTTGCCGCGCACGATCAGGCTCAGATAGAACAGCAGGCGCCCGAACAGGAAATACGTCAGGGCGAAGAAGAACAGCGCCGGAATCGTGGCGACGTGCATCCCCGGGGCGGTCACACCGGAAATCGACAGAATCCCCGCATACACGCCGTAGGATGAGGCGAGCGCGAGCGTCTCGCGCCCGAAGTTGATCACCGCCGCCCACGGCGTCTTGCGCAGCCAGGCCCAATCGGCGAGCAGCGTTCCCGCCGCGATGGCGACCAGCGTCGCCGGCAGACCCACCAGCAAGCTGCCACAGATGCTGACGAGTCCCGTCTGGTTCAGGTACGAGTACTTCGAAAGGCGCACCGACTGCGCGCGTGCTCCGGTGACCACCACCACCATCACCAGAATCTCGAGCCACTGGTGCGTCCAGCGCGGATCGGCCACGAGCACCCCGACGCACAGCCCGGACCCGCCGATCGCGAGGACGCGGCCGTAGATCGTGACGAAGCGCTGGAAATTCACGCGGCTCCCCGGGCCGTGAGCGAGCCGGCGAGGCTTTCGAGCAGGCGACGAGCCGCGGCGAGACCACCGCCGCCGAGCGCCTCGACCAGCGCGCTGCCGACCACCACGCCATCCGCCCAGCGGGCGGCGGCGGCCGCCTGTGCCGGCGTACCGATCCCGAACCCGACGGCGATCGGCAGGCGCGTGACCGCGCGGAGGCGGCGCACGTGGCGATCCAGATCGACCGGGGCATCGGGTCGCGCGCCGGTGACCCCGAGCCGCGAAATCAGATAGATGAAGCCCCCCGCTCCATTGACCGCGGCGGCGAGCCGCTCGTCCGTGGTGGTCGGCGCCACGAGCCGGATCACGTCCAGACCGGCGCCCGTCATCGCCCGCTCCAGCTCAGGGGCGGCGCCCGCGGGGAGGTCGGTGAACAATGCGCCGGCGACGCCCGCCGCCCGGGCGTCCGCCGCGAATCGCTCGACCCCATACGCCAGCACCGGATTGACGTACGTCATCAGCACGACGGGGATGGAGAGCTGCGCATCGCGAACCAGCTGCAGCACGCCAGCGACCGTCATTCCCTGCTCGAGCGCGGCCTGAGTGGACCGTTGAATCGTGGGACCGTCGGCGAGCGGATCGCTGAACGGAATGCCGACCTCGACAAGGTCGGCGCCCGCAGCCGCCGCCGCGCGCAGGGCGTCGCGGCACGCCGCGCGCGTGGGGTAGCCGGCCGTGTAGTAGGGAATTAACGCCGCCCGCCCTGCGCCCTTGGCCGCGGCGAAGGCCCGGGCAATCGGCCGGTCAGACAAAGTAGTCGCTGACGTTGATACCGAAGCGCGACGGGTCGGTCACCTTGACGATCGTACGCGGGAAGTTGCCCTGCGCGTCGCGCTCGGCGAGATCGGCGAGAATGCCCGGATGCGTGATGGCCCCGTCCGCCGACGCGACGATCCGGACGACGGGCCGGTGCACGAACGAAGTATCGGGATTGGCGGCGTGCACCAGCGCCACCTCGTAGGTATCGAGGATGACGCACGTGCCGACGGGATAGATGCCGATGAGGTTGATGAACGCCTTCACGACGACGCGGTCGTAGCCGCGCCGCGGGTTTTCCCACATTTCCTTGAGCACCTGGTCCGGCTGAATCGGGACGGTCTGGTACACCCGCCGGCTGGTCGCGGCGTCGAACCCGTCCGCGACGGCCACGATCTTGGAGAAGATCGAGAGCGAGCGCGGGCGGATCGCCCTGGGATACCCCGTGAGGTCGGTCTTCATGTGGTGCTCGTAGCACACCACCATGCCGCGGTAGGGGATTTCTCCATAGCCACGCAACCCGAACAACGTCAGCACGCCGAGCCACGGATGCGCCTGGAGGATACGCCATTCCTCTTCGGTGAGGCCGCCTTCCTTGTTCAGCACCTCGAGCGGCACGCGCGACTTGCCGACGTCGTGGAACAGGGCGGTCATCCCGAGATCGTACAGCTGCAGCTTCGTCAACCCGAGCTTGCGGCCCAGGGCGACGGAGAAGATGCACACGTTCACCGAATGGACGAACGTGTATTCATCGTAATCGCGCAGCGTCGTGAGGCCGAGCAGCGACGACTCGTTGTTGAGCACCTGGTCGACGATCGCCTGCACGGCGCGCTTGACGCGCTTCACGTTGGCGGTGCGGCCCAGGCGGAGGCTGTTGATCACTTCCTTCGTCACCGCGACGGAGCGGGCGTACGTCCGCTTCGCCGCCTCCTTCGCCTTTTCGGAATCCGCGACGTTTTCGTCCGTCTCGAAGGGCGGCTCGACGACGACGTGGGTCGCCCCCGCCTCGCTCAGCTTGCCGATGATTTCGTGAATTGTGTCGGGGCTCGTCTCGCCGGTCGAATGGGCGAGCAAGAGCGAGACGAGAATCTGCAGCTGGCGCCGGTCCACCTGGGCGTCGAGCCGGATCGCGCCGACGCCGCAGGTCCGCATCACCTGGAGGACGTGGGAGAACGACGCGTAGTTCTCGAGCGCGAGCCGCAGGCGGGTGGAGTTCACGAAGATGAACTCGCCCTGCAGCCGCAGCTCGAGCTCCTGCTCGACGTCGAGGACATGCTTCGCGACGGTGGCGAGGTCGTCGAGCGCTTTCTGCACCTGCGCGTTTTCGATCGGGTAGAGCTTGAGCGACCGCAGCGCGGCGTAGAACACCACCAGAAACTCCCGCCCGACGTGGCGCAGGAAGCTGTCCGACGTCGCGACCGTCTCGGCGATGGTGGCGCGCCGGGGCGGCGCGGCCGAGCCGGCGTCGGGCGGCGTGTCCGTCATCGCACCGTCTCGCGCAAGGCACGGCTCACGGCATTCCGCACCAGCGCTTCCTTGTCCGCTACCGCGCGCTCCAGCACCGCCCGCGCTTCCGGACCGCGGATCTTGCCCAGCGCCATCGCCGCGCACGCCCGCGTTTCGGCATCCTCGCGCCGCCCCAGGAGGCCGCGCGGAACCAGGATCCGCTCCAGCACGGGGATGCCGGCCGCGCCGGCCTGCGCTCCGTACGCCTCGAAGAACGCGATCTTTTCGGTGAGATCGGCCTGGCGCAGCTTGTTGCCGTTGACGGCGCTCTCGAGGCGCTGGAAGGCGCCGCGATGACCGCGGCTCGACAGGAAGCGCACGGCAGCGATCCGCACGTCGCGCTCGCCGTCCTCCACCGCCCGCTCGAGCAGCCGCAGCGCGGTCGGCGATGCGACCGCCGTGAGCGCCTCGACCACCGCCAGCTTCATCTCACGGTTTCCCTCGGCGAGCAGCCGCTCCATGCCCTCGGGCGCGCCGTTCAGCCGCAGCCGTCCGGCGAGCCGCACCATCTCGAGCGCGGTGCCGGGGTCGTTGCTCGCCAACGCTTTCAACACCTCACCCGCGTTCTGACTGGCGAGTCGTTCGGCGGACCGCTTCACCAGCAGCTTGACCTGCTCGTTGCTGAGCCGGGCAACCCAGCCGGCGAGCGTCACGAGCGCTTCCGGCTGCAGCTCCCGGAACAGCTCGCCCAGCTCCGCCTCGGTGGGATGCATCGTTGCCTCGTCCAGCGCCTGCAGCAACTGCGACAGTGCGTCGGGTTGCGAGAGCCGCGTCGGGATGGCCGTGAGCGCGATCTTGTGCTCCGGGATCAGCTCCTTGCCGCGCTGCAGCACGCCGGCCAGCTCGCGCAGCACGTACGCGACCGAGTGGAAGTCCCCCGAGCCGAGCAGGTAGGGAATGAAATTCTCGATGATCGAGATCAGCTCGCCGCGCACCGTGGCGTAGGTCTGGGTCTCGATCAGATCGAACAGCACCGACAGCACGTTGTGGCGCAGGTCCTGCGAATACTCCCGCTCGACCTCGTCCTGGAGGTATCCGATCTCCTGGTCCTCGAGGAAGTAGAGGGTCGTATCGAACTCGTCCACCGAGACGACCTCGCGCTGCGGCGCCTCCTTCTCCACCTGATCGCGCACCTGGGCGGGCGGTGCGACCTCGCTCGGCCCTTCCGCCTCGATCGGTGTGCCGCCCTCGATCGAGATCTCGCGGAAGGTGTAAGTCAGGAACTGGAAGTCTTCCTGCCACAGCAGGGTGAGCAGATCGTCGGCGGCTTCCGCCTGCAGCGTGCGCGCCTGATGCAATACCTGAAGGAAGCGGACCAGCTCGGTTTCTTCGACCCCGGATCGCAGCGTGACCGAGCGCACGCCGTCCTTGAACAGCGTCCAGGCGATGCTCTCGTTCTTCTGGTCGTGGCTGTAAACGAGGTTGCTCTCCCACCGCAGCTCCGTCTCCTGCACCTCGAGGACGACATCGTCGGTGGCCTGCCAGATTTTGCGGCAGGATCCGCGCACATTCTCGAGGGCTCGTTGATAGACGGGATTGTTGGGGAGGTAGAGCTGGACCGCGCGCAGCGCCTTGCTGATGAGCGTCAGCAGCTCCTCGACCTGACTCGGCGGCAGGGCGACTTGGGCGCCGAAGGCATCGGTCACGGATGTGCCTCCCCCTGCTCGGCGACCAGGGCGACGTCCTTGTCACCGCGGCCGCTGAGATTGAACAGGACGAGGTCCCCAGGCCGCCACCGCTGCTTCGCGTACCTGGCCCACGCCACTGCATGCGCACTCTCGAGGGCGGGCACAATACCTTCGAGGCGGGCCAGGGCGGCGAACGCCTCCAGGGCCTGACTGTCGGTCACCGACTGATACAATACCCGACCGGCGTCCTTCAAGAAAGCGTGTTCGGGCCCCACGCCGGGATAATCGAGTCCGGCCGAAATCGAATGGGCCGGCTTGACCTGGCCGTCGGCGTCCTGCAACAGGTAGCTCTTGCTGCCATGGAACACCCCCGGGCGTCCGCGCGACAACGTGGCCGCATGGCGACCGGAGTCGAGACCCAGCCCGGCGGCTTCCACACCGACCAGCTCCACGTCCGGGTCGTCGAGAAAACCGCTGAAGATTCCAATGGCATTCGAGCCGCCGCCCACGCATGCCACCACGGTGCGCGGCAATCGGCCGAACCGCTCCAGCACCTGCGCCCGCGCCTCCCGCCCGATGACCGACTGGAAGTCCCGCACCAGCCGGGGAAACGGATCGGGCCCGACCACCGAGCCGATGATGTAGTGCGTGTGGGTGACGCTGGTGACCCAGTCGCGTAATGCTTCGTTGGTCGCGTCCTTCAGCGTACGCGTCCCCGCCGTCACCGGCACGACCTTCGCCCCCATCAGCTCCATGCGGTAGACGTTGAGCCGCTGGCGGCGCATGTCCTCTTCGCCCATGTACACGACGCACTCGAGTCCGAAGCGCGCGCATACGGTGGCGGTCGCCACACCATGCTGCCCCGCACCCGTCTCGGCGATGATCCGCCGCTTGCCCATCCGCAGGGCGAGCAGCACCTGCCCCAGGGTGTTGTTGATCTTGTGCGCACCGGTGTGGTTCAGGTCTTCGCGCTTCAGGACGGCGATCACGCCGTCGCCGAGCTCCGCCGCGAGCCGCGGGGCGTCGCTCAATGGCGTCGGTCGGCCCACGTAGTCGTGCGACAGCCGATCGATTTCCTGCCAGAAGGCGGGATCTGCACGTGCCGCGTCGTACACGCGGGCCAGCTCGTCGAGCGCCGCCATCAGCGTCTCGGGCACGTAGCGGCCGCCGTACGGGCCGAACTGCGGGGAGGTCAAGCGCGGCTCCCGCGTCCCTGCCGCCGCACGCCGGCGAGCTGCTGCACCGCCGCGCGCGGATCGGCGAGCCGCGCCACCGCGGTGCCCACCAGGACGTGATCCGCCCCGGCTCGGGCAACCCGCTCCACGTCGCCCCGCTCGGCGATGGCGCTCTCCGCCACGGCGACGATGTCGGGCGGGACCTGCGCCAGCAGGCGCTCCGCCGCGTCGCGATCGATCGTGAAGCTGTCGAGATCCCGGCTATTGATTCCGACGAGGCGCGCGCCGGCCGCCAGTGCGATTTCCAGCTCGCCCGGCGAATGGACCTCGACCAGTGCCGCGAGGCCCAGCTCCTGCGCCGCCCGCACCAGCGACCGCACCCGGTTCGGTTCGAGAATGCGGACGATGATCAGTGCCGCCGCCGCACCGGCCGCGCGCGCTTCGACGAGTTGCAGCTCCTCCAGCAGGAAATCCTTGCGCAACACCGGCAGCGGCACCGCCGCCGCCACGCGCCGCAGATCGTCGAGCGACCCGCCGAAATGCGTCGGCTCGGTGAGAACCGATACTCCAACGGCACCGCCGGCGGCGTAGGCCCGCGCATGGGCGACTGGATCGAGCGCCTCGTGGATCGCGCCGGCCGACGGGGACCGGCGTTTCACCTCCGCGATCACGCCGATCGAGCCGTCCGCGCAGCGGGCGCCGAACGGCGGCGGCGGCGCGACCGCTCTGGCGCGGCGCTCGAGCTCGCCACGGGCGGAGCGCAGCGCGTCCACGCGCTGGCGCGCGGCGGAAAGCAGCGGTTCCAGGCGCCCGGAAGTCATCCTTGCGTTCGGGCCGTCTTCGGGTACATTATCCTTCGGCAAATTTTCGGGGAGATGCCATGCCTGTCACTCGCCGCCAGCGGGAGATCCTCGACTACCTCACCGAGTATATCGAGGACCGCGGCTACGCTCCCAGTTTCGAAGAAATAGCCCAGCGATTCCAGTTCCATTCGCTCGCGACGGTGCACGAACACCTCACCAACCTCGAGCGCAAGGGCTACATCCGCCGCACACCGAACGAGAGTCGCGCCATCGAGATCGTTCCGCCGCGCGGCCAGAGCGGCGCGACCGAGCTGCCGCTGCTCGGCCTCGTCGCCGCGGGACAGCCGATTGAAGCCATTTCCGACGCGACCGACTCGCTCGCCGTACCCGACGTCCTGCTGCCGCGGCGCGGCAAGAGCTACGTGCTCAAGGTGCGGGGACGCTCGATGATCGACGAGCACATCAAAGACGGCGATTACATCGTGGTGCACGAGCGCTCCCAAGCCGAGAACGGTGAGACGGTCGTCGCGCTGGTCGGCGGAGAGAGCGCCACGGTCAAGAAGTACTATCGTGAGCCCGGCGGCTGGATTCGACTGCAGCCGGCCAACGCCGAGATGGCTCCGCTGCGCGTGAACGAGCGCGACGTCGTCGTGCAAGGCGTCGTGTTGGGCGTCATCCGCCGCTATTGACTCCGATGCGGCGCAGGCGCTCGAGCGCCTCCCGCGCCGCACCCGAGTCGACTGCTTCGCGCGCCGCCCCAATCCCCGCCTCGTAGCTCGGGGCGAGCCCGGCCACGTAAATCGCTGCTGCCGCGTTGAGCAACACCGCCGCCCGCCCGGCCTGATCGGCGCCGTCGGCCAGAATCCGCTCCAGCCGTTCCGCATTGTCGCGCGGCTCGCCGCCCGCGAGCAGCGCCACATCCTCGATGTCCAGCCCGTGGTCCGCGGGATCGATCGTCCATTCCCGCACGCCGCCCCCCTGCACTTCCCACACGTGCGTCGTCCCCGCCGGCGAGACCTCGTCCATGCCGACCGCGCCGTGCACGACGAGCGCATGCTCCGCGCCGAGCCGGGCGAGCGCATGCGCCACGAGCGGTCCGCGGCTCGCATCGGCGACACCGATCACCTGCCGGCGTACGCCCGCCGGATTGGCGAGCGGTCCGAGGAGGTTCATTAGCGTGGTCACCCCCAGTTCCTTGCGCACCGGCGCAACGTGGCGCATCGCCGGATGAAAATTGGGTGCAAACAGAAACGCGACGCGGGCCTCCCGCAGGGCCCGTACGGCGGCGGCGGCATCGAGCTTCACCGAGACGCCGAGCGCTTCCAGCACGTCGGCCGAGCCGCAACGAGAGGTGTAGGACCGGTTGCCGTGTTTGGCGACCGTCGCCCCCGCCCCCGCGGCGACGAGGGCGGCGCCGGTACTGATATTGAACGTCGTGACGGCGCCCCCACCCGTCCCGGCGGTGTCCACCAGAAAGGGGACCTCGATGTCCACGCGAATCATCGCGTCGCGCAGCGCCCGCGCTGCCCCCGCGACCTCGTCGGCGCTCTCGCCTTTGACACGCAACGCCATGAGCAGCCCGCCCACCTGCGCCGGAGTCGCCTCGCCACGCATGACGACGCCGAACACGAGGGCGGCATGCGCCTCGGACAGGGATTCGCCGCTCGCCAGGGCGTGGATGGCCCGCTCGAGGGGCCCGGAGGATGGGTGGGCCATACGTGGACGGAGGGTGCGAAAGGTACCCGTAAAAAGCGGCTTTTGTCAAATAGGACAACGGGTTAACCGCCTTGAAAAGGCCGTCCCGCCGTCCCTATCTTTGGCTGGTGACCAGCCGGCCCTTCCTCGCCGTGGTGCAGTACGACGGAGGGCAGTTCGTGGGCTGGCAACGCCAGCCCGTGGGGCGAACCGTGCAGGCGGAGTTCGAAGCGGTGTTGGAGCGGCTCACCGGCCGTCACACTGCCGCCACCGGTGCGGGACGCACCGACACGGGCGTGCATGCCACCGGTCAGGGGGTGGGATTCATCGCCGATGAGCGCTGGAGCGCCGATGCGCCGGGGTTACGGCGGGCGTTGAATGCGCTCTTGCCCTCCGACGTCTGGGTGGCCCAGGTCCATGCCATGACCTCCCGGTTTCACGCGCGCCGCACCGCCACCGCGCGGCGCTACCGGTACGAGATCGGCACCGACGATGCGAGCCGCTCGCCCTTCCGCCGCCGGTACGAATGGGCGTTGGGGCGCAACCTCGAGCCGGTGTTGCTCGCCGAGGCCGCCGCGACGTTGCCGGGGGAGCACGATTTCCGCGGCCTCGCCGCCCACGGTGCGGCGAAACCCGATTACCGCTGTCACGTGACGCGGGCAGTGTGGTCGCCGCGCCCGAACGGATCCGGGGTGACGTTCACGATCGAAGCCAACCGCTTTCTGCACCGGATGGTCCGGTTCCTCGTGGGCACCATGGTCGACATCGCGCTCGCCCGCCGTCCCCTGGCGGATCTTCCGCTGCTCTTGTCCACGACGGACAATCAGGCCGCGAGCCCGCCGGCGCCGCCCCAGGGGCTGTATCTCGAGGCCGTCACCTACCCTTCCGAACTCTACGCCGAGGCACTCTCATGAAGTTCTTTCTCGACACCGCGTCCCTGAAGGACATCAGCTGGGCCGTCCAGGCAGGCCTCATCGACGGCATCACTACCAACCCCACGCTGCTCTCCAAGCAGGCCGGGGATCTCGATCCGCGTGACGTCCTCAAGGAGATCTGCTCCATCGTCGAAGGACCCGTGTCGGCGGAAGTGGTATCGGTCGATACGGAAGGGATGTTGAAAGAGGGCCACTCGCTCGCCAAGCTCGCCGACAACATCGTCGTGAAGATTCCGATGCTCGAGGCGGGCATGGTCGCCGTCCGCCGGCTGACGTCCGAGGGCATCCGCACCAACGTCACCCTCTGCTTCTCGAGCGTTCAGTGTCTCGTCGCGGCCAAGGCCGGCGCCACCTACGTCAGCCCCTTCATCGGCCGCATCGACGACGTGGGGCAGGAAGGGATGGACGTCATCCGCGAGGCGCGGCAGATGTTCGACAACTATTCCATCGCGACGCAAATCCTCGCCGCCTCGATCCGGCACCCGCGCCACGTGGTCGAAGCGGCGATGATCGGGGCGGACGTCGCGACGTTGCCGCCGGAGGTGCTGCGCAAGCTGCTGCAGCATCCGCTCACCGACCGGGGGCTCGAGCAATTCCTCGCCGACTGGAACAAGCTCAAGCCGGCCGCCAAGGCGTCCGTGTGACCTGGGAATCGCCGCTCTCCGGCCGCTACGCGTCGCCGCCGATGCAGGCGCTGTGGAGCGAGCGCCGCCGCATCGGCCTGTGGCGCCGTCTGTGGCTCGCCTTGATGGAAAGCGAGCGAGAGCTGGGCCTCGCGATTCCGGCCGACGCCGTGAGCGAGGTCCGGGCGCACCTCGACGACGTGGACCTGCCGCGCGTCGCCGAGCTGGAAAAGCGGCTGCGGCACGACGTGATGGCCCACATCCACGCGCTCGGCGAGCAAGCCCCGGCGGCACGAGCGTTCCTGCACCTCGGCGCGACGAGCGCCTACGTGACCGACAACGCCGACCTTGTGCTGATGCGTGAGGGGCTCGTCCTGCTGCTCGGCAGGCTGGCGGCGGTGCTCGTTGCGCTGGGGCACGTCGCGCGACGGTACCGCGCCCTCCCCTGTCTCGCCTACACGCACTTCCAGCCGGCCCAGCTCACCACCGTGGGAAAACGGGCGACGCTGTGGATGCAGGAATTCCTGCTCGACGCCGACGAGCTGCTGCACCGCGTCGAGACGCTGCAGTTTCGCGGGGTGAAGGGAACGACCGGCACTCAGGCGAGCTTCCTCGATCTGTTCGACGGCGATCACGACAAGGTTCGCGAGCTCGACCTCCGGGTGTCCGGCAAAATGGGGTTTACGAAGATCTTTCCCGTCACCGGTCAGACCTACAGTCGCAAACAGGACGCACAGGTGTTGGCAGCGCTCGCCGGTCTCGCAGCGTCCTCCGCGAAGTTCGCCACCGATTTGCGGCTGCTGCAGCATGAGGGCGAGCTGCTCGAACCGTTCGAGAGCGAGCAGGTCGGCTCCTCCGCCATGCCCTACAAGCGCAATCCGATGCGCGCCGAGCGCATGACGAGCCTCGCCCGGTTCGTCATCGAGCTCGCCGGCAATGGCTGGCACACGGCGGCAGAGCAGTGGCTCGAGCGGACGCTGGACGACAGCGCGAACCGCCGCCTGGTCATCCCCGAAGCGTTTCTCGCCACCGATGCGATTCTCGTCCTCGCCACCAACGTCGCGGCCGGCCTCGAGGTGCGGGAGCCGGTGATCCGCCGCCACGTCGAGGACACGCTGCCGTTCCTCGCCACCGAGCGGCTGTTGATGCGGGGAGTGAAGGCCGGAGGCGACCGCCAGCGCCTGCACGAGGTGATTCGCGGCCACAGCCTGGCCGTTTCCCAGGCCACCGCCGAGCGGGGCGCCGAGAACGATCTGCTCGCCCGGCTCGCAGCCGATCCGGCGTTCCGCGCCCTGGCCGTCACGGCCCGTCCCGATGAGCTCGACCCGGTGCAATACGTCGGCCGGGCACCCCAGCAGGTCGACCACTTTCTCGACGAGGTCATCCCCGCCGTGCTCCGCCGCATCGAAGCCGTCGCGCCGACCGCCAGCGCCGCCGAGGTGAAGGTATGACGGCGGTCACGCCGCTCGTCGCCAGCAACCTGCCGCTGCCCCTGCTGCGGCGCGGCAAGGTCCGCGAGATGTACGAAGTCGACGCCGACACGCTGCTCATGGTGGCGAGCGATCGGGTCAGCGCCTTCGACGTCGTCATGAAAGAGCCCGTCGCGTACAAGGGGGCGGTCCTCACGCAGCTGTCCGCGTTCTGGTTCCAGACGCTCCGGGCTGTCGTTCCGCATCACCTCATGACCGCCGATACCGCGGAGATCGTCAGCCGCGTCCCCGCCCTCGCCCCGCACCGCGCGACCATCGCCGGTCGCTCCATGCTCGTGCGGCGCACGACGCCGATCCCCTTCGAGTGCGTGGTCCGGGGCTACCTCTCCGGATCGGCGTGGGCCGAGTACCGCAAGTCGGGAACGCTGGCGGGCGAGCCGCTCGCCAAGGGGCTGGTGGAGAGTGCGAAGCTCGATCCGCCGATCTTCTCTCCGGCAACGAAAGCCGAGTCGGGCCATGACGAGAACGTCACCTTCAAACGGGTGACCGATGCTCTTGGCGCCAACCTCGCCGACACCCTCAAGCGCGCCAGCCTCGCGCTGTACGAGGGCGGTCGTGATTTCGCCGCCGGACGCGGCATCATCATCGCCGACACCAAGTTCGAATTCGGTACCTCCCCCGACGGCACGCTGCTCGTGATCGACGAGGTACTCACACCCGATTCGTCGCGCTTCTGGCCCGCCGACCGCTACGCCCCCGGAGCGAGCCAGCCGAGCTTCGACAAGCAGCCGTTGCGTGACTACCTCGCCGGTCTGAAAGAACAGGGGAAGTGGGACGGCAACGAGCCGCCGCCGCCGCTGCCGCCGGTGGTCATCGCCGCGACGAGTGCCCGCTACCGCGAAGCGTACCGCCTGATCACCGGGCAAGCGCTGGAGGTTACGACGTGAGGATGGCCCCCGAGGGCTGGCCGTTCATCGCGATCGGGTGGGCGCTGGTGGCCCTCGTCGGGTTTGCGGCGCTGCGCTGGAGCGCCTGGTGGTGGGGACTCGAAGTCCTCCTCGTCCCGCTGGCCGTCTGGCTGCTCGTGTTCTTTCGCAACCCCGAACGAACCGGGCCCCGCGGCGATCGCGTGGTGATTGCCCCGGCGGACGGACGAATCGTGAGCGTGACGGAAACGGATGAGCCGGCGTTCCTGCACGGCCGCGCGCTCCGGGTGTCGATCTTCATGAGCGTCTTCGACGTGCACGTGAACCGCTACCCCGTATCGGGCACGGTCGCCTACCGCAACTACAACGCCGGGAAATTCCTCCATGCCGCCGCCGAGAAGGCGAGCCTCGACAACGAGCAGTCGTCGATCGGACTCGCGGGCCCGCACGGTGCGGTGCTGGTGCGGCAGATCGCGGGCCTCATCGCCCGACGTATCGTGACCGACGCTCGCGTCGGCGACAGCGCCACACAGGGCGCGCGCCTCGGGATGATCCGTTTCGGATCGCGCGTCGACGTGTATCTGCCCGTCACCGCCCACGCCGCCCCACAGGTGCATGTGGGCGACCGGGTGGCGGCGGGGGCGACGGTCCTCGCCGAGTATCCCCAGTGACGATGCCGGGCGCGGGGACCGGCGGCGGACGCCGCGGGGTGAAGCGGGTCGTCATCATCGTGCCCAGCCTGTTCACCCTGTTCAATCTCTTTTTCGGGATCTGGTCGATGACGCTGGCGTCGCGGGGCGAGCTGTACCGCGCGAGCTGGTTCCTCGTCTTCGCGGGGCTTCTCGACACGCTGGATGGCCGCATCGCCCGTCTCTCCAACACCGGCACGCGCTTCGGCGCGGAGCTCGACAGCCTGGTGGACGTGGTGAGTTTCGGCGTCGCCCCCGCCTATCTGATGTACGAGCTGCATTTCGCGACCGCCGGCTCCGCGGCCTGGATCTTCTGCTACTTCTACGTCATGGGGGCCGCAATCCGCCTGGCCAGATTCAACGTCACGCAGGCGGGACGTGCCAAGTCGTACTTCGTCGGATTGCCCTCCCCGGCCGCCGGAATGACGCTCGCCACCTACTACCCGTTCACCCAGACCGATCTGTACGCCCAGCTGCGGGGCCTCCCCTGGCCGCTGCTGCTCAACTTCCTCATGATCATCTGCACCATCCTGATGGTCAGCAACGTGCGCTACGCCACCCTGCCCCGGGCGAGCGTGCGCACGTGGCGGGGGCTATTGGGCCTCCTGATCATTTTGCTTATCCTGTTCTTCGGCATCACGCAGCACGACGTGTTCTTCTTCCCGTTGGGGATCGCATACATGACCTATGGCGTTGCCCGTGCGGCGCTGCTCGGGTTCTTTGTCGGAGACGACGATGCCGGCGAGGCCGACATCGCGGGACCGATCGTGATCTCCGATTCCGGGAGCGACACCGAGGACGGCCAGGACTTCGGTCCCCGCTCGCGCGGCATCTCCCCACGGGGGCGCACCTGATGCCCACGTTCCGCGTCGAGGTTCGCGTGATGCCGCGCGCGTCGTTGCTCGATCCGCAGGGCCAGGCGGTGCAGCACGCGCTCCACGCCCTCGGGTTCGCCGAAGTGGGCACCGTCCGAGCCGGCAAGCACCTGGTGCTGCAGCTCGACGCGCCGACCGGCGATGCGGCCGCGGCGCGCGCCCGCGCGATGTGCGACCGGCTGCTCGCCAACCCGGTGACGGAGGACTATCACGTCCTGGTGGAGGCCGCCTGATGCGCCGCGTCGCCGTGGTCGTCTTCCCCGGATCGAACTGTGACGCCGACACGCTCGACGCCGCCAGCGCGGCGGGCTCGGACGCCTATTACGTCTGGCACCGCGAAACCGACCTGCGCGGCGCCGACGTGGTGATCCTCCCGGGCGGTTTCAGCTACGGGGACTACCTCCGCTCCGGCGCGATCGCGCGGTTTTCCCCGATCATGCAGGCGGTCGCTTCGCACGCGCTCGCCGGCGGCACCGTGGTCGGCATCTGCAACGGCTTCCAGATTCTCTGTGAGGCCGGCCTGCTCCCGGGCGCCCTGATGCGCAACGCCGACCAGCGCTTCTTGTCCCGCCCGGTGCGGGTGCGGATCGAGACGACGGACACACCCTGCACCGCATTGTACGCGCCTGGCGAAGAAATCGTCGTGCCGGTGGCGCACGGCGACGGTCGCTACGTCGCCGACGACCGCACGCTCCGCGAGCTGGAAGCCGAAGGACGGGTGGTCTGGCGCTATGTCGGCGAGAATCCCAATGGATCGGCTCGTGACATCGCGGGCGTGTGCAGCGCCGGTCGTACCGTAGTAGGTCTGATGCCGCATCCCGAACGCCGGAACTCGACCGCCCTTGGCGGGTCTGACGGCGCTCGTGTCTTCCTTTCCCTGGAGGCTGGTCATGCGACACAGCATGCTGCTGGTGTGCGCGCTGCTGGCGGGCACCACGCTGGGCTGTGACAGGATCAAGCAGGCGGTAGACAAAGCAAAGAATCGCAACAAACCGCCGGCGACCGCCGCGCGGGATACGACGAAGCGGACGACCCCCGCCGCTCCTGCAGCGGCTGGGGCGGGCACGAAGACGACTCCACCGGCCGGCGCGAATCCGGCGCCCACGAACAGTGCCAAAGCGCCGTCGACCACGACACCCGCGTCCGCTCCCACGACGGCAGCGAAGCCCGCGCCGCCGCCGCCTCGGCCCGTGGAAGAGCCCGCCCCGTCGCGTCCCATGGTGGTGGACGAGCCGTACAACTCCGCCGATACCGGCACGATCGCGCCGGGAATGAGCGCGAAGGACGTCGAGGCGCTCTGGGGTCCCCCGGCGGCGCTGCGGCGCGCCGGGGCGTACACGTATCTCCTGTATCCCAACGGCTGCGAGCACACCTGCGGGACCGAGGACGTCGTGATCTTGCAAAACGACCAGGTCGTGGACGCCGTGTTGCGCTGGAGAGGACATGGCTACAGCGGCCAATCGTCCTCACCCCGCGCGCTCACTTCCGGCCGCGACCTCGTGACGACGCCGTGAGCGACACCGTCAGCCGGAACGAGGACGAGTACTTCGCGCGGCGCGACGCCGAGCTGCTCAGGCAACAGCGCGCCACGCTGCAGCGCGAAGCGGCCGACGCCGAGCGCAAGTCACATTTCATGAAATGCCCGAAATGCGGCTACGATCTGATCACCGGCGACTGGGAGGGTGTTCAGATCGATCAGTGCACCCACTGCCACGGCATCTGGTTCGACGCCGGCGAGGCGGAAGCCGTGCTCAAGCACCCCCATCCCAACGTGATCGGACGCGTGTTCCGCGCGGTAATGAAAGGCGTTAGCGGCGCCCGGGCACAGGGCTCGTGAGGCGGACGCCGGCGACTCTTCCCGGCGATCCGCCGATCACGCGGGAGCTGGTTCGCGAACACAACCTCACCGAGGAAGAATACGCGCGCATCGAGGCGATGCTCGGTCGCGCGCCGACCTTCGCGGAGCTGGGCATCTTCTCCGCCCTGTGGAGCGAGCACTGCTCCTATAAGCACTCCAAGACCGTCCTGAAGACGTTCCCCACGACCGGTCCGCAGGTCGTCCAGGGCCCCGGTGAAAACGCCGGCGTCCTGCGACTGCCGGAGGGGTGGGCCGTCGCCTTCAAGATCGAGTCGCACAACCATCCGTCCGCGGTGGAGCCATATCAGGGCGCCGCCACGGGAGCGGGCGGCATCCTGCGGGACGTGTTCACCATGGGCGCCCGGCCCGTCGCGCTGCTCAACAGTCTGCGCTTTGGAGACCTCGATCAGCCCCGCAACCGCTACCTCTTCGCCGGCGTCGTCCGCGGCATCGGCGACTACGGGAATTGCGTCGGCGTGCCCACCCTCGGTGGGGAAGTCGACTTTCTCCCGGGCTACTCGGGTAATCCGCTCGTCAATGCGATGTGCGTCGGCATCGTCCGGGAGTCGGATCTCATCACCGCGGCGGCGCACGGCATCGGCAACGTGCTGCTCGCCGTCGGCTCGAGCACGGGACGGGACGGCATCCACGGCGCATCGTTCGCTTCGGAAGAGTTGTCGCAGGAAAGCGAAAAACGCCGGCCGCAGGTTCAAGTCGGCGACCCCTTCACGGAGAAGCTGCTGCTCGAGGCGAGTCTCGAGCTGATCGCGTCGGGGCACATCGTAGCGATTCAGGACATGGGAGCAGCCGGTCTGACGTCGTCATCCGCGGAGATGGCGGCCCGTGGCGGCGTGGGGGTGGAAATCGACCTGGCGCGCGTCCCCACGCGAGAACCGGGAATGACTCCCTACGAGATCCTGCTCTCCGAATCGCAGGAGCGGATGCTCGTCGTGGCGAAACACGATCGCGTCGCCCAGGTCCAGGAGATCGCCACGAAATGGGAGCTGTCCGCTACGCCGATCGGTCGCGTGACCGACGATGGCATGTATCGCTGTACCTGGGGCGATCAGGTGGTCGTCGAAATTCCGGGACAACGCTTGGTCGACGACTGCCCGATTTACGATCCCGACTGGGCCGAGGATCCAGGTGCAGCCGCCCTGCGGGCGCAGCGCCCGGTGCCTGGCACCACACACCCAACGCCCGAGGAGGCGCTGCTGCGCTTGCTGGACCACCCCCCCATCGCCTCGAAGCGCTGGGTGTTCGAGCAATACGACTCGACCGTGCAAGCGGGCACCGTGCTGCCCCCGGGAGGCGACGCCGGCGTGCTGCGCGTCCGCCATGCGAATTTCGGGATCGCCGTCACCACCGCGTGCAATGCACGCTATGTCCGGTTGCACCCCTACGAAGGTGGGAAGGCCGCCGTCGCAGAGGCGGCGCGCAACGTCGCCTGCACCGGTGCACGCCCCCTCGGCATCACCGATTGCCTCAACTTCGGCAACCCCGAACGGCCGGCCGTCTATTTCCAGTTCCGCGAAGCGTGCCGCGGCATCGCCGACGCCTGCCGCGCCTTCGATACGCCGGTGACCGGCGGCAACGTCTCCTTCTATAACGAGAGTCCAACGGGAGCCGTCGATCCGACTCCCGTGGTAGGAATGATCGGGCTGTTGGACCGCGTCGACCACGCCGTCCCGAGTCACGCGCGGGTGCCCGGGGATCGCGTCATCATTCTCGGCGACACCCGCCGCGAGCTCGGCGGCTCCGCGTACTGGGAGGCGGTACTGGGGTGTTCGGGTGGCGAGCCCCCGGCCGCCGATCTCGCCGTCGAGCGACGGCTCATCGATTTATTGGTCGAGGGTAGCCGCCAGGGATTGTTCCACTCGGCGCACGACTGCTCCGACGGTGGGCTCGGCGTTGCGATCGCGGAGATCGCCATGGGTGGGCCGTATCAGGAAACAGGGTACGGAATCGAGCTCGACCTCAGCGGATACGCGGCGGGCCTCGACGGGTGCGATCTCCTGTTCAGCGAGTCCCACGGCCGGGTCGTGGTGACGTGCGCTCCCGATCAGGCGGCCAGCGTGGAGCGGCTCGCCCGGCAGACCGGCATACCGGCGTACCAGGCCGGTATCGTGAAGGCGCTGGATGGAACGGTCGAGCTGCGACTGCGCGATGCCGTGATCTCGCAGACCGTCGCGCGATTGCGGGAGGTATATTTCACGGCGATCCCCAAACGAATGGGTGACTAGACCAGTCCATGTGCGGCATCATCGGCGTTTCCGGCGTCCCCGACGCGGCCCGCATCGCCTACCTCGGCCTCTATAGCCTGCAGCACCGCGGCCAGGAGTCGTCCGGCGTCGTCGCGGTGGACGGAGAGGGAGTGGCGCGCTCGCATCGCGGGATGGGCCTGGTCTCCGACGTCTTTACCGAATCGGTCCTGACCGGCCTCCCAGGCGACACTGCGATCGGGCATACGCGTTATTCCACCGCCGGTAGCTCAGTACTCGCCAACGCACAGCCGATTCTCGCCCGCTATCGCGAGGGCCCGCTCGCCCTCGGCCACAACGGCAACCTCACGAACGCCGCCCAGCTGCGGGCCGATCTCGTCGACAAGGGCTCGATTTTCCAGACGTCGTCCGACAGCGAAGTCCTCGTGCATCTCATCGCCCGCTCCGAGGCGCGGGAGCCGGAGGACCAGCTGCTCGACGCCTTGGAGCGGGTGGATGGCGCCTATTCCCTCGTCGTGACGATCGGGCGGACGTTGTACGCCATAGTCGATGCGCGGGGCTTCCGGCCCCTCTGGCTGGGCCGTCTGGGATCGGGCCACGTCGTCGCTTCGGAGACGTGTGCCTTCGACCTGATCGGTGCGACGCCGGTGCGGGAGCTCCAACCCGGAGAATTCTTGCGCATTCACGACGGCGAGGTGGATCGCCTCCCGGCGCTGCCCGCTCTGCCCCACCGCCGCTGCATCTTCGAACTGGTCTACTTCTCCCGGCCCGACAGCACGATCTTCGGCCGCTCGGTCGACCGCGTGCGCCGCGCCCTGGGACACGAGCTGGCGCGAGAGCACCCCGCCCCGGGAGCGGACTGCGTGTTCTCCGTTCCCGACTCCTCCAATGCCATGGCGCTCGGTTTCGCGGAAGAAACCGGCATCAAGCTCGAGTACGGATTGATCCGCAATCACTACGTCGGCCGCACTTTCATCAATCCGACACAGGATGGCCGCAACGCCAAGGTCAAGATCAAGTTCAACCCGGTGCGGGAGGTGGTGGAGGGGAAACGGGTTGTCGTGGTCGACGACTCGCTGGTCCGGGGGACGACCAGCAGAGGGCTGGTGCAGATGATCCGTGCGGCGGGGGCACGAGAAGTGCACTTCCGCGTGGCGTCTCCTCCTATCACGGGTCCATGCTACTACGGCATCGATACGCCGACCAAGTCCGAGCTGATCGCGTCCAGCCATTCCAGCGAGGAGATTCGCCGGCACCTGGGCGTCGAGACGCTGGGATACCTCTCGCTCGCCGGGATGTTGCGCGCCGCTGGGGGCGACGCGTCGGGATTCTGCCACGCCTGTTTCTCCGGCGAGTATCCGACGCCGGTTCCCGAAGAGTCGGCGACGCTTCGCTACGCCACGCCGCTCGTGCCGGTCACTACCTGACCTTGTTTACGGACCGCTAGCGCCATGCCGTCCGTCGAACGGTTCGTCTACTTCTTCGGACAGGGTCGTGCCGACGGCACGGCCGCCATGCGCGACATTCTCGGCGGCAAGGGCGCCGGGCTCGCCGAAATGGCGAACCTCGGCCTGCCGGTCCCCCCGGGATTCACTATCTCTGCCAAGCTCTGCCTCCGCTACCTCGCCGACGGCCACTTCCCCGACGAGCTGCGTGAAGAAGTCGGTCGGCATCTCAAGAAGCTCGAGCAGGCGACCGAGAAGAAATTTGGCGACCCGGCCCGCCCGCTCCTCGTATCGGTCCGCTCTGGAGCCGCCGTTTCCATGCCCGGGATGATGGAGACGATCCTCAACCTCGGACTGAACGACGAGACCGTCCAAGGATTGATCGCCGGATCCGGCAATCCACGCTTCGCCTACGATTCCTACCGGCGCTTCGTCATGATGTACGGCGATGTCGTGTTCGAGCTCGGCAAGGAGCCGTTCGACGAGGTACTGGACGAGATGAAGCGGCGTCGCAAGGTGACGCGCGACATCGATCTTCCAGCCGACGATCTCGCGGCGCTGGTCCGCGAATACAAGGCGATCGTGCAGTCCCGCCGCGGTGTGCCGTTCCCCGAAGATCCCAAAACCCAGCTGTGGGGCGCCATCGAGGCGGTATTCAAGAGCTGGCGCACCCGCCGCGCCATCGACTATCGCCGCGTACACGGGATTCCCGACGAGCTCGGCACCGCCGTCAACATCGTCGCTATGGTCTACGGCAACATGGGCGAGGATTGCGGCACCGGCGTCGCGTTCACGCGCGACTGCCGCACCGGCGAAGCGGTGCTGAACGGCGACTTCCTGACCAACGCGCAGGGCGAGGACGTCGTGTCCGGCGCCCGCACACCGCTCCCGCTCGAAAAGCTGAACCGCGGCAAGTTCGCGAAGGTGTACAAGGAGCTCGAAGCGGTCGCCGCAAAGCTCGAGGACCACTTCAAAGACGTGCAGGACATCGAGTTCACCTTCGAGCACGACCACCTGTACATGCTGCAGACGCGCCGGGCACAACGGACCGGGCTCGCGGCGGTGCGGATCGCGGTCGAGCTGGTGCGGGAAGGGAAGATCAGCAAGGACGAGGCGGTGCAGCGGGTGCCGCCGCAGGACCTGGATCAGGTATTCCACCCGATGGTGGATCCCAAGGCCAAAGAGACCGTCATTGCCAAGGGGCTCCCCGCCTCACCGGGCGCGGCGATCGGCGAGGCGGTGTTCGACGCGGACGAGGCCGAGGCATTGGCCCGCAAAGGCCACAAGGTGATTCTCATCCGACCGGAGACGAGCCCCGAAGACTTTCACGGCATCGTTGCGGCGCAGGCGGTGCTCACGGCACGCGGGGGGATGACCAGCCACGCGGCGATCGTCGCACGCGGCATGGGCAAGACGTGTGTGGTGGGCGCGAAGGACATCGAGGTCGAGCCTGCCGCCGGGCGATTCCGGGCAAACGGCCGGGTCGTGAAGAAGGGTCAGCTGCTCACGATCGACGGCACGACGGGGGAGGTCCGGCTCGGCGCGGCAAAGCTCGTGCAACCCGAGGCGGGAGAACACTACGACACCCTGATGAAGTGGGCCGACGAACGACGTCGGCTCCGGGTCCGCACCAACGCCGACACGCCTCAGGACGCCAAACGAGCCCGCGAATTCGGCGCCGAAGGGATCGGCCTGTGCCGCACGGAGCACATGTTCTTCGAAGGTGACCGCATCACCGCCATGCGGGAAATGATCGTCGCCCCCGACGAAGCCGGCCGCCGCCGCGCCCTCGCGAAGCTGCTGCCGATGCAACGCGAAGATTTCGAGGGAATCTTCGAGGCCATGACGGGCTACCCCGTCACGATCCGCCTGCTCGATCCACCGCTGCACGAGTTCCTGCCGCACACCAAGGAGGAGCTCGCCGGGCTCGCCAAGGCGATGAAGCTGCCGCTGCCAAGGCTCAAGGCGCTCGTCGACGGCCTCGTGGAGGCGAATCCGATGCTGGGGCATCGCGGTTGCCGGCTGGGAATCACCTACCCCGAGATCACGGAAATGCAGGCCCGCGCGATCTTCGAGGCCGCCGCCCGGGTGGTGGCCCGCGGCAAGAAGGTCGTCGTCGAAGTCATGATCCCGCTGGTCGCCATCGCCGAGGAGCTGCGTCGCCAGACGGCGATCGTGCGGCGGGTCGCGCAGGAAGTGTTTCACGACGTCGGGCATGCCGTGCCGTATCTCGTGGGGACGATGATCGAGCTGCCGCGCGCCGCGTTGACCGCCGACGAGATCGCCAAGGAGGCGGAGTTCTTCTCGTTCGGCACCAACGACCTCACGCAGACGACCTTCGGGTTGTCGCGCGACGACGCCGGGCGGTTCCTCCCGTTCTACGTCGAGTCCGGGATCCTCAAGGACGATCCCTTCCAGGTGCTCGACCAGGACGGAGTCGGGCGGCTCATCGAGGTGGCGGTGAAGCTGGGCCGCGGGACGCGGCCCGAGCTGAAGGTTGGGATCTGCGGCGAGCACGGCGGCGAGTCGTCCTCGGTGAAGTTCTGCCACCACGCCGGGCTCAACTATGTGTCGTGCTCGCCCTTCCGGGTGCCCATCGCCCGCCTCGCCGCGGCCCAGGCGGCCCTCGAGGAGGCGGGCGTGATCAATCGGACCAAAGCAACGGTATAGCGCTACTTCCCACCGCCTCCCAGGCCCGCGAACGCCGAGCCGATCAATACGCCAAGCAACGTCGAGATAATAGCGACCGCATATGCGGCGCCTTTCGACGTCTTATGGGTCACTTGAATGCCGATAGCCGTCAGGAACATGGCCCACAGGGAGAACGGGTTGATGCCCGCCAGGAAGGCCCCCACGAATCCCCCCGTACCCGGCGCCAGCAGATTCAAGCCGAGCGGCGGTCGCAGGTCGTCAGGGGACGTGACCGCATCCACTCCCTTCATCTTCAGGACGATGAGCCCCGCCACCTGGAGCAGGATCGTCGGTACGGCGATGTAGCACGAGAGACTCAGTAACGTCTTGAATTTGGCGTCCGCACCCCCAAGCAACATGACGAGCAGCCAGAGCAATCCTGCGCTGATCAGCAGGCCGATCAGCAGGAAGATCGGCGCGAAGGCGATGCCGATAGTCTGAAACTTCGCCGCGTTCGCGGCGGCCTGCGGGTTTTGCTGGGCGATCTGGGCCATGCGCGAAGCGATAGCGGCCTGAGTGAACGGCATCATCATGTATGCGACCAGGATGATGATGATCGACAAGCCGATCCAGGGGAGGAGGAACTTGGGCCGCTCCCGTACGCGCTCGAACACCTCGCCCGGCGAGAACAGCACCCGGAACAGATCCATCACTGCACCCATCGCGCCTCCGTGGGAAGGAGAAAGCAGCACCCCAACGCGGGCCCAATATACGCCGCGGCAGGCGTGGCGCCCTGACGCCTACGTCCAGCAGCTACATGCGGTTTCGCCGCTACACTTGACCCTTCGTACCACCCCGGGGTAGAGTAGCCAACAAGCACAAAACTGGCGGTAGCATGGTCGGCATTCTCGGTCTCGTTCTCGTCACCCAGACCCCCACCGCGGTGCAGGTCGCCGCGCACCCAGCGAAGCTCGGTGTGCGCGCCTGGCTCCCCGACACCGTCCTTCCGGTGGGCGCGCCGGCCCGCGTCTACGTGGAGCTGGACGACAGCGGATACCTCGCCCTGCTCCACGTCGAGCCCTCCGGCCGCATCCGCGTGCTGTATCCGGCGCATCCGACCGACTCCGACTTCGTGCCGGGTGGGGCGACGTTCGTCGTGGAAGGGATCAGCGACAGCACCACCTTCCGCGTGACAGCCCCGGGAACCGGGACCCTCCTCGCGGTACGGTCCTGGACACCACTGCACTTCGAGGGCATGGCGGATGGCAATCGGTGGGACTACGTACGCTCGCTGCTGCTGCAACCGACCGCCGGCAACCCCTTCGCGGCGTTACTGGACATCGCCGATCGTATGGCAAATGGGGAAGCCTACACGTACGACCTGACGGGATACCGCACGCCGGGGGCGCTCGCCGTGCGGCGCACCACCACGGATTCGGTCTGCGGCAACTGCTTCACCGCCCATCACCAGCACGCCGACCCACGGGCGGCGGACGACGGTGCCGCGGCGATCGCCACCGACCACAGCATGGCTGCATCCGGCAACGGGTCGGTGATCGACTGCTCGTATGCGACGTTGAACAGCTCGTTCTGCGGTGTGGACAACAGCGTCACAACGTATCAAGAATCGACGGCGACGGCTCCGGCCCCCGAGGCTGCGACGACGTACGTCTACCCGTACTACCCACGGGGCTTCTTCCCCTTCTTCTTCCGCCGTCGTCAGACGCCGCCACCTCCTCCGCTGCCGCCGCCCGCGATCGCCCTGAACTTGCGAGCGGCGCCGCGCTCGGCCGTTCCTCCGCCGCCCCGCCGCATTCCGCGGATCGTGGTGACGCAACCGACTGCCCCGAGTCATCCGACGGTCGCCGCGGCGCCCGCCGCTGCTTCTGACCGCGTGACTCCGGTCGTTCCTGCGGCACCATTGGTCAGACGGTTTGCGGTCGCTCGGCCCGCTGATCCCGGCGTCCGGATCAGCGCCAGCCCATCTGTGGGGTGGGCTGCAGGTGCAGGAAGACCCGCCACGATGATGCCGACCGCCGCGCCCGTAGCCGTTGCGCCCGCCGCACGGGCGAGCGGGACCGTGGCGGCGGCGCCGTCCCGGGTCGTGGTGCCGTCCCACGCTGAGGTCGTGCGAGCGCGCGGGCACTGAGACAACCGAGGTTGTTAACTGGATGACGCCGGCGAGCGGTGCTTGTCCGCCCACCACGCCCACACCGCCGTCAGGATGCCGAGCGACAAGGCGGTCCAGCCGATCGCTGTCACGGACGGTGGCGTCGCCGGGAGCAGGCTCATCACATAACCGAAGACCGTAAAGGCCACGAGTCCCCACCACGCGTAACGACCGATCCGATCGCGGGCGGCGGTCCCGGTGGCGTACAGCCAGACGCCGACAATGAACATCCCGCTCTCTACGGCGACCGTTGCCGGTACCGACTCCCACAGCCCGAAACCGACTAGCGTCGACCCCCAGGGGGACACCGGCATGTCCGGCCGGTGCGTGACGACATCGAGCACCCAATGGCTCACGACGAGGGCGGCGATCACCCAGGCGCCTCGCCCGTAGCGGGTCCACGCGTAGTAGATCCCCGCGAACAGCGCCGCCCACGCGAACCCCATCACGAGGCTGTGGGACCAGGGATACGACAGGAAGGTGAGCTTGAGGAATGGATTGCTCGAGGCATGGATCGCGACCCGTTCGAGACCGAGCAGGAGGAATACCGGCCAGAGGAGATCGGCCACGAGCGGCGCGGCCAGGAGCACGGCCAGTGAGGACCTTGGGGCGACGCGTTTCGACGCGAAGCCCAAGGCGAAGTGTCCGATGAACATGTGAAGTGGAGGCGCGGGGAATCGAACCCCGGTCCGAGCTAGGCTCCGAAACCGCTCCTACGTGCGTAGGCGAAGCTTATTGGTCTCACCACCCGGGCACCTCGCCAGCCCAGTTGGCAACAAGCCCTTATCAGCTCTTACGTGATCCGTTCAGGCCCCGTATCACGCCAGCCCGAATTTGCGATACGTGAGCGCCGCCTCAGGCGGGCTGCCACTCACGCAGGTGCGTGAAGCCGAAGCTTACGCAGCCAGTGCCAGGTTTGAATTGGCAGTTGTGCAGTTTGCCAGTTGTTTAGCCAGGTGACTGACGACCTGGGCACGCAGCGACATCCTCACCAAACCCGTCGAAACCTGTCGCCCCCGTAGCGGCGAACGTAGCGGCCCTCCCCCGCGATTTCAAGCGTTCCCTTCCCGCTCGAGCGCCGCCCGAGCGACTTGCAGCGCTTTTCGTTCCCCCGGCGGGACCGTCGGGAACGCCAAGTCGAGCTTCTCGACCGCCGCAATAATGGCTTCCACCACGACGAGCCGGGTGAACCACTTGTGATCCGCCGGGATGACGTACCAGGGGGCCCCAGGCGTCGCCGTGTGGCGGATCATCTCCTCGTAGGCCGCCATGTAGGCGTCCCAGTACTGCCGCTCGGCGAGATCGGCGGCGGAGAACTTCCAGTTCTTGCTCGGCTTGTCGAGCCGCTCGAGAAAGCGGCGCCGCTGCTCCGCGCGCGACACGTGCAGGAAGAACTTCAGGACCACCGTGCCGTTGCGCGCCAGATGGCGCTCGAATGACACGATGTCCTCGAATCGCTCTTTCCAGAGGTCCTTCGTCACCAGGGGCTCGGCCAGCTTCTCCCGGGCCAGCAGCTCGGGGTGGACCCGGACGACGAGCACTTCTTCGTAGTAGGAGCGGTTGAAGATGCCGATCCGGCCTCGCTCGGGGAGGCAGCGGGCGGCGCGCCAGATGAAGTCGTGGTCCAGATCTTCGTTCGACGGCGCCTTGAAAGAGAAGACCTGGCACCCCTGCGGGTTCACGCCCGACATGACGTGCTTGATCGTGCTGTCCTTGCCCGCCGCATCGAGCGCCTGGAAGATGAGCAACAGCGCCCAGCGATCCTGCGCGTACAGCTTCTCCTGCAGCGCGGCCAGCCGCTCGACCCCATGTGCTACGGCGTCGGCGACGTCGTCCTTGGACTCGAACCCAAGGGTCTCGGCGGGGTCGATGCGGGCCAGCCGGAATCCGGCGCCGTCCTTCACGCGGAAGGCCTTGGCGACGTCGCGTCGCTTCATCGCCTGGTCAGGGGGTGTAGGGCTGCGCCTGCGTGACCCGGTTGCGCCCTTCCTGTTTCGCCCGGTACAGCGCGGCGTCGGCGGTGCCCCGCAGGTTGTTGACGTCGCCCACACTCTCGGGATACGCCGCGACGCCGCAGGAAACAGTGAGGGGATAGCGCGAGCCGTTCCAGTGCCAGGACTCGGTCTCGACGGCGCGGCGGATGCGCTCGGCGACTTCCATCCCTTCCGAGAGCGGCGTGCCCGGCAGCCAGACCGCGAACTCTTCGCCGCCGATTCGAGCGACGAGGTCGCGATCGCGAATCTGCTTCGACAACACGCCCGAGAAGTGACGCAGTGCGGCGTCCCCGGCAGCATGGCCCAAGCCGTCGTTCAACGCCTTGAAGCGATCGAGATCGGCGTAGACCAAGGTGACCGGCTCCGTGGGACCACGGTCACCGCGTTCCTGCTGCTTCGCCCGGAACGACTCGATCTGGCGCTCAAACTCGCGCCGATTGCGCAACCCCGTCAACGGATCCACGACGGCGCGCTGTTCGGCCTCGTGGACAGCGCGCGCCGCCGCGAGGCGCGGCCCCAGCTCCGACACGAGTTGTCCGACTTGGTCGGCGAGCGGCGATTCGGGAAGGACGGCGGGGCCGAGCAGCACCAGCGCCCCGATCGCGAAGTGTCCGTCCATCAGCGGGTAGGCCTGGCCGGCGCGCTCCTGGCGACGGCGCTCGGGAACGCCGGGGCCGAAGATGTCTTCGTTCGCCTGGGTCACGACCGGAAGGCCCGTCTGCATGGCGCGGATCGCCGGGGCATCGGGAGCGAGGCTTAGGCCCGCGAGCCGGCGATCGGCCGCCGTGGAGACCGCGAGCACCTGGGCGACCTGCGTCGTGGTGTCGATGATGACGACGGCTGTCCCCCGCTGCGCCAGTTGCTGGGCGAGCTCGGCCCCCGCCTTGGCAACGCCCTCGAGTGTCTGGGCGCCCGCGGCGATCATGGCGAGCTGGCGGGCGACGAGCTGGAACTGCCCTTCGGGCACTTCGAGCTCGGCGAGCCGCATCGCCGCCACGATGCGCCGCAGCTCCTCCGTGACGGCCTGGGCGATCTCGGGATCGGCGTCCCGTTCCGAGAGCAGGAGCCCTGCACCGTAGGGAAAATCCCCCACGGCTACATACGTTCCCTCGTCTTCGCGGGCGACGTGGGTCCGCCCATCCACCGAGGCCAGCTGCACGATGGCGCCGCCGCGCTCGCGCACCCCGGCACTCGGCTTGGGATCGCCGTAGGCTTCGACCTCCTCTTCGTCGATGCCCACCGCCCAGGCGGCGATCGCGTCGTGCGCCCGCCGCAGCAGATCGAGTGTGTGGGCGAGGTCCGAGGGAGTGACGGGAACCTGCTCGTGCAACCACGTCCGCATCACGCGGGCGATCCGGATGCCGTACGCCACCGAAAAGCCGCCGGCGCCCCCCAGCAGCGCCCACCAACCGCCACGCCACACCGCGAGCACGCCGGCCACGAGACCCGCCGCGCGGAAGCCGCGCGCCAACCACTGCCCACTGGTGTGTTTCACAGATGATTGATGCGACTGGCCGCGGCCGCCGCACCGAAGCCGTTATCGATGTTGACGACCGTGACGCCGGCGGCGCACGAATTGAGCATGCCCAGCAGCGCCGCGAGCCCTCCGAACGAGGCACCGTACCCCACGCTCGTGGGAACGGCCACGACCGGCACGCGCACGAGTCCCCCGACCACGCTCGGTAGCGCCCCTTCCATCCCGGCGACGACGATCACCACGGCCGCACTGCGCAACACACTCGTCTGGCTGAGGACACGGTGAATCCCCGCCACGCCCACGTCGGTGAGGCGATCGACGCGATTGCCGAATGCGCGCGCCGTAACCGCCGCCTCCTCGGCGACCGGAAGATCGGCCGTCCCCGCCGTCACCACGAGTACCGTTCCCCGCCCGGTCGGGGGCGGCTCCGGATCCTGGGCGAGGTAGACGGTCCGGCCCAGCTCGTTGACGAGCGCGCGGGGAAACCGTTGCGCCAATGCGAGCCGGTGCTCTGCGTCGGTTCGTGTTGCCAGAAACGTGCCGCTCGCGGTGCTCAATCGCTGCGCGATGGCGACGACCTGCTCCGGCGTCTTGCCTTGCGCGAAAATCACCTCCTGATGGCCCTGGGTGAGCGGCCGGAGGTGATCAATCGTGGCGAAGGGCAGCTCCTCGGGAGACGCCCCGAGATCGCCGGCGGTCATGCCGCCGCCGCTACGAGCGGTGCGACCGCGGGTTCGTGCTCGGCGAGATAGGCGGCGAAGATCGCTTCCGCCTCCCGCATCGACTCGATGGTGAACAGCCGCTGGCGCAGCTCGGCCGATCCCGGCAGCCCACGCGTGTACCAGCCGAGGTGCTTGCGGAACTCGAGCGCGGTCTTGCGCGTGTCACCCTGGAGGCGCAGCGCCAGCCGGGCGTGCGACAGCGCCACCGCGAACCGCTCTGCCGGTTGGGGGCCCGGACGCATCGGCCGGCCCTCGAGCAGATCGCGCGCCTGTTGGAAGATCCACGGGTTACCGAACGACCCGCGTGCGACCATCACCCCGGCGCAGCCGGTGTGGCGCCGCATCGCCAGCACGTCCGCGGGGGTGCGAATGTCGCCGTTGCCGATCACCGGAATCGTCAACGCCGCGACGACGCGGGCGATTTCGTCCCAATCGGCGTCCCCGTTGTACATCTGCGTCCGCGTCCGGGGGTGCAAGGCGAGGGCCAGCGCGCCCGCGTCCTCGCAACGGCGCGCAATCGTCACCGGGTCGCGCTGCGTCTCGTCCCAGCCGCTGCGGATCTTCACCGTAACCGGCAGATGGGTGGCTCCGCGCACCGCGCCGATGATCGAGCCCACGAGCGACATGTCCTTGAGGCAGCCCGAGCCGCCGTTATTGCGGACGACCTTCTTGACGGGGCATCCGAAGTTGATGTCGAGGTAGTCGGGCTCGAACAGCTCGGTCACCATCCGGGCGGCCCGACCCATCGTCTCCGGATCGGCCCCGTACAGCTGGATGCCGATCGGGCGCTCGCACGCCTCGAACCGCATCTCGCTGAGGACCCGCTTGATGCCGAGTGAAACGCCCACCGAGGAGATGAACTCCGACACCACGACGTCGGCCCCGAACGCCCGCGCGAGCTGCCGGAACGGCGCCTCGCTCACGCCCGCCATGGGGGCGAGAAAGAGCGGCACTTCGTGCGCGACGCGATACGGGAACTTCATGCGCACCAACGTAATAGCGCGTTGCGCCGAGGGCAACTCGTCATTACGTTAAGCCCCGCACCCCTCGCTTCCGGATGGCCACTTGCACCTGCGTGAGTTCTTCGCCGAAGACGCGATCGATCTGAACCTGAAGAGTGACTCGAAGGACGCCGTGCTCAAAGAGCTCGTGGGATTGCTGAAGCTCGACGAGAAGGCCGACGGGATGCTCTACAAGATGCTGAAGCGGCGCGAAACCCTCGGCTCCACCGGCATCGGCCAGAACATCGCGATCCCCCACTGCCGTTCCCTCGTGGTGAACCGCCTGCGCGTGGCGTTCGGGCGCAAGCTCGACGGCATCGATTTCAAGGCGATCGACGACAAGCCGGTCAACTACTTCTTCCTGATCGTCGCCCCCCCGCTCGAAGTCTCCAACCAGTACCTGCCGGTGCTCGGCAAGATCGCCCAGTTCGCCAAGGAGCCGGATGTGCCGGAGCAGCTGAAGGCGCTTGCTCAGCCGGCCGAGTTTCTCAAGCTCCTGGAAGAAAAGAACATCTAGCGTCTATCGACAGGCGGGCTCGCCTTCGTTCGTCGCCGGCGCGACCGGCGTCGACCCCATGAAGATCACACAGGTGCGCAGCGTGTTGGTGTTTCCGATCTGCGCCGTGAAACCGTCCCCGGTGAGCGCGATCGACGGTCCCGTATTCCCGGTGCTGACCTGGTAGGTCAGCCCCCCGGATCCGATGACGGTCGTGAAGCGCAGCGAATCCGTCGAATACACGACTTCGGCGGTGACCAGATTACGCAGGTCGGCCTTCATCGCCGCGACATAAGCCCGTTCCTTGATCTTGCCGTACCCCTGGATCGCGAAGGCCGCCAGAAGACCGAGGATCACGGTCACGACAATCAGCTCGAGCAATGTGAACCCCTCCTCGTTCCACGCCCTCATTCCCACTCGATCGTGGCCGGCGGTTTGGAGCTGACGTCGTAGGTGACGCGATTCACCCCGCGCACCTCGTTGATCACCCGGTTCGAGATGCGGGCCAGGACATCGGGAGGAAACGGAAACCAGTCGGCGGTCATCCCATCACGGCTCGTGACCGCGCGCAGCGCCACGACGTGCTCGTAGGTCCGCCCATCGCCCATCACTCCGACGGACCGGATCGGCAGCAGCACGGCGAATGCCTGCCAGATCTGGTCGTATAGGCCCGCCTCCCGGATCTCCTCGATGTAGATCGCGTCCACGCGTCGCAGCAGATCGAGTCGCTCGCCGCTCACGGGGCCGATCACCCGGATCGCGAGCCCCGGTCCTGGGAACGGATGCCGGCCGACGATCTCCTCGGGGAGTCCCAATTCCCGGCCAACCTGCCGCACCTCGTCCTTGAACAACTCACGCAGCGGCTCGACCAGGGTCCAGGGGAGGTCGGGTCGCAGACCCCCGACGTTATGGTGCGTCTTGATCGTGACCGAGGGGCCGCCACGTGGTGAGCTCGATTCGATGACGTCGGGGTACAGTGTCCCCTGCACCAGGAATCCGACGTCGCCTGCAACGTGCCGCGCGGCGTCCTCGAACACGTCGATAAATGTGTGACCGATGCGCCGCCGCTTTTCTTCCGGATCATCGATCCCCGTGAGCTCCCCCAGGAACCGGGCACTGCCGTCCACGACTCGCAGATCGATCCCCATGTGCTTGTGGAAGGTGCGCTCCACCTGCTCCCGCTCGTGCAGGCGCAATAACCCGTGATCCACGAAGATGCAGGTGAGCCGGTTCCCAATGGCCCGGTGGACCAGTGCCGCGGCCACGGCCGAGTCGACGCCGCCCGACAGGCCGCAAATCGCGCGCCCGGTCGGGCCCACCTGCTCGCGAATCCGGCTCACCGTCTGCTCGATGAAGTGGCCCGGAGTCCAATCCGGCGTGCAACGGCAGATGCCGAAGATGAAGTTGGCGAGGATCTCGCCGCCCCGGACGGAGTGTGCGACTTCGGGGTGGAACAGCAGGCCGCTGATCGGCGCAGTGGCGTGCTGGAAGGCGGCGACCGGCGCATTGGGGCTCGACGCGATTGTGCGGAATTGGGGCGGCGCCGCGCCGATCCGGTCGCCGTGACTGGCCCACACGGTCGTCCTCGTCTGCGGCTCGAATCCCGCGAACAGTCCCGCTCCCTCGAGCACGGTGATGTCCGCCCGCCCATACTCGCGCTCCTCCGCGGGGATGACCTCCCCTCCGGAGAGCTGAGCGACCAGCATCATCCCGTAGCAGATGCCCAGCACCGGAACGCCGAGCGTGAGGATTGCCGGGTCGGCGGTCGGCGCCCCCGGATCGAACACCGAGCTCGGACCGCCCGAGAGGATGATGCCGGAAGGCGCGAACTCCCGGATGAAGGCGAGATCGGTGCCGCGACGCGCCGGGTGGATCTCGCAGTAGACGTGCGCTTCCCGCACCCGCCGCGCGATGAGCTGCGTGAACTGCGAGCCATAGTCGAGAATGAGGATCCGGTTCACGCGGTGATCCAGCTCTTCGCGTCGGCGACTTCACCGCGGACGAGATCGTCCAGCGACTCGCGCGGGCGGGCGACGAAGAACCGGTCCCCTTCGACCAGCACCTCGGGCGGGCGCGGCCGCTGGTTGTAGGTCGAGCTCATGACGAAGCCATACGCCCCCGTGCCCAGCACCGCGAGCAGCTCCCCGGGCTTGACGATCGGCAGGCGCCGGTCGAGCGCGAGAAAGTCCCCCGACTCGCAGATCGGCCCTACGATGTTGACGGTCCGCTCGGACCGGGCACCGTCCTTCAGCGGCACGATGTCGTGATGAGCGTTGTAATGGCTCGGCCGGACGAAGTCCGTCATCCCGGCGTCCACGATGACGAATTCCTTCCCGCCCGCGTGCTTGCTGTACAGCATGCGCGTCACGAGGACGCCCGCGTTGGCGACGAGGTACCGGCCCGGCTCGCACAAGAGCTTGAGGCCGGCGGCCCGAATCGCCGGGACCACCGCGGCGGCGAACGCCTTGGGCGTGGGCGCCTGCTCGTCGTGGTAGCGCACGCCGAGCCCCCCGCCCACGTCCAGCGCCTCGAGCGTCCCGATGCCGGATGCCCGTATCGCGGCCACCAGCTCGAGCAGCTTCACGGTCCCCCGGTGATACGGCTCGACGTCCGTGAGCTGGGAGCCCAGATGCATCGCGAGACCACGCAGCTCGAGGTGCTCGTCAGCGGCGATATGGCGGGCGACGTTCACGACCTCGTCGTACGGGATGCCGAATTTCGCCGTCTTCTCGCCGGTCTTCGTGTAGGGATGCGTTTCCGTGGCTACGTCGGGGTTGACGCGAATGCCGACCCGCACCCGCCCGCCGAAGCGCCGCGCCACGGCGCTCACCACGTCCAGCTCGCTCGTCGACTCGATGTTCAGGAATCCGATCCCTGCCGCGACCGCCTCTTCGATCTCGGCCGCTGTCTTCCCGACGCCCGAGAACACGATAGTATCGGGCGCGAATCCGGCGGCGCGGGCACGGCGCAGCTCGCCCAGGGAGACGATATCGGCCCCGGCCCCCGTCTGCTGCAACACCCGCAGCACCGCCAGATTCCCGTTGGCTTTCACGGAGTAGCAGATGCGGTGGGAAATCTCCTGCAGCGCGTCGTCCAGGGCGTGGAATTGCGCCCGGATCAGGTTCGCCGAATAGACATAGACCGGAGTGCCGACGCGCTTGGCGATGGCCTCGAGCAGCGCCGGGTCGACGGCTAGTATGCCTGCGCCCACACCGCCTCGGCCACGCTCGGTTTACCGCACCACATGCACGTCTTGGGAGGCTCGGGAGAGCAAAACTCGGGGTCGGGGAGCACCCGAACCGTCGCCGCCGTGGCTTCCTTGATCTCGGCTTCACACGTGCCGTCGCCGCAGAACCCGCCGTAGGCGAATCCGCCCTTGTCGTTCATGAACTCGATGAACTGCTGTTTGGTGACGCCGCGAATGGAGCCTGCCTCCCGCCGCTCGCGCGCTGCCGCGAACAGGGCGGCCTGCATCTCGTCGAGCATGGCCCTCACGGTGGTGGCGATCCCGGCGAGCGGGACTGGCGCCTTGCCGCCGCCGCGGCGTGCGCTCATCGCCTGCCCGGCCGCCAGATCCTTGGGGCCGATTTCGAGGCGCAGCGGGACGCCGCGCGCCTCCCACTCGAAGTACTTGGCTCCCGGCTTCACCGAGTCGCGTGTGTCGAGCGTCACGCGCACCCCCGCGGCCTGCAGCTCGGCCCGCACCTGCTCACCAGTTTCCAACACTCGGCTGCGCTCCTCGTCCGACTTCCAGATCGGCACGATCACCGTCTGAATCGGAGCGAGCCGGGGGGGACAAATCAGACCGAAGTCGTCGGAGTGCGTCAGAATCAAGCCACCGATGAGGCGGGTGGTCACACCCCACGAGGTGTTCCAGACGTACTCGAGCCCTCCGGCCGCCGTCTGATATTGCACGTTGAAGGCCTTGGCGAAGTTCTGACCCAGGTTATGGGACGTCCCCGCCTGCAGCGCCTTGCGGTCCTGCATGAGGGCTTCGATCGCGTAGGTGCGCAGCGCCCCGGCGAACTTCTCACTCTGGGTCTTCACCCCGGTGATTACCGGCATCGCGAGCCACTCCTCCACGAACGACCGGTAGATGCCGAGGATCAGGCGCGCTTCCCGCTCGGCATCGGCCTCGTCGGCGTGGGCCGTGTGGCCTTCCTGCCAGAGGAACTCGGTGGTCCGGAGAAAGAGCCGTGTCCGCCGCTCCCACCGCACGACGTTGCACCACTGGTTGAGCAACAACGGCAGGTCGCGATAGCTCTGAATCCACTTGGCGAACATCGCGTAGATGATCGTCTCTGACGTCGGCCGGACGACGAGCGGCTCTTCCAACGCCGACTCCGGATCCACCGTCACCGCCGCCGCCCCGGTCTTCCCCGTCGCTTTGAGCCGAGTGTGCGTCACGAGCGCAACTTCCTTCGCGAAGCCTTCGACGTGCTCGGCCTCCTTCGCGAGGAAACTCATGGGGATGAACAGCGGGAAGTAGGCGTTCCGGTGGCCGGCGGCCTTGATCATGTCGTCCAGGGCGCGCTGCATCAACTCCCAGATCCCGTAGCCATTGGGGCGAATGACCATACAGCCGCGCACCGGAGAGTAATCCGCCAGCTCGGCTTGCATGATCACGTCGTTGTACCACTCGCTGAAGTCCTTCGCGCGTGGCGTGATCTTCTGCGCTTGCGCCATGCCCACCCTGTGGATGAGAGACTAGAGCCGTTCCAGCACGTCCCGCGTCCGCTCGTTGCGGAGGTTGCCGGTGTTCAGCGTCGTCGCCGGCTCGAACAACATCACTTCCACTTCCTCGTCGGCCACGGGCCGGTGCTCCACCATCCGCGGCACGATGACGAATTCTCCCTGCTCGATCCACACCGTACGATCGCGGTATTCCATGCGGAACCGCCCCTTCACGACGTAGAACAGCTCGTCCTCAGCGACGTGGTGGTGCCACACAAAAGGGCCAAGGAACTTCACCAGCTTCACTTGCTGGCCGTTCAGCTCGCCGACGACCTTCGGCTCCCAGTGGGAGCCGATGCGGGTGAGTTTCTGGGCCAGATTCACGGGTTCGGTCATCTTTCCCCCAGTTCGGCCCAATCATCGCTTGAGCTCCGCGAGCACCGTGGCAATCGACACCGACCGCTCGACTCCGCCTGTAAGATCCCGGATGACCGCCGTTCCCGCCCGTCGCTCGTCCGGCCCGACGATCACCGCGTGCGGCGCCTGCCGGGCGGCGGCCAGCTCGAGCTGCTTCCGGACCGCCTGGGGCTTGAGACTGTACTCGACCGCCAGCCCATCATCTCGCAGCTCGTGCGCCAGCTTGAGGACGACTGGAAGATCGTCGACGCCGACGGGGATCAGGAAGCAGTCGAGTCGCACCGCCTGTGCAGGTGCGATGCCGTGCTCCTTCAGCAGCTCTCCCAGAACCACGTCGCCCATTCCGAATCCGAGCGCCGGGAGATCCACTCCCCCCAGAGCCTTGAGCAGGCCGTCGTAGCGTCCCCCGCCGCAGATCGCTCGCAGCGACTTCGTGGTGTCGAACAGCTCGAACACGATTCCCGTGTAGTAGGCGAGCCCGCGCACGATAGTCAGATCGAGGTCGATGAAGTCGCCCAGACCCATCGCCTGCAGCGCGGCGTGCGCTTCCTCGAGCGGTGCCCCCGCCGCGGCGTCGCCGGTCCTGGCCAGCTCAGCCCTGACGGCGGCCAATCCCTTCAACCCGGCGACCCGGAACACCCCATCGATCGCCTGCGGCGAGCACCCCGCGGCCTGCAGCCCTTCCGCCAGCGCATCGTGCGGCACCCGCTCGCTGCGATCGATGGCGGCATACGCGGCGCCGAGCTGATCCGCGGTGACCCCCACACCGGCCAGCAGCGCCTGCAGCACCCGCCGATCGGACACGCGCGCCCGGACGTCCCGGGGGCCCAGCCCGCACGCGCGCATGACGTCGACCGCGGCGGCGATCAGCTCCGCGTCGGCGAGTGCCCCGGGCTCGCCGATGATGTCCATGTTGAGCTGAAAGTGCTCTCGAAGCCGCCCCCGCTGCTGCCGCTCGTAGCGGAACAACTGGGGGATCGCGAACCAGCGGATCGGCTTTTTCAGTGCCTGGGCGCGCGCCCCGACCATCCGGGCCAGCGTCGGAGTCATCTCCGGCCGGAGCGCCACCTCCCGGTCGCCCTTGTCCTTGAACGCGTACAGCTGCCCCACGATCTCGGCCCCGCTCTTCTGGGTGTACAACTCCAACGGCTCGAGGGGCGGTCCATCGTATTCATCGAAGCCGTACCGGCTGGCGATACTGCGCCAGATGGCGAAGATGTGATTGCGAAGGGCCGCGTCGTCGGGGTAAAACTCACGAAAGCCGGGAAGCGCTTTCCCTTGCATCACAACAATTTAGCCGAGCGGCGCGAACCCGGGCAAGCGCGCGATCGCATCGCCGACGGTGTGGAACGAGCCGGCGACAAGAACCGTGTGCGCGTTTTGCTGGATGTCGCCGAGCGCGCGATCGAAGTCCGGCTCGAAGCGAATCCCGGCGGCGGCGAGCGAGGCGTCGGCGAAGTCGCTCGCCCGCCAACGCTGGTGGCCGGGCACCGACGGAGCGACGGTGAGGAGCAGCCGGTCTACGACCGGGATCAATGTATCGAGCATCGCCCGCCAATCCTTGTCGTTGCGGATACCGACCAGGGCGTGCAGCGGGCGCGGTGGGCTGAAGTCACGCAGCGCCGCGACCAGGACGTTCATCCCGTCGGGGTTGTGGGCGACGTCGAAGATCCAGCGCCCGCGCACGTCGAACCGCCCGGGGATGTACGCGGATGCGAAGCTGGGCGGCACCCACGGCCCGAAGGGGCCGAACGGCGGGGCCAGAGCGTTCAGCGCGCCGAGGGCGACCCAGGCGTTGGACCATTGATGCGCCCCCCGCAGCCCGAGCGTGACCCCTACGGGCGGTGTCTGCGGCGCCACCCGGATGATCGGATTGGCGCCCAGACGTTGCGCCTCCTCGATCAAGACCTGCCGAACCTCCGGATCCTGCTCTCCGGTCACGAACGGCACTCCCGGCTTGGCGATGCCCGCTTTTTCAACGGCGATCGAGGCCAGCTTGGGACCGAGATACTCGGTGTGCTCGAGCGCGATCTTGGTTACGACGCTGACCAGCGGCGTGATCACGTTGGTGCTGTCCAACCGGCCTCCCAGGCCGACCTCGATCACGGCGATGTCGACGTCCCGCGAAGCGAGATCCGCGAACCCGATCGCGGTCATCGCCTCGAAGAAGCTGGCGTCGGTTCGCTCGATGTGCGGTTCGAGCAGCGCCGTCCATTCGGCGAACGCCGTCTCGCTCATCGGCTCCCCGTTGACGAGTACCCGTTCGCGGACGTCGACGAGATGAGGAGAGGTGTAGAGGCCGACGCGAAAACCGCGTGCCCGGAGCGCTGCGGTCAGAAAAGCGCAGGTCGAGCCCTTGCCGTTCGTGCCCGCCACGTGAATGGAGGGAAACTGCCGCTCGGGATGCCCGATCGCCTCGAGCAGTGCCAGGGTGGGCTCGAGGCTCCATTTGATCCGGCCGGCTTGTCGGGGAAACAGATAGCGGCAGGCGTCCCGAAAAGACCACCGGCTCAGTCGCCGGCCTCCACCGGCGCCCGGCCGGCCATGTGTCGCAGCAGCTGCGCCGTCGTCTCACGCAGCTCGCTGCGCGGGACGACGGCGTCGATCATGCCGTGCTCCAGGAGGAACTCGGCGGTCTGGAAACCCTGCGGCAGATCCTGTCCGATCGTCTGCTTGATGACCCGCGGACCCGCGAAACCGACCACCGCCCCCGGCTCGGCAAAGATGACGTCGCCCTGCATCGCGTAGGAGGCGGAAACCCCGCCCGTAGTCGGATTGGTGAGGATCGACACGAAGGGCACGCCGTGGGAGGCGAGCTCGGCGATTACGACAGACGTTTTGGCCATCTGCATCAACGAGAGGACGCCTTCCTGCATCCGGGCGCCCCCCGACGCCGATACGATGATCAGCGGAGCGCGGCGGTCGATCGAGCGCCGCACCAGCCGGGCCACTTTTTCCCCGACCACGGACCCCATGGAGCCGCCCATGAAGGCGAAGTCCATCACGCCGAGGTTGATGGGGAGTCCGTCGAGCCGGGCAAAGCCGGTACGAATCGCCTCGAGCGGTCCGGCCTTCTTCACCGCGGCCTGCATCCGCTCGCGATAGTTCTCGAACTGCAGCGGATCGCCCGACTTGAGCTTCTCGTCGAGCTCGTGCCACGACTCTTCATCGACCAGGAGGTCGATGTATTCCTGTGCGCTGATCCGTCGGTGGGCGCCGCAGTTCGGACAGACATTCAAGGCGCGGACGAACCGCTCCTTGATGTCGATGTGCCCGCATTCTTCGCACTTCTCCCAAGCGTCGGCTGGAATCTCCAGCTTCACGCGCTCGGATGTCGTGCGGGGTTTACGTTCTTTTTTGAACCAAGCCATTCAGGAGTCTGGGTGCGGACGGCCACAATTTCGCCGACCATTCCCGGCGGCGCTAGCCCTCGCGCGGTAACTCATTGCGAGAGGTCGGCATAGCCCGAGAGGCGCGACTCCCACGCCACCCGCAGCACGATCCCGATGCACAGGCAGCAGGTGAGGAGGAACGAGCCGCCGTACGAGAAGAACGGCAGTGGGATGCCCGTCACCGGAAGCAGGTTCACCGCCATGCCGACGTTCTCGATAATGTGAGCGAACAACAACGCGGCGATCCCAAAGACGGTGAAGCTCGAAAACGGGTCGGTCGCCCGCCGGGCGATGCGCAGCAGGTTGAACAGCAACGTCGTGAAGAGCGCCACTGCCACGACGACGCCCGCAAACCCCAGCTCCTCCCCAACGATCGGAAAGATGAAGTCGGTGTGCTGCGCCGGCAGAAAGGCGAGCCGTTTTTGCGTCCCCAGCGTGAAGCCTTTTCCGAACCACCCGCCGGAGCCGATGGCGACCTTGGACTGAATGATGTGCCATCCCGTCGCGCGCGGGTCGACCTCCGGGTTCAAGAACGCGAGCAGGCGGTTCTGCTGGTACGGAGCCAGGTGGCGCCAGAACGGCAGCGCGATGACGCCCATGACCACGTTGGCCAGCATCACCGTCAGCCCTTCCCAGAGATAGGGCCGCACGTACAGCACGAGCAGAAACAGCATGACGATCCAGGCGCCCCAGGCGAACGTCGAGAATGCGACGACCAGCCCGATCGCCGGCGACAGGAGCAAGAGCAGCAGTGCCGGCCGCGCGCCGGCCCAATACAGCATGGCGAACAGGATGGCGATGAAGACGAGCGCGCTGCCGAGATCGGGCTGCAATACGACCAGCAGGAACGGAACGAACGTAATAGCCCCGGGATAGGCCAGGTCGCGCAGCGACGCCGGCGGCTCGCGCCGGTCCGCGAGCCAGCGCGCGAGCATCAGGATCACCGCGAGCTTCGCGGGCTCGGCCGGCTGCCCCAGCCGATGGCCCGCGATGGTGATCCACGACCTGGTCCCGGCCGCCGTCCCCGCGCCGGATCCGAAAACCAGCGTCAGCAGGAGAACGAAGACGGTGATGCCGTAGACGTACGGCGCGGCCCATTCGAGCAGCCGCGGCGAGGCGCGGAAGATCATCATCGCACTGACGATGCCCAGGACGAGCCAGGCGATCTGACGCTCCCAGATCGTCGCGACGATCGACACCACATCGGTCCGCCCGGCCGAATACAGCGTCAGCAGGCCATACGTCGCCAGGGCGACCACGATCCCCAGCAGCGGCCGGTCGAGCTTACGGAATCTCTGGAGCACTGGTGCTGTCGATGGGAATCGAATCGGCCGGCGGCGCACCCAGTATCCGGTTGTCGGCAGGCGTGCTGTCATTCGGCAGGGCGAACTGGTAGCGGGCGAGGGTCGTATCGGCGCCGAGATAGTGAGCGATCACGCGGGCGACGAGCGGAGCCGCCACGGTGCCGTGACGACCGAACTCCAGGACCGCGCCCACGACGATCTGCGGATTGTCCGCCGGAGCGAAGCCGATGAACCACCCGTGGTTCGCGCCCTGCGAGTTCTGGGCGGTCCCCGTCTTTCCGGCGATCTTCAACTCCGACAGTCGCGCACCGCGCGCCGTGCCCTGCTCAACCACGTTGATCATCGCCTGGCGCAACGACGCGAGCTGCTCGGGGCTGAGATCCAGGTCGTACGGCGGTTCGGACGCCGGGCGGACGAGGTAGGGGGTACGGGACTTGCCGTCACTCGCGAGCATCTGGTAGAGCCGCACCATGTTCATGAGTGTCTGCGCGTTCTCACCCTGTCCGATAGCCAGGTTGAGCGCGACTCCCGAGCTCCAGTGACGCGGCCCGTACACCCGATCGAAGTACTCGGGCCCGCTGGGGAATTGCGGCTGCAGCTCTCCCGGCAGATCGACGCCGGTGCGCGCCCGGAAGCCCCAGTCGTTCGCGTCTTCCAGCAGCGACGTGATGCCGAGCTTCAGTCCCAGCTGGTAGAAGTAGACGTCGCAACTCTGGGCGATCGCCTGCCCCAGAGTGAGGCTGCCGTGGCCCAGCGGATTCCAGCAATGGAAGAACCGGTCCCCGTACTGCAACCCGCCGCGGCACGGGATCGGCATCCGCGTATTCATCGTCGCCACGCCGCGGCGCAGCGCCATCGCCGCCACCGCGAGCTTCCACGTCGAGCCCGGCGGGTAACGCGCCTGGATGGCGCGGTTGAGCAAGGGGTGGGCGTCGTTCAGGTTCAGGTCCCGCCAGTAGTCGGGCGAGACGCCGCCCACGAAGGCGTTGGGATCGTAGCCCGGTGCGCTGTAGAGGGCGAGGATGCCGCCGGTCGTCGGATCGAGGGCCACCACGGCCCCCAGCATTCCCGGTGGAAAGACCCGCGAGATGTAGCGCTGCAGGTCGAGATCGAGGGTCGTTTGCAGCTTTGCCCCCGCCACCGGAAGGAGATCGGGTGCGGCACCATCCCGCACCACGTACCCCAGAGCGCTCACCTCCACGAATCGTTCCCCGTCCTGGCCCCGCAGCGTGTCGTCGTAGGAGCGCTCCAGCCCATCCTTGCCCACCAGCTCGCCGAGTCGCAGTGGCCCGCCTCGCGGACCGGCGAGGTCCTGCTCCGTCACTTCACCCACCATGCCGATGACGTGCGCCACGGCGGCGCTGTCCGGGTAATAGCGTTTCGGTTCCGTCTGGATCACCACCCCGGGCAGCGTCAGACGCCGCTCCTCCAGCGTCGACACGACGTCGAACGGGGCGTCCGTCATCACCACCGCCGACTGATAGGGCGCCTTGCGCCAGCGTTGTAACACCCGCTCGATGGCGGCGGCATCGAGATGCAGGATCGGTGCGATGTGCTGCAGCCGGGCCCGCATCAGCGAGTCGGTGGCGGGCAGCAGGGCGACCGTGTAACCAGGCACGTTTTCAGCGATGACGATGCCGTGCCGGTCGGTGATGATTCCCCGCGGCGCCGGCTGGATGATGGGACGGAGACGGTTGTTACGGGACTGCAGCTCGTACCTCGAATGGTCGATGATCTGGGTCCGGAAGTAGGTCCCCGCGATCACGCCGCTCGCCACCCAGATGACCGTGCGCGCGGCCCGCAACCGCGCGTCGAGCAGATGCGGCGCCAGTCGACTCACGATTCACCTACCCGGACGGCGAGCCACTGTCGAAAGATGACGAGCATCACGATTCCCGCGACGGCTGTGGTGACCCCTTCGAGGGGCGACCAGATGAACAGCTCCCACGTCAGCTGCGATCCGGAGAACTTCCCCGACGCCAGGACGAGGATCGCGTTACGCAGCCACGTCCCGGCGAAAAACAGCCCGCCGTTGACCAGCAGATTGTCGGCGAAGAACACCGCTTTCGCCCAGGAGGAGAGATACCCCACAATGGTGTGCGCGAGCGCCCCGGCCCCGAAGCTCGCCGGAGTGAGGGCGTCGCCGATCAAACCCACGATGAAACCCGCGGCGGCGCTTTGCCCCGGGCGGGAGCGGATGGTGTAGGTCATGAGCGCCAGGAGGAGGAAATCCGGCGCGATGCGCTCGTCCCCGAGGTGGCTGCGCACCGAGAACTGCAGCCCCGCGAGGAGCGCGATAACGAACAGAAAGCGCAGGTTGTCGCCCCGCCTCACGGCTGCGCCCTGGTCGAGTCGGCTGTGAACGTGGCCTGCAAATCATCGTTCCGTGGGCTGGTCAGTACCATCACATGCGTCACCGAGCCGGGCGGGACCGCGGGGCGGATGAGATAGGTCCGGTCCCAATCGGTCTCGCGCGCCGTCCCGACCACCGTGCCGATCGGAATCCCGCGCGGCAACACACCGCCCAGGCCCGACGTGAGAATGCGGGTACCGAAGGGGATGTGCTGGCGGTACGGCACGCCGCTCAGCTCGAGCAGCCACACGCCCCCCGACGAGCCGTGCGGCGCGAGAATGCCGTACACGCTGCCGTCCGACGCCATCCCGCTGGCGCGGAAGTCCGGGTGCGCCCACGTCGCCACAACGCTCGTCGCGGCTTCGGTGTCGCTCACGATCCCGAGCAGCCCGTCGGGCGCGACGACCGGAGCGAGCACCCGCACGCCGCGCTTCGAGCCGGCCGAGATCACGACCGTCAGCGGATCGGTGGGGGTCGCCTGGTGCAGCACTTCAGCCGGCACGAACCCCGAGCCGAGGCGTGTCCCGAGCCCCAGCAGCGCTCGCAGCCGGCTGTTCTCCGATCGGACTTCGCTCAGCGCTGCTGCGGCGAGCGTCGCCGAATCGCGCTGCGCCTCGACCTGGACGAACTGCGCCCGCGAGGTGCGCAGCTCCTCCGTCCGGCTCTGCAGCTGGAGGAAGGGCCACAACACCGTGCGGCGCAGGCCGCTCGCGATCGGATCGCGCGTGGTCGGCGGCAGGCTCATCGCAACGAGCGAAAGCGCCAGGGTGACCAGGAAGACGAAGGTGTCGCCCCGCGTGGCGTACCGGTCGGCCCCGAGCGCCATGCGGTTAGGTGGTGAGAACGTTGCGGTACTTTTCGGGGTCGTCCAGGATCCGGCCGGTACCGCGTACCACGCAGGTCATGGGATCTTCGTCGAGGTGAATCGGCAAGCCGGTCTCCTGCTGCAGCAGCTGGTCCAGACCGCGGATCAGCGCCCCGCCGCCCGTCATGACGATGCCGCGATCCACGATGTCGCTCGCCAGCTCGGGGGGCGTGATCTCGAGCGCGCGGCGCACCGCGTCCACGATCTGTTGGATCGGCTCCTGCACCGCCTCCCGCAC
>DATJJY010000012.1:0-36803 GCA_035491895.1 Gemmatimonadales bacterium
GCCGTCCTCGGGGAGTTGATCGCCGGCGTCATCCTCGGGAACCTCGGCCTGATCGGCATCACCGCGCTCGAAGCGCTGAAGACGAACCCGACGCTCGACGCCCTCGCCCAGCTCGGCGTCATTATTCTGCTCTTCGAGGTCGGTCTCGAATCCACCGTCCGCGACATGCTGACGGTCGGCGCTCGCGCCGTGCTCGTCGCCACACTCGGTGTCATCGCGCCATTCGCACTGGGGTGGCTCGTCGGAGCCCTGCTCCTCCCGGGTCAGAGCGGCTACGCTCATGCCTTTCTCGGTGCCACGCTGACCGCGACGAGCGTCGGCATCACCGCCCGCGTGCTGCAGGACCTCGGCAAGAGCAAGACGCCGGAGGCGCGCGTCATACTTGGCGCGGCGGTGATCGATGATGTATTCGGACTCGTGATTCTCGCCGTCTTGAGCGGCCTGATCGTGGCGGCGCAGGCCGGTGCGCCGGTGGCCTACGGCACGGTCGGGCTGATCATCGCGAAGGCGGTCCTGTTTCTCGGCGGCGCCCTGGCCCTCGGCGTCCTCTTCTCACCCCGGCTGTTCGGACTGGCTTCGCGCCTGAATGGGCGGGGCGTTCTGCTCGCGACCGCCCTGATCTTCTGTTTCTCCCTGAGCTACCTCGCATCGCTCATCGGACTCGCCGCGATCGTCGGCGCGTATGCCGCCGGGCTGATCCTCGAAGACGTCCACTACCGGCCCTTCAAAGAACGCGGCGAGCGCCAGCTCGACGAGCTGTTGCAGCCGATCGGCGCGTTCCTCGTGCCGCTGTTCTTTGTGCTCATGGGAATGCGGGTCGATCTCACGGCGTTCGGTCGGACCGAGATCCTGGGCCTGGCGGCGCTCCTGACCGTGGCCGCGATCATCGGGAAACAGGCGTGCGCGCTCGGGGCCCTCGGCAGCAAGCTCGACCGGCTTACGATCGGCATCGGGATGATCCCCCGCGGCGAGGTCGGCCTGATTTTCGCGAACATCGGCTTGGGATTGACGATTCAAGGAGCGCCGGTGATCGACCGCAATACGTATTCGGCGGTGGTCATCATGGTCATCGTCACGACGCTGGTGACGCCACCCGCCTTGCGCTGGAGCCTCCGCCGCAACCAGCCGAGCGCCGACTAGAGGGGCGGGCGATCAGCGCGCCTGCAGCACCAGCTCGAGACCGGAGCGGCCTGTTGCCGCCGCCTCCGGTGCGAGCGCAAACCGCACCGGCATGGCGGTGAGGCCGGTCCCCCCGAGCGTGGCCTCGTCGACGGTCAGCTCGTAATCCCCGGCTTTGACGCCCATCAGGTAGAATGTGCCATCCGAGAACGAGGCGAAGTGTCGCCGCGCGCCGCTGCGGTGGTCGGTGAGGACGAGCAGCACCGCTCCCATCGGCTCGCGGGACGCGCCGCTCAGGCGCCAGACGTGCCCCTCGATCACGCCCGCCGCCACGATCGGCACGTCCAGCGTACGGAACCGGTTCGGATTGGGCACGAGTACCGCCGTCGCGAACGCCGGGACGAGGAGCGGTGAGTCGATACTCATGGAGTCCACCAGCACGTGCACCGGCTCGAATGGCAGCAGGTCCCAGACGCGAAACTCACCGCTCGAGTCGGAGACGACCGGTCGCGTCCCGACGATCACGCGCACCCCAGGCAACAGCGCTTCGCCGGGGTCGTAGCGGCCATTTTGGTTGTCGTCCCGGAACACGCGGCCCGCGACACCCGCGCGTGCGATGGAGGGACCGGGTGCCGCGGTCAATCCGCCTGCCGCGCGGTCCCACAACAATGACCCCTGCACCAGCTGCGACACGGTCGCCGGCGCACTGGGCGCGGCGCTCATCGTCGTGTAGGAGCGGATCGCCGCGAGGTAGGTGTTGAGCGTGACCTGCACGACGGGCCCCCGGCTGCCCCGCTGCCAGAGGACTCCCGTCTCGAGGCTGACTCCGGCCCAGAGGGGGCGCGATGCGTAGACCGCCGCCTGGGTCAGCGCCGGCGCGCCGGCGAGCAGGCGGGATTCGAGGGACGCGCGGAAAAAGGTGGTGCCCGGCAACACGTATGCACTGAGGCCGGCGAACGGCTGGGTGGTCGCCGACCCGGACGTGACAGCCTGGCGCTCGACGCGCACGTACGGCATCAGCCGGGTATCCCCCGCCTGCAGCGACGCAGCGAAACGCCCGCGCGTAGTCGTGCCCGTCGCGCTGCGGATCTGGTCGAGGTTGCCCTCGAAATAGAAGAGCCCGTCGCGATGCAGCGGCCGCAAGAACGCCGACAACGACCACGCCGACCGCTCGCCGGCCACTGTGACGATCGGCGCGGCCGGCCGCAGATCGAATACCGTGGCCTGGGCGCTGACCTGGACATCGAGCGAAGACTCGAACAGCACCGCAGCACGAGCCAGCGCATTGCCGACGCCCGCCACTTCGACGGCCCAGTCGTTCGACGGATTGGCGGTCACTTGCGCGTAGGGATGCCAGAGATCGCCGAGACTGTCGCGCCAGAACCGGTCCGCGCCCCCCTGGAGTGTGACGCGTGAGGTCAGACCGTAGCGGAGATCGAGGTTGGCGCTCGCCCGGCAACGGGGATCGCGACACGCGCCGCCCGACAGGCCGTACTCGAAGCGCCGTGCCGGCAACAGGTCGCTCAACACGCGGTAAGTGCGGTCGAACGCCCGCACGTCCCCGAGCGGTCCGTAGGCGAGGAAGTCAACGGGGTTCTCGCCGTAGCGGACGGGGAGGTCGAAGCCGTAATGGCCCGCGGCGTCCGCCGTGTCGACGGCGATCAAACGGCCGTCCTGATACGCCTCCACCGACCAACCCGGGTCCACGCGACCCAGGTACTGGGTGCTGCCGATCAGCGTTGAGCGCAGGAAGGGGGCGTTGGTGAGCGCGATGCCGCGCAGCTCGCGTAGCCGCGGGCCGGTCGTAAGACCGTCGCCCAGGCGCAGCTGCTTCAACCAGCGATGCTCCTCCCACACGCCGGTCCAGGAGGCATCGCCGCGCACGACGCCGGCGTCCGCGGGGCCGACACTCTGTGCGCCGACTGCGAGCGATCCGCCGAAGGCGTCGGTGCCGGCGGCAACGGAGTACGACCCCGCGCCGAGTCGCTGGCCGCCGGGCGCGTAGTACGAATAGTCGAGCGCCAGCCCATGCCAGCCTTCCTGCTCATCCCCGGGCCGGAACTCGGGCGCGCCGCTGTCGTGCCGCCGCGCCAGCGCCGCCCGCGCGGCGTCGCGCCGCGCGCGCTGGCCGATCGGGAGCACCGCGACATCCATCACCGTCGCCGAGAGCTCGCTCCAATCCACCACGATGGCCGTACCGAGCAGGTCTCCCAGGCAGTGTACGCCGACGTACAGCTCCCCGTCACGGAACAGCCGCGCCTCGGGTTCGAGCCGCATGCGGCGCTCACCCAGCGAGATCGTGTCGCGTCCCGCGGCCGCGAGAAACCGGCGCGGCCCCGGCGGCAGCGACGCTTCCAAGACACCGTCCGAGGTGAGGTGGTAGCGGGCCTCGGCGAGGGTGAGGAGACGCGCGACCGGCAGCAGCGCCTCGCTGTGCACGCGGTAGGCCTGCACAGTGGCGGAGGCGAGCTCGCCGATCCGCAGCTCCATGAGGACCGGCGTCACGGACGAGTCCGGGTCCCCTGCCGCGAAGGACGCGCCTTGCGCGGGGAGCCACCGGGGCAGCGCCGCGACGAGCGCCGCTACGGCCAGCGCACGGCGTATCACGGCGCCGCCACCTCGACCGAGTCGCGCACGGCGGGAGCGGGCAGCAGGACTTCCTGGGGCAGGTCGTCGCGATCGGTCGTGACGTCGATGTGCAACACGTACCGGCCGGCTGGAGCGTGACCGATCCCCACCGCCCAGCGCGGCTGGTTCGTGAAGAACACCGTCACGGGAACGTGGAATTCGCCGACCGTACGTCCGTCGGACCCCGTTACGCTGCCACGCACGGTGCCGAGGTAGGCGGCGTTGCCCGCTCGCTCGAGCCGCGCATGCACGATCACCGAATCGCCCTGGCGCACCGCCCGCAATGCGCCGAGTGAGAGCCCCGCGGTGACGACCCCCTTGCGATAGTGCAGCCCGATGACGGTCCGCACCTGCAGGGTGAGACCGATCTTGACCTTGGCCGTATCGGCCACGCCCGCTACAGGGACCTCTCCCGCCTTCGCCGTGAAGGCGAGCCGGGCCCAGTACTCTCCGTCGGGTAGCGCCGCGGGCGGCGTCGCGAGCAACCGGACTACCTGCTGCTCGCGCGGGCCGATCGTCAGTCGCCGTGGAAATGCCTGGAGCCAACCGGCCGCCGAAGGTTGCGTGGAATCAGGTTGATCGATCGTGCGCAGCGTCAGCTGGCCAGTGGAATCGGTGGTCGTGAAGCCGTAGAACACCTCGACCGTCACTTCGACCGGCGCCGTGTCGGGATTGAGCAGCGTGACGGACCCGCTGCGCGCGCCCCGGGCGATGAACACCGCGTGCGGCGCGATCATCACGCCTTGCGCCGGCAGCGCACCCCCCCCAATCAAAGCTGCCGCGAGAATCCCTGCGATTCGCTTCATGGCAAGACCACGACGGTCAGGGTGATCGTCCCGGTGTAGCTGCCCGCCCTCTGGTTCGCAGTCGGTTGGGCGGTGCCGCCGAGGTAGGCCGAGACCTTGCCGTTCTGATCGAGCGGCGCCGTGAACGGCGCGCGGGGATCGAAGCCCGTCTGCGTACCGATCTGTTGCGGCGGCGACCACCCGCCGTCCTTCGAGCCGAAGCTGAGCGGCAGCGTCGCCCCGCCCGGTCCGGCCATCGAGGCGGGGAGCGTGAACGTCAGCAGGACCGAGGCGCGACTGGGACCGCTGATGTCGAACTGGCCGCCGTTGATCGCATCGGTGCGCAGCACCGACTTGTTCACCCCCGCCAGCAGCGTCCCGAACGTGAGGGAGCGGACGCCCTGCACCGTCAGCGGCCGTTGGGCGGCCACCGGGGTCGCCCATGCCGACAGGGCCGCGAGAGCAAGAACGAGACGCCGACAGAGGTCCATCCGGACCCCTGCCGGCGCACAGCGCGCGCGTCGCCACATGCACTGGACCGCGCGAATCGACTTAGTAGGTGACCTGCAGCGTGACGGTGCCCGTATAGGTCCCCGCCGCCTGGTTGACGGCCGGCGTCACGGTGCCGCCCAGGAACACGAACAGAGCGCCCGTCCCCGACAAGCTTGTCGACGCCCCGCTCCCCGGAGCGAACGACGTCGCACCGGCGGCCGAATTGGCCGTATTGTAGCCCGAGCTGAACGCCACGGGCAGGTTGTTCCCGCCGTTGGCCAGGTTGGTGGGCAGCGAAGTGAACGCGAGGTTCACCGGGGTGCTCGCCTGACCGGTCACGTCGAACCGGCCGGCGCCGGCGTCAGTCAGGAGGACGGCTTTGTTGACGCCCGGGAACACGTTCCCGAACGACAGATTGACGGCGCCCAGTACGTTGATCGGCTGCTGCACCTGCGCGGTGGCCGTGATGCTCCCGCTGTTGGACTGTGCCGCGGCGCTGCTCACCAGGCCGGCGACGAGCGCGACCAGAGCAAGAGACGGCTGCATCAAACGCTTCACTGTGGTACTCCCCCCGTTGAATGGAATCGCATTGTGCGAATCGAGACCGGGCGGAGCCCGGGCAGGCGAGCACCGGGGCAAACGATGTGCCTAAAGTAGGCATTCCCTCACATCGTATCAGTATTACGACTACAAACATGTACGATGTATTTTGTTAACTGATTGCAAACAATTGACTTCTGTTATACCTGGCCAACTTTTGAAGAAAAGCAGAAGGTATAGCAAAGAGTAGTTCCTTCCTGTATTTAGTGTTTTATTGATTCTAGTAATACGCGGAAGAACACCGGACTCTGCAAGAAACCGGTGGTTGGCTGCTACTGTCAACTTGATGTCGCTAGAGTGACGCTACCGAGTCCTCGGTGTTCTAGTCGGGAGCGACCGCAAAACCGAGTCGATGTGCCAGCGGTTCGAGCACCGCAACCTGCTCCGGCGTCAGCGCCTCCCGCACCCGCGCAAACTCCGTCTGCACGTCGAAGGGAATGTGCCCCGCGGTCAGCTCGAGGGCGTCGACCAGGTCGAGGACGTGCGCGAGCGCCCCTTCGGTGGGAAGCGAAGCCAATGCCGTGATCGCCCGCACCAGGCCGTCAGACAGCAGATCGGCAAGGGCCGCCGTCCCCGACCCGAGCCGGCTCCGTTCGTCCGCCGTCAGTGTGCGGGCGATCACCTCCGCCCGTAGCGCGGTCGTGACGGGGACGCGATAGCGCTCCGGGAGATCGCCCAACTCGAGCGCCATGGCCCGTGGCCCCTCGGCCTTGACCGTGAACCGCGGACCCGCCGCGAGCCGCCGGTCCGGCTCCACCCAATCGAGTCGCATCGTTACCTCCCGACCCGTACGCCGCTGCCGCACGGTGACCCGCGTGTGCTCGCCCGGCTCCTCGATGCGTGCGTCATAGGCGGCACCGCTCGCCACCTCGGCCTGGGGAGCGAACCGGGCCGCCGCGACCACCCCCGCCGCGACGCGCGCCGCCACCGGAAACCGCGGCCGTACATGGGCGAGATAGAGATCCCGCCCCGTCGGCGCGCCGCTCGTGCCGCTCACCGCGAGCCCCAGGCGGTTGAGCAGCCCCGACTCGAGCCGGGGCGCCTCGGACCCGGCGAGCTCGATCGCGCGACCGGCGTAGCGCAAGACCTGCAGCGCCTCGATCCCCGCGATGTCGTCGAAGAACCAGCCGCAGGACGTGAACATGCTGAGCGCGTGCCACTCTAGCTCGAGCAGCTCGCGCGCCCGAACGGGCGCGTCCACCGGCGCCCGCGACCGCTCGGGAGCGTCGTCCGGCACGTAGGCGTCTCGGGCGGCCCACACATCGCCCAGCAGCGATCGACCTTCCCGCTCGTACAGCCCGTGGAGCTCGCCGGCGAGCCAATCGAGCGCCTGGCGCAACGCGGCGCGCCACTGCAGGGGCCGTCCGGCGGGATCGGGCACCATACGGCACGCACAGTCGGCCCGCCACCGCTCGACGCCATGCGCGCAGCTCCACGACGTGGGCGCCACCAGCCGCACCGCCTGCCGCGGCGCATGACGGGCGAGCACGGCGGAGAAATTCTCCACGCGCACGTCCGCCCGCCCCTGCAGCGCCTCCAGCATCCAGGCGAGGGCCACCTCGCCGAACTTGTGGTGGTGCCCGTACGTCTCGCCGTCCGTCGCCACGGCGACGAGGGAGCGGCGTGCGCCGCCCTCGTGCGGAGCCACCATTCGGCTCGCCCAGGCGCGGGCATCGTGCAGCAACCCGCCGAACGCGACATCGTTGGAAATGCCGCCGTCGTAGGTGAACAGCGCGATGTCCTTGCCGCCGCTCGTCCGGTACCGGCCCGGCAACCCGTCGGGTGGCGCGCCCTCGACCTGATGCGGCGCCAGCACCGTGAAACGGATACCCGCTTCCGCCAGGACGTCGAGCGTTTCCTCATCGACCCCAGTCTCGGGCAACCACATCCCCTCGGGCGACCGCCCGAAGCGCCGCCGGAAGTCGGCGATTCCCCACCGCACTTCCGTCACCTTGTCGCGCCGAGTGGCAAGCGGAAGGATGAGATGATGGTACGGCATGGCGAGGGCGTTGCCGTGCCCGAATCGCTTCACGCTGGCGCGATCGGCTCGCAGCACGCCTTCATAGGTGCGCGGCGCATGGCGTTCGAGCCAGACCAACAGCGTCGGACCCACGTCGAAGCTGATCGACTCCAGGGTGTTGACGATGGCGGCGATGCGGCCGTCGGCGGCGTGGCGGCGGGCCGCCACGACGGTCCGATAGCATTCCTTGTCGATGCGCTCGTTCCAGTCGTGAAACGGCGCGGCGGTGGGCTCACGCTCCACGTCTTCCAGCCAGGGGTCCTCCCGGGGCGGCTGGTAGAAATGCGCGTGCACCACTACGGACTGCGAGGGAGGTCGAGTCACCCGAGCGCGGAAGCGGGAGCGGAGATCGCGGCCGACACCGCGTCCAGGACGTCCGGGAACACGCTGTCGCGGAGCCACAGCTCTTCGGCGAGGCGGGCCGCGCCCTCGAGCGCCCCCGAGCGCAGACCGTCGAGCAACCGCTCTGTGTCTTCGCAGTGCCCGATGAACCGGCGCTCGGCGTAGTCGGCCACTGCACCGGTGGAGATGATGAATTGCCAATCGGACGCCTGGGCGAGCAGCAGCTCGCGCGCCGCCTGGGCCAGAATCGGGTGCGCGCCCGGAATGGCGAGCGCGGCTGGCGCCGCATCCCAGAACGCGTCCTCCAGCGGCCACAGCCGGTCCCACGTCCAGCGGGTCTGATCGTTCATCCACATGCTGTGGTCGCCGTTGACCCCCCACGACCCTTCGGCGAGGCGCAATCCCGTTGCCGCTGGATGCGCGGCGAGGTGCTGTCCTCCCGTGACCGGACGAACCGACGGACGATGCCGCAGCTCCCGGTAGGTCGCGGCGAGGAAGTCCACGCCCTCGAACCACCAATGCCCGAAGAGCTCGGTATCGAATGGAGCGACGACCAGGTCGGCCTTCGAGTCGCCGATCTGGACCAGGAGGTCGGCGAAGTGGCGGGCGTGGTCCTTCGCCCGTTGCAACGCCTGCTCCGGCTCGTAGGGGCGCTTGTCTCCCAGATCCACTCCGCTACCCGTCACGCGCCACAGCTTCAAGCCGCCGGGCCAACGAATCTTGTGGAACTCGAGATACCACTCGTCGCCGGGATACCCCTGCTGCCGGCTCCACACCTGGAGGGAAGAGCGCGGGTCGCGCACCAATGCCGCGACCCCGGGCTGTGCCCGTGAGACGCGGTACGCGCGGTACGGGGAGCGCACCGCCGGCACCGGTACCACGACCGAATCGCCGTGGCGCTCGGCATCGAATCGCTCGGCACCGAGGGGCACCTCGCCGTACGTCCCCAGGGCCTGACCGGCACGGGCCTGGTGGGCATCGGTGAAGAAGTACCGAAAGCCGGCCTCGCTGAGGTGCTCTTCGATTCCGGGGCGGCGCCCGTGTTTCGGACGGTAAGCGCATTCGGGGAGCCAGCACCCCGTCGGCGTCACGCCGAAGAGGCGGCGATGCTCCATGCGACCGACGCCGAGCTGCAGCCGGATACTCTCGTCCCGCCGCAACAGGGGCAGATAGCCGTGCGTCGCGGCCGAACCGATGATTTCGAGCCTGCCCCGCTCCTGAAACGTCCGAAACGCCGACAGCAGGTCGCCGCCGGTCGAGCGGAACAGCTCCCGCAGCCGCTCGAGGTGGCGGCGCCAGAACTCGACCAGCGGCACCAACGCCCCGTCGCCCGTGGTCGCGAGCGCCGGCGACGCCTCGGCGCACGCCTTCAGGCGCTGCTCGAAGAACGCCTCCAGCTCGCGTCGGAACACCGGGCTCGCCAGCTGATTGGCGAGGATCGGCGTGAAGCCAATCGTCACGGGTGCGGGCGTCCCTTCCGCATCGAGCGCGCGCAGCTGCTCGAGCAGCGGGAGGTAGGTGTCGATCGCGGCTTCGCACAACCAGTCGCTGCCGTGCGGCCAGCGGCCGTGGTTGAGTACGTACGGCAGGTGGCTGTGCAACGCGAACACGAATTCCATGGCTTCGCCCCTTAGTGCTGCGACCGCGCGGCACAGCCGCGGCGGTACACCGCCGCGTACGCTCCGGTCGGCTCGTCCCAACCGAACCGCCGGCTCATCGACTGCTGCATCACGCTCCGCCAGCGCGGCGCGTCGGCGTAGACGTCGAGGACGCGCTGCGCCGCCGCATCCAGCGCCTCCGGCGAGTAATCGACAAACAGAAAGCCGCTGGCCCCATCCACCACACTGTCCAGCAGCCCCCCGACGGCACGGGCGATGGGAACGGCGCCGTAGCGTTGGGCTCGCAGCTGCGTCAGGCCGCACGGCTCGTAGAGCGACGGCATCAGGAGAATGTCGGCGCCCGCGAGCAGGCGGTGCTCCAGCCGGTCGGTGAAGGCGAACTCGGCCACCACGCGATCGGGATACTGGGCCGCCAGCCCGGCGAGCGCTTCGTGGTAGCGATGCTCTCCCGATCCGAGGAACACGAACTGGGCCTCGGTGGAGGATAACAGCGTTCCGCCCAGGACGAGATCGAGCCCCTTCTGCCCCACCAGCCGGGCGCTCATCCCGAAGAGCGGAGTATCCGGATCGACCGCGAGGTCGTACGCCTGCTGCAACGCGGCCTTGCAGTGCCGCTTCCCCTCAGGGGCCTCGGCCGAGTAGTGCGCGGCGATTTGCGGGTCGTTCGCGGGGTCCCACACGTCGAGGTCGATGCCGTTGAGGATGCCGACGAGACGGTCCCCGAGCGTCGTGAACGTGTCGTGCAGCCCGAAGCCGCCCTGCGGCGTGCATAGCTCGCGCGCGTGCGTCGGACTCACCGTCACGACCATGTCCGAGAACGCGATGCCGCCCTTCAGCACGTTGACCTGGTCGTACCACTCGAACGCCTGCCAGTGGTACAGCGCGGGCGGTAACCCGAGCAGCGCCATCGCCGACGGAGGATAGTGGCCCTGGAATCCCGCATTGTGCACCGACAATGTCGTGGCGAGCCGCGCGTGGTAGGGGGAGTCGGCGAAGGCGGTGCGCAGGTAGACGCACGCCAGCGCCGTGTGCCAGTCGTGGGCGTGCAGCACCTGGGCCTGGGGCGCGATTGTCGGCAGGGCCGTGACGGCCGCTTTGCAGAAAAAGGCGAAGCGCACGGCGTTGTCGGCGTAATCGCCCGAGACGTCGCCGTAGATGCCGCTGCGGTCGAAGAAATCGGGATGCTCGATGAAGAACACCACCGGGCCTTGGGCCTGGTCGGCGAGCCGGTAGACGGTGGCGAACTCCGTGCGTGCACCGATGGTGATGGGATACTGGTGCCCGACCCGCTCCAGCGCGCGGCCCATCTCGCGAACGATGCGATACAGCGGCATCACGATCGTAACCGGGGCGCCGCCGCGAGCCTGCGTCGCGGCGAGCCCGCTCACCGCCTCACCCAGCCCCCCGGTCCGCGCGTAGGGCCAGCACTCCGCCGTGAAGTGCACCACCCCGGTGCGAACGCCGGGCTCGGCCGATTGCGGCGCGCGATGCCGCGGGGCTCGCTTCACCGCCCCTCGGCGCCGCGGGCTCGTGGTGTGCTCCACGCCCATGGCGATCTGCCTCCAACTCCCTCCGCCGTCACGCCGTCGGCGGATCGTCTTTGATGGCCTCCCCGCGCATAGCTGGAACGTAATACTGCGTGGTGTATTGCTGCACCATCCGCTGGGCGGTGTACCGCTCACCGGCGACCCGCATGGCGTGCTTCATCCGCTCGACCCACCCGACGGGGACGCCCCGTTCGTCCCGCGTGTAGAACAGGGGGACGACCTGTTCTTCCAGCAATTGATAGAGGTGCCCGGCGTCGGCCGGGTCGGCGTCCTCGCCCTCCGGCGCGGGCGGGATGGCCCAGCCGTTCTTCCCCTCGTATCCCTCGTGCCACCACCCATCCAGCGTGCTGAGCTGGGGAACGCCGTTCAACGCCGCCTTCATCCCGCTCGTCCCCGACGCCTCGAGCGGCACCCGTGGCAGGTTGAGCCACAGGTCGACGCCCTGCACCAGGCGGTGCGCGAGATGCATTTCGTAGTCTTCGATGAAGGCGACTCGTCCCTCGAAGCGGGGGTCGCGTGTGAACTCGTACACCTTCTGCAGCACCTGTTTGCCCGGCTCGTCGGCGGGGTGCGCCTTACCCGCGAACACGATCTGCACCGGGCGCCACGGGTTCACGAGGAGGCGCCGCAGCCGCTCGACGTTGCTGAAGATCAGGCTGGCCCGCTTGTAGGTCGCGAAGCGCCGGGCGAAGCCGATCGTCAGCGCCCGCTCGTCGAGCAGGGTCCCGGCGCCGACGAGATGCTGCGATTCCGTCTTCCACTGCTCCACCCAACGGCGTCGCGCCATTTCCCGGATCGAGCGCAGCAGCACGATCTTCAGATTGGCGTGGGCATTCCACAGATCCGCGTCGTCGACGGTGAGCACGCGCTGCCAGAAGCCGGGTTCGTCGATGTGCAATCCCCAATCGGCGCCGAGCGCGCGACCCAGGAGCGCCCAGAGCTGGTGCGACATCCAGGTATCGATGTGGACGCCGTTCGTCACGTGGCCGATCGGGACCTTGGCCGCGTCGCGCGCGGGCCAGAGATCGGCCCACATGCGGCGCGAGACGTCGCCGTGCGCTCGCGAGACGGCGTTCACGAAACCCGAGAGCCGAATCGCCAGCACGGGCATGTGGAATTGGCCGTGATCGTGCGTGGGCGAATGGCCGAGGCCCAGGACGGTCTCGCGCGGCACCTTCATCTCGTCCCAGATCGGCCCGCAGCAGCTTTCCACCTGCTCGATGGTGAACGCGTCGTGGCCGGCGGGGACCGGCGTGTGCGTGGTGAAGACACTGGTTTGCCGCACCTGCCGCACGGCGTCGTCGTAGGAGACGCCGGCGACGGTGAGCTCGCGCAGCCGCTCGAGCAACATGAAGGCCGCGTGCCCCTCGTTGGCGTGCCACACCGCGGGAGCGAGGCCGAGCGCCCGCAACACGCGCACGCCGCCGGTGCCGAGCACCCATTCCTGCCGCAGCCGCAGCTCTCCCGAGCCGCCGTACAGCCGCTGCGACAGCTCGCGGTCGGTGGGATCGTTCTGCGGCAGATCGGTGTCGAGCAGGAAGATCGGGACGCGCCCGACCATCATCCGCCACGCCCCGATGCACACCGTCCGTCCCTGCGCCCGGATCGTGGTGAGACTCGGCTCGCCCGCTGCACTCAACACGCGATCGAGCGGGGTCAGCGTGACGTCGAAGCGCTCGTCGACGTCGCCCTGCCAGCCGTCCAGCCGCAGCCGCTGATCGAAGTACCCGCGCGTGTAGAGCAGGCCGAGTCCGATCAGCGGGATGCCCAGGTCCGAGGCCGTCTTGCAATGGTCCCCGGCGAGCACCCCGAGTCCTCCGGAATAGATCGGCACCGAGTTGTGGAATCCGAATTCAGCGCAGAAGTAGACGACCGGGCGCTCCTGCAGGGCGGCGTGGTGTGTCATGAACCACGTCCCGTCGCGCGACTTCTCACGCTCCAGCCGCCGCATCACGTCGTCGAAGCGGCCCAGGAACTCCTGATCCTCGGCGCATTCCGCGAGACGGGCGGGATCGACGCGGCGCAGCATCTCGATCGGATTGTGCCGGGTGAGGTGCCACAGCGGCTGGTCGATCGACTGAAACAGCGCGCGCGCCTCGTGGCTCCAGCTCCACGACAAGTTGTGGGCGAGCTCGGCCAACCCGATGACGCGCTCGGGGAGGTAGGGGATCTTGCTTTGAGGGTGCGTCATGGGCCCCGCAAGCTAATCCGAGGCGTCCTGCGCGCAAACGTGTGCGGCATCACCTCTTGCGGCCGGACGGCGCGGCGGCCCGCGCGCGCTCCGGGGCCGCGAGCGACTCGACACCCTGCTTGGACACCCGATGGGAAACCAGCGGCAAGGGCCGCTCGACGAGCTTGTCGCCGACGGTGATGGCGCGCTGCAGCGCGTCGAACCCGATCTGGATGCCCGCCGCATCGCGCGCGAACACCGACGCGATCGGCTCGCCCGAAAGGACCTTGTCGCCCGGCTTGACGGTGATCACGAATCCGACACTCGGCTCGACCGTGTCGTCGACCGTCGTGCGGCCGCCCCCCATGGCGACGATCGCCCGCCCGATCGTCCGCGGCTCGACTGCGGTGACGACGCCTGTGCCGCGGGCCCCGAACACTTCGACCGCCTGCGCCTGCGGCATGACCGAGGGGTCCTCGACCACCTTCGGATTGCCGCCTTGCGCCTCGATGATCTGCTCGAACTTTTCGGCGGCGATGCCGGAGGACAACGCATTCTCGAGCCGCTGCCGCGCTTTGGCGGCGGTCGGCTCGACCTTCGCCATCAGGAGCATCTCGACGCCGAGCGCGTAGGTGACTTCCATCAGGTCTTCCGGACCCTCACCGCGCAGCGCCATAATCGCTTCTTCCGTTTCCAGGGCGTTGCCGCACGCCCGACCCAGCGGCCGGTCCATCGCGGTCAAGAGCGCCACCGTCGGGCAGCCCCGGTCCTCGCCGAGCGCGATCATCGTCTGGGCCAGCTCCAACGCGAGCTCGGTCTGGGGCAGGAACGCGCCGCTGCCGTGCTTCACATCGAGCACGAGGCCGGTGAGTCCTTCGGCGAGCTTCTTCGACATGATCGACGCGGCGATGAGCGGGATCGCGGGGACGGTCCCCGTCACGTCGCGCAGCGCGTAGAGCCGTTTGTCGGCGGGCGCGATCTCCGGCGTCTGACCGATGAGCACCGCGCCGAGCTTCTGCAGCTGCGCCTTCGCGTCGGCGAGCGGGATGTCGGTGCGAAATCCAGGGATCGCCTCGAGCTTGTCGAGCGTCCCGCCGGTGTGTCCCAGTCCACGGCCCGACATCATCGGCACCGCCACGCCGCACGCCGCCACGAGCGGCGCCAGCACGATCGACACTTTGTCGCCGATGCCGCCGGTGGAGTGCTTGTCGATGCGCGGCGTCGACCACCCCTCGAACGACAGGCGCTGCCCGGAGGCGATCATGGCGTCGGTCAGCGCCGCCAGCTCGCCCCGCTCCATGCCGCGCCACACGACCGCCATCAGGAGGGCGGAGATCTGATAATCGGGGATGCGCCCCGCCGTGTAGCCCGCGACGAGCGCGGACCACTCCTCCGGGGTGAGCGCGCCACCGTCCCGCTTGCGCTCGATCAGCGGCACCACCAACATTAGGCGTCCCCTCCTCGTGAAATCCTGAAATGCGCTACGCGACGACCCTCACCGCGCTGGCCCTGCTGACCGCTCCCCGCATCGTGGCGCAGACGACTGCGGCCGAGCACATCGCCCGGGGCGACAGCGCGCGGGCCGCCCTGCACGCCGACGACGCGCTGCGACATTATCAGGCGGCGGTGGAGGAAATCCAGCGCACGACCGGGGCCCGGCTGCAGGACACCGCCCCGGTCCATCCGCCCGACCCGCAATACTGCGAGGCGCTCTGGAAGGCCGCCCGCGAAGTCGCGGACGTCGCCAAGCAGCTCCTGGGCGATTCGCTCAAGCAGCGCCGCGACAGCCTGTACTCGCTCGGTCGCACCTGGGCCGAGGCGGCGATCCGCGCCGACTCCAGCGTGGCCAACGCCCACTTCGCGCGCGCGCTCGTGCTCGGCCGGCTATCGCGCACGCGCGGGGGAAAAGAGCGCGTTCGGTTCGCGAAGATCATCTACGACGAAACCGAGCGCACCATTCAGATGGATCCCCGGCACGACGGCGCGTACCACATCCTCGGCATGTGGAACGCCGAAGTGAAACGGCTCTCGGGCTTCACGCGGTTCGCCGCCAAGACGTTCCTTGGCGCCGGGTTCATGAACCGGGCCAGCTGGGACAGCGCCGTGGCCAACATGGAGCGCGCGGTGCAGCTCAACCCGCAGCACATCTACCATCGCCTCGAGCTCGCCGGCGTGTACCTCGACGTCGAGCAGCCGGCAAAGGCCACGGAGCAGCTCAAGGCGATCGCGGACCTCCCGATCGGCGACCCAATGGATCCGTACTACAAGCGACTCGCCACCGCAGCGCTCGCCGACATCGAGCGCGGCAAGACGGACGACGCCGACGAACGGCTGCGCAAAGGCTAACGCCGCATCACCCGCTCGATTTCGTCCGTCTTCTTCGGCAGCGCGCCACTCAGCCATTCGGCGCCGCTGGCCGTGACCAACACGTCGTCCTCGATCCGTACGCCGAGCGATTCGTCCGGGAGATAGATCCCCGGCTCGAGCGTGAACACCATCCCCGGCGCGAGCGGCGTCGTGTAGTCTCCGACGTCGTGCACATCCATCCCGAGCCAGTGCCCCAACCCGTGGATGAAGTAGGTGTCGCAGGTCTTGTCGCCGCACAGCGAGTTGGAGTGGTCCCGCATGTAGCTGCGCGAGACGCTGTCGAGCGTCGCGAGCTTCACGCCGGGACGCACGGCATCGAAGGCCGCTTGCTGGCTCTCGAGCACCAGGTTGTAAATCGCCTTCTGGCGACCGGTGAACTTGCCGTCGACCGGCCACGTCCGCGTGACGTCGGCCGTGTACTGTCCGTACTCCGCCCCCGCGTCGACCACGACGAGGTCTCCGTCCAGCATGCGGCGCCGGTTGGTGTCGTAGTGCAGCGTCGTCGAATTGAGACCGCTCCCGACGATCGAGGGATACCCGACGCGGTCGGCGCCCTGGCGCCGGATTTCGCCCTCGAACGCCGCCTCGATCTCGTACTCGTACATCCCCGGGCGCGCCGCCCGCATCGCGGCGAGATGGCCCTGGACGCTGATGTTCACGGCCAGGCGCATTCGCGCCAGCTCCTCCGGATCCTTCACGAGCCGCAGCGAGTCCACGATCGGACGCAGGTTGCGCACGTCGCGCCCGTCGAACGTGAGGTCGCGGATCCGCTCCTCGTCCCTGGTCGTGACGTCGAGCGGTACGTAGACCGGTCCGCGGGTGCGGACCTGGGCCATGCGCAGGCGACGGTCGAGCGAATCGGTGGACAGGACCGTCGCGATCCCGGATAGCCGGGCCGCCGTTTCCCCATCGGGCCCGAGCCGGACCCCCGTCCACCGCTCCTGGCGCGGGTCGCGCGGCGGCAGAAACAGGATCACGTCGGTGGAGTCGGGGCTCCGGGCAGCCATCAGGAGCCACGCATCCTCGGTCTCGAGCTCGGTGAAGTAGAAGAATGTGTTGTGCTGCCGGAAATCATTGTCCTGGGCGTACGAGGCCTCGAGATCGCGCTCGTGCGCCGCGGGGATCAGCACCACGCCCCGGCCGATACGAGCCAGCAGCGCCCGGCGGCGCGCCGCCGTCGCCGCAGTGTCCACCGGCCGGCCCATTCCGGGAAGCTCGGGGACCATGATCCAGGCGCCCAGCGGTCCGGCCGACACCTGCGGGGCGGGACGCGCCTGCGCGGCGAGGGTGCCGGCCGCGAAACAGAGCACCAGGGAAAACCGCATGGCGACGAAGCTATCCCGCCCCTCCCGAGGCGGCAACTTGACTCGCCATGCGCAGTTACCCCATTGTATTGCGCCATGACCATCTCATCGGCTCTGACGAGCGCCGAAGCGGAGCGCCTGGCGGCGCGGATCGCCGAGCTGGAGCACGAGCGCAAGCATCTCCTCGCCGTCATCGAGATTCTCAAGGAGATCTCCGGCTCACTCCACTTCATCGACATCCTGCAATCGATCGCCCGCAAGCTGGGCGAGTCGTTCGGGCTGGATCGGTGCTCGATTTTTCTCTCGGAACGGGGCGGCACGCACGTGCGTCTGGTGGCGTCGTATGAAGACCCCACGATCCGCAACCACCTCGTCGACCTCGAGCGCTATCCCGAGCTGAAGCGGGCGATCCATCACGGCGAGACAGTCTTCATTCCCGATGCGATCACCGACCCGACGCTGAAGCACGTGAAGAACGAGTTGACGAACCGGCGCGTGAAATCGATCACCGTGGTTCCGATCAATTGGCGCGGCGTCGCCATCGGCGCGATTTTCCTGCGCACGTTCCGTGACGGTCCGACGTTCTCGGACGCCGACGTGCGATTCGTCCAGGTCGTCGCTTCGCTCACCGCCCAGGCGCTGCGCAACGCGCACCGCTACGAGCGTCTGGCGCAGCGGCAGGCCGACACGAGCGAATCGCTGCGCCGCATGGAGCTGGAGCGTGTCGCGCTGCTCTCTTTTCTGCGGCGGCTGATGGACGCGTTCGGCCGCCAGGAAGGCGCCTGGGGTGAGGGGCTGCTTCCGAAGGCGAGCGCCGAGGAGCTGGACCGGCTGGTGGGCGTGGCCCTGGCGGTGATTCAGGAAGAAGCCCGCGGACAGTGACCACCCCGGCCGCGCGCGCCGCCGAGCTCCGGCGGCTGCTCGAGCGGGCGAATTACGCGTATTACGTCCTCGACAAGCCCGACATGTCGGACGCCGAGTACGACCGGCTGTTCCGCGAGCTGGGCGCGCTCGAGACGGCCCATCCCGAGCTCCGCACCCCCGATTCACCGACGCACCGCATCGGAGCCGATCCCTCCCCCGCCTTCCGCAAACACCGCCACCTCGTCCCGATGCTGTCACTCGCCAATGCGTTCGATCGCGCCGAGCTCACTGCCTGGGAGGAGCGCAACGCACGGCTCGTCTCCGAGGTCACCCAGGGGGGCTACACCCTCGAGGTGAAGATCGACGGGGCCGCCGTGAGTCTCACGTATGAACACGGCGCGCTGGTCACCGGGGCGACGCGCGGCAACGGCGTGGAAGGCGAGGACGTCACTCCCAATCTCAAGACAGTGCTCGACCTGCCGCTGCGACTCCAGGGGAAGGGCTGGCCGGCCAAGATGGAGGTGCGGGGAGAGGTCTATCTCTCCAAGAGCCAGTTCGCACGCGTGAACCAGGACCGCGCCAAAGCCGACGAGCCGTTGTTCGCCAATCCGCGCAACGCCGCCGCCGGCGCGCTGCGCCAGCTGGACCCGAAGATCACGCGCAGCCGCGGGCTCCGGATGTTCTGCTTCCACGTGGAGACACCCGGGGGGAAGCCCGCCGCCGCGACGCAGCACGAGTTGCTGCAGCAGCTGCACCGCTGGGGGTTCCCCGTAGAGCCGCATCACCGGCTCGCGCCGGACCTCGCGGCTGCGCACCAGGCGATCACCGAGCTCGAGCAGCTCCTGCCGAAACTCGGCTACGGCGCCGACGGCGTCGTCGTGAAAGTCAATCCGACGGTCCTGCACGCCGAGCTCGGCACAGTGGGGGAGCGCGAGCCCCGCTGGGCGATCGCGCGCAAGTTCGCGCCCGAGGTCGCGGTCGCGCGGCTGCTCGAGATCCGCGTGAACGTCGGACGCACCGGCGCGCTCACCCCCTACGCCGTGCTCGAGCCCGTCGCCGTCGGCGGCGTCACCGTGACCACCGTGACGTTGCACAACTTCGACCAGATCAAGGTCAAGGATGTGCGGGAGGGAGACCGCGTCGAAGTGACCCGCGCCGGCGAGGTCATCCCCCAGATCCTCGGACCCGTCCGCGAGAAGGGGAAGCGGCGCAAACCGCCGTACAAGCCGCCCACGCGCTGCCCGGTCTGCCATTCGCCCGTCGAACACCCCAAAGACGAAGTGATGGCCTATTGCCCCAACGTGTCGTGCGCCGGCCGGATCCTCGAGGGGATCGTCCACTTCGCCTCGCGCGACGCAATGGACATCCGCGGACTGGGATACGAGCGGGTGAAGGCGCTGCTCGCCGCGGAGCTGATCGCCGACGTCGCGGACCTGTACGACCGCAAGAGACTCAACCTGCTCCAGCTCCTCTCGCTCGAGGGCTTCGCCGAAAAATCGGCGCAGCAGCTGCTGGACGCGATCGACCACTCGAAACAGCAGCCGCTCTCCACGCTGCTCTATGCCCTGGGGATTCGCCACGTCGGCGGTCAGAGCGCCCGGCTGCTGGCGCGCCGGTTCGGGGCGATGGCGCGGCTCGCGAAAGCCGGGGCGGAGGACATCGGTGAGATCCGGGGCGTCGGACCCGAGATCGCGGAGGCGGTGGCCGAGTTTTTCGCGACACCGGCCAACCGCAAGCTGATCGAGCGCCTCACGAAACTCGGTCTCACGCTCGAGGAGCCGGTCGCTGCGGCGGGGAGCGGCCCCCTCGCCGGGCAGATCTACGTGATCACCGGCACCCTCCCCACCCTCTCCCGCGACGCCGCCACCCGGCTGATCGAGGCGGCGGGCGGCCACGTGGCCGACAGCGTGTCGAAGCGAACCACTGCCGTGGTCGCCGGTGAGAATCCCGGATCGAAGCTCGACAAGGCCGGGACATTGGGGATTCCCGTCATTGCCGAGGCGGAGCTGTTGCGCCGCGCGTCCCCGACGTCTTAAGTTGGCGTCCGCCATGACGATTCCCTCGACTTCGACCGGCGGTCTCACCATCGGGACCGGTGGTTTGCTGCAGCTGCATCGCAGCCTGATGCAGTACTCGCCCGATGCCGCCATCGCCGTGCTCCAGGAGTCCGGGTACGCCGCCGGGGAGGGCGTCTACACCGCGCTGTGCACCTGGCTCGGCACCCATGCGGGAACCGAGCGGCCGGAGGAGCTCGACGCAACGTTGTTCGCGGGTGCGCTCTCCGATTTCTTCCAGGCGTCTGGGTGGGGCCGTCTGTCGATCTCTCCGGTTGGCGGCGCCGCCTTCGCGCTCGACTCGCCCGACTGGATCGAGGCGGAGCCCGATTCGGCCCAGATGCCGATGTGCTTTTTCTCGGCCGGGATGCTCGCCGATCTGATGGGACGCGTGTCGGGCGAGCAGGTGGCGGTCATGGAGGTCGAGTGCCGCAGCAAGGGCGACTCGATCTGCCGGTTCCTGTCTGCGTCACCCACGACGCTGCAGGAGGTCTATGAAAAGATGTCGGCCGGGATGAGCTACGTGGAGGCGCTGCAGGGCTAAGGTTACCGCCGGGCGACACTCACTCCTTCCAGCAACAGCGACGGCGACCAGCGGGTCCCGAGCCAGCGACCGTCGGTTCCGAAACCCCCGATTCGTTTCAACAGGTCGTAGACGTTGCCGGCGACCGCGGCGTCCTTCACCCGTCCCGTGATCTCGCCGCGCTCGATCCGAAACGCGAGCGCCACCGGGTGACTGAACGCGCCCCCGATCACGTTCCCCTGCCCCACGCCGATCAGCTCGTCGATCACCAGCCCATCCTGCACGCCTCGGACAAGACCGCCTCCGAGGACCGGCGACCCCGCTCCCGGCTCGGCCTTCCCCACCACTACGTTGGAATACTCGACTACCGGTTTCCCGAACGTGCCGCGGCTTCCATGGCCCGTGCTTTTCGTCCCGGCCCGCGCGGCGGTTTCGAGATCGTAAATGAAGGCGCGCACGACCCCCCGCTCCACCAGTGGCAGTCGGTGCGACGGCGTCCCTTCGTCGTCGACGGGACGCGAGGCGGGACGATGTGGCAACAACGGATCGTCCGTCAACGAGAATGCAGCATCGAACACGGCCTCACCGAGCTTCGCGCCGAGCGGCGAGATCCCCTGGAGCACGACCTTTCCGGAGAGCGCCTGGCGCACCGGCAGGAGGATCGCCGACAAGCCCTGCGGCGTGAACACGACGGGGAGCGTGCCGTCCGGCGGCTGCACGACCGTGAGGGCGCGGTCATAACGATCGGCGATCGTCCGCACCAGAGCATCGAGGTCTTCCGGGGCAGGAAGGTCCGTTCCTTGATACTGGTCGGACAGAAAAAGGACGTCGTCACCGGCGAAGCGCGCCAGGTCGACGTTCACCGCAACGCCGGTCGCGCCGTACTGCGCGTCGGCGCCGCCCGACCCGAGGACCCTGGTCGCGGCGATTTCCCGCTCGATCGCGACGTTGATCTGACACCCCGGCCGCGCCAGCCGGGAAACGAGCTCGGCGCCGATCGCGATGAGACGCTCGAGCGACGCGCCGGCGGCGTTCGCGGCATGGGTGGGAACCTGCGGCAGCGGTGCGGCGGCCGGGAAAACGAGATCGACCGACTCGCCCAGCTCGGCCGACGCCAGGGCGCGCGACAGGAGGTCGTCGACATCGGGGGCGGTGGTTCCGGCGACGCCGACTTTGCCGCCCTTCACGACGCGCAGGTTGATGCCGGTCTCCTCGGTGACGCCGCATGCCTTCAGGCGACCCGATTCGAACCCGACGGTGGTGTGCTCCGATTGCCGCCAGACCGCGTCGCCGCCGTCCGCGCGGGACCGGATGGCGGCGATCAGTCGTTCGATCACGCGGGGACGTCGCCTCCGACGAGGGCCGCCTCGATTCGCACGTGGGGCGCCCCCTCGGTCACGGCGAGCGGGAACTGGCCGCCCTTGCCGCAGCCGCCCCCCATCTGATTCCACTGGAAGTCGCCCGCGATGCGCTCGATGCGGTCGAGCGTCTGAAACAGGCTGCCCGCCAGTACGACGTCCTTCACCAGCTCGGCGAGCGCGCCGTCGCGGATCATGCGCCCGTAGGCTGCCGTGAAGGAGAAGTTCTCCAGCAGCGTCTGTCCCCCGAACGCGCCGCAGGCGTAAACGCCGAGCGTGATGTCCTTGATCAGGTCCTGGACGGTACCCTGGCCGTTCGCGATGTAAGTGTTCGTCATGCGCACGATCGGCGCGTGACGGAACGAGATCGCGCGGGCGTTTCCGGTGGGCCGCTCACCCAGCGCGGCCGCCGTTTCCCGCGAATGGAGCCGGCCCACGAGGATCCCATCCTTGATCAGCGGCGTGTCCTGCGTCGGCGTCCCCTCGTCGTCGAACGGCAGCGTGCCGCGCAAGCCCTGCGCGGCGCCGTTGTCGCCCACGCTCAGCACCGGGCGGCCGAAGCGGCGGCCCAGCGTCATCATCTCTCGCGCCTGTGCGTTCTCGTACACGAAATCGGCCTCGGAGAGGTGGCCGAACGCCTCGTGGATGAAGACGCCCGCGAGCTCGTTGTCCAGTACGACGGGGTAGGTACCACCGGTGACCGTCGGCGCGTCGAGCAGCGCCACGGCACGCTCGGCCACTGTGCGAAAGCCCGCCGCGTGATGCTGGGCGCTGTTCCAGCCCTTGCGCAGGCCGATCGACTCCAGCCCCTTCTCGATCGTGCCGTTGCGGCGGGCGATCGCCTGGCCGGAGAGGGTGATCTCGGGCCGCAGCTCGTACAGCAGGGTCCCCTCGGAGTTACCGAACCAGTACTCGGTGACCTCGTCACGGTACACCGCCTGCGTGTCCACCACGCCCGGCACGGCGAGCATCTCGCCGTTGTAGGCCTCGAGCAGCCGCCGTTTGTCGGCCAGCGGAATGCCGCGCACGTCGCCGTCCAGATCGAGGACCGCCTCTGCCTGGGAGGGCGCCACCTCGGCCAGCCGGATCGGCTCGTCCAGCCGCACGGCACGCGACAGCTCTCGCGCCCGGTGTACCATCGCGGGGAGCTGGTCGATCGACGTGAACGCCGCGATGCCCCAACCGCAGCCCTTGTCGGCGGCGCGCACGAAGCCGCCCTGGTCCTCGCTCGCCGAGGCGGATTCGAGGCGTTTCCCCCGGAAGCTCACGCTGGAGCTCCAGGTCCGTTCGATGCGGATTTCAGTGAAATCGGCGCGCGACGCCCGCAGGGCGTCGGCGAGGCGGTCCTTCACTCCCCGTTCGCCCGCAGCTTCTCGGCGTAGTCGGGCCGCATCACGATCTCGCCGTCGACGATGATCTCGCGGTCCCAGGGGAGAATGATGAAGCTGTCCGTCTCGAGCGCGTGAAAATCGACCGCGTAGGGTCCGGTCCGAAAGCTCACCGCCGTCTTGACGGCCGCGGGCTTCAGGTCGCGCACGGCGGCGAGCGCAAGCTTCATGGTATCGCCGGTGTCGCAGGTCTCGTCGACGACCAGCACGCGGCGGCCGGTGACGAGCTTGGGGGGGCCCGCGATCACCACGGGCCGTGCGCCGCTCTCCGAGCGGCTGATGGCCATCGACGCGAAATCGCGCTGCAGAATGCTGGCGATCACGGCGCCGGGGATCACACCCGCCTTCGCGATGCCGAGCACGAGATCGGGATCGTACGCGTGATACACCTTGAGGGCGAGCGCGCGGCACAGCTCGCCGAAAAACGGCCAGTCGACCTGCAGGACGCCGGTGGGCGACAGCCGACCGGTGCGTGCGCGACGCGGAGTGGGTGAAGAGTAGGGCGGCACAGGGGGCACGTCCGAGAAGCTACATTGCTTTACGGAGCGGCCGCAAGCTATTTTCGCGTCATGGGTTTCTGGCGCCGACTGTTCGGCTCGTCGGAGGATCTCCACCCCCAGCGACTCGACTACCTCAACGAGGCGCTCGCCCTCGAGCGTCAGGGTGATTACGAAGCAGCGCTGACGTCGTACCGCCTCGCGCTGCGCGATCACCCCAACGACGCGCGCATTCTCCAGAACATGGCGATCGCCTTCACCAAGACGGCGCGCACCGACGAAGCGATCCGGCACTACCGGCAAGCGCTCGATCTCGACGAGAATCTCGCGGGCGCGCATTACGGCCTCGCGTTTCTGCTCCAGAAACGCGGCGACCCCGATGGAGCGATGCAGCACCTGCGGGCGTTCCTGGCGCAGCCGCCCAAGGGCCCCGACGCACACCAGTGGATCGAGCACGCGACCCGCGCGCTGCGCGAGCTGGGGTCCGCTCCCCCTGCCGCCGCGCCGCCACCGCCCCGGCTGTCGGCGGAGGCGCCCTGAGGGGATTCCGCTGGGCGGCGCTCGCCGCCTCGGCCGTCATCACAGGCGTAGCGTGCAAGGCCCTGTCGCCCGATTTCGACGCGATCATCGCCATCGACGTGAGCCTGCCCGACAGCGGCAAGGTCCCGGTCGGCGATACGATCTTGCCGCAGGGAAAGGCCCTCAATGGTCGTGGGGATTCGGTCGCCGCCGCGATCGTCTGGAGCGGTCTCGACAGTACCATTCAAGTCGACTCCTTGACCGGAGCGACCGTCGGCGTGTCAGCCGGCACTGGTCGTATTCTGGCGCGGGTCGGCAATCTCCGCTCCAGTCCCGCCGTCGTGACCGTCATCGGGGTGCGGGACTCGATCGCGGCCGCCGGGCCTACCATCGACACCGTGCACGTCTCCGCGCCTGATTCGCTATCGGACTCGCTCTTCATCCGCGCCGACAGCGCCGGCGTGCCGCTCGTAGGATTCCGGATCGCGCTCAGCTTTGCGTTCCCCCCGGGGGGAACGGGAGTGACATTGGTGCCTGGAGACACCGTCGTGACCGACGGCACAGGCATTGCTGTGTTCCAGGTCCGGCTCATCGGCGTACAACCGGACTCGGCCGTTGTCAACGCCAGCGCGACCAGTGGCAATGGTGTGCCGGCGGTGGGATCACCGATCAAATTCGTGGTGGAGTTCGTACCATGAGCTACGGCACGTTGACCGAGCTGTTCTTCACGAGCGTCGAGCGCTACGCCGACAACCGGCCCGCGGCGGTACGCGCCAAGATCGCGGGTGAATGGCGCTCGATCACGCACCGTGACCTCGCCCGCCGCGTCGTGGCGGTGGCCGTCGGTCTGAAGGAGCTGGGGATCCGTCCCGGCGACCGCTTCTCGATCCTCTCGGAGACACGGCCGGAATGGGCGATCGCCGACTACGCCTGCCTCTGTGCTCAGGCCGCCGACGTGCCGATCTATCCTACACTCACGGCGAAGCAGACCGAATACATCCTCAAGGATTCCGGCGCGATCGGCGTGTTCTGCTCGACCGCGGAGCAGGTGGCCAAGGTGTTGGAGATCCGGGGCGCGCTCCCCACCCTGCGCCACGTGATCGTGTTCGACGCCGCGGCAACGCGCGACGGCGTCATGACGCTCGACGAGCTGGAAGCGAAAGGCCAGGCTGCGCTCGGCAAGTATCCGCGGCTCAAGGAGGAGGCGATCGCCATCTCGCCCGACGCGCTGGCGACGTTGATCTACACCTCCGGCACGACCGGGGACCCCAAGGGCGTCATCCTGTCACACAAGAACATCTGGTCCAACGTCCAGGGGGGGCTGCAGGCCATGCCGCTCGGGCCCACCGACGAGTGCCTGGCGATGCTGCCGCTGTCGCACGTGTACGAGCGGATGGTGGACTACACGCTGCTCGCTGCGGGCGTGATCATCAATTACGCGGAGTCGTTCGACAAAGTCGCGGCGAACCTGCAGGAGGTCCGCCCCACGATCGTGCTGAGCGTGCCGCGGTTGTACGAGAAGGTGTACGCCCGCGTGCTCGAGAACGCCCTCTCGGGAAGCGGCGTGAAACGCCGCATCTTCTTCTGGGCGAGAAAAACCGGCGACGACTGGGCCACGCTCCGGCTCGCCGGCCGGCCGATCCCGCCCGGCCTCGCCATCAAACGCAAGATCGCCGACCGGCTCGTGTTCGCGAAGTTGCGCGCCCGCACCGGCGGCCGCGTCCGCTTCTTCATCTCGGGAAGCGCTCCCCTCTCCGCCGAGATCGCGAAATTCTTCTACAGCGCGGGGCTCCCGGTGCTCGAGGGGTACGGCCTCACCGAGACGTCCCCCGTGCTCACGCTGAACCCGCTCGACCGGCCGCGCATCGGCACCGTGGGCATCGCATTCCCGGAAGTGCAGCTGAAGTTCGCGGCGGACGGGGAGATTCTCGCGAAGGGGCCGAACGTGATGGCGGGCTACTACAACAAGCCCGAGGCCACCGCTGAAGCGATCGACCAGGACGGGTGGTTCCACACGGGCGACATCGGGGAGATGGACGCCGACGGCTATCTCAAGATCACCGATCGCAAGAAAGACCTCATCAAGACGGCGGGAGGAAAGTTCATCGCCCCACAACCGATCGAAAACCAGGTCAAGCTCAACAAGTTCGTGGCCAATGCCGTGCTGCTCGGCGACAAGCGCAAGTTCTCGATCCTCCTCGTCGTGCCGAACTTCGAGGCGCTCGAGCCGTGGGCGAAGTCCCAGGGGCTCGGCGGCGCCTCGCGGCGCGACCTGATCGCCAACTCGCTCGTTCAGCAGAAGCTCGACAACGAGGTCCAGGGGATGCTGTCGGACGTCGCCCGCTACGAGCGTCCCAAGCGGATCGTGCTGCTGGAGCAGGACTTCACGATCGAATCGGGCGAGCTGACTCCGACGCTCAAGGTGAAGCGCCGCGTGGTGGAGAAGAACTATCAGCAGGCGATCGACAGGGCGTATGCGGATGCGGAGGCGATGGTCGGGACACACGAATAACTCGGTGGTTCCCCCTCTACTTCCTCTCCCCCACCCAGAGCCCTTGCCCCACTGCCAGTTCCTTCACGCTCTCCGGCATTGTCGGTTGCTCTGATTCGACGACCAGACGACGACCGTTGAGCAGTACGCGAGCCGCCTCGCCCACCCAGGGTGTGCGGCACAACTCCGCCCCGACCACCGCGCCGCGCGCCATGGCGCCACGCAACGGGATCACCTGGTCGGTCTGCAGGATGCTCAGGACCGGCAGCTCCTCCACGTCGGGGGGCGCGTTGATCCCGATGAAATGAATGCCGCCCATCAGCGCGGCGAGCCCCTCGGCGTGGCGGGCCGCGGAGCCGATCAGGATCACGTAGCCCCCGGGTCCGCCGAGATCGAGCAGCGCCTGGAGCGATTGGGCATCCACGCCGGCGGGCGAGGGCGGCGCCGGCGTGCGGCGCACGGCGCGGAGTTGCCGCTCGCCGGTGATCACCTCGGTAAAATCGACGATGCCGTCGATGATTTCGAATTCGCGGTGGCACACCGGACATCCGACGACGCCGAGCATCACCATGCGCCCGTTCATTTCGCTCGTCGAGAGGACGAGAAACTCCTCGCGATGATCCTCGGGACAGCGCAACATCTCGATGAGCTCGATGTGCATGCGGCAAAACTTTCAGCTGTCAGCCATCAGCCGCCAGCGGTCTAGGGCTTGAACTCGACCCAGGTCAACTTACCGGCTTTCACCTCGATTCGCCGGTAGACCTTCCGGCCGTCGATCTCCACGCCGAGGGTGTACGTCCCGGGTGGGACATCGCCGATCGCGAAGTGCTCCTGATAGACCGGATCGCTGTGGTTCTTCGGGCCGTAGGTCTCGATGAACGAGAACGGCGTCTCCTGCGGCTCCGGCTTCACGAGTCCGAAGATGTGGGCCTGCATCACCGGCTGGCCCTTGGCGTCCCACACCTGCCCCGCTACCACACCGGTGCCGGGGACCGGCGCGATCCACAGCTCGGGGTTCCGGTTGAACGGCGGGTAGCGCACGTCGGCGGCGACGATCTTGCTCGAATCGGTGGTCGGCGCGACGTGCACCTCGAGATGGAGGTGGTCGTTCGTGGCGCGCCCGGTGTTGCCGACGAGGGCGATCACGTCTCCCGCCTTCACTCGCTGCCCGAGCGGGGCGAGCAGCTTCGAGTTGTGATAGTAGACGGAGAACAGATACTGCCCGTCGAGCTGCTTGTCGTGTCGGATCGCGATGGTATTCGACCCGGCTTCGGCGAGCCCTGAGTAGACGACGATGCCGTCGCCGATCGCGTGGACCTGCGTGCCGTCGGGGTTGTTGAACTCGACCCCCTGATGGGGCTGGAAGTTGCCGCCCATCGTCGAGCCGAAGCGATACGTCTGATCGATGTAGGGCTGGTCGGTGATGTCGATGGGACGGCGGAACCAGGTGTGTTTAAGCGCGCGAGCTTTGAGCGGTGCAGCAGCCGAACCGCGAGCGCCGCGCCCTGAGTCATTGGGGAACGCAAACGGCACTCTATCGATGGTGCTCGACGTATCGACGCGTTTCCAGCCGTCGAACTCCCGGCCGAAGCGAAACAGTCCCCCCTCGGTTCCCACCCAGAATTGTTTCTGTGAGTCGACGAGCAGCGCCCGCACGCGATTCACGCACCCATTCCCCTGGCAGGGCACCGGGTCGAATCCTTCGTGCCAGGTGCGGCCGCCGTCCGGAGAGTGTGCGAGCCCTTTCAGGTCACCGATCCACAGGTTGTCGTCTTCCGTCGTGCCGAGGGCGATCGCCAGCACGTACTGATTCTGGATCACCCCCATGACGGAGTCCGTCGTGGTGGCGGCGCCAGCGAGGTCGGTGATCACCCGCCACGTCTTGCCGTCGTCCCAGGTGACCTTGATCCCGTCCGCCGTGGCGATGTAAACGGTGTCGCCGCGCGTGGCGATCCCGTTGGGCGCCACGTATTGCCATTCCGGGCCCAGCTGGCGCAGCTCCCAGTTCTTCCACGTCCGCCCGCCGTCGACCGAGACGCCCCAGCCGTTGCCGACCGTGCCGTACCAGACTTCGCCCTGCGTGCCGAATCCGAAGGCGTGCACGAAGTCCCACGAGATTGAATGCTTCGCCGTGTCCGACGCAGACTGAATGTGCTCCCAGATCACTGCTTTCGGCCGCAGCACGAAGATCCCCTGCCCGTACGTCCCCACCCAGAGCGACGAATCCGGCCCGCGCGCCGTGGCCAGCACGTGCACCCCCCACCCGCTCGAATCCGGCAGCGGCGGAATCGTCTGCGCGACGGCAGTCGAGCGTGCGGCAACGAGTGCAACAGTGAGACGCAGCAGCAGACGGCTGACGGCTGACGGCTGATAGCGCATTAATCTCTCTCTTTGTCGATCGTCGGCATCATCTGGATCTCGGTCACATCGACCCGGGTGGCCCGCGTCACGGCCCAGAGAACCGCGTCGGCCACGTCCTCGGCCCGCATCATGGCGCGCCGTCCCGCGGCGTCGGGGCGCAGCTCCGGATCCACGCTATCCCACATCTCGGTATCGACGCGCCCGGGCGATACGAGCGTGGTCCGCACGCCCGTTCGGGCGACCTCGAGAGCGATCACCTCATGCAGGCCGCGCACGCCGTGCTTGCTCGCGCCATACGCGGTGTTCCAGGGGTAGGCGATGCGATCGGAAGAGGAGCCGATGGTCACGAGGTGGCCGCTGCCGCGCCGCACCATTTCCGGGACCAGCGCGTGCGCGATGAGAAACGGTCCCGTGAGGTTCGTCGCGATCGATTGGAGGAAATCGGCCGGGGAAGTCTCTGCCAGCGGTTTGATGATGAACAGGCCGGCGTTGCTCACCACGATGTCGGGGACGCCGAGCTCCGCTTTCACGGTCTGCACGGCGCGCACGACCTCCTCGGGGCTCGTCACGTCGCAGCGCAGCGTCGTCTCCCGCTCGGCCGAACCGTCCTGGAGCGACCGTGCGAGCCGGACGACGTGCGCTCCCGCGGCGCGCAGCTCGTCGGCGACGGCGAGCCCGATTCCCCGCGACGCCCCGGTGACGAGGGCCACCGATCCGGCGAGCGGGGGAGCGCTCACAACATCCGGGCGCCGCCGCCGTGCACGAGCCGCAGGAATTCGTCGCGCGTCCGGGCGTCGGATCGGAAAGTGCCCCGCAGGGCCGACGTGATCGTCTTGGAGTTCTGCTTCTCGACCCAGCGCATCATCATGCACAGGTGGTACGCTTCGATCACCACGCCCACGCCGAGCGGCGCGAGTACCTCGCACAGCGCCTCCGCCACCTGGTCGGTGAGCCGCTCCTGCACCTGCAGCCGTCGAGCGAACACCTCGACCACCCGCGGGATCTTCGACAGCCCCACGATGCGGCCATTCGGCAGGTAGGCGACGTGCGCCCGGCCGAAAAACGGCAGCAGATGATGCTCGCACAATGAATAGATCTCGATGTCCCGCACGAGAATCATGTTCTCGTGCTTTTCCTCGAAGACAGCATCGCCGATGACGTCCTCGACCGACATCTGGTAGCCGCGCGTCAGCCACTGCAGCGACAATGCGACCCGAGCCGGTGTCCGCTGCAGCCCTTCCCGTTCGGGGTTTTCCCCCAGCAGGCCGAGCATCTCGTGAACCAGCTGCTCGAAGCGCCCGGCTTCGGGGGGCTCCACGTGTTCTTCGTGGAAGCTGTGCAGACTCGCCGACTTGATCTCGTCCCGTCCCATTACATGCTCCCGTCGTAGTCGACGTAGTTACGCTTCGTCTCCCACAGCCGGATGCGTGCGACTATCTTCGCCCGGTGCGATTCCTAAAGCTACTCGCGACGGTCTCCCAGGCGGGAGCCTCGGCGCTATCGGCGCTGTGGACTTTCCCGAGCATTCTGCTGTCGGCGTTTCTCGTGGCGTGGGGGGCCGAGGCGGCGCAGTTCCTGATGTCCCAGGGACTCGCCCTGGCGATACTCGCCTGGCTGCAGACGCTCCCCGAGTTCGCCGTGGAAGCGGTAATCGCCTGGGAAGCGGGAGCCGACCCCGAGCGCGCGCACCTCGCGATCGCCAATCTCACCGGCGCGATCCGCCTGCTCCTCGGTCTCGGCTGGCCGGCGATCTACTTCGTGTTCCTCGTCGCCGGACGGCGTAGCACGAAGCAGCGCCTGCCCTCGATCCACCTCGAGCACGAGCACGCCGTCGAGGTGCTCGGCCTCGTGCCACCGCTGCTCTACTTCCTCGTGATCCTCTGGAAGCAATGGATCGGGTGGATCGACGCCGTCGTGCTGATCGCGCTGTACGCGGCCTACCTCTGGGTGCTGATGCGCAATCCGCCGAAACAGGAGGAGGAGCTGTCGGATGCGCCACTCGTGTCGCGCTGGGCGTACCGCCAGCGCGGCTGGCGGCGACCCACCGCGATCGGCGGGCTCTTCGTGCTGGGCGGAGCGCTACTCTACGTGACCGCGCACCCGTTCCTCGAATCGATGCTCGCGGTCGCGGGCCTGTTCGGAATCAGCCAATTCTTCCTGGTGCAATGGGTGGCGCCGTTCCTGTCGGAGTTCCCGGAATTCGTCTCGACCATCAACTGGGCACGGCGCGTCACCCGCGCACCGATGGCGTTGATGAACATCGTCTCGAGCAACATCAATCAGTGGACGATCCTGGCCGCCATGATTCCGCTGGTCTACGGCTTCTCTCACCTGCACCACCACGGAGCCTGGTCCGACTTTCACTTCGACGGAGCGCAGCGACTCGAGATTCTCCTGACCCTGCTGCAGACGCTGCTCGGCGTCCTTCTGCTCGCCAACATGGAGTTCGACTGGCTCGACGCCGGCGCGCTGTTCGTGCTGTGGCTGGTCCAGTTCCTCGTGCCGCACCTGCGCGAGGAAGTGTCGCTGGCGTACGGCGCGTGGATCGTGGTCCTCGCGGGGCAGTTCGTGCTGGGGAAGAAGCGGTTTCTGGTCTGGAAGTACTTCCTGCAGACGGTACGAAGGGCGTGAGGTGCCGGCAAATCAAATCGGCCGGTATCGCTCGCGCGACCCGGCCGATCAGGTACCACAGGAACGGAGAGGATTATTGAAGCCCGAAAGTAATGGCTGGTCCCTCACCAAGGCTTCTGTCTTCCCCCTCGCGGGGGCATGACATCGGTCGCAGTATCTGGGTCCACGATCGAGCTGTTGGCTCAATAATTGGACTCCCCGCTCCCGCGTCTACGATACTACTTCGCTTCCGGTCGTCAAGAGAAGTTGCGCCGAAGGTTTCGACAAGGCATCCTCATAGTGACTCGTATCACGGAAGGCGGGCGCCTCACATGAATCTGTCGCTCGTGGCCGCGGTCGTGACGTTGCTCACGTGGGCCGCCCTCGTGTTCGTCGTGCAGGTTCCGTCGGGGTGGGTGCACCTGTTGTATGCGGCGGCGGTGGTGTTGTTCGCGCGCCGCATTCTGCTCGGTGCGCCGAAGACATTCGTCTCGTAACCCTGGCGGCGCGGCGCCTGGCGCCGTACGTTCACGCAGCATGATCGTGAAACGCTGGAACTCGGCCGCCGGCCCCTTGCAGCTGTCCACGCTGCGGACGACACTGCAGCAGGAGGGACTCGCCACCGCCTGGTGGTCGGAGGTCCCGGGCGCGCGCGTCGACGAGCACGAGCATCCGTTTCCCGAATCGCGCTGGGTGCTCTCCGGATACTTGCGCGTCTACATCGGCGACGAAGTGGTGGACCTCGGCCCCGGCGACCGGCTCGATCTGCCACCCGGGATGAAGCACCGGTTCGAGGTCATCGGCTTGTCGCCCGCCGTCTTCGTGACCGGGTCCACGCAGGCCGCCGCGACCGCTCGCTAGATTTCCCAGTTCGAAAAGAGCACGCCTTCCGAGACGGGGCGCTCCGGATACCCCTCGAGGTGCATGCGCAGGTCGGTCCAGCGCACCTGATATCCCCGGGCCATGAGCGCGCGAAACGCACCCTCGAAGCGGCTCTGACAGCGGATCGCCACGCGGCGCAGCCCCGCATGGGCGGCGCAGGCCTCGACCGCCCCCACCACCCGGTCGAAGGCGTCGAGGTCGCGCGCCGCGAGCTTCAGCACGCGCAGCTCGTCGGTCGAGCGCTCCGCCGCAAGCGACGCCGTGTGCCAGAGTGCGTACGCGCTGAGCGCACCCGACCCGCCCGGCACGAGGACGGTGTCCCCCAGCTCGAGCTGTGCCGTGAGCTCGATCTCGCGCGTGACATCATGGCCGGGCACCAGCGCATCGGCGAGGGTGCGGGCCGCTGCGAGCGTCTCGGTCCGCACCGGCCCCTCGAGCCGCGACAGCATGGCCGGCGCGGCGCCGCCGCGCCGCCGGACGGCCAGCTCGCGTGTCATCGTCAGCGTGAGGTGGCCCGGGACGAAGCCGAGGCGGGCGTAGAAGCCGATGTTTTCGACGGTGCGCGGCATCGTCTCGAGGCCCAGCGTCGTGACGCCGCGATCCAGCAGCCAGTCGGTGGCGGCGCGCACGATCGTCTTGCCGATCCCGGAACCCTGGCGATCGACGCGCACCGCGAGCGGTCCCATCCAACCTTCACCGCCGCAGCGGTGCGCCACGTTGAAAGCGACGAGGCGGCCGTCTTCGTCGCGCCACACCATCGCCCCTTCGCCGGCGTCCCGCAGGGCGTAGGTCCACACACGCGGATTGAGCGGCGGCACGCGGACGCCGACCAGGCCGTCCCGCCGGTAGCGGTCCGTAAACGCCTCGGCAAAGAGGCGATTCAGCGCTTCGATGTCGCGCTCCCCGGCCTGGAGTGGGCCCTCTACGCGCCGCTCAGGCAGCCACGCCCGCATCGAGCCCTCCCGCCCCCAGGGTCGCCGTCTCGTCCCGTACCGCGCTCACGCCCCGGGCGCCATCGTACTCTACCCGGATGACGCGGTCCAGTCCCTCCCGGATCTGATCGATGTGCGTGATGACGATGACCTGGGGAAAGCGGTCCCCCAGCTGGCGCAACAGCCCGAGGACGTGCTGCCGGCGGCCTTCGTCGAGCGAGCCGAACACCTCGTCCAGCACCAGGAGCGACAGGGGCTGCCCCGCCCGCTCCGCGATCATCTGCGAAATCGCGAGCCGCAGCACCAGGTTGGTGAGGTCCTCTTCTCCACCGGAGATCACCGGCTTCGGGACCCCACTGTCGATCACCGTCAGGGTGTAGTCCTCGCTCAGCTCGGCGCTGTCGTAGCGCCCGTCGGTGAGGTCGGCGAGGAAACCCGAGGCCAGCTCGGCGATCTCAGGGCGCATCGCCGCGTTCAGCTCGGCGCGCAGCTCGGAGTAGGCCCGATCCAGCTCGTCGTGCAGCCGGCGCTTCCCCTTGAGCGTATCGATGTGCTGCTCGCGCGTCGCCCGCTCGGCGATGCGCCGGTCCGCCTCCGCGACGACCTCCTCGGCCCGCGTCAACTCGCCGCCCACTTCCACCGCCGCGAGCTCCGCCTCGCGCAACACCAGCACCGACCGGTCGTAGCGCTCCTTCGCGTGACGGAATTTCTCTTCCGAGAAGCCGTCGGCGGCGATCGCCTGGGCCAGCTGCTTCACCTGCAGCTCACGGCGCGACAACAACTGCTCGGCCTTCTCGGCATCCTTCACCAGCGTCTGGGCCAGTCGCGCGCGCGCCTCGAGCGCCGCCGCCTCCTGCACCAGCGGCTCGAGGGCGGTGAGCTCGGCGCGAACGGCGTCGAGTCGCGCGGCATCGTAGCGCGATGGCTTCGTCGCGAGGCGCGACTTGAGCTCCGCGAGCCGGGGGGCCTCTTCGTCGCGCTCCGCGATGGCGCGCGCCCGCTCCTCCACCTGCGCCTTCAGCCCGCCGGCACGCTCCGCCGCTTTCCGGCTCGCGTCGCGCGCGGCATCCCGCGCCCGCTCGGCCAGGACGACCGGCTCGGGCGGCTCGGTGAGCTGCTGCCCGCGCTGCTTGAAGAAGTTGCCGTTGAGCGTGATCTCCTCGAGCTGGCGGTCGAGCAGGCCGAGCACCGCTTCGTATTCCTTGCCGAGCGGCCGCTGGCAGGTGGGACATGCCCCCTCGGGACCGAGCTCGGCGATGCGGTCGCGCTGCTCCTTCACGTCGCGATACTGCTCGCGCAGCTGCTGGCGCTTCGTCTCCGCATCCTGCCGGTCCCGCGCCCACGTCGCCCGCTGCTCCTCGACGTCGCGCTCCAGCACAAGCAGCCGCTCGGCGGTCTTCTTGGCTTCGCGCTCGGCGCATTCGCTCGCCGCCGCGGCACCTTCGAGCTCCGCGATGCGCTTGTCGCGCGCCGCCGCTCCCCGCTCGAGCTCGGTGAGCTGCGCCTGGGCCGCCTGGCGCTCCGCCGCTTCCTGCTGCAACCCCTCGAGCCGCGTCCGCTCGACTTGCAGTTTCTTCAGGGGCTTGAGCTCGATCGCCAGCCGCTCGAGCTCCGTGCGCGCCGTCAGCGCGTCCGCCAACTCCCGGTCGAGGCGCTGGAAATCCTGGCGCGCCGATTCCACGGAATGTTGAGCCATCGCGCGCTCGCTTTCGAGCGAGCGAATCCGGTCACGCCGGACCTCCCACTCCTTCCACTTCGGCTCTTCCCGACCCAGGGCGTCCTGGGCCTTGCGACGCGCATCGCGCGCCGTCTCCGCTGCCGCACGCGAGCGATCGAGACGCTCCATCGCGGTGGCCCGCTCGGCATCCAGCTGGCGCTTGTCCGGCAGCCCCGCTTCAAGACCTTTGAGCTCCGCCGAGAGTCCGTTGCGCACTTCGCGGACGCGCTGCTGCGCGAGCTCGAGCCGCTCGTAGCCGAGTACGCGTGACAGAAACGCCGCCCGTTCGACCTTGCCGAGCGCAGACATCACCGCCAGCTCTTTTTGTCCGGTGAAGTACGTGTTGAAGAATTCGTCGTGCGACATGCCGAGCACCCGTCCCAGCCGCTCCGACACCGACTTGAGCGAGTTCGCCACGACCTGGCCGTCCTGGCGCAGCTCCGCCCCATAGAGGTTGCGCGTGACCGAGTACTCATGCGGTCCCAGCGCGAAGTCGAGGGTGACCTCGACGCGCGACCGTCCCGGCGCGCCGTGACGCCGGATCGAGTCCTTGTCGCCCCGCACCGCCTGCACGCCGTAGATCGCCCAGGCGATCGCCTCGAGCAGCGTGGACTTCCCCGCGCCGTTCGGGCCGATGATCCCGGTGATCCCGGGACCGAGCTCGATCTCGGTCTCGGCGAACTGCCGGAAGTTCTCGAGCCGCAGCCGCTTCAACTCCATCAGCTGCCGTCCCCTTCGCGCGCCGTCTGCTCGAGATACTCGACGCCGGTGCGCACGAATTCGTCGCGGGGGATGTCGGCATCGAGCAGGCGGCGGGAGAGGAACTCGCGCACCGTCTCGGGCAGGGTCTGGCGCCGCGACGGCGCTCCCGTCCCCGTCACGTAGCGTGACTGCGGGCGCCGCAGGTCGAGCTGAAAGTGCAGCGCCCGGGCCTTGTAGCCGCGGATCGCCGGATGGTCCAGATCGTGTGCGGTGGCGCGGGCCACGTCCCATACGAGCAGCCGCACGACGTTGCCGTCGATCGCCGGCTGCGCCGCGGCGACGGCGGCGGCGATCTTCGCGTCGAGCTGCTTCGCCGTCAGCCCCGCCCCCTGGATCGGCTCGAGCTCGACGTGGTGACGCAGTGGTGCGACGTAGCGCGGCACCACGCGCAGCCCCGGCAGCTCGACCTGCAGGTAGCACTTCCCCTTGAGCCCCCGCTCCGCCTGGTCTTGCAGCTGTCCCCACGGGTTGGGCGGCAGGTACTCGAGGCTGCCCGAGTACCACACATTGGCCGCCAGCTCCTGCGCAACGTGATAGTGACCGAGGGCCACATAATCCCACGTCGCCGGCGCGAGATCCTCGAGCGACAGGGGGGCGCCTCCGTAATCCATCGTGCCCCGCGCCTCGCCCAGCGCCGGGTACTGGCCGTGGGTGACCAGGACGTTGAACGTCGGGCCACCGCGCTCCGGCCGCAGCGACGGCCGGTCGGGGCCCACGAGCGCCTGGTGTGGCACCGCCAGCACCGCGCAGTCGAGCTTCGGAAACACCAGGCGGCGCGGCGCATCGATGACCACGTCGGCGCCGACCGCCTCGTACAGCTTCAGGATGCTGCCGGTCTCGCTGGTGCGCGGC
>DATJJY010000013.1:0-3743 GCA_035491895.1 Gemmatimonadales bacterium
GTTCTGGTCCGCTGAAATGTACAGCGATCCGTCGGGTCCCACCGCCACCCCGGTGGCGCGGAGGGCCGTCGGCCCGCTGCTGCTCGTCGCGAAGGTCTGGTAGGTGCCGACCGGCCGTCCGTCCCGGAACGGGATGAACACGACGCGGTAGCCCTCCTGGGGGAGCGGTGCGCGGTTCCAGGACCCGTGCCACGCCATGAACGCGCCGTCGCGATAGGCGTCGCCAAACGCGGTGCCGGTGTAGAAGGCGATCGCCATCGGGGCCCAGTGGCCGGGAAAGGCGATGACCGGCCGCGCAACGTTGCGGCAGCGGTCGTCGCGCCGCCCGTCGCCCCCGTACTCGGGCGCCGTGACCATGCGGCCGTACTGGTTGCTGAAATAGCAGTAGGGCCACCCGTAGTTCTGCCCTCCCCGGATCTGCGCGAAGAGCTCGGCCGGATTGTTGGCGTTCACCTCGTTGCTGAATCCCCAGCTCTGCCGCAGCTGATCCATCCCGTGCACGCCGGCGTAGAGCAGGCCGGTGTGCGGCTCGATCGCGAGCGCCATGGCGTTCCGGAGCCCCGTGGCCCAGCGGCGGCCGGCGGCGGCGGTGAGCCCGGTCCGTCCGGCGGGGAACGCCCAGATGCCGGCGCGCACTGCGAGCTCGGGGCACGGATCCTTGCCGCGCGACGCGGGGAGCCGATCGGTCTCCTGGCAGCTGTTGGTGGCCGAACCGAAGTTGACGAGCATGGTGTCGCCGAGGAAGATGACGCTCTTGGCGGCGTGTCCGCCGCTCGGGAGGTCGCTCACGACCGTCTCCATCGGCGTGTCGGGCTCGAGCTTGCCGGGCGTGAGACGCCAGCGCACGATCTCGTCGTTCCGTGCGAAGTAGAGATAGCCGTCGTGCAGCTTCACGTCGTTACCGCCCCCCGGGCCGAAGCTCGCCCGGCTGTCGGGGGAGCCGTCGCCATTGGAGTCGCGGAACGCCAGCACGCCGCCGGTTCCGTCGCCCGTCTTGCCGCTCACGGCGGCGTAGAGATCGCCGTTCGGCGCGACGACGAGCTGCCGCACGGGACCGAGGTTGCTCGCGACGGTACGCGCGCAGAACCCGCTCGGCAGGACGAGCCCGCCGTTGTCGTCCTCGCAGGCCGCGTGCTGCGCCCGGGCCGCGGCGGGAGACGCCGCGAGGCAGAGGACAAAGGCGCCGACGCGGGTGAATGGGGTGCTCATGTGGGACCGCTCCGAGGAAGAAATCAGCTTTCAGCCGTACTTCATGAGTAGATCGAACGGCGCCGGAATGCCAGCGCGAGGACCGTTTTCAGAGGGAAAACGGGGCGCGGAAGGCGGTCCCCAGAGGGAAAAATGGGCGCGCGAACGGGTTTTCAGAGGGAAAAACGGCGTTTTCCCTATTGCAACTGCGGCGGAGTGTCTTAGTTTGGGACGCGTCGGGCAGCAGTCTTCACAGGGTACGCACCGCTCTCACCCCTTCAGGGAGGACCGCGATGGCAGCCGCAAAGAAGAAGACGGCGAAGAAGTCGGGCAGGAAGAGCGCGAAGAAGTCCAGCAAGGCGGCCAAGCGGCCGGCCGCGCGCAAGAAGACCGCCAAGAAGGCGGCGAGGAAGTCCGCGAAGAAGTCGTCGAAGAAGCGCACGCCGAACGCCGCGTTCATGCGTCCGGTCACGCCCGACACGCAGCTCTCCGCCGTCGTCGGCTCGAGCCCGATGCCGCGCACCGAGCTGACCAAGAAGCTGTGGGGCTACATCAAGCGGAAGGGCCTGCAGGACCAGAAGAATCGCCGCATGATCAACGCCGACGACAATCTCCGTGCGGTGTTCGGCGGCAAGAGCCAGGTTTCGATGTTCGACATGACCAAGCTGGTGAACAAGCACGTCAGCTGATCGCTGTGGCAGCGGCAGTCTGAAGAGGCGCCCCGCTGGGCGCCTCTTTCATTTCGGGGCGGTTCATTAATCGCACCCGCCGGTCTATCTTGTCGCCCTATGGCCGGCGAATACATCTTCACGATGCGCGACCTGCGGAAGGTCGTGCCCCCCAGCAAGGAGATCCTCAAGGGGATCTACCTCTCCTTCTATCCCGGCGCGAAGATCGGCGTCCTCGGGTCCAACGGCGCGGGCAAGAGCACCCTGCTCCGCATCATGGCCGGGGTGGACCACGATTTTCTGGGCGAGGCGCGCCCCCTTCCGGGCACCCGGATCGGTTTCCTCCCGCAGGAGCCGCAGCTCGATCCCGCGAAGGACGTCCGCGGCAACGTGATGGACGGGGTGCGCGAGCAGCAGGCGCTGCTCGACCAGTTCAACGAGATCAGCCTGAAGTTCGCCGAGCCGATGGACGACGACGCGATGACGCGCCTGATGGAGAAGCAGGGCAATCTCCAGGAGCGGATCGACGCGCTCGGGCTCTGGGAGCTCGACCACAAGGTCGACATGTCGATGGACGCGCTGCGCCTCCCGCCGGGCGACGCCGACGTCACGAAGATCTCCGGCGGCGAGCGGCGGCGCGTGGCGCTCTGCCGGCTCCTCCTCGAGCAGCCCGACATGCTGCTCCTCGACGAGCCGACCAACCACCTCGACGCGGAGAGCGTCTGGTGGCTCGAGCGCTACCTCGCCGAGTTCCCCGGCACCGTCGTCGCCGTCACCCACGACCGCTACTTCCTCGACAACGTGGCGAAGTGGATCCTCGAGCTCGACCGCGGGGCGGGCATTCCCTACGAGGGCAACTACTCGTCGTGGCTGGCGCAGAAGCAGCAGCGGCTCGCGGTCGAGGAGAAGCAGGCGTCGGCGCGGCAGCGCACCCTCGCGCATGAGCTCGAGTGGATCCGGATGGCGCCGCGCGCCCGCCACGCCAAGAGCAAGGCGCGCATCACCGCCTACGAAGAGCTCCGCGCGGCAAGCGAGCGCCAGCAGGAAGGCACCGCCGAGATCCTCATTCCGGTCCCCGATCGCCTGGGCGATGAAGTGGTCGTGGCGGAGCACCTGACCAAGGGCTTCGGCGACCGCCTCCTGATCGACGATCTCAGCTTCTCCCTCCCGCGAGGCGGGATCGTGGGCATCATCGGGCCGAACGGCGCCGGCAAGACGACGCTCTTCCGGATGATCACGGGCCAGGAGCAGCCGGACAGCGGTACGCTCAAGGTCGGGTCCACCGTGCGGATCGCCTACGTGGACCAGAGCCGGGACACGCTCGACGGCGCGAAGACCGTCTACGAGGAGATCTCGGGCGGCGAGGACCAGCTCCAGTTCGGGAAGCGCACCGTCAACGCGCGCGCGTATGCCGCGGGATTCAACTTCCGCGGGTCGGACCAGCAGAAGCGGGTGCGCGACCTCTCCGGCGGCGAGCGCAACCGTCTCCATCTGGCCAAGCTGCTCAAGAGCGGCGGCAACCTGCTGCTGCTCGACGAGCCGACCAACGATCTCGACGTAGACACCCTCCGCGCGCTGGAGGAGGCGCTCCTCGGCTTCGCCGGGTGCGCCGTCGTCATCAGCCACGACCGCTGGTTCCTCGATCGCATCGCGACGCACATCCTCGCGTTCGAGGGGGACAGCGAAGTGGTCTGGTACGAGGGCAACTATCAGGAGTACGCCGCCGACTACCACAAGCGGAAGGGCGCGTCGGTCGACCAGCCGCATCGCATCAAGTACAAGAAGCTGGTGCATTGACCGATGAGCGGTGACGCACGCATTCCCTACCTGCCCGCGCGGGTCGAGGGGCTCGCGGCGCTCGCGATGAATCTTCGGTGGAGCTGGAGC
>DATJJY010000014.1:0-11261 GCA_035491895.1 Gemmatimonadales bacterium
TACCCGCGCCAGCTCTCCGGCGGGCAGCAGCAGCTCGTCGCGGTGGCGCGCGCGGTGATCCACAAGCCGCAGATCATCCTCGCCGACGAACCCACCGGCAATCTGCACTCCGAGCAGGGGCGGGAGATCATGGAGTTGTTCAAGCGGCTCAACACTGGGGGCACGACGATCGTGCAGGTGACGCATTCCGAAGTGAACGCCGGCTACGGGAATCGGGTGGTGCAGCTGAAGGATGGATGGGTCGTGAAATAGGAGCTGTGGCCACCATTCGGGAGACCAAATGGAAGCTTTGCTGCAAGATCTCCGCTATGCCGTCCGCTCGCTGCGCTCGAGCCCGGGGTTCACGTTCGTGGCCTTGCTCACGCTCGCCCTGGGGATCGGCGCCAACACCGCGATCTTCTCGGTCGTCAACGGCGTGCTGCTCGCGCCGCTGCCGTACCGGGAACCGGAGCGGCTCGTCACGGTGAATCACTACTATCCGTCGCTCAACAATCTCCGGGCGCCGGTGTCGGTGCCGGGGTTCCGCGACTACTCGGCGCGCAGCGACATCTTCGCCAGCGCCGCCGTGGAAAACAGCATGGCGATGAACCTCACCGGGGGCGGTGAGCCGGAGCGGCTCAACGTGGAGAAGGTCACCGGGCAGTACTTCTCCCTGCTGGGCGTTTCCCCGGCGTTGGGACGGACGCTGCAACCGGACGAAGCGCAGGCCGGGAAGGACCACGTGGCGGTGCTGTCGTGGGGATTCTGGCAGAGCCACTTCGGCGGCGATCGCGCGGCGCTGGGCCGCAAGCTCACACTCGACAATCAGGACTACGAGATCGTCGGCGTGATGCCTGCGAGCTTCCGAGACTTCTTTTCGCGCCGCACCGACCTCTTCATGCCCATCGTGTTCGAGCCGGCCCAATTCGCCGACAACCGACGCACCAACGAGTTCCTGCCGTTCATCGGCCGGCTCGCACCGGGCGTGTCGCTGGAGCGGGCGCAGTCCGAGCTGCACACCCTCGCGGTCCAGCTGCGGACCACCTATACCAACAGCTATTCAAGAGATTGGGATCTCAAGGTGACCGGCCTCGCGGACGAGGCGGCCCGCGGCGTCCGCTCGGGACTCCTGATTCTGCTCGGGGCGGTGGCGTTCGTACTGTTGATCGCGTGCGCCAACGTGGCGAACCTGCAGCTCGCGCGCACGGCGGCCAAGTCCCGCGACATGGCCGTGCGGGTGGCGCTGGGCGCGTCGCCGCGGCGGCTGATCCGTTACCTCCTGACGGAGAGCGTCGTGCTCGCCTTCGGTGGCGGCGCGGTGGGCATCCTGCTCGCGCTGTGGGGCGTCCCCGCCCTGCTGTCGCTCAACGCCGGCAACCTTCCCGCCACGGCGCGGATCGGCGTGGATGCGCGCGTCCTGGGATTCGCGCTGCTCGTGTCGCTCGGCACCGGGCTGCTGTTCGGACTCGCGCCGGCGCTGCAGATGGCACGCACCGACCTGCACGAATCGTTGAAGGAGGGGGGGCGCTCGGTGGGGCATCGGTCGAGTCTCGCGCTGCGACGCGGACTCGTCATCTCCACGGTCGCGCTCGCCTTGACGCTCTTGATCGGCGCGGGCCTCCTGATCCGGAGCTTCGCGCGCGTCGTGGGCGTCGACCCCGGATTCCGACCCGATCACCTGCTCGTCTTCAACGTCTCGCTGCCGCAGGCCAAGTATCCCAACGACACGGTGCGCGATCAGGTGCTGCAGCGCATCAACCAGGCGTTGATCGCCACCCCCGGCGTCGTCGGCGCCGGCGGGACGAGCAACATCCCGTTCGGAGGGAATTGGTCTACCGCCAGTTTCAACGTCGAGGGATACCAGCGGCCGCCGAACATCCCAGGACCCTGGGGCGATGTGCGGCTCGTGACGCCGTCGTTCCTCGCTACGATGCGGACCCCGCTCGTCGCGGGCCGGCAGTTCACCGACGCCGACCGGGCCGGTGCTCCGGGAGTCTGCATCGTGGACCAGGAGATGGTGCACCGCTACTGGCCCAATACCGACCCCATCGGCAAGCGGATCACCTTCAACGACCTCAGCGATTCCTCGATCCAGTGGATCCAGGTCGTCGGCGTGGTGGAACACATGGCGCACGAGGGCCTCGATGCCCAGAAGCGCGTCCAGGTCTACTTCCCGCTGGCGCAAAACGGCCTGCCGTTTCTGGGCTACACCGTGCGCACGACCGGCGACCCGCTCGCCGCGCTGGGTGCGGTCCGCGCCGCGGTGCGCTCGGTCGATCCCGATCTCCCGCTCGCCAACGTAAACACGATGGAAAAGCTGATCGAAAGCTCCACCGGCCAGCGACGCTTCGCGATGCTGCTGCTCGTCGGGTTTGCGCTGCTGGCGATGACGCTCGCCTCGATCGGTCTGTACGGCGTGATGAGCTATACGGTGTCGCAGCGCGCCCGCGAGCTGGGCGTGCGACTCGCCCTGGGCGCTGGCTCGCGGGAGGTGCTCGGGCTCGTGCTGATCCAGGGCCTGCGCCTCACCCTCGCCGGTGTCGCGATCGGCCTCGTGGCGGCGGTCGGCGTGACCCGGGTCATGAAGAACATGCTGTTCGGCCTGAGCACCACCGACCCGCTCACCTTCGTGTCGATCTCGCTATTGCTCGTGGCGGTAGCGCTCGTGGCCAGCTACCTGCCGGCGCTGCGCGCGACGCGAGTGGATCCCGTGGTGGCGCTGCGAACTGAATGACTGTGATCAGTGGTCTGTGGCCGGTGGTCAGTGTTTCCCTCTGGCCACAGCCACCGACCACTGATCACCGGGAGAATCCATGGACACCCTGCTCCAGGACCTGAAGTACACAGTCCGCCAGCTCGCCGCCCGGCCGGGGTTCACCGCCGTCGCCGTGCTGACCCTCGCCCTCGGCATCGGCGCCACGACGGCGATCTTCAGCGTCGCAGACGCGGTGCTGCTGCGCCCCCTCCCCTATCCCGACCCCTCCCGCCTCACGGTGTTGTGGGGCGCGCGCGGCGCGCAGCGGCCGCTGCTCTTTCCAATCACCGACTTCGTGGATTGGCGCTCCCGCAACCACAGCTTCGTCGACATGGGGATCGCACGGGTGCAGAGCGTCAACCTCACCGGCAGCGACGCGCCCGATCGTCTCATCGGCAGCTTCGTCACCGCGAGCACCCTCCAATTGTTCGGCGCGCACATGGCCACTGGGCGCTCGTTCACCGAGCAGGAGACCGCTATCGGAGCGGGACAACAGGTCGCGGTCCTCTCGTATGGCGTCTGGCAGGGACGCTTCGGGGGTGCACCGGGCATCGTCGGACGCACCGTGATTTTGAATGGCCGCCCACATGTGGTGATCGGTGTCACGGCCGCCGACTATCACGACGCCTTCGGACCGGTGGACGTCTGGCTGCCGATCACCTCGGCACCCAATCCTGCCTGGTTCACGCGCGGCCAGGCCAGCGTGTGGGCGGTCGCCCGCCTGAAGCCGGGGATCACACTGGCCGACGCGCGGCACGATCTCTCGGGGATCGCGGCGCAGCTCGCCGCCGAGTATCCCGCGACCAACGGCGGCACCGACGCTGTCGTGATGCCGTTGCGCGAGTACCTCGTCGGGGACGCGCGGGCGACGCTCATGATCGTGTTGGCGTTCGTGGGTGTCGTGCTGCTGATCGCCTGCACCAACGTCGCCAACCTGCAGCTGGCCCGGGGTGCGTCGCGCCTGCGGGAGATCTCGGTCCGGACGGCACTCGGCGCCGGGAGGGGCCGGCTGGTGCGCCAGCTGCTCACCGAGAGCGTGGTGCTCTCCACCGTCGGCGGTGCCCTGGGGATCGCCCTTGCGTACTGGACGGTCGGGGGAATTGTCGCCGCGGCGCCCGCCAATCTCCCGGCGTTCGGGGCCGTGGGCATCAACGTGCGCGTGCTCGCCTTTTCGACCGGCGTGACCGTGCTGTGCGGCCTGCTGTTCGGGATCGCCCCGGCGCTGCACGGCACGCGCGTCGACCTGGCCGCGGCGCTCACGCAACGGGCGGCGGACGGCGGGCGCGGCGGGAGGCTCGACCTGCGCCAGGTATTCGTCGCCGTCGAGATGGCGCTCTGCATCGTGCTGCTCGTCGGCGCGGGACTGCTGACGCGCACCCTCGCCGCGCTGCGGCAGGTCGATCCAGGATTCAAACCCGATCACCTGCTCACTGCCGAGTTCCGGCTGCCCGGGGTGAAGTACGACACGCCAGAGAAGCAGAATCAGTTCATGACGAGCGCGCTGGCGGCGGTCCGTGCGGTCCCGGGCGTGCGGCAGGCCGGCTTCATCAACGCCCTCCCCTTGTCGGGTAACTGGGGTGGTGTCCAGTTCGCCTCGCTCGATCATCCCGAGTTGAACTCCACCACGGCACCGCTCGCGCAAGCGAACGCCATGAGCGACGGGGCGTTCGCCACGATGGGGATCCGGCTCGAGGGACGCGACTTCGACGCGCGCGATCGCGCGGGCGCACCGCTCGTCGTCATCGTCAACGAGGAGCTGGCGCGGCGCACCTGGCCGGGCAAATCGGCGATCGGGCAGCGACTCCGGGTGATCGGCCCCCCCGACACGACGGCGACGGTGATCGGCGTGGTGGGAGATGTGAAGCAGATCACGCTGGCTGAGCCCGCGACGCCGCAGATCTATCAGCCGATGCTGCAGGCGGCGGGGATCTTCAACACCGTCGCCGCCCGCACCGACGGCGATCCTGACGCACTCAACCAGGCCGTGCGCGCCGCCATCTGGTCGGTCGATCCCGACCAGCCGGTCTGGAAGATGCGCTCGATGGCGTCGCTGGTGCGGCGCGACATGGCGGCGCCGCGGTTCACGATGGCCCTCACCCTGGCGTTCGCGCTGATCGCGCTGCTGCTCGCCGCGGTCGGAGTCTACGGCACGATGTCCTACGCCGTTGCGCAGCGGACGCGCGAGGTCGGTATCCGTATGGCGCTGGGCGCCCGGCAGGCCGAAGTCGTGCGGCTCATGCTGCGGCGCGGCATCGGCGTCATCGCGATCGCCCTTGCCGCGGGCCTCGCGGCGGCGCTGGGGCTCGCGCCGCTGTTGCGCCAGCAGCTGTACGGCGTGGTGCCGCTCGATCCGGTCACGTTCCTCGCGGTGCCGCTCGTGTTGACGGGGGTGGCACTGTCGGCGTGTTACCTGCCGGCGCGGCGCGCGGCGCTGGTCGACCCAGTGGAGGCGTTGCGAACGGATTAGCTGTCAGCCATCAGCGTTCAGCCTTCAGCCACACCATTAAGGGTTTGCTGATAGCTGACGGCTGACGGCTGACAGCTGACAGCTGGAGGAATCAATGGAAGCTCTGTTGCAAGATCTCAGACACGCCGTTCGCCGCCTTGCCAAGAGTCCCGGGTTCACGCTCGCCGCGGTGGTGACGCTCGCGCTCGGGATCGGGGCGACGACGGCGATCTTCAGCGTGGTCGACGCCGTCCTGCTGCGACCGCTGACGTACGGCGATCCGAATCGACTGGTGCTCGTCTGGGAGCGGTTCGGGGCGCGCAACCAGGATCGCAACGTAGTCAATCCCGCCAACTACCTCGATTGGCGCGACCGGACGCGCAGCTTCTCGGATCTCGCCGCGTTCGGCTGGTCGCAACAGACGTTCACCGGCGAAGTGCCTGAGCTGGTGCAGGGGCGGTCCGTGACGCCGAACTTCTTCCATACCCTCGGCCTCGCTCCGTTGCTGGGACGCACGTTCACCCCCGCGGAGGCGGCCCCCGGGGGCCCGAACGTCATCGTGCTGGGCTACGGATTGTGGCGCCGTCGTTTCGGCGGGGACTCCGGCATCGTGGGCCGCTCCATCCCCGTGGCCGGCGGGAGCGCGCTCGTGCTCGGCGTGATGCCCCGGGAGCTGCGATCGATGCCGTGGGGAGCGGAAGAGTTCTGGGAGCCGATGCGGCTCAACGAGAGCGATCGCTCGCGCGGCGGGCGCTACATCATGGTGGTCGGCCGCCTGAAGCCGGGGGTCACACAAGCAGCCGCACAGTCGGAGATGGACGTCATCACCCGGAGCCTGCAGCAGGAGTATCCCGCCTTCAACACCGGGTGGACCGCGAACGTCGTGACGTTGGCCGATCAGATCGTGGGATCCGCCCGCCGCGCCCTGCTGGTGGTGCTCGGCGCCGTGATCCTCGTCTTGCTCATTGCCGCCGCGAACGTCGGCAACCTCGTCCTGGCGCGCGTCGAAGGCCGGCAGCGCGAGCTCGCGGTGCGCACCGCGCTGGGAGCGTCCCGGGCGCGCCTCGTGAGTCAGTGGCTCGCCGAGAGCATCCTGCTCGCGGTCGCCGGAGGGACAGCCGGTATGGTTCTGGCGCGCTGGGGTGTGGATCTCCTGGTGGCCCTCGCCCCGCCCTACGTCCCCCGTCTCGAGGAAATCGCGGTCGACACCCGGGTGCTCGCCGTTGCGGCGTTCGTGTCGATCGCTGTGGGGATCGGTGCGGGCCTCCCGGCCGCGCTCGGCGTCACCACGCAAGGGCTCGCGGTGGGGTTACGGAGTGAGAGCGGCCGGACCACGAGCGACCGGCTGGCGCGTCGCTGGCGGGACGGGCTCGTCGTGGTGCAGGTATCCCTCGCCCTCGTGCTGCTCAGCGTGGCGGGCCTCTTGGTGCGCTCGCTGCAGCGGTTGTCGTCCGTCGCACCGGGATTCGATGTCTCGCATCTCACGACGATGGCGATCGATCTTCCCGGCACCACCTATACCGACTCGGCGCGACTCACGAGCTTCTACGCCCAGCTCGCTGAGCGCGCACGCGCGTTGCCGGGGGTGTCGGACGCCGGGGCCACGAGCCTCGTCCCGCTCGTCCCGATGAACTCGGCGACGCGCTTCACGATCGTAGGCCGCCCGGAGCCGAAGCCCGGCGAGTGGACGAGCGCGGACATCCGCACCGTCGATCCCGGGTACTTCGCCACGATGCGCATCCCCCTCGAGCGCGGCCGCGCCTTCGCCGGGGCGGACCGCGCGACCAGCCCCCCGGTCATCGTCATCAATGAGACGATGGCCCGCAAGTTCTGGCCCGGAGCCGATCCGGTGGGCTCGCGAGTGCAGGTGAGCTGGACCCACCCCGAGGAGCATCCGGAGATCGTGGGCGTGGTGGGCGACGTGCGCGGCAGCGCGCTCGATGCCGACGTGCACCCGACGATTTATTTCGCGTACGCCCAGGAGCCGACCGGGTCGATGACGCTCGTGGTGCGCCATGGCGGCGAGCCGGGCCCGCTCGTCGCGGCCGTGCGCGACATCGTGCGGGACCTCGACCGCGACGTCCCCCTCACCGACGTGGCGACGATGACGACCCGCGTGCAGCGCTCGATGGCCGATCGTCGCTACCCGATGCTCCTGCTGTCGGGATTCGCCGGGCTCGCGATGCTGCTCGCCGCTGTGGGGCTGTACGGACTGCTGTCGTACGTCGTGTCGCGGCGCACACGGGAGATCGGCGTCCGCATGGCGCTGGGCGCCGATCACTTGATGGTGCTCCGCTTGGTGCTGCGAGACGGCGTGCGTCTGACGCTCATCGGCGTGGCAGCGGGTGTGGTCGCCAGTATCGCCGCGGCGCGCGCGCTCGGGCATCTGCTCTATGGCGTGGGCCCCACCGACCCGCTCACGTTCGCGGCGGTCGGCCTGCTGCTCGTTGTAGTCGCCACGATCGCCAGCTACCTCCCCGCCGCCCGTGCGACGCGGGTAGATCCGGTGGTGGCGTTGAGAACCGAGTAATCAGACATCAGACGTCAGACATCAGTCAGTCCGGGTCGACGGTTTCGCTGACGTCAGATGTCTGATGTCTCAAGAAAGGATTCCAATGGAAGCCCTGTTCCAAGACATCCGCCACGCTCTCCGCCAGCTCGCCAGGAGCCCGGGGTTCACCGCCGTCGCGGTGCTGACGCTCGCGCTCGGCATCGGGGCCAACACCGCGATCTTCAGCGCCGTCGACGCCGTATTGCTGCGGCCGCTGCCCTATCCCCAGTCGGATCGGCTGGTGGACCTGTCGGCTCAAAACACAGAGCCCGTGCGCTTCGCCATCTCCTATCCCGACCTGCTCGACTTCCGCGCCTTGACGCATGACTTCACGGGCGTCGCGGGATACAGCTCGCAGCTCTACAACCTGACCGGTGCGGGGGATCCCCGAGAAGTTCAGGCGGCGTTCGTCACCGCCGACCTGTTCGACGTGCTCGGCGTCCACCCGACGATCGGCCACAGCTTCACGCCGCAACAGGAGAACGATCCGGTCGCGTTGGTGAGCTACGCGCTCTGGGCGCAGAGCTTCGGGCGCGATCCCGCGATCCTGGGCAAGGCGATCGCGCTCGACGGCAAGAGCTACACCGTGATCGGGGTGATGCCGCCGGCATTTCACTTCCCCACCGACGGGATCGAGGTGTGGACCCCGATCGGCGGCATTCGGGCGACCGAGCCGCAGGCGCTGACGATGCGCGATCTCCACGTCTTGAACGGCGTCGCACGCATGGCCGCCGGCGTACCGCTGGCGCGCGTGCAGAGCGACCTCGACGTCCTCGCCAGGCGTCTCCAGGCCGAGCAGGCGAACGACACGAGCTCGCGGCGGATCATCGCGATCGGCCCGGGCCCGGGAGGAGGCGGGGGCGGGGGGGGCGGGGGCGGTCCGCGCGTCAGCTCGGGGCCGTTGGATGCGATCCAGTTCAACGCCGTCCTGCTGCGCGATGCCGCCATCGGTGACGTGAGCGGCCGGCTCTGGGTCCTGCTCGGCGCCGTGGGGCTGGTCTTGCTCATCGCCTGCGCCAATGCGGCCAATCTTCTCCTGGCCCGCGCGGCGACGCGGGGACGCGAGATGGCGATCCGGCGCGCGTTGGGGGCCGGACGCGGCCGCCTGATCCGGCAGCTGCTCACGGAGAGCGTGGTGCTCGCGCTCGTCGGCGCGGGGCTGGGGCTCGTTGTGTCCAAGTGGGGGCTCGACGCGCTGCTCGCCCTGTGGCCGCGCGCCCTGCCCCGCAGCCACGAGGTCGGGCTCCATCCCGGCGTGCTCGCGTTCACGGCGGCGCTCGCGCTCCTGACCGGCATCGCGTTCGGTCTGGCCCCGGCGCTGCGCGCCACCGCGACGCGCATCGAGGACGGTTTGCGCCAGGATAGCGCAGGGAGCACCGGCGGCCGGCGCCAGCGGGTGCAGCACACCCTCGTCGTGGTCGAGATGGCGCTCGCACTCGTGCTCCTCGTCGGCGCGGGGCTCCTGGTGCGCAGCTTCGCGGCACTCAACGCCGTGAGCCCGGGATTCGACACGCGCGACGTCCTCGCCGGGCGGATCCGCTTGACGCCCTCGCGCTACCCGACACCACCGCAGCAGAAGACGTTCTTCGAGGCCGTGCAGAGCGCGCTTGCCGGACGTCCCGACGTCACCGGGGTCGCGATCTCGGAAACGATGCCGCTGTCGGGAGGGATCCGGGTCGTCGCGTTCGACCCGCATCCGGTCCGGCCCGACTACCCCGAGCCATATTTCGCGGCGTTCGAGAGCGTCGTGGCGCCCGAGTACTTCAGCACGATGCGCATCCCGATCCGGCGCGGGCGCGGGTTCGGACCTGAAGACCGGGTCGGCGCTCCGGCAGTCGCGGTCGTGAGCGCGCGCTTCGCCAGCGCGCTGTGGCCCAATCAGGATCCGATCGGGAAACAATTCCCGTTCAGGGGCCCGCGCGAGCCCGCCCGGCCGGTGACGGTGGTCGGCGTGGTCGATGACCTGCGCAGTGCGTCGCTGGAGCAACCCAACCCCCTTCCCACGCTGTACTTGTCGTCGGTGCAGGAGGCGGGTCAGCCGGAGATGTGGGTGGTGATGCGGTCGAGTCGCGGCGCACCGCTGGCCCTCATCGGCGCGCTGAAGGATGCGGTGAAGCTCACCGATCCGGAGCAGCCGATCGGAGATCTCGTGAGCCTGGAGCAGCTGATCGGACGCCAGACGGCGGCGCGCCGCTTCAATACGACGCTGCTCGGCATCTTCGCGCTGCTCGCGGTCGGTCTGGCGCTGGTGGGGATCTACGGTGTCACGAGCTACGCCGTGGCGCAGCGGCAGCGCGAGCTGGGCATCCGGCTCGCGCTGGGCGCCGGGCCAAAGGATGTCGTCCGGCTGCTCCTGGGCGAGAGCCTCACGCGCGTCGTGGTCGGCGTCGTGCTCGGCCTCGCGATCGCGCTGGTTGCGAGCCGCGCGCTCGCGTCGATGCTGTATGGGGTGGAGCGGTGGGATCCGGTGACGTTCGCCGGGACGGCGCTGCTGCTGGGCGTGGTGGCCGTCGTGGCGACGTGGGTGCCGGCGCGCAAAGCGACGCGCGTCGATCCGATGGTGACGCTGAGGGCTGAATAGGGATCCGGGATCCCGGACACGCTTGACGAGGATCACACATGGACGCTCTGCTGCAAGATCTCCGCTACACCATCCGCAGCCTCGCCAAGAGCCCGGGGTTCACGCTCGGCGTCGTGTTGACGCTCGCGCTCGGCATCGGCGCCAACGTCACGATGTTCTCGATCGTCGACCGAATGCTGTTTCGGGCGCCGCCAATGCTGCGCGATCCCTCCGCGACACACCGCGTGTACCTGGCGCAGACTTACCGCGGCGTGGAGAACGCGGATGCCAGCATGCAGTATGCGCGCTATGTCGATTTGACCGCGGGGACTACGTCATTTGCCCGCACCGCGACATTCACGGAAGACGACATCGCGGTCGGCGTCGGCACCGACGCGCGGGAGCTGCGGATCGGGATCGTCAGCGCGAGCTTCTTCGGGTTCTTCGACGCGCCGCCGGCGCTGGGCCGCTACTTCACCACCGCCGAGGACGCGCCGCCCGCCGGCACGGCAGTCGCGGTGTTGGGATATGGATTCTGGCAGACCCGCTACGGTGGGCGCTCGGACATCCTCGGATCGACGCTGCAAATCGGGCCAGTCATCTACACTGTCATCGGGGTCACGCCGCAGGGATTCACCGGCCTGTGGCCCAACCAGCCGCCGGTGGCGTACATCCCCGTTTCCACCTATGCGGGTGCACTGGCCGCCGGGTTCATGCAAAACGAGCGCTGGTGGACCACCTACAGCTGGGACTGGACCTCGATGCTCGTGCAGCGCAAGCCCGGGGTCAGCACCGCCACGGCGTCCGCGGATCTGACGCGTGCCTTCCTCCGGAGCTTCGAGGCCGAACGGGCCGGCGACCCAACGCTCTCGCCGGCCGCCCTCGCACGGCCGCACGGCATCGTCGCCTCGGTCTTGAGCGAGCGCGGGCCGAACGAGTCGAGCTTCGCCAAGGTGGCGACGTGGGTCTC
>DATJJY010000015.1:0-22845 GCA_035491895.1 Gemmatimonadales bacterium
CCGCAGTTCAGGGCGTCGGCCTTGCCGCCGTTCTCCTTGTCCACCACGACGAGGTTCGGCACCAGCGGCGAGGCGTACAGCGCGCGCACCGACTTGGTGGGGAGCGAGCGCTTGTACACGCGGTCGACGCGGCGCAGGTCGTACGCCTGCAGCAGCCGCGACAGGGTCTCGTCCTTCGAGCCGTCGTTCACGACGATGATCTCGAACTCCGGATAGTTGAGCATCTGGAGCGAGCGCACCGTGTCGACGATCGTCTTCTCCTCGTTGTGCGCCGGACAGATCATCGAAATCGGCAGCGTCATGTCGGAGCGCAGGATCTGCTGATAATCGGAGAAGAACGTGCGGCGCAGGAACGTGAGCACTTCCCGCAAGGAGACGAAGAACAGCAGGATGTAGCTGATGTTGAGCGCGAGGAAATACGCGAGCACGAAGGCGTTGAAGCCTTGAATCGCGCGCGCGACCCAGAGCTGCCAGTTCACCCTGCGGCAGCCATCGTTTCTGTCTGCGACTCGAGCAGCGCGGTCACGGCTTCGCGCACGGCGGGATCCTCGTGTCTCTGGGCGATGTCCTGCAGCAGATCGGTGCGCTGCAGCACGACCAGTTTCCCGAGCAGCTTGCGTGCCGCGGCGCGCTCGCGCGGCGTACCGTCCACCAGTTTGGCCACGAAGCGGTCGAATACCCCCGCCTCCTGCAACATCGACGCAGCACGTTGCGCCGCATAGGAATCGGGGGAATCGAGCAGCCCGGCGAGCGCCTTGTAGCCCTTCTCTCCCTTCGTCCCCAGTGCGAGCGCCGCATTGGAGCGCACCCACCACTCCCGGTCCCCCAGCGCCTTCGTCAGCTCGGGGACCCCGGCGGTGCCGGGGAGCATGCCGAGCGCCTTGGCGGCCATGGCACGCACCGGCCATTCCGGATCTTTCAGCGCCAGCACGAGCTTCCCCGCGGCGCGCGGGTCGCCGATCGTGCCGAGCGAGTGCGCGGCGCGGGCGCGGGCGTTCTCGTGCGGATCCTCGAGCAGCTGCTCGAGCAGCCGCACCGCCTTGGGGGAGCGCAGCCGTCCCAGGATGTCGATCGCGGGGACGAGGGCGATGGCGGGGAGCTTCGGCACCTCGGCGAGCAACGGGTCCACCGCCGAGTCGCCCAGCGTGGCCAGGATGTCGGCGATGCGCAGCGCCGACCAGCGGTTCGTGTCCTTCAGCGCGCCCAGCAGCGATTCGACCGCCTCGAGCCCGCCGATCGCGCCCAGCGCCTTGGCGGCGCGGATGCGGACCTCGGGGACGGGATCGTGCATCAGCTTCACGAGATCGGGGAGCGGGCGCCGGCTCATCATGCGGCCCAGCTTCTCGGCCCCCTCGACGCGGTTCACCCAGCGGCGGTTGGTGAGCAGGCGGCGCGCCTCCTCGACGAACCCGAGCTCCTCGAAGGCGCTGGAGATGCGGTGCTGCACCTTGCCGCGCACGTAGCGGATCTGCTCGAGCAGCGTCCACAGGATGACGCGGCGGTCCCAGGCACCCAGCGGGCCCGGGATGTACTGCCCGAAGTGGCCGCTGTCGGCGTGGATGTAGGCGTGGATCTTCGGCAGGAACACGGCGCGCTGGCGCCGCTCGTAGGTCGTACGGATCTGCACGAACGACTTGTGGCCCAGCGTCGCCGCCAGCACGAGCCCGAACATGCCGCCGAGCACGATGATGGTGATCCAGACGAACTGGATGAGGGTGGGTTGGCTCACGCGGGCTTCCGCTCCAGCAGCTTGCGCACGCGCGTGACCAGCTCGCGCGCCCGGAACGGCTTGACGACGAAGTCGTCGGCCCCCGACTCTAGTGCCTTCACGATGTCCTCTTCTCGGCTGTTCGACGAGAGAATGATGACCGGGACCGCTTTCGTCTCCGGCGCTCCTTTCAACTCGCGCAGCACTTCGAAGCCGTTCTTGTACGGCATCAACAAGTCGAGAATCACGACATCGGGGAGGTGGCGCCGGGCTTGCGCCAGTCCCTCGTTACCGTCCCCCGCGAGGTCCATCGTGAACCCCTGAGCGGTGAAGACGGCCTTCAGAAACTGCCCCATCGCAACGTCGTCCTCGATCGAGAGGACCCTGGGAGCGGGCGCTTTCTTAGGCATGTGAGAATGCCCCAGGCACCCCGCAGCGACTTCCGACATCGCTGAGCGCTGCTCCCTGCGGGGGCCTGACGCGGTTCACGAGCGGAAGCCCCACGGACCTGGGGCATCGCACAAGATAGCGAGGACGGCTTACGGATGCACCTGCGCGGTGAAATCCGCCCGCAGCCCCGACCCTTCGATAACTACCCCGGTCGAGCCCCCACGCCCCGCTGTAAGTGTAATCGACCCCCCGCCCATGTCCGAGGTGACCTCCGTCACGCGCACGATCCGCTCATCTCCGGACGAGGCGCGCAACCCGGCGAGCGGTGCCACGTTGCCGAATTTGTCGCGGCCGAAAATCCGCAGCTCCGTCGGACGCCCGACGAACACGACCATCTCCCCGATCAGTGCGTTGCCGCCGGACAGCACGACGAGCCGGTTCGGCGGACCCGCCGCGGGATAGAGCGTCGCGTCGCGCGCCAGGTCGCCGATCGTCCCCGTCACGACCGTCGGCACACCGGCGCGCTCGCCGAACTGCACGCGCACCCGCGCCCGTCCCAGCGAATCGGTGAGATTCGACGCGGGCCCCAGGACCTGGCCGTTCGTGACGGAGAACGTCACCCCTACGCCGGCGAGCGGCTTGCCGGTTCCGTCGCGTACTTCGTAGACCACGGGCTGGGCCGCGGGCTCGCCGACGGAGCCACGCTGGTTCGAGCCGGACACGAAGCCGGTCCGCTCCGCCCACAGTCGTCCAGCCCACGCGCCCGCCGTGCCCGCCTGACCGCCGCCGGGCGGGGTGGTCGCGCGGGGCGCGGTGACGGTCACATCCAGCTGCGCCGGCTGATCGAGCGTCTCGCCGCCGCCCAGCGTCTGGACGAAGAGCCGCGTGGTCCCGACCGTCGCTCCCACCTGGAACCGGAACTGCGCGATGCCGCGGTCGTCGGTGACCGTCTGGGCGTCCGTGTCGCTGCCGGCGAGCCGTGCCGTGCCCCGCAAGACGAGGCGCGTCCCCGAGACGGCTTCCGTCCCGCGCTTCAACGCCACGCCCACGCTCGCCGTCTCCCCCACCGGGACGGTGAGGCGCGAGACGAGCGGCACGGCGACGAGTCGCGGCGGGACGACCGCCAGCGGCGGCACCGGCAGGGGAGCGGGCGCGGTCACGGCGGCGGGCTTGGGCCGCGGCGGCGCGGGCCGCGCCGCGGCGGTCGTGCGCGTGACCCGGGACGGCGCCGCCGGCGTAGCGACGCGGTCGCGTACACAGGCATCGATCGCCCGGAGCAGCGTCGTGTCGCCCCCCAAATCGGCGAGGTCCTGCCGGTCGCGCGCCGTGGGGGAGAACGAAACACAGTTGCGCCGTACCATGGCGACGATCTGGGGAAGTGTCGTCGTGTTGCCGGTGAGGTAGCGGATGAGGTCCGTCTTGCGCAGGGGTTCGGTGCCCTGGGCGTGGAGCGAGGAGCCGGAAATCATCCCCAGGGCCAATAGGGAGAGGACCGTCCACAGCCTCGATCCGCCGCTGAAGCGGCGGCTCGGCGCCTGCGGCGACACGTCCTGAACGGACGCAACGACGTAGACGCCATTCATGGCGCGTCGCGCAGCGCCGAGCGGCGGCTTACCGCCGCCGAACCCCGTGGGGACGAACCCACTCTGCATCGGATCCCTCATGGCCTGGTACACCCCGAACGATCGAAATCCCGCTCCACGCTGTCCACCGCCGCGTACAGCCGCTGATCGCGCGTGAAGCGATCGCCGTCGAGGCTCGCGAGCTTGCGCTTGCCGACGTTGTAGCGCGTCCAGGCGTCCTCCATCGCGACGAGCGCCATTCCGAGACCCGGACAGTCGGTCTGGTTCGCTTCCACGCGCGCGTTGTACAGGTCTGCCAGCGTCGCCACCGAATCGGCGTTGCGGTCGAGCCTGACGAAGGGACTGTCAGTCGCGGCGGTCAGTGCGGCGGTGGCGGGCGCGACCGTGGTCGGTGGTCGGTTGTCAGTGGTCGGTGGTGTCGGCGTGGCCGGTATCTGCTGGCCGGTAGCCGGTACGCTGGTACCCGAGCGGTGGGTGCTGTCGGGCACGGCCGCCCGCGCGGCCGAGTCTGCGGCTGACGCTGCGGCCATCCGCGGCTGCAGGTAGTACTTCCACCCCGCAAAGCCGCCGCCCAGGGCCAGCAGCAACACGAAGAACGCGACGAGACCGGGATGGCCGTCGGAGCGCCGTACGAGGGCCGGCGCGAACGGCTTCGGCGTGTTGGTCGGCCGACCGAGCGGACCCCGCAGGGCCGGGCGCAGCGGCGGCGCCGGCGCATGCGCTTCGCGCGTGCGCGGCCGCACCACTCCCGGCTCCGACGCGCGCGCGTCGACGTCGCCCAGCTCGTATCCCCCGGCCGCGAGAATCGGGAGATCGGAGAGCGCGTTGTGCGGCGACTTCATCTGCGTATCACGGCGTGGCGGCGGCTGTTCCGCCGGAGGTTCTGGAGGGGATGGAGGAGCTGGAGGTTGTGGCCGATCTCCCAGCGCCGGGCGCGCCATGGTTCCGGTCGACGACACCGCCGCGGCGGGCGGGCGCGGCGGTGCGGTCGCCGCGGGCGCCACCGGCACGGCGGGCGCAGCGGGCTTGGCGGGCGCGGCGGGAGCGGCCGGCGCCGGCGGCTTCACGGCGCTCACCTTTCCCGACGGCGTGCTCGGAATCCCGGGCGCCGGCTTCGGCGTCGGACTCACCGGCTTCACGACCTGGAGCGCCGAGGGCGTGGGCGGCGGCGACACCGGCTGCGGCGTCGACCCGTTGGCGTATTTCGCCGCCGCATCGTCGGTGAGGAAGTTGATCCACGGCAGCACCGACTGCTTGGTGGCGAGCGCGACACCTTCGTCGGCTTCGTCGATCAGCTCGTAGAACGGCAGCGACGCCGACGTCTCCCCCGGCTTGGGACGAAACAGCCCCGCCACCGGCCCCTCGTGCTCCGAGCCGAGCACCAGGGCGACGTGCCAGGGACGCTTGAAGTACTGCAGGTGCGTCTCGACGTCGCCGGGAGCCAGCTCGACGGTGATCGGCGGGTGGCTGTGGTACCACCCGATGAGATGGCCCTCGGTCTTGTTCAGCTCTTCCTGGATCCGGTCCCACAAACGCGACACGATGACGAGCGTCTTGTCGCCGTAGACCGCCTGGTTCAGGCGGATCGTCGAGTCGATCACGACGAAGCGTTGGTGGCTCGCCGGGCTCTCGAACAGATCGCCCACGAGGAACCCCATCATCCCCTGGCGCCCCGCCGTCTCGAAATGGGCGTTCACCGCAGCGATCGCCTTCTGATCGATGAAGACGGGATACGGCCCCGACGGCGGACGGCGCTGCACGGGCGTCGGCGAGCTCGGATGCCACAGGATCGACTGGCCGAGCGGGACCTCGCGCAGCAGATGCACCCCGCCCCCGCCTCCCGGGATCTCGGAGGGACGGCTCCCGGGTGCGGGCGGGATGGCGGTCATGCCAGCACCGTCCGGAAGATCTCGGCGGCGCGCTCGATCTGGCTGCGATCGACATCGCGGTGCATCACGGCGCGCAGCCGGCGGGGCCCGTATTGCGCGACGAGCACCCCGGCCGCCTGCAGCCGGCCGTTCACGGCCTGGATGTCATCCCGCTCCCGCACGAAATCGATCATGACGATGTTGCTCTCCGGCTGCTCCACGCGGACCGCGTCACACGAGCCCAGACGCTCGACGAACAGGCGAGCGTGCTCGTGATCGCGCGGAATATCGGGGAGATGGTGGTCCAGGGCGTACAGTCCGGCCGCGGCAAGCACACCGGACTGCCGCATCCCCCCGCCCAGTCGCTTGCGGATCTCCCAGGCTGCCGCCCGCCGCGCCCGCGCGAACCCCAGGCACGAGCCGACGGGGCACCCCAGGCCCTTGGAAAAACTAACCATAACCGTGTCGAAGCCACGCACGAGTCGTGCCGGGGCAGCCCCGAGGGCGGCGGCGGCATTCCAAAGCCGTGCCCCGTCGAGATGTAGCGACAGGCCGGCCTGCTTCCCCAGTGCCACGATCCCCGCCAGGCGCTCGAGATCGGTCACCCGGCCGCCGGCGAGGTTATGGGTGTTCTCGACGGTGATGGCGGACACACGCGGGAGGTGCGGAGAGACCGGACGCAGCCGCTCGCGCACCAGGTCGGCGCTGAGGCGACCGTCGGGTGTCTCGACCGGCCGGATCTGCACCCCGAGGATGCCGGCGATCCCGGCCATCTCGTAGTGCAGGATGTGGGCGTTGGCTTCGAGGATCAGCTCGGTGCCGCGCTCCGTGCCGAGCGCGATCCCGGTCAGATTCGCCTGCGACCCGGAGGGGAAGAACAGCGCGTCTTCGACGCCGAGCAGCCCGGCGACCCGCTCTTCCAACCGCCGGGTCGTGGGATCGCCGTCCAGCACGTCGTCGCCGACCTCCGCCTCGGCCATCGCGCGGCGCATCGCCTGCGACGGGCGTGTGACGGTGTCGGAGCGGAGGTCGATCGGCGCGGTCGTCATCCGAGCTGCACCCGCTGCGCGCGGCGCATGCGCGCCAGGTCGTACACCTCCGCGATTTCCCCGCCGATGAGAAAGACGCAGTTCGTGTAGTAGATCCAGAGAATCAGCAGGAGGAACGCGCCGGCGTTGGCGTTGGAGGCGAGCCGGTCGAGCGTCACGAAGTGGGTGACGTAGAGGGCGTAGAGCCGCTTCGCCAGCTCGAAGGCGAGGGCGCAGAAGACGGCGGCGACGAGCGCGGTGCGCCACGCGATGCGGCGGCTGGGAAGGATCTTGAACACACATACGAACAACACCATGCTGAACGCAAACGCCACGATCTCGAGGCTCAGCCGGTAGACCCATTCGACGAGAAAGCCCCCGCTCATCTCCGCCGTAGTGCGCGCCTCGAGCGCCGGGAGCAGCGCCGAGGAGAGCAGCAGGACGCCGGTGATCAGAACGAGCATCAGATCGTACATCTTGGCGAGCAGCCAGGAACGGTTCTCATCGGTGTCGAACACCTCGTTCAACGCCGCGCGCAATCCGCCGAAGAGGCGCGACGAGAAGTACAGGAAGAGCGGCAGGCCGATGAGCGTCATCTGCCCGCGGCTCTGCACCACCTGCGCGAGTACATCCTCGACCTGCCGCACCGCGTCCCCCTCCACGCCGGCGCCCGTCGGCATGAACCGGCGCAGCAGCTCTGCCAGGTCGAGCTGCTGCGTCGTGAGCTGGTGCTGCACCAGCGAGCCGACCACGGCGAGCAGCACCACGAGAAACGGGATCGAGGTCAGGATGACGTCGAACGACAGGGCGCTCGCGAGGAACGGAACGTTGTCCTCGTAGGTGAGCTCGAGGGTGCGTTTGACGACGCCCCAGACGGACTGATGCCAGCCTTCGACGACTTTGGATCTCATGGAGCGCACGAAGTTATCGCGCCTCGACCGTGGGGCGACACCCTGAAGGGTGGGCCCCACATTTCACTGCGCGTAAGCGCAGTGTCGTTTGAGGCGCACGCTTTAGCGTGTCGACCCAGAGCGGGGACGACCATCTCTTACTGGACCTCCACGATCATCCCGTCCCACCCCGGCTCGATCCCTGCCGGCAGGGCAGCCACCAGCTCCGCGTGCGGCCGCTCGTGCGTCAGGTGCGTGAAGATCGTGCGCTGGGCGCCGATGGCGCGCGCCGTGGCGATCGCTTCGGGGATCGAGAGGTGCAGCGGATGGGGACGCGACAACAGCGCGTTCAGCACCAGCACCTCGAGGCCCTGCAGCTTCTCGCGGACGTCGGCGCCGACCGACTTGGCGTCGGTGAGATAGGCGATCGGTCCGATGCGGTAGCCGTACACCACGGTGTCGCCGTGCGGCAGGAGCACCGGCAGCACGGCGACGCCGGCGATGTCGATCGGCGCACCCGGAGCGATCGGACAGGCGGCGAGCCGCGGGATGCTCGTCCCGGGGAGCGGCTGCAGCGACGCGTCGAAGATGTAGTCGAACCGCCGGGCCAGCTCCTCCAGCGCCGCGGGGGGGCCGTAGGCGGGGATGCCGTGGTCGTGCCGCATGGAGATGGCGCGCAGGTCGTCGATGCCGTGCACGTGATCGGCGTGTGCGTGGGTGAAGAGCACGGCGTCGATGTCGTCGATGCCGTGCTGCACCAGCTGCAGCCGCAGCTCGGGGGGCGTGTCGATCAGCAGGCGGCGGCCGTTCGCCTCGATGAGGGCGGCGCTGCGGGTGCGCCGGTCGCGCGGGTCGGTGGAGGTACAGGTGCGGCAGTGGCATCCGATCTGCGGGACACCGAACGACGTCCCGGTGCCGAGCAGCACCAGCCGCACCGTCAGACTTCCTCGACCTTGATGAGGTTGGTGCTCCCCGAGACCTCCCACGGGACGCCGGCGGTCATGACGATGCGGTCGCCCGGCTGGGCATAGCCGCGCTTCAGGATCAGGTCGCGCACCACCTCGAGCATCACCTCGTATCCCGGGACGCGGTCCACGAGGACGGGGAGCACGCCCCATACCAGAGCAAGCTGGCGGTAGGTCGGGAGGACGGGGGTGACGGCGAGGATCGGGACGGGGGGACGGAACCCCGCCACCTTGCGCGCGGTGAAGCCGCCTTGTGTGAGCGTCACGATGAGCGGCGTCGAGAGCATGCGGGCCACCGCCGCGGTGCCGAGGGCGATCGCGTCCTCGACCGACACACCCCGCCCCGCGTCCCCGCCGGAGCGGTCGCTGCGGCGCTCCTCCCGCGCCCGCGCCGGGCTGCGCTCCATCTCGCGGATGATCCGGTCCATCGCGGCGACCGCCTCCTCGGGGTAGTCACCCGTCGCCGTCTCGGCGGAGAGCATCACGGCGTCGGTGCCGTCGAGGATCGCGTTGGCCACGTCGGATGCCTCGGCGCGCGTGGGGCGCGGGGCGTGGATCATCGATTCGAGCATCTGGGTCGCCGTGATCACCGGCTTGCCGTGCCGGTTCGACTCCTTGATGAGCCGCTTCTGCACCAGCGGCACCGTCTCGAACGGCAGCTCGACGCCGAGGTCGCCGCGCGCCACCATCAGGGCGTCCGAGGCGACGAGGATGCGCTCGAGGTCGTCCAGGGCGGCGGCCTTCTCGATCTTGGCCACGAGCTTCATCGACGGCGGCACGAGGGCGCGCAGCGAGTGGAGGTCTTCGGCGCGGCGCACGAACGAGAGCGCCACGTAGTCCGCGCCCAGCTCGACGGCCGCCTTCACGTCCTCCTTGTCCTTGGGCGTGAGCGGCGGGGCGCTCACGGTGATGCCGGGGAGGTTCATCCCCTTGTGCGAGGTCAGCTCGCCGCCGTCGATCACCCGGGCGGTGACGCGCGGCGGGTCGATCTTCGTCACCTCGAGGGAGAAGAGCCCGTCGTTGAGCAGGATCTTCGCGCCGACGTGCACGTCGGTCGCGAGATCGTCGTAGGTCGTCGGGATGTCATGACCGTGCGCCACGGCTTCGGGGGCGAGCACGACCTCCTTGCCGGGCTCGAGGTGGCGTGGCTTGGGCAGCTCGCCGACGCGGATGCGCGGGCCCTGGAGATCGACGAGGATCGCGACCGCCTGGTCGCGCGCCCTGGCCACCTCGCGCACCAGCGCGAACCACTGGGCGCGCAGCTCCGGTGTGCCGTGCGAGGCGTTGATGCGGATCACGTTCGCCCCGGCGTCGAGCAGCCGGCTCACGCGCTCGGACGTGGCGGTGGCCGGTCCGAGCGTGGCGACGATCTTGGTCCTGCGAATCATGTCGGGCAACGAATCCCTCTCTCGTGGAGACCCACCCCTACCTCACCCGGCCTCACTCCTGACCCCTCTCCCTTCGGTAAGCTCTCCCTTCGTCCCCCCTCTCCGGAACGGAGCGGGGGCCAGGGGGTGAGACCGCGGGAGAGCGGAACGGCGGGGAAGATACTCGTCGCAGACAGCGGGAAGCCGCAAGGAGCACGCTTCTATAAGTATGTGGAAAGGCGTGTCGCACCGGGCGAGGTAAGGGGTTCTACTCAAGCTTTCCACAGGAGTTTAGCACACGCCCCATACTCGTCTGCCTCACGACTGAGCCCGCCGGGGCACGGATTGCGGCAGTCTCGAACTTTTCCACATTCTCCTTTCCTTGATATAGTGTGGATAAATGTGAGATCCCTGACAATTGCTCCAGCAGGCCCCCAGAGCCTACCGCAGCACCTCCAGCTGCCGTCCCTCAAGCCGTCGTTTGTATTCCTCCAGGAGATGCACCGTCCGCTGCAGGGTGCTGGCCGGCATCCCTTCGATCGACCGGGCGGCGAGGCGGCGCTCGAGCTGGCCGACGCGCAGCAGCACCTCGATGCCGCGGCGTGTGAGGGTGACGCGCACCCCGCGATCGTCCTCGGCATCGGGGGTGGTCTCGACGACGCCCTTCACCTCGAGGCGTTGGATGAAGGTGGTGGCGGCAGCGCGGGACACGCCGAGGCGCTGCGCCAGGTCCGCGGGGCGGGCGCCGTCGGGCCCGGCCTCGTCCACCGCGGCGAGCGTGGCGTGGGCGCGATGTGAGAGGCCGTAGGCGCGGAACGCCCGGTCCCCCGAGCGCTCCAGTGCCGTGGCGGCGGCGCTCAACGCGTCGGCCAGCTGCAGTGCCAACTCAGATCGATCAGGCACTCCCCACGCCTTTAATTAACATGTTGATAATTAACATACTAATCTGATCCCGAGCACGCAATCCCTTCCCCACCCTATCTTTTCGCCCATGATCGAAGTCGAATCCCTCACCAAGCAGTACGGTGAGCTGGCGGCGGTAGCCGATCTCTCCTTCGCGGTCGCCCGGGGAGAGGTGCTGGGGCTCGTGGGCCCGAACGGCGCCGGCAAGACCACCACGCTCCGCAGCCTGGTCGGCATCGTCCGCCCCACCCGGGGACGCATCCGCATCGGCGGACACGACCTCGAGCAGGAGCCGGTCGCCGCGAAGCGGCTGCTCGCCTTCATGCCGGATGAGCCCCACCTGTTCGAGTACCTCACCGTCGAGGAGCACCTGCGCTTCATCGCGCGGCTCTACCAGGTAGGCGATGTGGAAACGCGGATCCCTCCCCTGCTCCATGAGCTCGAGCTGTCGGACAAGGCCCGGTCCCTCCCCGTGGAGCTGTCGCGCGGGATGCGCCAGAAGCTGGTGATCGCCTGCGGCCTGTTGCACGACCCCCAGGTGCTGCTGTTCGACGAGCCGCTCACCGGTCTCGACCCCGCCGGGATCCGGCGCATGAAGCAGACGATCGTGGAGCGGGCGCGCGCCGGGGCGGCGGTGCTGCTCTCCTCCCACCTGCTGCACCTCGTCGAGGAGATCTGCCACCGCGTCCTGATCATGCAGCGGGGGCGGATGGTCGCGATCGGCACGCTCGCCGAAATCCTCGCCTCCCGACCGGAGCTCGCCGGGAAGAGCCTCGAGGATGTGTTCCTCGCGCTCACGGCGTCACCCCCGGCCTCACCCCCTGACCCCCTCTCCCCCTCGCTTCGCTCGGGGCAGGCTCTTCGGGAGAGGGGGAACGAAGGGGAGAGCATCTGATCGAGGCCGCGCTCTACCTCTCGCAGCGCTCGTTCGTCAACGCGCTGCGGCGCCGCATCCAACGGCTGCGGCAACCGAAGTACCTCGTCGGCTTCCTGATCGGGCTCGGCTATTTCTACTGGATCCTGGTGCGCCCCGGGTCCGCACGGGGGGGGAGCCCGCTCGTTCCCAGCCCGGAGCTCCGCTGGGTCATCGCCGCGCTCGGGGTCGGCGCGACGGTCATCCTGACCTGGGTGTTCGCCTCCGCTGAAACGCCGTTCGCCTTTCAGCTCGCCGAAACCGATTTCGTCTTCACCGCGCCGCTCACGCGCCGCGCGGTGATCCAGTTCCGCATGCTGCGCAGCCAGCTGCCGCTGCTCCTCTCGGCGGCGTTCACGGTCCTGATCTTCTCGCGGGCCGATCTCGCCACCCGGGTGTTCATCCGGATCCCCGCCCTTTGGCTGCTATACTTCACGCTGCAGCTGCACGCCGCCGGCGCGGCGCTGGTGCGCGCCAGTCTGACGGAGCAAGGGGTGACGGGGGTGCGGCGCCGGCTGATGACGCTCGTGGTCCTGATGCTGGCCGCGGGGGGGCTCTGGTGGGGGGTGCGCACCGCCATCCCCACGGTGATCGGCGCCCTGCGCGTCGATGTGGGGAGCGCGTTCCTGGTGGTCGAGCGCGTGCTGCGCCACGGCGTGCTGGGTGTCGTCACCTGGCCCCTCTTCGCCGTCACCGGGCCCCTCGTCGCGACGAGCGCGCATGAGTTCCTGCTGCGCCTCCCCGCGGCGCTCCTCGTGGCGGCGGCGTTCTACGTCTGGCTGGTGCGCTCGACGCTCGCCTTCGAGGAGGCGGCGGTCGAGCACGCCAACAAGGTCGCCCGCCGCATCGAGGCGATGCGGCGCGGCCGCTCCGAGGCGCCGCGCGTCCGTGGCACCGCCCCGATCTTCCGGCTCGCCGCCCAGGGCGCACCCGCGGCGGCGCTCGTGTGGAAAAACGTCACGGGAGCGCTGCGCGAATTCCGGCTGCGGACGCTCCTGATCATCCTCGTCATGGTGGTGGCGATGGGGATCGTACTGGGGCAGCCGGGCGCTGGAGGCCCGGACCTGGTCGCGGTGCTCGCGATCTCCCTGTCGGGGGTCGCCGTGCTGTTCGGGCCGATCAGCCTGCGCTACGACCTGCGGCGCGATCTCGAGCTGCTCGACGTGCTCAAGACGGTGCCGCTGCGCGGCTACACCCTCGTGGGGGCGGAGGTACTCGGCCCCGCCGCGGTCGTCTCCAGCATGGCGATCCTCGGGTGGACTACGGCGTTCCTGGCGTCGCTCGCGAGCGCCTCCGTCACGCTGACGCTGGGCGATCGGCTGGCCCTGCTCGCCGGGGCCTGCCTGATCACGCCGCCCGTCGTCGGCGTCCTCTTCCTGGTGCAGAACGCGGCGGCGCTGCTGTTCCCCGCCTGGAGCGCGATCGGTCCCGACCGCGCCACCGGCTTCGAGGCCACCGGGCAGCGCATCGTCACCTTTCTCGGCTCCGGCATCGCCCTCGTCGTGGCCGTTCTCCCCGCCGGGATCGTGGGCGGCTTAGCGGCAATCGCCGCCCGCGCGCTCGGGGCGGGTCCGATCGCCGCCGGGCTGATCTGGGCGATCGTCGCCGCCCCGGTGCTGGCAGCGGAGTGCTACGTCGCTGTACGAGTCTTGGGTCCGGTACTGGAGAAATTGGAGCCGGCAGGAGTGAAATAAGAGACGTTGTCGGTCATCGGTAAACGGTAACTACCGATTGCTGATGACCGACGACGCCTTTTCTTCTAGCAGGTCACCGACCAGTCCACCGACGCCTCTCCCTTGCAGCGCGTGCAGCGCAGCGAGTTCGGTTTGCCCCCGAACTCCTGGCGCTCGTTGCAGGAGGGGCAGACGGCGTAGGTCTGGGTGACGGACTCTTTGGTGCCGCCGAGGGTGGGGCGCATCACGCCGGTGCGGACGACGATGCTCCAGTGATCGGGCGGGGTGAGGCGGACCTGCAGATCGGCGCGGGAGAGCCGCACCCGCTTCTCGTGCACGTCGAGCACGACATGCTCGGCGGTCTCTTCGACGATCGGGTACCAGGCGCCGCGGCGGAGGACGTCCGCTACGGAATCGAGACAGCGGGCCCAGCCCTTGGACGCCATGGACTCCCAAGATAGCCCGATGCGCTATTTTGCGGTATGCGCGAGCTCGGTCGCCTCATCCGTCTCCAGGTTCAACGCACCACGTTGAAGACCGGCGTGAAGCCGGAGCGCCGCTACGATCCCGCCCCCATCCTCGCTGTCGAGCGTTTGGCGCTCTCCCCCGACGGCGTGATGGGCGCCGCGGACGGCGGCTGGGTCGTGGACGTGCACCATCGCGCGCACCCCGCCACCAAGAACGAGGACGGCCTGCACGGCATCTCGGTCGGCTTCACGGGCCACTACACCGCGATGCGCGAGCGCTTCGGGCCCCATCTCGTCACCGGCTGCGCCGGCGAGAACCTCATCGCCGAGCTGGCGGGGCGCCTCGGCTTCGACGACGTGGCCCAGGGCCTCGCCGTCCGGGGCCCGGACGGCCAGGAGCGCGCGCGACTGCGCGTGCTGCAGGTCGCGCATCCGTGCCGCCCGTTTACCGGCTGGGCGCTGGGCGGCACCGTCGAGAGCGCGGTGCTGAAAGAGCACCTGCAGTTCCTGGATGACGGGACGAGGGGGTTTTACTGCACTGCCGAGGGGGTGGGCGTGGTGGAGGTGGGGGACGTCCTGGTGGCTCTCTAAAAGCGTCATCGGTGATCGGTCATCGGTAACCACCGATAACCGACGACCGACAACGTTTCTCAGCTTAGTTCATCCCACGCCAAGACCGCCGCATTGTGGCAGCGATCGCAGGTCAGCCGCTTCGAGTCGGCGCCGAACGCCTGGCGGTGGCGGCAGGCGGGGCACACGGCGTAGGTGAGCGGGAAGATGCGGCCGATGCGCTCGATCAGCCGCGGCTCGCAGCGCACGATGGTCCAGCGCTCGGGCGGCTGGTAGCGGATCTCGAGGAGGCGCCGGTCCACCGGCACGTTGCGGCGGTTGACGTCGAGCACCACGATGTTGCTGGAGGACATCCGCACCACGGCATACCAGGCGCCGCGCCGCAGGGTGTGGGCGCCGGCGGGACCCACGCGGGCCCAACCTTTCGGTTGGAGGCGGGTCGGTGTGACTCGGCGGGCTTCCATCGCGGTCGTCATCTCCCCTGATGCTACACCGCGGGGGCGGACGGCGGCGTGACTGTGGTCACACCCCGGACGTGAGGTTCCGTCTCAGCCGCACTCGCTGAAGCCGCACACGTGACATTTGACACAACCCTCGGCGAACGCAAGCTGCGAGCCGCAGTCCGGGCAGGTGCCGATGAAATCCTTGCCTTGATCGGGCCCGCGCAGCGCCGCTTCCCCTTGGCCACCCGTCACAATGTCGGCGGGGCGCAACGTTTCCCGCCCAGCTGTGTCGGGGGTGCCCAACAAATCCTGCTGGACTCCCTGCTTCTCCTGCAGCCACTTTTCGATCGCGATGCCGATCGCGTCGGGCACCGAGAGCACCTTGTTCGGCCCCAGCCCGACAACGCGGTCGGAGGAGATGCCGCGCACCTGGCGGTGGATCTCCGCCATGGGAATTCCGGAGCGCAGCGCGAGCGAGATGAGCCGGCCGATCGCCTCGACGTCGGCCATCAGCGCACCGCCCGCCTTGCCGAGCGACATGAAGATCTCGAACGGCTGGCCTTTGTCGTCTTCGGTGATGGTGACGTAGAGCGTGCCGAGCGGCGTGTCGAGGCGCCGGGTCGTGCCTTTGAGCAGGTCTGGACGCGAGCGCTTGACGCGGCGCTGCAGGTTCTCGCTCTCGACTTCGTGCAGCGTCGTCTTGGTGCGCTCCAGCTCGGCCTCGAGCTCCGCGACGTGTCCCAGCGCATCGGCGAGCTGCCGCGCCGGGTCGGCCGCAGTGCCCGACTGCTCCTGCACCTTCTTGGCGGTCGAGCCGGTCGAGAGGACCTGCATCTCGCGCGCGCCGTCGCGGTACACGGTGACGCCCTTGCAATCCAGCTCGAACGCCAGCCGGTAGATCTTCTCGACGTCGTCCTCGGTGGCCTCGTGCGGGAAGTTGCACGTCTTGGAAATGGCCGAGTCGGTGAACGCCTGGAATGCCGCCTGCATGCGGATGTGCCACTCGGGGGTGACGTCGTGCGCGGTGACGAACACGCGCTGCCACTGTGCCGGCACCTCGTCGAAGTGGATGTGGCCGCTCTCGGCGATGCGCTGCATCAGCGCCTCGGAGTACCACCCCTCCTGCTTTGCCAGGCCCACGAACTCTTCGTTCACGTCGGGCATCAGGACGCCGGCCTGGTTGCGCATGAACGCCACCGCGAACAGCGGCTCGATCCCCGAGCTGCAACCCGAGATGATCGAGATCGTCCCCGTGGGGGCGACGGTCGTGAGGTTGCAGTTGCGCAGGCGCCGCTCGGGGCGGATACGCGCCCCCGTGGCGTCGCGCGCGCACGTGGCGTCGGGGCCCCAGATCGAGCGGTTCCACTCCGGGAAGGTCCCGCGCGTGTCGGCCAGCTTCTCGGACGCGACCTTCGACTCCTCGTCGACGAACTGCATCAGCGTGATGCCCAGCTTCACGCCCTCGTCGGAGTTGTAGGGGATGCCGAGCTTCACGAGCAGGTCGGCCCACCCCATGATGCCCAGCCCGATGCGGCGAATCCGCTTCGCGAGATCGTCGATCTCCTGGAGCGGGTACTTGTTCGCATCGATCACGTTGTCGAGGAAGTGGGTGCAGAGGTGCACCGCGGTGCGCAGCCGGTCCCAGTCGACGGCGCCGTCCTTCACGAACAGCCCGACGTTGATCGAGCCGAGGTTGCAGACGTCGTAGGGAAGCAGCGGCTGCTCGCCGCACGGGTTCGTCGCCTCGTAGCTGCCGAGCGCCGGCACCGGGTTGTACTGGTTGGCGCGGTCGATGAAGAACACGCCGGGCTCGCCCGTCTTCCAGGCGCCGTGCACGATGGTGCGGAACACGGTGCGGGCGTCCAGCTGGCCCACCACCTCACCGGTGCGGGGGTGGATGAGGTCGTAGGAGCGACCATCGGCGACGGCGTCCATGAAGGCGTCGGTCACCGCCACCGAGATGTTGAAGTTCGTCACCTGCGTGAGGTCGTCCTTGCAGGAGATGAACTCGAGGATGTCGGGGTGGTCGACGCGCAGGATGCCCATGTTGGCGCCGCGGCGCGTGCCGCCCTGCTTCACGACGTCGGTCGAGGCGTCGTACAGCTTCATGAACGAGACGGGGCCCGAGGCGACACCCATGGTAGAGCGCACCACGTCGTTCTTGGGGCGCAGCCGCGAAAACGCGAAGCCGGTGCCGCCGCCCGACTGGTGCACCAGCGCCATGGCGCGCAGCGTGTCGTAGATGCCGCTCTTGCCGTTGGAGAGCGCGTCGTCCACCGGCAGCACGAAGCACGCCGACAGCTGGCCCAGCGGCCGGCCGGCGTTCATGAGGGTGGGCGAGTTGGGCATCCAGACGCGCGTGGCCATCAGCTCGAAGAACGCCTCGGCCAGCGCTTCGACCGCCTTGTCGGAAGCGCCGTACGTCTTGTCGGGCGCGGCGATGGTGCGCGCCACGCGCCAGAAGAGATCTTCGGCCCGCTCGACGGGCTTGCCCTGGTCGTCCTTCACGAGGTAGCGGCGCTCGAGGACGGTGATGGCGTTGGCGTTCAGGTCGAGCGTTCCCTTGCGGCGAGTTGTCATGAGCGGCGGACCCTCTGAGTTGTGCAGCGGGCGGCGTTCATCGAAATCAGATGTCTGACGTCAGACGTCTGACGTCAGAAGAACCGCCCCCGTTGTGCGCTTAACGAAACGAAACGACCGCAGACCTTCTCACAGACGCGGAAGGGCAAGGTAGGGGTGTCATCTTGCCCGGGCAAGTTTTTCCGCTAGCGCCGTCGCTCCGTCGATTCCCGTCTTTCCACATCACAAACCTGTCTGCGCGGGCGGGAAGTTCCCGGCGCGATGCCGGGCCGCCTCCCCCACGTAGTGCTGCCACGTCTCCCGGATACGGGTCGTGAGCGTCTCGTCCACCGGCCGGACCACCCGCGCCGGCACGCCGACCACGAGCGAGCCCGGCGGGACGACCATCCCCTCCCGCACCACCGCTCCCGCCGCCACGACGCTCCCCGTCCCGATGCGTACCCCGTTGAGCAGAATGCTCCCCATCCCGATGAGACAGTCGTCTTCCACGACGCAACCGTGCAGAATGGCACGATGCCCCACCCCGACCCGCGCGCCGATCAGCGCGGGGAGGCCGGCGTCGACGTGTACGACGCTGCCGTCCTGGATGTTGCTGGATGCGCCGATCACGATGCGATCCATGTCGCCCCGCACGACGCAGGCGTACCAGACGCTCGCCTCCGGTCCCAGCGTGACGTCGCCCATCACCCACGCGCCGGGTGCGATGTACGCCCGGGGATCGATCTGCATTACTGGCGCAGCGGCAGGATTTGTTGCTGGGTCCAGGCGTCGACCGGCTCGCCGTTCTTCTGCGCCGGTGTCCACTTGAGCTGCTTCGCGAAATCGAGGGCCAGCTGGGTGAAAGCAGTGTCGTTGGAGGGGGTTAGCACCCGCGCGTCGGCGGTGGTGCCATCCTGCGACACGTGTACGAGCACGATCACGAGGCGCGGCATGTCCGTCGTGCCGGCGGGCAGCGGCACGCGCGGCGCGACGAGCGGCGCGGGCCGCGTGTCGAAGCAGGAGCCGTCGCGGTTGTAGGTCGGAGAGTAGGTCTCGCAGGTCACCGGCCCGCCGCCGCTCGCGTTGCTGCCGCCGCCCACCACGGTGACCCGCTGCAGCTCGACCGTCACCGAGTTCGTGCTGCCCGGGGTGATCAGCACCGCCCGCTCGAGCGGCTGCCACCCGTCGGCGTGCACCGCCAGTTTGTGCGTCCCCGGCGGCAGGTCGAGCTGTGTCCCCTTCACCGGCTGCCCGTCCATCGTCACCTTGGCGCCGTCGGGGATCGTGCCGAGCAGCATCAGCCGGCCGGGCGTACCGGGCGCCACGGTGCTGCCGCCGCGCGACGCCGTATCGCCGCCCGCGCGGACGCCGGAATCGGCGCTCGTGGCACTGTCGGCGAGCTGCGTGCTGTCGTGCACGACGGCGCCCGAATCCGCCACGATACTGTGTCCGAAGATCAGCCCCTTCTTGTACGCGAAGAACCCCCCGCCGCCCAGAATCCCGCCCACGACGAGCACCCAGATGAGAATCGCCGCGAGCGCAGAGCGGTGCTTCCGCTCCTCCGGGAGCGGCGGCAGCCCGCTCGTGCTGAGGCGCGGCAGCGGCGTGGTGGGCGCGGTCGACAGTTTCGGGAAGGCGAGCGAGGGGATGGCGCGCGTCTGGGCCGACGTGATCCCGGTCGCGACGTAGCCCGCTCCGCTCTCCAGGACTTCCGTCAGCTCGTCGGCCGACCGGAAGCGCTCTTCGCGCTGCTTGGCCATCATCTTCTTCACGATCTCGAAGAGATCGATCTGCTCCTGTGTCTCGAGCACCGGAACCGGCAGCGGCTCCATGATGTGCTTATAGCCGATCGAGAATGAGTCCTCGCCGTCGAACGGCACCACGCCGGTGAGGCACTGGTAGGCGACCACGCCGAGCGAATAGATGTCGCTTTCGCCGTAGAGCGGCTGGGCGCGCGCCTGCTCGGGGCTCATGTAGTGCGGCGTGCCGATCGCCATCCCGGTGCCGGTGAGCTTCGAGCCGCTGGCGGCCTTGGCGATCCCGAAATCGGCGACCAACGCCTGCCCGTGCTCGTCGAACATGATGTTGTCGGGCTTGATGTCGCGGTGCACTGTCTCGTTGGTACGGTACGCGTACGCGAGGGCGCGGGCCACCTGCACGAGGATCTGCCGGATCTCGACCGGCGGCAGGGCGCCGCGCGAGGCGAGCAGCGTCGCCAGCGAATGGCCGCGCAGGTACTTCATCGTGAAGTAGATGACCCGGCCCGATTTTCCAACGCGGTAAATCGGGACGATGTTGGGGTGCTCGAGCTTGGCCGCGGTGCGCGCTTCGCGCATGAAGCGCTCCACGAACTCCTTGTCGAACGACAGCGAGAACGGCAGGACCTTCAGCGCCACCTCGCGCTCGAGCAGGCGCTCCTTGGCGTGAAATACGATCGCCATGCCGCCCCGGCCCAGCTCCTTCAGGATCTCGTACTCGTCCTTCAGCTCGGCGCGGACCAGATCGACTTCGGAGGGCTCGTCGGGGGCGGCGCCGCTGAGCGGTACCGACGTGGAAAGATCGGCGCCGCAAGTCTTACAGAACTTGAAGGCTTCGTCGTTTTGGGCGCCGCAGTGGGGACAGTACAATGTCGAATAACTTATGGATGCGCGCGCGAGCGTGTCAACTTACTGGCTGGAAACAACCTGCAGTGACTGTCGCTTGACGATGCGACGCGTCGACGCGGGGTCGGTGAGCGTCAGGGTGAGGACGTAACTCCCGGTCGGCACATCCTGCAGACTGATGCCGCGATGCACGCGCGTCACCGGGCCGGCGGCGACCGCGTCGAACTCGAGCAGCGCCGGCGCGTGGCGCCCGCCGAACAAGCCGCCGATCCTGCCGAGGATGGAGCGTCCACCCTGCCGCTCCACCCGCACTTCGGTGTGGTAGGTCTGGCCCGGGGCCAGGCCGTACACCTCGAAGTACAGCTCCACCACGCTCCCCGACGGGAAACGGTCCAGCGGGTTGAGCAGCACGCTGTCCACAGCGGTCGAGTCACCCCCGCCGGCCGGCCGGCGGGTGAGCCAGACGAGCCCGCCGCCTATTCGCCCCATCACCACGTCGCTCGAGGTGTAGGACCGCCCGTCGAGCGCCGTCACGTTCACCGTGTCGCGCTCCACCAGCTGTCCGGCGAGCTGATCGGTGGTCGACACGAGCAGCCGGTAGCGCAGCGCGCCGACGGGCACCGGGACGCTGAGCCGGCCGCTGAGATAGCTCGGCGCGTGGAGTGCCTGGTGCGCCGTGAAGACGCGCAGCGTGTCGAGCCGGGCGACGAGACTGTCGTGCAGGTCGGTGACGAGCAGCCGAAAGTGCAGCGGGTAGAGCACCCCTTCCCCGCCCGGCTCGGGCGCCAGCCGGTCGGCCGGGATCGCGAACACGACGTGGAGGGCTTGGCGGTCGGGCGGTCGGGTGGCCGCGCCTTCGCGGCCGGCGCCTGTCGTCATCCGATCTGAATCGCTGCCGTTCGCAACCTGGTTTTCTCCGGTACCGACCACGAAGTCCGAGATCACGACGTTGAGCGCCACGGGGAAGCGCTGCCGGTACGAGTCGGTGCTCGTCCCGGTCTTGATGTCGTGCCGCCCCGTCGAGCGCTCGTCGGCGAGGGCCGCTCCCGCCAGACTGCCGCCGCGCGCCACGCGCGCGTAGGTGCCGCCGAACTGCTCGCGCGACGCGTACAGGTCGATCACGCCGGGATCGGGATGGCCCGCCGCCTGCACCGCGGCGCGAAAACCCATCGCGTCCACCAGGCTCTCGACCAGCTTGTAGTCGGAGGCGTCGTCGCGCGCCACGAAGTTGAAGACGAGATCGCCGCCGGTCCGGTGATACAGCCAGCTCTGGTTCGGCTCGATCTTGTTGAGATCGGAGGGGTAGGTGGCCCGCTGGTCCGGCTCACCGTGGCGCAGGTAGATGATCCCGCGATCGTCGAACTCCGCCTGCGTGGAGCGATACACCTCGGTGATGTCGTAGTGGCGGTGGCGGCTCACCAGCCGGAAGTTGCGATGCGCGTACAGCCAGCGGCGGTTGTGCTCGGCGAGGCGCTCGCCCGCATCGCGCGCTTCCACGACGTCGCGCTGGTTCCAGAAGCGCGCCAGCCACGCGGCGCGGGCGCCGGCGTCGGGTTGCGCATCGTATTCCTTCAGCTCGACGGAGTCGGCGAGCAGGGCGACGTCGCCGCGATACAGCGCGCGCGCCAGCTCGCTCGTTCCGATGCGGGCGCCGGCGTAGTAGCTCGACTCCGCCGCCGCGGGCTCGTTCGCGAAGAACTGGGTGCGCGCCAGCTCGAACAGCCCGATGCCCGAATCGCCGCCCGTCGCGATGAAGGCGTGGAACCCGGCGAGCGCCGAATCGACTTCCCCCATCTCGCGCTCGACCCTGCCGCGCGCGAGCTGCACGGCGGGGTTCGCCCCGGCGGGCGAGGCGGCGGCGAGCCGCACCGACTGCAGTGCGACCTCGAGCCGCGGGCGAATGCGCTGCGTCAGGGCGGCATTGGCGAGGTCGATCGCGGCGAAGGCGAAGCTCGGATCGGCCTGCGTGGCGCGGGCGAAGGCGCGCGCCGCTTTCGAGAGGTAGTCGAGACCGAGCTGCTGGCGCAGGTTCTCGATCGCGATCGACGAATTCTCTCCCTGCGCCAGCTCCGCCAGCCCGAGCCCGTACCAGGAATAGGGCCAGTCGGGCTTCAAGTCCGTGGCCCACTCGAACTCGCCCGCGGCGTCGTCGAAGTGCGGCTTCGACTTGGCGATCTCGCCCAACCGGTACGCGATGAACCCGAGGCGCAGGTGGATCAGCGGATTGTCGCGGTCGCGCTTGGCGACGTCGATCGTGGCCGCCTCCAGCCGCTTGAGCGACACGCTGTCGACCGCCCCGCCCAGCGAGTCCCGCAGCCGTTCTACATCTGCCCGCTCCGGCGGGGCCTGAGCATGGGCCACACCGGCCGCAACGCCGCACAGTACCGGGGCGAGGACGGCATATCGGATGAGAGCGCGGAGCATGGGTTCTTCCATTATACCGTAGCCCCGCGGGGGCGGTTCATTCGCATTCTGCGGAGGTTATGGAGGCTGGTGAAGGAAAGTGGAGGTAGGTGGAGGTTACCGAGCTGCAGGATTGACCTCCACCATCCTCCACCAACGTCCACCATCCTCCACCACCCTCTTATCGACTGCCTGCAGCATTCTGTCGCAGAAAACCCTCAATTCCCCGCACCAGACCCCCGGCGTAGCGCCACTGACCCGCCTCACTCGCCAGCAGCGCCTCCTGGTCCGGGAGCATCATGAACGCCCCCTCGGTGAGCGCCGCGGGCATCCACGTCGGCCGCACCAGGGCGTAGTCCCCGCGCCCCAGTCCCAGGTCGCGCAGGCCGAGTGCGGCGGCGATCTCCTGATCGAGGGCGCGCCCCAGGTCCGCGCTGCGGGCGTGGAAATAGTAGACGCTCGTGCCGTTGTTGCTGAACGGGTTCACCCCGTCGGGCAGCGCGTTGGCGTGG
>DATJJY010000016.1:0-99496 GCA_035491895.1 Gemmatimonadales bacterium
ATACGTCCCCTGCAGGATCCCCTGGGTCCCGATGTAGATCCACGAGCCCGCCGTCATTTGCCCGTACATCGTGAGCCCGGCGTGCTCCAGCTCCCGGAACGTGTCCCACGTCGCCCACTTGGGCACGAGCATCGAGTTCGAGATCAGCACGCGTGGCGCCATCTCGTGCGTCCGGAAGACGCCGACCGGCTTGCCGGACTGCACGAGGAGCGTCTCGTCGTCGCCGAGGTCGGTGAGGCAGGCGACGATCGCGTCGTACGCCTCCCAGCTCCGCGCCGCCCTGCCCGTGCCGCCGTACACGACGAGGTCCTGCGGCCGCTCGGCGACCTCCGGATCGAGGTTGTTCATGAGCATGCGGAGCGCCGCCTCCTGCACCCAGCCGCGGCACGAGCGCTCGGCACCGCGCGGGGAGCGTACCGCCCGCGCCCCACTCATCCCGACGCGTCCGTCGTGAACCGCCCTTCCCGGATGGCCACGACGACTCGCTCGATGTCGTCCGACATCGGGCGATCGGCAGTGAGCGACGGCACGAACCCGCGGACCGCGTCGTACAGGCGGGCGACGCCGCGACCGGGAGCGAGCGGTTTCAGGAATTCGAGCCCCTGCGCGCCGGCCAGCAGCTCTATCGCGACGACGCGCGTCGCGTCATCGAGCGTGCGGCGCGCCTTCCATGCCGCGGTCATCCCCATCGGAACGATGTCTTCCTGATTGCCCTCGGTGGGGATCGACTGAACGCTCGCCGGCGTGCTGAGGACGCGGGCGTCGGCAACGAGGGCCGCAGCGGCGATCTGCGCCGTCATGAACCCCGAGTCGAGACCGGGGTCTCGCGCCAGAAACGCAGGGAGCCCCGAGGATAGATCGGGATTCACCACCCGCTCCAGCCGCCGCTCCGACAACCCGGCGAGCGTGGTCAGGGCGATGGCCAAGACGTCGAGCGCCAGCGCTACCGGTTGGCCGTGGAAGTTGCCGCCCGACAGCACGTCGGCGCCGAACACGAGCGGATTGTCCGTCGCGGCGTTCAGCTCAGTGGTGGCCAGCCGTTCGGCGAAGGCGATTCCTTCACCGACGGCACCCAGCACCTGGGGCGTGCAGCGCAGCGAATACGCGTCCTGGACCCTGGGGTCGTCGTGGCGATGCGATTCGCGGATGGCGCTCTCGGCGAGCAGGTCACGCAGCAGGGCGGCGGAACGCTGTTGATAGGGGTGCGGCCGGGCGTCGTGGATCCGGGCATCGAACGGGACGGGAGTGCCCCGCACCGCTTCGAGGCTCATGGCGGCGGCGCCGTGCGCGGTGTGCCACAACGTCCACGCGTCGTGCACCAGCAGCGCCGTGAGGCCGGTCTGTGCTTGCGTCCCGTTGACGAAGGCGATGCCTTCCTTTGCCTCGAGCGTGACCGGAGCGATCCCTGCCGGCACCAGCCGATGACCGTCGGGCCCCTCGCCGATCATCGCCAGGGCGAGGTGGGAGAGCGGTGCCAGGTCCCCGGAGGCTCCGACACTGCCCTGGGACGGGACGGTCGGATGAACGGCGGCGTTCAACATCGCGACCAGCGTATCGGGAATGACGGGGCGGACCCCGCTCGTCCCCATCAGGAGGACGTTGGCCCTGAGGAGCATCATGGCGCGGACGGCCTCGACCGGCAGCGGCTCGCCGACGCCCGACGCATGGCTCCGAATGAGATTCAGCTGGAGGGCACGCAGCTGCTCAGGGGCGATGCGCACGTGCGCCAGTTTCCCGAAGCCGGTGTTGACGCCGTAGATCGTGTCGCCGCGGGCGATGGCCGCCTCGATACCCGCGCGCGAGCGGGTGACGCGGTCACGGGTTTCCGGCGCCACCGCCACCCGGGCGCCGTGACGAGCGACCGAGACGACGCCGGCGATGGTGAGGGAGCGGCCGTCGAGAGTGACGGTGGCTGACATGGTGGAGAGGAAGGTAGAGGCATACGAGAAAGGCCGGAAGCCGATCGGCTCCCGGCCCTTCCCCACTACGCCCACAGGGGCCTAGCGTGCGCCTGTGACGATGATCCCCGTCTCCTCGGACGTCGGCAGGTTGCCGTGCACCATGAGCTCCGGGTTGCCGGGGTCGGTCTGGACGCTCCAGTCGAAGATCAGGAACGTGCGACCCACATGGGTGACCCGCAGGGCGGCGTAGCGGATCGTGCTGCCCTCGACGATCTGGAACACGTATCCATAGCCCGGTTGAGCCTGGATCATGTTGCGGGAGTAACCGCTCGCCGGGGCGAAGTCGATCGACGTGAGGTCCGCGACCGGCGTGTTGGAGTAGAGCCGCAGCGAGGTGCCGGTGAACTCGGGCACGATCCAGAGCGTCGAATCGGGCTCGCGATGCACCCAGAAATCGATGTCCGTCCGGTTGCCGTCCTGTACGAGGCCAAGCTCATTCGCCTGGCCGACCCCGTCCTGGTTCACGTCGTCCCAGAAGCGGAAACCCGACTGGGCGCTGTTCGCCTCGAAGGTGGAGACAAGGACGTTGCGCGCGTCGGGACGCGGCGTGTCCTGCCGCAGCGGCGACCACAGGCTCTCGTAGCCCTCGACGCTGATCGCCGACACGCCGAAACAGCGCGGCACGCCGTTGGCGAGTGCGGCCGCGACGAACTCCGGCGACACCGTCGTCCCCTCGAGCGCCCAGTCGGTGCCGCAGAACCCGGTGTCGAGATCGTACGATGCGCTGTACACGCGGTACCACTGAAATCGATTGGGGTCGGCCAGAAACGCATTGTCGGTCCAGTCGAGCTGGATCGCCCCGTTCAAGGAAATGGAGTTGAGCGAGTCGGGGCTCTCGAGCTGCAGCCGCTCGTCGACGGTGATCGTATTGCTGGCGTCACTCTCGCCGCCGTTCACGTCGGTGGCCGTCACGTAGTACTGGAGGTGCGGCACGCCGTTGTCGTGAAACGTATTGGACGTCGTCTCGCCCCGTAGGCTGAAGGACCCGCTCGTGCTGCCGCGCGAGTAAATGCGATAGCTCGCGAGCGACGCGTCGGTCACGTCGTCCCAGCGGAGCAGGATCCCGGCCGGCGTCGACGGATCACCGCTCGGGTCGAGCTGATAGGTGAGGTTCGCCGGGGCGGAAACGTTCGGCACCGAGCCGGTCGTGTCATAGGTTTGGCAGCCGGCGAGCAGCAGCCCCGCTGTGACCAGACTGACCGTGATCCGGGACGACATAAAGCACCTCGAGGAGAAGGACGGAACACCCGCTCTACTGGCAGGGGCCGTGCCTGCAGATAAATGATTTGTTGGTAACAGCTTAGGAAGTTGCGACGGAGGAGAACTGTCCTCTGACGAGGACAGCACGCGGGCGTCAGGGGCTCGGGGTGTGGAAGTAACTCTGCTGGTCGTAGTCGAACTTGATATCGGGCTCATCGAGCAACGCCACGTAGAAGTTGAAGGCGAAGTTGCCGCTCGCCGTGCGGCTGAAGGCGAAACTGGCGTGCCAGCGATGCAGGTCCCGCTCCAAGCGGATGTAATGCTGGGGGAATCGCCTGGTCTCGAAGTCGTAGTTGGTATTCCACGACGCGGTCCAATGCGGCGTGGGACTGAACGCCATGGCGAGCGACATCTGCTGATTGCCGCCCTGCAGCCCGGGGAGGGCGATTGTGTTGCCGAGCGTGTCGGTTCTCGTCCGGGGGCGGGTGCGTTGCAGCGAGAACTGCACGTTGAGGTTGAACCCGCGCCCTCCGCCCCCGGAGAATCCGCCCGGTGGACCGCCGATCCCGCCGAATCCCCCGCCGCGCGGACCGGGACCGAATTGCGTCCCCGGTGTGCCACCCGGAACGGGGGCCGGTCCTCCCCCCGTCGTCGGCTCCGGCCGGTGGCCGAGGCCGATGAGGGCACCCAGCGCCGCGAACGTCCGCGCACTCAGGGAGAACGACGCCGACAGGCTTTGCAAGAACGGATCGAACTTCGTGCTATCGAGACCGACCTGCCCCCGCCACAGGTCGTGGGTGATCTGGAGGTTGAATCCCGGCAGCAGATCCGAGGCGAAGGTGTTGGTGAGCGTCTGCGTCTGCCAGCCGACGCGACCCGGAATCTTGGCTTGCTCGAAGTTGTAGGATACACCCGACGTATTGAGACTCAGGAGTCGGATCTTGCGCGCCGGCGCGTCGGTCGTGTCACCCGGCGCGGGCTTGAACTTCGCTTCGAACGTCTGCGACAAACCGAGGTTGATCGTCTGCTGCGGGTCGCTCCTCGAGTTGAGCAGACGGCCCGCCGGGTCGAGCGCATGCGCAAACGCGGCCGGCACCGCGGCGCCGGGAGCGTACTGATAGCTCATGATCAGGGCGACCGAATGACGGATGCGCGAGAACGGACCGATCCCCGGGAAGAATCCAAAGAACGTGGGGGCGGCGCCGAGGCTGAACTGCAGGCGCTTTCCCTGTTGGAGGAATTGTCCCCCCGTGAACTGATTGCGCAGCATGAACGGCCCGGCGCTCGTCTTGTTCACGATGCCGATTCCCGGCTGGATGTGCCACGTACCAGGCAACAGCTGCGGCAGATTGATCCCGGTCGTCCAGTCGACCCGCGTGGAGAACGTGCGATCGTAGAGCACATGGTGCAGCAGAGTCGAATCGGCCGGATCGGGGATGAGGAACTCGGTCCGCTGATTGCTCGCCTGGTCCAGGATCTGGAACGAGTTGGTCCAGTTCCAGCGTCCCAGCCTGAGCGGGGTGCCGATCGACAGGGTGCTCGTGCGGGCGTCGAAGCTCCGGGCCAGGGTGTCGATCCCCCCGTTCGCGTTCGGCAGCAGCAACGGCGCAGAGCTCAGATTATGGAAGGTCCCCGTACTGGTGTACGAGAAACCGGGCGACCAGGTGATCCACGACGCCAGGTCGATCGGCGCCGGGGTGATCGAAACCGTTGGAAACGTTTGTGTCGTCAGGCTGGTCGACAGGTTCTGCGAGCGGCTCCCCCCCACGTTGAAGGCTCCCCAGTCGAAGCGCTTGTCGAAGTTCAGGTTGGAGCTGAGCTGTGCGGTGGTCTGGTAGGGGTCCACGGTGTTCCGCTGGATCACGGCGCCGCTCGTCGCGTAGTTCACGCTGGCCGTAAAGTGCGTGCGGCTGGAAAAGCTCTGGCTGTGGTTCCAGATCAGCGTCGTCGATCGCCCGCCCGCGCCATCGAGCTGGCTCCAGCGCGATACCGACAGCCCGCCATTGACGAACTGGCTCAGCCAGCGGTAGTGCAGCTGTCCGTTCACATCGAATCTCGTCCCGGAGTACCAGTCCGCCGAGGCGAGGAAGTCCACGTAGTCGTTGAGGACGATGTAGTAGCCGATATTCGTCACGTGGCGCTGGTAGGTGCGCGTCGGGCGGACGAGGTCGTTGAGCCCAAAGCGCGGCACGAGCATGCCGCTGTGTCGCCCCGGCCGGATGTCGTTGAAGATGAACGGCAACCACATGATCGGGACGTCGTTCACGAAGAGGATGGTCGGCCGAGCGATCATCACCGTCTTGTTGAGCCACTTCATCTCCCCGGCGGCGAAGTGGTATCCCGGAACGGGGCGCTCGTCGGAGGTGATGTTGCTCCGCGCGCCGTACAGGCGGGTCGAGCCCGAATCGAGCGCGATGTTGGCGCGCATGAACCAGGTGCCGCCGCCTTGCTGGAAGGTCGTGAGACCCTGCAGCACCGTGCCTCGCTTCAAGCAGGTGTCGTAGCGCATCCCCTCGCCAACCACGACGGTCGGCGTGCTGCCTTGTGAGCCCTGATCGAACAGGCGCGGATTGCCGGACGCGTCGAGGCGGCAGCTCGATTGGCGGTAGTGCACCGTGTCGGCTTCGAGCTTCGTCCCCTCCCGGTCGAGCAGCGTTTCTCCCGTCAGCACGATCGCGCCGCTGTCCCCGAGGACGCGCAGCGTGTCGGCGACGTATTGCGTCACCCGGTAGCCTTTGAGCTTGAGCAGCGTGTCGAGCACCGCGTCGGGGGACGGGAATGTGCGCGTCGGCCCGGTGGGGAGACCGAGCTTGCGCGCCGTGGCGGTGTCGAGCAGGTGGCCGGCCGCGCTGGTGTCGCCGCGCCGGGTTGTGTCCCCGGGTTGCCGCACTTGCCCGGGCCGCGGAGGCGGAGCAACCGGGCGCTGGGCGACGGCGGGACGCGGCAGACCGGCGAAGGCCAGCGCCAGCAACGCGACCGCGGCAGCGGCGCGCGCGGCCGCCCGGGCGCGGCGTCGGGTCACGACCACGGCGCACCAGATGCCGATCTCGTAGAAGATCAACAGCACCGCGATCCCGATGACCATCGACAGCGCATCGGGGGGCGCGAGAAACGCCGCCAGGATCGCCGCGAACAACAGCGCCATGCGGCGGTTCCGCCGCAACCCGGCGGGCGTCACGACGCCCAATGCCGTCAAGATGATGATCACGAGCGGCAGCTCGGTCACCGCTCCGACGGCGACGATGATCTGCGCGGCGAAGGCGAAGTAGCGGTCGGCGGTGATGATCGGTTGCAGGGCCTGATTCTGGAATCCGAGCAGGAACGTCAGCGCGTGCGGCAGCGCCAGGAAATATCCCGCGGCGGCGCCTCCCAGGAACAGCACCACCCCGACCGCCAGGGCCGGAACGACGAGTCGCCGCTCGCGCTCGTACAACGCCGGCGCGAGGAACGCCCACAGCTGGAACACGACCACCGGGGAGGAAACCACGACCCCGACGATGAACGCGAACTTGAGGGTAATGAAGAACGGGTCGGTCGGACTCGTGTAATTGAGCCGGCCCCCGGGGAGGTGCGTCGCGATCGGCGCCGTCAGCAGCCCGATGATATCGATGCGCTGGACGATGACCCACCCGACCAGGGTCCCCAGCACGATCGCGACGAGGCTCTTCAGCAGCCGCCACCGCAGCTCCTCGAGATGATCGAGGAACGGCATTTCGCCGCGGTTCGGTGCGTCGAACACTGGGGAGTGGGGCTAGCGCCCCAGCGCTTGCAGCCTGTCGCGGGCGAGGTTGGCCTCGTCGGACCGGGGATACCCGGCGAGGACGCGCGCGAAGAAGGTGCGCGCGCCGGCCTTGTCTCCTCGCTGCTGGGCGAGAAGGCCCAGCTTGTAGAGGGCCGATGGTGCTCGCGACGAATTGGGGAAGCGCTTCACGACATCCTGATACACCGCCGAGGCCGAGTCGGGATTCTCGGGCGCAAACGACTCGCCGACGAAGTACAGCGCATCGGCGGCGCGCTCGTCATTCGGATACAGCCGGAGAAACTCGCGAAAGCCGAGCCGGGCCGTGGTGAAGCTGCCGCGGCGGTACTGCTGCATCGTCAAGTCGTACATCTGATCGGGACCGGGGCTGCCACCGCCCCCGCCCTGTGTGGCCGGGCCGGTGGCGGGCGGTGCTCCCCCGCCGGTCGTCGTATCGAGGGGGGGTGGCACCGGCGACGGTGCCGGCGTCGACAGCCGGCTGCGGAGCTCCGACAGGCGTTGCTGGCTCTGCCCCGTCAACTCCTGCAACGCCATCAGCTGCTGCTGCACCGCCTGCAGGTCGCTGCGAATGTCGCCGCGAATTTGCACCATCGCATTCTGCTCCGCGGCGATCGTAGCCTGGACCGACGCAAGTACACGCGCCAGCGAATCGCGCTCGATCCGGCGCGCGGTATCGGAGCGCGCCATCTCGCTCCGCAGCGCCTCGACCTGAAGCTCCACCTTCCGAACGTCGCCCCGCAGGGCGCAGCCGGAGAGGAGCCCCAGGCCGAGGGTCAGCGTGCTGCGAACGCGTGGCACAATTACGGCTTCCTGAGGCTATCGCCGCCGCTCAGGATCTCGAACTCATCGCGGCGGTTCTGCGCCCACGAGTCCTCGTCGTGGCCGGTCGCGATGGGCCGCTCTTCCCCGTAGGACACGGTCTCGATGCGACTGGCATCGATGCCGTGGCTGACGAGGTATTGCTTCGCGGCGGTGGCGCGCCGGTTCCCCAGCGCAAGGTTGTATTCATCGGACCCGCGCTCGTCGCAGTGTCCACTGATGCGGATACGCACCGCGGCATTGGCCGTCAGGATGGCGACCTTCTGATCGAGCCCCGCCTGATCGTCGGACCGCAGCGCCGCCTTGTCATAATCGAAGTGGATCATGGCGGCGAGCATGTTGCGAACTTCCGTTACGGCACCGGCGGCCGCGGCCGCAGAATCAGCGGCGCGCTGCCGGGCGATGCGTTCCGCTTCCTCTTGCGCTCGCCGGGCCGAATCGGCGGCTGCCGAGTCGGCACGCGCGCGCTCAGCGGCGGCGATCGAGTCGGCGTTGGGCGCCGGCGCGGGGGTCGCTTCCGGCTGCGGATTCTTCCCGCAGGCCACGAGCAGCGCCACGCCGAAGCCCATCAGGACCAGCGAATGGACGCGTGTCATTGTGTCCGGTTCTCCCGTTCAGGGGTTCGTTATACCGGCCTCCGGTATACGCGGAGACCACGCCGGCAGTCGTGCCCCACTCTGCTGCAACAGGGGCCGAATCCTTCCCGTTTCCAGGTCAATCACCCACAACTGCCGGTAGCCACTGCGATCCGAGACGAACGCCAGATGCCGCCCGTCGGGCGCCCAGGTGGGGTCCTCGTTGCGGCCCAGCGACGTGAGCTGTCGCACGGTGCGGGTCCGCACGTCGAGCACGAAGACCTGCAACGTGCCGCCGACGTCGCGGTGAAATGCCACCGACTGGCCGTCGGGGGACCATTCCGGAGCATTGGACGACCCGCTGACCCCGTAATCGAACGGGGCGAACAACTGCTGGTCGGTGCCGTCGGCCGCCATTACGTAAATCTGCGGCAACCCCGGGCGTGTCGAGACGAACGCAATCCGCTGCCCGTCCGGACTATAGGTCGGAGACAAGTTGTCCGAAAAGCCGCCTCGGGTCAAGCGCTGCAGACAGCAGCTGTCATGCAGATTGATCGTGTAGATATCGGTGCCTTCTTCGGTCGCACGGCTGAAGGCGAGGGTGCGACCGTCGGGTGAAAACGCCGGCGTGAAATCGAGCGTCTTGCCCGTCGTAGTCACCGTCGCCCGCCGGTTCGTCGCGACATCCTGCACGAACAGCTGACCCCGCCCGTCGGCGAACTCCATATAGGCAAAGCGCCGCCCATCCCGCGACCACGCCGGCGACATCGCCTGATGGTCGGTCGAGGAGGTGAGGACGATGTCGGCCCCGTCCTGGTCGATGCGGTACACCTTCCCGTCGCGCACGAACAGGATGCGGGTCGCCGCCATGCCGGGCGTCCCCACCGTCGCCTGGAGGATCTGATCGGAGAGCCGGTGAGCCGCGAGCCGGAAGCCCGGGAGTCCCAACGCGGGCAGCACCCCCTGCACCGTGCGCCGCACGGCGCCGGCCGCGATGTCGTGCACGACGATCACCGTCGTATCCGCCGCGCCCCGGACGTCGATCGCGAAATCCGCGCCGAGCGCCCGATATAATGGATAGTTGAGCGTGCCCCCCCCCGCCGCTGGCCGTGGGCGGGCGCCGCGCCCCGCGGGGTCTGGCCGAGCGGGCATCGTGGTCGAGCCGCGGACCGAGTCCCCGCCCGGCAAGGTGATCACCTCGAATCGGTCGCTGTAGTCGAGGTCGCGCGACACGATGGCTCGGACCGAGTCGAGCCCGGTCGCCACCTGGCGCCCCGGGAGCACGACGACGCCGGGGCGCACACCGGGACGGTACACGATCCCGATCCGCACACCCCGGTCGATCGCCGTGGTGTCCTGGGCGGCAAGCCGGCCGGGCGACACGGCGGACGTGAGAGCGATCCCCAGCAGGAAGAGCCGGTGCGAGGTCATTGCCGCTTTCCGGAGAAGTAGAATCGCACGAAGAGGATGTCGGGTACCCAGCCGTCGGGCAGCATCCCGAACGCCTTGATGCGGCCCGCCTCTTCGATCGCTCCCTGGGCTTCCAGATCGAAACCGAAGTCGCCCGAACGGCGCACGAACTGCAGGTCGGTGACGGACCCGTCGCGATGAACCATGAACGACACTTCAGCCTCGAGCGGTGAAGATTGGGCCGGGCGCTGCCACCGTTGCAGCACCTGGGACACGATGTTCTGCAAATACTCCGGGAACGGGAACTCGATCCCTTCCGTGCTCACGGTCGCCGCATCGGACCCGGTGCTCGGGGCCTCCCCGGGGAGGGGTCTGGCCTTGGGCGTCGTGCGCGGTGCGGCCTCCCGCTTCTTCGTATCGGGAGCGGGAGGCGGTGCGGCCCGGGAGGCGGTGTTCTTGGGAGGCGGCTTGGGAGCCGGCGCCGGCGGCTCCGGGGGAGCCGCTTCCCGCTGAATCGCCTGAGGCGCGGGGCGGGCATCGGGCTCGACTTCGGGCGCCGCGATAAGCTGAACGCGATAGACGGGAGGGGCGGAGCGCGCACCCGACACGGACGCGAGAAACAGCGCCAGGACCACGCCGTGCACGAGGGCCGTGCCGATCAGGCCGAGGGGCACATTGCCGCTCTGCCGCGGCACGCGGATCACGGCCCCTGCACCTCCGGCTCCGCCACGAGTCCCACGTCGTTGACGCCCGCTGCCCGGATCACGGCGAGCACCTGCACGACGGTGGCGTACGCGACGCGACCATCGGCACGGAGGTAGACGCCCGTCGGGTGACGGCTGCGCACGAATGCCGGGAACGTGGCGCGAAAATCCTCGTAAGAGAGACCGGCTTGATCGAGAAAGATCCGGCCGGTGCGGTCCACGGTCACGACCAGTCCCGATTTGGGTTCGATCGGCCGCGCTTCCGCGCGCGGCAAACGCACGTCGACCCCGCCTTGCATGATGGGCGCGGTGATCATGAAGATGATGAGCAGCACGAAGGCCACGTCGACGAGACTCGTCACGTTGATGTCGGCATTGAGCGGCAGCTCGCCGTGGCCGCGCAGGCCGCCGCCGCCCCCCACGAGGCCCGCCATCTAGAGCCTCCCTTCGCGCGCCAGACTGCCGATGATTTCCTGCGCGAACCCCTCCAGCTCGCCCGCGAAGAGACCGAGCCGGTTCACGTAGAGATTGTAGGACATCACCGCCGGCACCGCGACCGCGAGTCCGGCGACCGTCGTCACGAGCGCTTCCGCGACGCCGGGAGCGACGGCGCCGATGTTGCCGGATCCGCCGACGGCGATCCCGATGAATGCGTCCATCACGCCGAGCACGGTCCCGAGCAGGCCGAGCAGCGGGCTCACGGACCCGAACGTCGCCAGCCAGGGGATGAACCGGGCGGCCGCGTCACGCTCCGCGGCGACCTCCTTCGCGAGCACCATGCGCAGCGCCTCGAGCTGCATCATCGTCAACGTCGGGTGCGGCGTCGCAGCCGCGGGCTCGCGCAGTACGCCGGGCTTCAGGTGTGAGAAGAACTGGACCGCTTCGCGCAGCAGGCGGTTGTACGGTGACGACGGCAGCCGCATCGCCGCGTGATAGGCCTCTTCCAGCCGCGGCGCTTTCTCGATCTCCTTCATGAAGCGATCGGCCTGCCGCCGCACATTCCGGAACTGCCACCACTTCAGAATGATCAAGTACCACGAGACGACGGAGAACAGCACCAGAATCGCGAGGACGACCTTCGTTTCGCGACTCGAGGTGAGCACCAGCTCCCACGGCGTGGTGGGCACCGCCCGCCCGACTTGCAAGAGCACGCTTACCCCTCCCGGATCCAGTGGAGTGTGCGCGCCACGCCGTCAGCCAACGCCACCCGCGGACGCCAGTCCAGTTCTCGTGCGGCCTTCGACACGTCCAGCGCGCTGCGCAGGATCTCTCCGGCCCGCGCCGGGGCGTGGTCGATCGCGCTGCGCGACCCGGCGGCGGCGGCGATGATCTCGGTCAGGCGATTGACCGTCGTTTCGACTCCGGTCCCGATATTGTAGGCCCGGGCATCGAGCCCGCCGAGTGGCGGCAGCGCACGCTCCGCGGCGATGACGTTGGCCGCGGCCACGTCCTCGACGTATACCAGGTCCCGCGTCTGTCGCCCATCACCGTAGATCGTGACCGGCTCCCCGGCGAGCAGCAGGCGGCTGAAGAGCGCCACGACGCCCGCTTCCCCATGCGGATTCTGGCGCGGCCCGTACACGTTGCTGTAGCGCAGGCAGACCGCCTCCAGACCGAACAGCTGCGCGAACGTCGCGAGATAGTACTCCGAGGTCAGCTTGGCGGTCCCGTACGGCGATGCCGGGAGTTTGCCCGCGGATTCGGGCGTCGGCGTCGCGGCCCCGTCGCCGTACACCGTGCCCCCCGACGAGGCGAAGACGACGCGCCGCACGCCGCCGGCACGCGCCCCCTCGAGCACGTTCAGGAGGCCGATCACGTTCACCTGGGCGTCGAACACCGGGTCGGCGACCGAGCGGCGCACGTCCATCTGCGCGGCATGGTGATTGAGGATCGCGAAGCCGCCGGTCGCCGCGAGCGACCGGGCATCGGGGGAACGCACATCGGCGCGTACCAGCGGAACGCCGGCGGGGAGGTTGTCGGCCTTGCCGGACGAGAGATCGTCGAGCACGGTCACGTCGTCTCCCGCGGCCAGATGCGCGCGGACGAGGTGCGAGCCGATGAACCCCGCGCCGCCCGTTATCAAGACTCGGCGCTTCATTGGAATCCGATTCCTCCTTGTGACGACGAGGCGCGGCGGGGAAATCCGCCGCGCCCGGGTGCTGCTGCGATACCGGGAGAGCGACTACGTGGTCAGGAGGGCATCTTCTTGATCAACCGCACCGGCATGCCGGGAATCAGCTGGGGATTCGACATGCCGATGACGATCGCCGAGGACGTGTGCTCGCGGGTATGCGCCACCAGCAGCTGCACCCTGACCTCCTCCGACCGCGCGCCGACCTCGCCCGATGCCGGGCGGTACGCCTCGAACACGTCCCCCAACGTCACGCCGTCGGCGCGACCCTTGTCGAGGAACACGACCTGCTGCACGCTGGCGAGCACGTGCTGGTCCCGCATCTCGATCAGATGACCCTGCAGCCCCTGATCGACATCCGCCGGGCGCACCTCGCCCGGATCCTTGAACGGCTCGAGCGGCAGCGCGACCGTCCCGCCCCGGATGCGGCCGAACTGCATGATGACGGTGGCGAGCACCTGCTTCTGCTGCAGTGACGTCACCCGCGCCACACCCACCGGCACGACGACCGAGCCCCATGGATTGATATCGCGATCGAGCCGCGCCACGAGCAGCGAATCGCCGATGTGATACGACGCCTGGGACGGGGGCAGGATGGCGATCTCCTGGAAGGTCGTGGCCACGTTCGATTGCGGATTCGCCAGTACCGGAATCGACGGCTTCGCCGTGTTCCCCACGACCGACGCCCAAGGCAGCTTCTCGCCTTCGGTCAGGAACCCCGCCGAGTAGAACTCGCCGCGCCGGACCGGGCGGTACACCTGGTGCGCGTACGCGCGCAGCACGTCTTCGACGCGCTGTTGCTGCGTCGAGCGACGGTCGAAAATCGTGCCCGGCCCTTCGGGCTCCGCAGGCGGCGGTGGGGCGAGCTGCGTCGTGTCGGCGGCACCGGTGTCACGCTGTGCGACGGTCTGCGTCGTGTCCGTCACCGGAGCCGTCGCGATGCCGCCGAGATCGAGCACCTCGCCGGGATAGATCCAGTGGGGGTCCTCGACCACCGCGGTATTGCGGCGGTAGATCTCCGGCCACAGCAGGGGGTCGGAGAAGTTTTGCTGAGAGATCGACCAGAGTGTTTCGCCGCTGACGACGACGTGCTTGCCGGCGGCGGGGAGAGCCGGTGCGGTGTCTTGCGGGGCCGCCGGGCGAGCCGTAGTGGAGTCCTGCGCGACGAGGGTCGCGGCCAGCGGCAGGGCGACCACTACGGCCCACACGACGCGGCTAGAACGGCAGATCGTCGTCCTCCTCATCCAGCGCCTCCGGGAACGCGTCGAGCGACTCGGGCTTGCCTTCGGGAGTCACCTTCGCCGTCGCTTTGGCGCGGGCAAAGTCTCCCGACCCTTCACCCCCGGCGCCGCGGGGCGACAAGAGAATCACTTCACGGGCGACGATCTCGGTGACGTAGCGGGTTTGCTTTTCTTTGTCTTCCCAGGTGCGGTATTCCACCCGCCCCTCCACGTACACCTTGTCGCCCTTCTTCATGTACTTCTCGGCGAGATCGGCCAGCATCGATCCCTTGTTGTTCCAGCAGATCACCCGGTGCCACTCCGTCTTTTCCTGCTTTTCGCCCTTCTGGTCGGTCCACTGCCGGCTGGTGGCGAGAGAGACGTTGGCGACCCGGGACCCGTTGTTGGTGCTGCGTACCTCTGGATCGGCCCCCAAATTGCCGATCAACATGACCTTGTTCAGGCTTCTGCTCACGACTGCCTCCTGGCATTAGGCGGGTGGGGGCCAAGGATGCCCCAGATTATATGACTCGCAAGTCATTCTGTCAATCAAAGATACGCCACTTGTACCCTATTTACGCCGAGGTGGTGTCTGCCGATATGGCGGCCCGCAAGACGACGGCGTCCTCCGTCGGCCGCTGATAGTAACGGGGCCGCCGACCGACCGCCGCGAAGCCGAACGACTCGTACAATTGTTGCGCCGGGAGGTTCGACTCGCGCACTTCGAGAAACGCCGACACGACACCGCGGCGGCCAAAGTCCTCGAGCAGGCGGCGGACCAGCGCCGTTCCGATCCCGCGGCGGCGCGCCGACAGCATGACACCGAGATTGAGAATCTCACCCTGATCGACCACGGCGCGTCCGACGATGTAGCCGAGCGGTGTCGTCCCGTTCTCCGCCACGTAGATCGGCCAGCCGTTGCGGAGACAATCGGCGAAATCCCCGCGCGACCACGGATCGGTGAAGGCGATCCGTTCGAGCGCGACGAGTGCCGGCAGATCAGCTTCCCGAGCGGGTCGGATGAGACAGGGGACGTCCGTGGCGAGCCTCCCAACGCGCTTGCGCCTCCGCGGGCCGGCCGTAGTCCGGCTCCGCAGAGGCAGGATCCTCAATGCGGCGCCCGACGCCCGCGAGCGGCTGCAGCGCGAGCAACGACGCCCCCGTGGGTCGCAACGCGCGTAGATCGAGCGTCCGGGCGCCCGTCCACGGCTCCAACGCGGCGCCGTAGCGCACGGCCCCGTCACCCACCGCCGCCCGGGGCCGCTCCGGCGTAGCGGCGATCAGCTCCTCCGGTGTCCAGAGCCCCGGTGCGACCACGACCTCGAGGCGCTCCGGTCGCAGCACGTAGACGGCGCCGAAGACCTGGCCGCGCAGCGCATCGAAACACGCGGCGATGGGAACGGGGCCGAGCACCGCGGCCGCGCTCGCCGCGGCGGCCGCCAACGCCGGGATGGCAACGAGCGGCAGCTCGCGCTCCTGCGCGAGGCCTTTTGCGGCCGCCCAGCCGATGCGCAGCCCGGTGAAGCTCCCCGGTCCATCGGAGACGACGATCCCCGCGAGGTCGGCGACGGCGAGGCCGCTCGCGCGTACCGTACGATCGATGAGCTCGACGATTCCCCCGGCATGCGTGCGGGGACCTTCGAGCAGCGTGGTGGAGCGGGCCTCGGGCGGCTCTCCCACGGCCACGGACGCGAGGGCCGTCGCCGTGTCGAGCGCCAGCCACGCACCACTCACCGCTCCTCCAGGATCCGGTAGGCGGTATCGCTGTCGTGGCTGAGCTGAAAGTAGCGATCGAGCGGCGGCATCATGTGCCCCGCTTTCTCCGGCCATTCGACCAGCAGGATGGCCTTCTGCAGCAGGATATCGTCGAGGCCCAGATCGCGCGCTTCCTTGGACGACTTCAGCCGGTAACAATCGACGTGGAAGACGGGACCGCTGGGGGACTCGTAGCGGTGGACGAGAGCGTAGGTCGGGCTGGTCGCAGGCACCTCGGCCCCCAGCCCGCGGCAGATCGCCTGGACGAGCGTCGTCTTCCCGGCACCGAGGTCGCCCGAGATGCCGATGATCACCGGGGGGCGCAGCGCGCTCCCCAGGTCCTCACCGAACCGGTTGAGCTCGTCCTCGCGCAGGCGCACGCCGCCCCCCTCGAGGCTCGAGCTCCGCCTTGAGCTCGAGCAATTGATCCCGGAGCAGTGCGGCCTGCTCGAAGTCGAGTGCCTCGGCGGCCGCCTGCATCTGTGATTCGAGCAACTGGATCATCGCCTCGCGCTCGCGAGCGTCCGCGGGGCGATGCACCGGCGCCTCGGGGACGCGGCTGCCGCGCGCATCCGCGACCCGCGTCACGAAGCGGATGTCGATGACCGACTTCACGATCGAGCGCGGCGTCACCCCGTGCTCCACGTTGTACGCCTGTTGGAGCGAGCGACGCCGCGACATCTCGTCGAGCGCCCGCTGCATCGACCCCGTCATCCGGTCGGCGTACAGGATCGCCCGGCCGTGCAGGTTGCGCGCGGCCCGGCCGACGGTCTGGATGAGCGAGCGATCGGACCGCAGGAACCCCTCCTGATCGGCATCCAGCACCGCGACCAGCGACACCTCGGGAAGGTCGAGACCTTCGCGCAGCAGGTTGATGCCGACCAGCACGTCGAATTCGCCCAGCCGCAGCCCCCGAATGATCTCCACCCGCTCGATGGCGTCGATCTCGGAGTGCAGATAGCGCACGCGCACGCCGTGCTGCTGCAGGTAGTCGGTGAGGTCCTCCGACATCCGCTTGGTGAGGGTGGTGACGAGCACGCGCTCGCTCACGCGGGCACGTTCCCGGATCTCGTGCAGCAGGTCGTCCACCTGCCCCTTCACCGGCCGCACCTCCACCTCCGGATCGACCAGGCCGGTGGGGCGGATGATCTGCTCCACCACCACCCCCTCGGACATCTGCAGCTCCTGGTCGCCCGGCGTGGCCGATACGAAGACGATGCGCGGCACGAGCTCCATGAACTCGTCGAAGCGCAACGGCCGGTTGTCGAGCGCCGAGGGCAGCCGGAATCCGTAGTCGACGAGAGTCTGCTTGCGCGAGCGGTCGCCTTCGTACATCCCGCCCAGCTGCGGCAGCGTCTGGTGCGATTCGTCGATGACACAAGTGAATTCGCGGGGAAAGTAATCCAGCAGGCACGCCGGCCGTTCCCCCGGCGCACGCCCGGTGAGGTGCCGGGAGTAGTTCTCGATCCCGGTACAGCGCCCGACCTCGAGCAGCATTTCGACGTCGAACTGGGTGCGCGATTCGAGCCGCTGCGCTTCCACCAGCTTGTTCTGGGAGCGCAGCTCCGCAAGCCGCTCCCTGAGCTCGGCCCGGATCGCGGCCACCGCGCGCTCGACCGACGGGCGCTCGGTGACGAAGTGCGTGGCCGGATAGATCGCGGCCCGCTTGAGCTGGGCGATGGGATTGCCGGTGAGCGGGTCTATCTTGGTCACCCGCTCGACCGTGTCGCCCCACAGCTCGATCCGCAGCCCCTGCTCGTCGTAGGCGGGGAGCACCTCGATCGTGTCGCCGCGCACGCGGAAGGTGCCGCGCTCGAACGCCGTGTCATTGCGGGCGTAATTAATGCGCACGAGATCGGCGAGAATCGCGTCCCGCCCCCGCTCCTCCCCTACGGCGACGGTCATCAGCAGCCGGCGGTACGCCTCGGGATCGCCCAGGCCGTAGATCGCCGACACGCTCGAGACGATGATCACGTCCTCCCGCTCCATCAGGCTCGACGTCGCACGCAGCCGCAGGGCGTCGATGTCGTCGTTGATCGACGAATCCTTGGCGATATATGTGTCGGTCTGCGGGACGTAGGCTTCGGGTTGGTAATAGTCGTAGTATGAGATGAAGAACTCGACCGCGTTCCGCGGAAACAGCGCCTTCAGCTCCCCATACAACTGCGCCGCCAGGGTCTTGTTGTGGGACAGGACGAGGGTGGGGCGCTCCGAGGCGGCGATTACGTGCGCCATCGTCATGGTCTTCCCCGACCCGGTCACCCCGAGCAGCGTCTGGTAGCGGTCGCCGCGCGCCAGCCCGGCCGTCAGGGCCTGGATCGCGTGCGGCTGATCCCCTGCCGGGGCGAAGGGTGAAACGAGCTCGAATGGCATTGCGCCAAAATAATCAGGCGGAGGGCGCGGTGGGGGTGGCGCCGACGTCGCGCCGGGCGATCTCGGTGACGCCTTTCACGCGCCGGACGGCGCGCAGCACCTTGTTGAGGTGCGTCTGGTTCTCGACCTCGACGAGCAGGTTGCCGAGCACGACCCCGTCGCGCGACGACAGCTCGGCGTGCCGCAGGCTGGTCCCCGTCTGACTCACCGCTTCGCAGATGTCGGCATAGAGCCCGCGCCGGTCTTCACCGCCGACGACGAGCCGCACGACGAACGTCTCTCCTTCCGACTCCTGCCAGTCGATCTCGACACGGCGTTCCGCTTCGGCCGATAGCGGCAGGAGATTGGGGCAGTCGCTGCGATGGATGGAAATTCCCCGCCCCTGCGTCACGTATCCCACGACGGGATCGCCGGGGACGGGTTGGCAGCATTGGGCGTAGCGCACCATCAGCCCGTCGACCCCCTGGATCCGGATGCCGCGCCCCAACCGGAGCCGCTGGATGACGCGGCCGAACGCCGTCGGCTTGGGCGCCTGGAGGTCGTCGCTCGGCAGATCGGGGAAGAGGGCCCGCATCACGAGCCCCAGCGCCACGTCGCCCCGGCCGAGGACCGCCTCGAGCTGCTCCGCCGTGCCGAGCGACAGCGTCGCCGCAGCCCGGGCCAGCTGCTCGTCGTCGGGTGCCGCGAGGCGCCGGCGCCGGATCTCGCGGTCGAGAATCTCCTGCCCCAGGGCTACGCTCCGGGTGTGCTCTTCCTGACGGATCCACTGCCGGATCTTGTGACGGGCCCGGCCGGTGTGGACGTGGGCGAGCCAGTCGCGCGAGGGCCGCGCCTGAGGGGACGTGAGCACCTCCACCGTGTCGCCGTTCTTCAGCGGGCGGTGCAGCGGTGCGATCCGGCCGTTGACCCGGGCGCCGTTGCAGCGATAGCCCACCTCGGTGTGCACCGCGAAGGCGAAGTCGATCGGCGTCGCTTCCTTGGGGAGACGCTTCACATCGCCGCGGGGGGTGAAGACGAAGATCTCGTCCTGATACAGGTCGACCTTCAGGAACTCGAGGAACTCCTCGGGAGAGTGCGCGTCCTGCTGCAGCTCGAGCAGCTGCCGGAACCAGGCGAGGTGGCGGTCGAGCTCGTCGGGAGCCTTGCCCTCCTTGAACAACCAGTGCGCGGCGATGCCGTACTCCGCCGTGCGGTGCATGTCCCGGGTGCGGATCTGGATCTCGTACAGCTGACCGCTCGGACCGAACACCGTGGTATGCAGCGACTGGTAGCCGTTCGATTTCGGACTCGCGATGTAGTCCTTGATGCGCTCCTGCAGCGGCGTCCACTGGTGGTGGATGATGCCGAGGGCGTGATAGCAGTCGGCCACCGAGTCCACGAGCACGCGCACCGCGAGGAGGTCGTAGATCTCCTCGAACGGCTTCTCGCGCCGTTTCATCTTCTTATGAATGGACCAGAGGTTCTTGGGGCGGCCGGTGATCTCGAAGTCGACGAGGCCGGCGCGCGTCAATTCCTCGGTGAGTGGAACGCGCAGTCGCTCGATCGTCTGATCGCGCGCGGCGCGCCGCGCGCGGATCTTCTTCATCAGCACCCGGTACTCCTCCGGGTCCAGGAACTTGAACGCCAGATCCTCGAGCTCGGCCTTGATCCCCGCCATTCCGAAACGATGCGCCAGCGGCGCGTAGATTTCCTGGGTCTCCTGGGCGATGCGCCGCTGCTGCTCGTCCGACAGGTGCTCAAGCGTCCGCATGTTGTGGAGCCGGTCGGCCAGCTTGATGATGATGACCCGGGCGTCCTTGGCGATGGAGAGCAGCAGCTTGCGGTAGTTCTCCGCCGCCGCTTCCTCGGCGGAGCGGAACGTCAGCCCCGACAGTTTGGTGAGGCCGTCGACGAGATCGGCCACTTCGGACCCGAATTCGCGCCGGATCTGATCGAGCGAGACGTCGGAATCCTCGACGACGTCATGCAGCAGGGCGGCCGCGATCGTCGTCGAGTCCATCTGCTGCTCGGCGAGAATCGTCGCTACCGCGACGCTGTGCGACAGGAAGTCGTCCCCCGACTTGCGCTTCTGGCCGGAATGCGCCCGTGCGCTGACCTGGTAGGCCCGGCTCAACAGGTCGATGTCGAGACGCTCGCGCAGCGGCGCGACGGCTTTTGCCAGCTCGGGCGCGAGCGAGGGAGCGGTGGTCGTCACCCGTGGAGGATGGCGAGCCACCGTCGCTACAGCAAGCCCGCCTCGGAGAAACTGATGTAGCGCTCGCCGCCGATGATCACATGATCGTATACGGGAAGGTCGAGGAGCCGCCCCGCCTCGACCAATTGCCGGGTCACCGCCCGGTCATCCGCCGAAGGGGTGGGGTCGCCGCTCGGATGGTTGTGCACGACGATGATGCCTGCCGCCGCCTCGGCGATGGCCGCGCGGAACACCTCGCGCGGATGGACGAGTGAGCTGTTGAGCAGCCCGCGCGTAATCAGCAGGTCCGCGAGGAGCTGGCTCTGGCTCCCCAGCGCCAGGACGTGGAATTCCTCGACCGCGAGGTCCCGGAGCCGTGGCGAGCAGAGCCGCTGGACGTCGCCCGGTCCGCGGATGCGCTCGGGCGGCGGCGTCGCCTCCGCCTCGAGCCGCCGCCCCAGCTCGAGTGCGGCGGCGAGCCGGGCGGCTTTGGCCCGCCCGACCCCGGGCGTGCGCGCGACCTCCACCGCCGGCCGGCCGGCGAGCCGGCACAGCGATCCTTCCACCCGCGACAGCAGCTCGGCCGCGACCTCGAGCGCGCCGCGCCCGGCGCAACCCGTGCCGAGCAGCAGAGCAACGAGCTCCTGGGCGGTGAGCGCCTGGACGCCTAGACGCCACAGGCGCTCGCGCGGCCGATCGGCAGCCGGCTGCTCCGCGTCAACCATGACCATTGGCGGTCAACGTAGCAGCGGGATGGGAGTACGGTGGTACCAGAAGCACGCCGCGATGGGCAGAACGCGGCGCTCCAGCCGTTGCTAGGCTGCCGCTCCGTGGCACTTCTTGAATTTCTTGCCGCTGCCGCAGGGACAGGGATCGTTTCGCCCGATCCCCGAGTACGGATTCGTGACGGCCGCTCCGACTCCGGGCGGTGACCCCGGCGGCGGATGCGGCCCGGTGCTCGTTCCCTGGCTCACGAGACCATCGGCATCCGGCTTCATCGCGACCATCGGCGCGGGACGGCGCGGTGCGCCGCCGATGGCTCCGGGGGTGACGGCGCCGGCCGTCCGGGGCCGGCCGCCCGCGGGACCAGTCGTTCCCCCGGGTGGGGGCCCGAGCTCGATGCGCAGTTTGAGCCAGCGCTCGGTGAACGTGTTGCGCAGGTCATCGATCAACCCCTGAAACATCTCGAACGCTTCCTGCTTGTACTCGATCAACGGGTCCTTCTGCCCGTAGGTCCGGAATTGAATGCCCGCCTTGAGCTGATCGAGATCGTAGAGGTGATCCTTCCACTTCTCGTCGATCACGGTGAGCATGATGTGCGCAAGCGCTTGCTCGCCCAGCCGGACCGCGCCGACCTTCGGCTCGATCTCCTTGAAGTACGCGAGCTTTGCGTCGAACGCGGCACGCCCCGACTCCTGGCCGGCGCGCACCATTTCCGCTTGTGTGCGTACTTTGGCGGGATCGGCGATGTCCGGCGCCGAGATCAGGTACTTCTGCAGCAGTTCCGTCGCGACGAGCTCGCGGTCCCAGTCGGCGGCGTCCTTGTACTCGGCGAGCTGCGAGTCGATCAGTCGCCCGACGGCGGCGTCGATCATGCGCCGCGCCTCCGCCTTCAGCTCCTCGCCGCCTTCGAGCGCGAAGAGCCGCAGCGAGTACATCACCTCGCGCTGCTGGTTCATCACGTCGTCGTACTCGAGCAGCCGCTTGCGCGCCTGGAAATTCTGCAGCTCGACCCGCTTCTGCGCCTGGCTGATGGCGCCCGTCACCAGCGGGTGGGTGATCACCTCGCCTTCCTCGGCGCCGCCCCGATCCATCCAGCGTGCGATGCGCTCCGACCCGAAGAGACGCATCAGGTCGTCTTCGAGGGAGAGGTAGAACACGCTTTGGCCGGGATCGCCCTGGCGGCCCGATCGGCCGCGCAGCTGGCGGTCGATACGGCGCGCTTCGTGCCGCTCGGTGCCGACGATCACGAGTCCGCAGGGCGGGTCGTCGTTGCAACCCAGCTCCTTGATGCGGGCGGGGGTCAGGTCGGCATGCTCCTGCGCCTGTCCGAAGGCGGGCTCGCCACGCGCCGTGATCCCGCATACCTGGCACTGCTTGACGCCCGGGCCGAGTTTGATGTCGGTGCCGCGCCCGGCCATGTTGGTCGCGATCGTGATCGCACCGGGCTGTCCCGCCTGGGCGACGATCTCGGCCTCGCGCTCGTGGTACTTGGCGTTCAACACCTCGTGCTTCAAGCCGCGGCGCTTCAGCATCCGCGACAGCGTCTCCGAGACGTCCACGCTGACCGTGCCCACCAGCACCGGAAGGCCGCGCTTGTGGTGCCGCTCGGTCTCGTCGACGACCGCGTTGTACTTCTCCCGCCGCGTCTTGTAGATGAGGTCGTGCTTGTCGACCCGGCGGACCGGCCGGTTCGTCGGGATCACCACCACTTCCAGCTTGTAGATCTGGAAGAACTCGGTTTCCTCGGTTTCGGCCGTTCCGGTCATCCCGGCGAGCTTCTCGTACATGCGGAAGTAGTTCTGGATCGTGATGGTGGCGAGTGTCTGACTCTCCTCGCGCACCACGACCCCTTCCTTCGCCTCGACCGCCTGGTGCAGCCCCTCCGCCCAGCGCCGACCCGGCATCAGGCGGCCGGTGAACTCGTCGACGATGAACACCTGGCCGTCCTGGACGACGTACTCCACGTCCTTCTCGTACAGGCCGTGGGCCTGGACCAGCTTGTAGATGATGTGCAGCGTCTCGCTCTTCGCCGCGTATTCCCCCTCGACGACGCGGCGCCGCTCCAGCTTCTCGGCGGCCGAGAGACTGTCGTCGTGGTCGATCGCATGCACCGCCTGGGAGATGTCGGGGATGACGAACAGCGCGGGATCATCCGGGGACATCGCTTCGACACCCTTGTCGGTGAGGTGGACCGAGTGGCCCCGCTCATCGAGCACGAAATAGAGGTCGTCCTCGATGTCGCGCATCTTCTGGTCCCGCGCCGGGAGCTTCCGGTCCGCCAGCCGGTCGAGCTCGACGCGCTGCACCTGCGTCTTGATTCCCTGCTCGTTCAGGAGCTTCAGCAGCTTCTTGTTCTTCGGCATGCCGAGCTGTGCCTTGAAAAGCAGCTTGGCGGCCTCGTACTGGGTCTTCGGGTCCGCCATCAAGGGCTCGGCCTTGGCCACGAGGTCGTTCACGACCGCGGTCTGCCGCCGCACGAGCTGGACCACCAGGGCGTTGTACTGCGCGTACTTCACGTCCGATTCGGCGCCCACCGCTCCCGAGATGATGAGCGGCGTGCGCGCTTCGTCGATCAGGATCGAATCGACTTCGTCGATGATCGCGTAGTAGTGGCTGCGCTGGACCCGATCCTCCAGCCGCCCCACCATGTTGTCCCGCAGGTAATCGAAGCCGAACTCGTTGTTGGTACCGTAGGTGATGTCGCAGCGGTACGCCGCGATCCGCTCGGGGGACGAGGGCTGGGTGTCGTCGATGCAACCGACGCTCAGGCCGAGCCAGGTGAAGAGGTGACCCATCCACTGGGAGTCGCGCCGCGCCAGATAGTTGTTGACGGTGACGAGATGGGCTCCCTTCCCTGCCAGCGCGTTCAAGTACAGCGGCAGCGTCGCCACCAGCGTCTTGCCTTCGCCCGTCGCCATCTCGGCGATTTTCCCCTGATGCAGCACGATGCCCCCGATCAGCTGCACATCGTAGGGCACCATGTCCCAGGTCAGCTCGTGACCCGTGACCATCACCTTCGATCCGAGCAGCCGGCGGCACGCCTCCCGCACCGTCGCGTACGCCTCGGGCAGCACCTCGTCGAGCGCCGCCTGGAGCGCCCGGCTGTAGCGCTGCTCTGCCTGTCCCAGCTGATCCGAGAGGCGGGCGCGCTCTTCGGCATCGGGGCAGTCGTGCTTCGCCGCCTTGAGGCGCTCCACGTCGCCCGCCAGCTCGCCGGTCCGCTCGGCGATCGCCTGACGGAACTTGGCCGTCTGCGCCTGGAGCTCGCCGTCGGGCAGGTCCTTGAGCCGGGCTTCGTGTTGATGGGTCGCCGTCACCAGCGGGCGGATGCGCTTCATCTCCCGCTGGAACCGCGACCCGAACACCTTCGTGAGCATCCCTTTGACCATTGCCCCTCAGCTCTTGCGATACAGCCCGTGGGCGGCGATGTACTCGCACACCGCGTCGGGCACCAGATACCGGATCGAGCGTCCTTCGGCGACCCGCCGCCGGACGTCCGTCGCCGAAATTTCGATCGCGGGCACCTCGATGACCCGCTGGATCGCCGGGTTCGGGGCGATCGTCCGCCCGGGCCGTCCGAACACCACGACATCCGCCAGGCCGGGGAGCGCCGCCGCTTCATGCCAGGCGGGCAGCTCCGCGGCCGCATCCGCCCCCAACAGTAACGTGAACCGGTTCCCCGGCTCGCGTTCCGCCAGCGCCCGCAACGTGCGCACGGTATAGGAGGGCGCGGGAAGATCGAGCTCGATCCGTTCGACCGCGAGTCGCGGATTGCCCCGCACGGCGAGCTCCAGCATGTCGGCGCGCTCGGCCGGCGTCGCGCCGGCGGCGCCCCGCTTGAAGGGCTGTTCGCGCGCCGGCATCAGCCGCACCCGCGCCCCCAGGGCGTCGGCGGCCGCATCGGCGACCACGAGATGTCCGAGATGTACCGGGTCGAAGGAGCCGCCGAGCAGCGCGTCCACGCGCTCAGGGCGTGGTGCCGGCCGGCGGCGTGGCCGGCGGGCACGACCGGTCGACATCGCGCGCCTGCGGATAGAACTGGCGCAGGTGGGCGCACGCCTCCTGGCGCTCGTCCTTGTACCCGATGATGCGATAGCTGTCGGCGAGGCGCAGCAACGCATCCACCGCACGCGGCGTCTCCGGGTAATTCGCGAGCACGTCCTTGAAGTAGATGATGCCGGAGTCGTACGCCCCGCGCTTGAAATAGAAGAGACCGTTCCTGTAGTCCTTGTCGGCGAACCACTCGCGCAGTTGACGCACGTGGACCTGCGCCCGGGCAGCGGCAGCGGTGCCGGGATAGCGGCCCGCCAGCTCCTGATAGGTCGCGAGCGCCGATTGGCCATAGCTCGGATCGAGCTCAGGGCGCCGCCACAGCCGCATCTGCGCGTCGCCGGCGCGCAGCAGCGCGGTGGGCGCGTAACCGCTCTGGGGAAACTGATCCGCGGTCTCGCGGAAATCGTGCGCCGCCTCGACGAGCTGGTTCGACTGGAACTCGGACTCCGCCACGAAGTAGTGGGCTTCGGCCAGCGTGGAATCGTTGGGCGCGAGCTCGAACTGGAGCCGGCGGTAGCTCTGCAGCGCCTTCCCCATGTCGCCGGCGTGGAACTGCCGCCGCGCCTGAGCCAGCAGGGCGTCCGGCCCCACCGTCGTGACGGGGCGCACGCCGTGGTGGCACGCGGTGAGCGCGACAAGCAGGAGCAAACGGTTTACTCGCATCGAGTCACTCGTGCTGAGGGGCGCTCGTCGAATCTGCTTTGCCGAGTGCGTTGAGTTTTTCCTGCGCACGCTGGGCCAATGTGTCTCCCGGCATCCCGCCGACGAGGGCCTGCTGATAGAAATCGACCGCGGTGGTGAGGTCGCCTCGGGCCAGCGCCACATCGCCCAGACCGAGCGCCGCCGCCCGCCCCACTTCGTTCCCCGCGCCCGGCGTGGACGCCTTCTGAAACCAGACCTCGGCGTCCGCCGGATGTCCCGCCGCGAGCATCGCATCCCCCCGCATCAGGGCGCAACGGGCCATCCCCTCGCGCGCGGCGTCCTGGACCGCGGACTGCCGCTGCCGCCGCACAACCCCCTCGAACACCGCCGCCGCCGTAACGCAATCCTTCGCCAACGCCGCCGCCTCCCCGTACACATACAACAGGGAGTCGGCGGTAGCAGCATCGGGAGCGGTGGCGATGGCCGTTGGCAGGTACGCCATCGCGTCCGTGGTGTTCCCCGCCGTGGCGGCGTCGAGCGCGACGATCCACGCGTAGGGCCCGAGGGAGCGTGACGGCGCGATCTCGCGCAGGCCGTCCAACGCAGCCGCCAGGGCCGTGCGGTCGTTCAACCCTCCCGCCTGCCGCGCTGTGCGCTCGAGCCCGTCGGCGGCTTCGTCGCTCCGGCTGGGATCGTCGTGGGCCAGGGCGCGGTACTCCTGCGCCGCGAAGCCCAGGTCGCCGGTGTGCAGCGCGGCCGCGGCCGCCTTGGCGTGGAGTCCCTTGCCGCGTCCCGCGCGCAGCCCCAACTGATACTCGGCGAGGGCACTGCGGTAATCGGCGGCCGCATACAGACGATCCCCGAGGATCTCATGATTGGCCGCGCTCTGGGCGCAGGCGAAGGTCGCGAGCGCCAGGACGGCGGTGCGGCGATTCACGGCGCGCTGTGCCGTCCCGAGCTGCGCGCCGCCGCTTCCACGGCGGCCAGGAGATCGCCGCGATCGAGCATCGCCAGGTACGCTTCGACGCGCGGGTCTTCGGGACGCCGGCGCCGGCAGTCCTCCCACACGACACGTGCCGACAGGCCGTCGCCGCTCAGGTAGCACGCCAGGCCCAGCATGGCGGCGGCGTCGAGGAAGTTGGGGCGTGACCGGACGATGATCTCGAACTGCTCGCGTGCCTCGAGCACGCGGCCCGCCTGGAGCAGCAGACGACCCAGCTTGTAGCGCAGATCGTGGAATTCCGGACCGAGGGCCAGGGCGGCCTGATACTGCCCGATCGCCTCCCGCATGCCGCCGGCTTCGATGTACGCTTCCGCAACGTGCGCATGGAGATTGGCGAGTTTCGCCGCGAGGTGCGTGGGAAACCCGAGCCGGGACTTCCCGCCGATCTGACCGGCACGCCGCAGCGATTCGGTGGCTTCCTGCTCGCGGCCGAGATCGTTGAGCACGAGCGCCCGGTGCACCAACGCTTCGACGTAGTGCGTATTCAGCTCGAGCGCCCGATCAAGGTGCGCCAGCGCCTTCTCGGGCTGTCCCACGAGCGAGTAGGAGAGGCCGAGCAGGTGCTCCGCGTCGGCGTAGGCGTGGCCTACCGAAGCGATCTCCTCGAGCAGGTGGATCGCCCCGTAATAGTCCTGCAGCTGGAAACGCTCGCGCGCCTGATCGACTCGACGCTCAGGACTTGAGTCCATGAATCTCCCGGTACCAGGCGACGAACCGCCGGATCCCTTCCTCGATTCCTACCTTGGGACGATAGCCGAGCTCCCGCTCGGAGCGCGAGAGATCAGCCGCGGTCAATGGCACGTCTCCCGGCTGATCGGCCCCGCGCTCGATGATCGGCTGCCGTCCGGCGGCCGCGCCGATCAGCGCGATCAACCGGTCCAACCGTACCCGCCCACCCCCGCCGACGTTGAAAACGCGCCACGGCTCGCGGCCGTCAAGGCCCGTGCGCGCGGTCCACTCCAGGGCCGACCCGATGCCGTCCACGACATCGGAAACATACGTGTAATCGCGCTCGGTCGAGCCGTCCCCCCGCATCACGATCGCCTGCCCTGACACGATCCGGGCCGTAAACCGATGGATCGCGAGGTCGGGACGCTGGCGTGGGCCGTAGACCGTAAAGAAGCGCAGGCAGGCGATCCGGGTGCCGTACAGATGTGAGAAGACGCGACTCACGAGCTCCCCCGATCGCTTGCTGGCGGCGTAGGGGGAGATCGGTCCGTCGGCGACGGCGTCCTCGGAGAAGGGCGCGGGCGTCGACTCCCCGTACACCGACGACGACGAGCCGAACACGATCCGGGCGACGCCGTCGCGACGTGCCTGGTCGAGCAGGCGGGCGGTCGCCGTCACGTTGGCGTCCATGTAGCCGACCGGATCGTCGAGCGACGGTTGTACGCCGGGGCGCGCCGCCAGATGCACGATCGCTTCAACGCCCACGGTGGGCGGCAGCGGATCGCGCACCAGATCGCCTTCAGTGAACCGAAAACTCCGGTGACCCTGCAACGCCGCGAGATTCCGCTCCTTCACGGCCCGCGGGTAGAAGGGGTCGAAGTTGTCGATCCCGTGGACCTCATGGCCGGCCGACACCAGCGCCTCGCACAGATGGGACCCGATGAACCCCGCGGCGCCGGTCACGAGAATCCGGCTCATTTCTTCTCAACCTCTTTGAAGTAGGCGATCGTGCGGCGCAGTCCTTCGTCGAGCGGCACATGGGGCTCCCACCCCAGGAGCTCCCGGGCGCGCGTGATGTCCGGCTGGCGCACGCGCGGATCGTCGATCGGCAGCGGCCGCTGGACGATCTCACTCTTGCTGCCGGTCAGCGCGAGCACCCGGTCCGCCAGCTGGCGCACGGTGAACTCGCCCGGGTTCCCGATGTTGGTCGGGTCCGCCGTGCCGCGCTCGAACAGGCGGGTGATGCCCTCGATGAGATCGTCCACGTAGCAAAACGAGCGCGTTTGCGAGCCGTCCCCGTAAATCGTGAGCGGTTCGCCCCGCAGTGCCTGAATAATGAAGTTCGACACCACGCGGCCGTCGTGGGGGCGCATCCGCGGCCCGAACGTGTTGAAGATGCGCACGATGCGCGTGTCGAGGCCGTGATACCGGTGATACGCCATCGTCATCGCTTCAGCGAAGCGCTTGGCCTCGTCGTACACGCCGCGTGGGCCCACTGGGTTCACGTTGCCCCAGTATGTCTCCGGCTGCGGATGAACGAGAGGATCCCCGTACGTCTCCGAGGTCGACGCGAGGAGAAACCGGGATTGCTTCGCCCGGGCCAGCCCGAGCGCCTTGTGGGTGCCGAGCGATCCGACCTTCAGCGTTTGGATCGGCAGCTCGAGGTAATCGACCGGGCTCGCCGGGCTCGCGAAGTGCAGCACGGCGTCGAGCGGGCCCTCCAGCTCGATGAAGGTGGTGACGTCGTGACGGACGAACTGAAACGCCGGATGGTGCTCGAGGTGCGCCAGGTTGGTGGGAGTACCGGTGATGTAGTTGTCCATCCCGATCACGCGGTGGCCATCCGCCAGCAGGCGGTCGCAGAGATGAGACCCGAGGAAGCCCGCCGCTCCGGTTACGAGGACGCGCATGCCACGGCACGGCCGATGCAATCGTACGTGAAGCCGAGCTGACTCAGGCGGTCGGGATCATAGAGGTTGCGACCATCCACGATCAGGGCCCGCTTGAGCCCCTGCTTGATGCGGCCGAAGTCGGGGTTGCGGTACTCGAGCCATTCGGTGACGATCGCGAGAGCGTCGGCGCCGGCGACCGCTTCGTACGAATGCTCGACAAACGTGACGCGGTCGCCGAGGACGCGGCGCGCGGTTTCCAACGCGGCGGGATCGTGGGCCCGGACCGCCGCTCCGGCATCGAGCAACGCCTCGATCATCACGATCGCCGGACTCTCGCGCACGTCGTCCGTCTCCGCCTTGAACGCGAGCCCCCACACCGCGACCGTCTTCCCCTTCAGGTTCCCGTCGAAGTGCCGCGACAGCTTCTCGAACAGGATGCGCTTCTGGCGCTCGTTGCCGCTCTCCACCGCCTCGAGTACGCCGAGCTGCACGCGCTTGCCGTCGGCGGTTTTCACGAGTGCTTTCACGTCCTTCGGGAAGCACGAGCCGCCGTACCCCGGCCCCGGAAACAAGAACGCCGAGCCGATGCGGCGGTCCGATCCGATGCCCTTGCGCACCTGCTGCACGTCGGCGCCCACCGCCTCGCACAGCTGGGCGATCTGGTTCATGAACGTGATGCGCGTCGCGAGCATCGCGTTGGCCGCGTACTTGGTCATCTCGGCCGACGGGATGTCCATGAAGATCAGCGGATTGCCGGTGCGGACGAACGGGCCGTACAGCTCCTCGAACATGCGGCGCGATTCCGGATGGTCGACGCCGACGATCACCCGATCGGGCTTCATGAAGTCCTCGACCGCCGCGCCCTCTTTCAGGAATTCGGGGTTGGAGCAAACGTGAAACGGCACTTTGGTGTGCTTGGCGATCTCGGCCCGCACCAGCTCGGCGGTGCCGACCGGGACCGTACTCTTCGTGGCGACGACCTTGGATCGGTTCATGTGCTGGCCGATGGTACGGGCGACGGCAAGCACGTGCTGCAGGTCGGCGGAGCCGTCCTCGTCGGGCGGCGTGCCCACGGCGATGAACACGACGTCGCATTCCTCGATGGCCGCCGCGACCTCGGTCGTGAACTGGAGGCGGCCTTCCCGCTGGTTGCGAACGACGAGCGGCTCGAGTCCGGGCTCGTAGATCGGCAGGCGGTTCTCCTTGAGCCCGGCGATCTTTTTCGCATCGACGTCGGCGCAGCGCACGTCGTTGCCGGTCTCGGCAAAGCAGGCGCCGACGACGAGGCCGACGTATCCGGTGCCGACCACGCAGAGCTTCATGGTTTCCTCCGGGTCGCGGCGGGCAGCGCGTGACGCGTGTCCACCACCAGCTTCGCCTCCCGCGCCACGAGCGGGTAATCGAGGTTGGTGTGATCGGTGACGACGACGACGCAATCGGTGCCGTGCAGCATGTCCGCGGTCAGTGGAATCGACTCGAGCTCGACACCGTCCTCGTGCAGCTTCGGGACGTGTGGGTCGTGGTATTTCACGATCGCGCCGCGCTGCTCCAGCAGCCGGATCACGTCGAGCGCCGGGCTTTCGCGAATGTCATCGATATCCTTCTTGTAAGCGACGCCCAGCACGAGCACCGTGCTGCCGCGCACCGCCTTCCCCTGGTCGTTCAGCCGGTCGGCGACGCGGGCCACCCAGTACTCCGGCATCTCGGCGTTGATTTCCCCCGCCAGCTCGATGAAGCGAGTGCGGTAGTTCAGCGTCCGCATCTTCCAGGCGAGGTAGTGCGGATCGAGCGGGATGCAGTGCCCGCCGACGCCCGGACCGGGCGTGAATTTCATGAACCCGAACGGCTTCGTCGCGGCCGCGTCGATCACTTCCCACACGTCGACGCCGAGCTTGTCGCACACGATCGCCATTTCGTTGACCAGGCCGATGTTGACGCTGCGGAACGTGTTCTCGAGAATCTTCACGAGCTCCGCCGCCTCGGTGGAGCTCACCGGAACCACCCGCTCGATCGCCGGCTCGTACAGCGCGACCGTCACCTGGAGGCAATTCGGCGTGATGCCGCCCACCACCTTGGGCGTGTTGCGCGTGTTGTACTTCGGATTCCCCGGATCGACCCGCTCGGGCGAGAAGGCCAGGAAGAAGTCCTCGCCGACCTTGAGGCCGGTGCTCTCGAGCGCCGGCAGCATCAGCTCGCGGGTCGTACCGGGGTAGGTCGTGGATTCGAGAATCACCAGCTGGCCGCGCCGCAGCGTCTTCTTGATCGACTCCGTGGCGCTCAGCACGTAGCTGACGTCGGGATCCTTGGTCTTCGACAGCGGCGTGGGTACGGCGATGGAGATCGCGTCCGGCTCCGAGAGGCGCGACAGATCGGCGGTCGCCGAGAATTTTCCCGCCGCAACCGCCTTCGCCACCGCGTCAGAAGGAATGTCCTGGATGTGGGAGCGGCCGGCGTTCAGTCCGTCGACCACGCGCTTCGAGATGTCGAAGCCGAGCACCCGGAAACCGGCCCGCACCAGCTCCATGGCGAGCGGCAACCCGACGTACCCGAGGCCGACGATCCCGAACAGGGCGGTACGGTCCTTGGCTTTCGACAGCAGGATATCCCGCGGATTCTGTGCAGCAGTCATAGAGAGATCGGGGCTCCTCCGCCCGCGAGCGAACGCGTCGCCGCATCGAGCACACGCACCACGCGAACACCATCGGCGGCGCCGGCGCGGGGAGCTTCGGCGCCCCGGGCGACGCGCACGAAGTGCGCGAGCTCGGCGGCCAGCGGCTCCACGTTGGGAATCTTGGGAATGAAAATGTCACCCTCACGGATGGCGAGACTCTCGCCCCACGACGCGTACTCCGGGGGCCGCGCCACCCCCTTGTCGTAGATCCGCAGTTTTTCGCGCGGCTCCATATCGTCGAACGTCACCATCTTCTTGTCGCCGACCACCGTGAGCGTACGGGCCTTGTGTGGGTCGAGCCACGACAACTGGACGTGCGCCACGGTCCCGCTCGCGAACTCCATGTGGAGGAACACCACATCCTCCACTCCCGGCTGCAGATACGACGACCCCTGGGCCGTCACCCGCACCGGCGCCTCCCCTAGCAAATGCAGGGCCACGGAGACATCGTGCGGCCCGAAGCTCCACAGGGCGTTTTCGTCCGCCCGAACCTGGCCGAGGTTCACGCGCAACCCGTACATGTAGAGCACGCGCCCCAACTCCCCCTCCGCGATCAGGCGCCGCAGCGCGTCCACCGCGGGGTGAAACACCAGGAGGTGGCCGACCAGGACCGGAACCTTCGCCGCCCGAGCCGCTTCGGCCACCGCTTCAGCATCGGCCACCCGCAGGGCGAACGGCTTCTCCACGAGGCACGGCTTCCCCGCCGCGACCGCTTGGAGAGCATAATCGGCATGCGTCCGCGCGGGTGAGGCGATCACGACCGCATCGACCTGCCCCAAGAGGGCAGCGGCGTCGCCGGTCACGAACGCGCCCGGAAACTGCCGGCCCACGCTCTGGCGGACTTTCTCCTCGGTGTCGCACACGGCCGCCAGCTCCGCGTCGGCGAGTCCGGCCGCGGTGCGCACATGATTTCTGCCCCACGCCCCGGCGCCGATAACGCCGAGTTTCAAACGGCTCAACGGTAGAACCCGCGGATTGCTTCGATCACGTAGTCGAGCTGCGCCCGCTCCAGCTCCGGATAGATCGGCAGCGAAATCACTTCCAGGGCCGCCGCTTCGGAGCGCGGCAGGCTCCCCGCCGGGTACCCGAGATCCGCGAAGCACGGCTGCCGGTGCAGCGGGACGGGGTAGTAGATCGCGTTGCCGATGCCCTTCCCCTTCAGGTGCGCCTGCAACGCGTCACGGCGATCCACCCGCAGCGTGTATTGGTGGAAGATGTGCTCGTTGCCGGGAGCGACGACCGGCGGGCGGACGGCAGGCAATTCGCTCAGCGCGTCGCTGTAATACGCGGCATGCTCTCGCCGCCTTTCCGACCACGCGGCGAGGTGCGGCAACTTCGCGAGCAGGACGGCGGCCTGCACCGTATCGAGACGGGAGTTCGTCCCCACTTCTTCGTGGTGGTACTGCTTCGCGCCGCCGTGGAGCCGCAGCTTGCGGAGCCGCTCCGCCGCAACATCGTCCGACGTCACCATCATGCCGGCGTCGCCCCAGGCGCCGAGGTTCTTGCTCGGGAAGAACGAATATCCCGTCGCCCATCCGAGCTCGCCTGCCATACGCCACACACCGTCGATCGAGCGCCGCGCCCCGATCGCCTGCGCCGCGTCCTCAACGATCTTCAGCCCGTGACGACCGGCGATGACGAGCAGCCGCTCCATCTCAGCCATCTGACCGTACAAGTGCACGGGCATGATGGCGCGGGTGCGGGGAGTGACGGCCGCGGCGACGGCCGCCGGGTCGATGTTGAAGGTGTCAGGGTCGATGTCCACGAACACCGGGCGGCCGCCGGCGTTGTGGATCGTTCCGGCGGTGGCGAAGAAGGTGAACGGGGTCGTGATGACCTCGTCCCCGGGCTTGAGGTTGAGCGCCTTGAGCGGCAACAACAGTGCATCGGTCCCGCTGGCGCAGCCGATGCCGTGCCTGGCATGCGACAGCTCAGCGACTTTCGCCTCGAGCTGCGCAATGCTGGGACCCATGATGAACTGCTGCGACTCGATAACCGCCTGGAGGGCGGGAAGGACCTCGTCCTTGATGGCCCGGTATTGGCCGACGAGATCCAGCAACGGCACGTTCACGTATACTCTATCCGCAAAAGAGGCAACAATTTACATAGGCGAGACGGGTCAGGCAATTGGGCGCAGAATGCCCCCCGATTCCTCATAGCGGCTGCCGTCGACCGCGCATACCGCGCGCCCTCCGGTCAGCGTCAAACGCTCACCACAGCGGCACATCCAGCCGATGCGCCGGGCGGGCACACCGACCATGAGGCCATGGGCCAGGACGTCGGTCGTCACCACGGCGCCGGCGCCGACGAAGCAGTATTCGCCGAGCGTCACCCCGCAGACGATCGTGGCGTTGGCGCCGATCGTGCTGCCGCGCCGCACGAGGGTGCGCTGGTATTCGTGCTTGCGGGAGACGTGGCTGCGCGGATTGATGACGTTGGTGAACACACAGGAGGGGCCGCAGAAGACGTCGTCCTCCAGCTCCACTCCTTCGTAGATCGAAACGTTGTTCTGAATCTTGACGTTGTTGCCGATCCGGGTGCCGCCCATCACGACGACGTTTTGTCCGAGGTTGCAGCGCTCGCCGATCACCGCGCCGGGCAGGACATGCGAGAAATGCCAGATCTTGGTGCCCGGGCCGACCACCGCCCCCTCGTCCACGAAGCTCGAGGAGTGAACGAAGAAATCGGCCATCTAGTTGCCGAGGACCTTGATCTCGAGCTCCAGCTCGACGCCGGTCTTTTTGGCGACCGTCTTCCGGACGTGGTCGATGAGCCGCAGGACGTCGGCGGCCGTGGCATTCCCCAGATTCACGAAGTAGTTGGCGTGCAGCGGCGACACCTGCGCGCCGCCCATGCGGAAGCCCTTCAACCCCACCTCGTCGATCAGCATGCCGGCCGTCTTGTTGCCGCCCGGATTCTTGAACGTCGACCCCGCGCACGGCAGCTCGAACGGCGTGCCCGCCTTGCGCCAGCGAAACAGCTTCGCCTGCAGCTCCTTGAGCTTGGCGGGCGACTCTTCCCCGAGCTGGAGCTTCGCCTCGAGGACGATCGCTTCACCAAGGTTCGAGCCGCGGTACTTGTAGGAGATCTGCTTGCGGGGAATAGTGCGCGTCTTTCCCTTGCCGTCCATGACGGTGACTTCGGTGATGATCTCGGCGAATTCGGCGCCGTGACACCCCGCGTTCATGTAGATCCCGCCGCCCACAGTGCCGGGGATGCCGATGAAGCGCTCCACGCCCGAGAATCCCGCCTCGGCGGTGCGGCGCGCCAGGATCGGCGTGGGCATCCCGGCGCCGACGATCGCGGTCGCACCTTTCATCTCGAACTTGTCGAGCCCCTTCCCCATCCGGATCACCATGCCGGGGAAGCCGCCATCCTTTACCAGGACGTTGGAGCCAAGACCGAGCACCAGCCACGGCAGCCCGCGCTCCCGCGCCATCTCGAGACCGCGGACCACGTCGTCCAGGTCGGCGGGCTGGAGCAGGTAGCGGGCCGGCCCGCCAAGGCGCCAGGTGGTATAGCGCGACAGCGGCTCGTTTTCGAGCATGCGGCCGTGGAACTTCACCTTGGGCGGCGCCGGAGGCGCCTTCGCCTGGACCGCGGCCTTCGGCTTGGCCGCTTTGGCGGGCTTGGCCTGAGCCTTCCCTTTCGCTACCCGGCCGCCGGATGCGGAACGCGATCCGTGGCTGGAGGAGGGCTTGCGGCCGGAGGCCGGTTTGGGACGTGCGTGCTTGCGTGCCATTCCTGTAGGCTCCTGACGCTCCCCCGCCGGCTGCGCAACGCGATGATGGCGTCGCAGGCTGCACTCGCGGCCGACATGGTGGTCGTGTACGGCACCCGGTGCACCAGAGCGGCACGCCGGATGGCATAATCGTCTTGCTGCGTGAACTTTCCCAGCGGCGTATTGATCAGCAACTGAATCTCCCCCGAAACGAGCAGGTCGATCGCGTTGGGCCGGCCTTCATGCACCTTGGCCACACGCTCCGCCGGAATGCCGCGCGCCCGGAGATAGCGCTCGGTGCCCTCGGTCGCCAGGATGCGGAACCCCAGCTCGTGGAAGCGCCGCACGATCGGCAAGACCGTGGGTTTGTCCGAATCGTTGACGGTGACGAACACCGACCCTTCGAGCGGCAGGCTGCCGTCGGCCGCGATCTGCGCCTTGGCGAACGCCATCCCGAAACTGTCGGCGAACCCCATCGCCTCGCCCGTCGACCGCATCTCCGGGCCCAAAACGCTATCCACGTTGGGCAGTTTGGTGAAGGGGAAGACCGCCTCTTTCACGGCCACTCCCAGCAGGGGGAGCTCCTCCGGGAGACCCAGCTCCCCCAGGGTGTGCCCGACCATGACGGCGGCGGCGAGCTTGGCGAGGGGGACTCCCGTGGCCTTGCTGACGAAGGGGATGGTCCGCGAGGCGCGGGGGTTCACCTCCAGCACGTACACCACCCCGTCCTTGATCGCGTACTGCACGTTGATCAAACCCACGACCCCCAGCGCGGCGGCGAATGCCTTGGTGTAACGCCGCATCTCCTCCACCTGCCGGTCGCCGATCAGATAGGGAGGCAGCACGCACGCGGAGTCGCCGGAATGAACGCCGGCATCCTCGATGTGCTGCATGACGCCACCGATGATGCACGAAGCGCCATCGGCAATGGCGTCGACGTCGGCCTCGAAGGCATCCTCGAGAAACCGGTCGATGAGCACCGGGTGATCGGGTGCCACGCGCGCCGCCCGCTCGAAGAATTCCACCAACGACCCCGCGTCGTACACGATCTCCATCGCGCGGCCGCCCAGGACGTAGGACGGACGGATCAGCACCGGATAGCCGACGCGCTGCGCCACCTGCTGCGCCTCGGCGACGGAGCGTGCGGTTCCGCTCGGGGGCTGGGTGACGCCGAGGCGGCGCGCCAGCTCGTCGAAGCGACCGCGGTCCTCGGCGATGTCGATGGAATCGGGGGAGGTGCCGAGAATCGGGACGCCCGCGGCGGCGAGCGCCGTCGTGAGGCGCAGCGGCGTCTGGCCGCCGAGCTGCACCACGACCCCCTTCGGCCGCTCGAGCCGGACGATCTCGATCACGTCCTCGAAGGTGAGCGGCTCGAAGTACAGCTTGTCCGAGATGTCGAAGTCGGTCGACACCGTCTCGGGGTTCGAGTTGATCATGATCGTCTTGAACCCGAGATCGCGGAACGCGAGCCCGGCCCGGACGCAGCAGTAGTCAAACTCCACACCCTGGCCGATTCGGTTCGGCCCGCTGCCGAGGATGATGATCCCCTGATCGCCGAACGGCTCGGACTCGTTCTCGTCGTCGTAGCTCGAGTACAGGTAGGGCGTGGAGGACGGGAACTCGCCGGCGCAGGTGTCGACCGTCTTGTACGCGGGATGGATGCCGAGCGCCCAGCGCCGCTCGCGGATCGCCGTCTCGGTCGTATCGCGCAACGCCGCGAGCTGGCGGTCGGAGAATCCCATGCGCTTCACGCGGCGGAAGTCCGCCGCGTCGGGGTCCGGCAGCCCGACGAACCAGCGTTCCGCCTCGAGCAGCTCCGCGAGCTGCCAGAGGAACCAGGGATCGATTCCCGAGGCCTGGGTGATGACCTCGATGGACAGCCCCGCCGCGAGCGCCCGCTTGATCTGGAAGATCCGCTCCGGCGTCGGCTGCCGTAGCGCCACCCGCAGATCCTCGGCCGATTCGCTGGTGAGGCGGTCGTCGGCGAGCGTCTGGCCCGCGACCCATCCCGGCCGTCCCGTCTCGAGCGCCCGCAGACCTTTTTGCAGCGCTTCTTTGAAGGTGCGGCCGATCGCCATCGCTTCGCCGACCGACTTCATCTGTGTCGTCAGACGAAAATCGGCGGTGGGGAATTTCTCGAAGGCGAAGCGTGGCACCTTCACCACCACATAGTCGAGCACCGGCTCGAACGACGCCGGGGTCGTGCGCGTGATGTCGTTGGGCAGCTCGTCCAGGGTGTACCCGACCGCGAGCTTGGCGCCGATGCGGGCGATCGGGAAGCCGGTCGCCTTGGAGGCGAGCGCGGAGGACCGCGACACCCGCGGGTTCATCTCGATCACCAGCATCTCGCCGTCGGCCGGATTGACGGCGAACTGGATGTTGCAGCCGCCCGCGGCCACACCGATCTCCCGGATGATCGCGATCGCCGCGTTGCGCATCTGCTGGTACTCGCGGTCGGTGAGCGTCATCGCTGGCGCCACGGTAATCGAATCGCCGGTGTGCACTCCCATGGGATCGAGATTCTCGATCGAGCAGACGATCACGACGTTGTCGCGGGGGTCGCGCATCACCTCGAGCTCGAATTCCTTCCACCCGAGGACGCTGCGCTCGATCAGCGTCGAATGCACCGGCGAGAGCTCGAGCGCGTGCGCCACGAGCTCCTCGAACTCCGCCCGGTTGAACGCCACGCCGCCCCCGGTGCCGCCCAGCGTGAAGGAGGGCCGCACAATCGCCGGATACCCGGTCGCGGCGACGGCGTCGAGCGCCTCGGGCGTTGACACCACGGTGCGCCCTTCCGGGGCTGCGAGCCCGATGCGCCGCAGCGCCGCCGCGAACTCGGCCCGATCCTCCGCCATCTGAATGGCGCGCGCCGACGCCCCGATCAGCTCCACGCCGAACTCCGCCAGCGTGCCGTCCTTCGCCAGCGCCATCGCCACGTTGAGCGCCGTCTGGCCGCCCATCGTGGGGAGGAGGGCGTCCGGCCGCTCCCGCTCGATCACGAGGCGGACCCACTCCGGCGTCACCGGCTCGATGTAGGTGCGATCGGCCAGCTCCGGGTCCGTCATGATCGTCGCGGGATTGGAATTCACGAGGACGACGGCGTAGCCCTCTTCCTTCAGCGCCTTCACCGCCTGGGTTCCCGAGTAGTCGAACTCCGCCGCCTGCCCGATCACGATCGGGCCGGAGCCAAGCAGCAGGATGCGATGGAGGTCAGTTCGCTTGGGCATCGAGCACGTCCTGCAGGACCTCGTCGAGCGTGTGTCGGGGGCTCCACCCCGTGGCGGCGCGCAGCTTCGCTCCGTCCCCCACCAGATGCGGGACAGTATCGGGCCGGATGTCGGCGCTGTCTACTTCCAGAATCGGCTGCCACCCGGCCAGCGCGCAGAGCCGGATGACGACGTCCTTGAGCACGACCCCTTCCCCGGACGATACGTTGTACGTCTCGCCCGCCGTTCCCCCCGTCAGCAGCCGCGTGTACGCGTCGACCACATCGGCGACGTGCAGGAAGTCACGTACACCGTCGAGCAGTCCCGTGGGGATCGCGGGAGCGCGGATCTTCCGCGCCGTCACGATCCGCCCCGCGTAGCGCGGAATGAATCCCATCTCAGCCTGTCCCCGGCCCGAGTGCGGCGACGGCCGCACGACGACGACGCGCAGTCCGGCGCGCCGCCCCTCCTGGGCCGCGACCACCTCGGCGCCCACCTTGCTGGCCGCATAGGACGAGACCGGCGCCACGGGGTCGGTCTCGCGGCGCGCCGCCGGCCCTCCGCGTCCGTACACCTCGAGACTGGAGACGATCAGCACCAGCGGATCGGCACCACCAGCTCTGCGGACGTCGCCGAGGGCGCGCATCAGGCGGGCCGTGCCGCCGGCGTTGTCGTTCCAGGCGCGTCCCGGATCGCGGTCGGCGAGGCTCACCCAGCTCACCGCCGCCAGGTGCGCGACGGCATCCCAGGGCGTCTCGCTCACTTCCTGCACCGATACCGCGTCGGAGAGCTCGAGGGAACGCCAGGTCAACCGGTCGGGGACTTCCGCGCCGAAGCGCTCCGCGCGATGGTCGTCGCTCGGACGAAACGTCCCGGTGACGGTGTGGCCGAGGTCGAGCAGCCGGCGCACCAGCCACGATCCGGCGAAGCCGTCCGCCCCGGTCACCAGCACGTTCACGCCAGGCGCTCCAAATCGGCGTCCACCATCATGCGCACGAGGTCGGGAAACGCCACGGTGGGGCGCCACCCGAGCTGGCGCTGGGCCTTCCCGGGATCGGCCCGCAGCACGTCCACCTCCGCGGGGCGCACGAGCGCCTGATCGACGTGGACGTACTGCTTCCAATCGAGCCCGGCGTGGGAGAACGCGATTTCGCACAGCTCCCGCACGGTATGCGTCTCGCCCGTGCCGATCACGTAGTCGTCGGGCGTCGCCGGTTGCAGCATGCGCCACATCGCCTCGACGTAGTCGCCGGCGTAGCCCCAGTCGCGGCTGGCGTCGAGGTTGCCGAGCCGCAGCTCGGTCGCCTTGCCCCGCACGATCGACGCGACCGTATGGGAGACCTTGCGCGTGACGAACTCGAGCCCGCGCCGCGGCGATTCGTGGTTGAAGAGAATGCCGCTCACCGCGTAGATCCCGTAGGACTCGCGATAGTTCACCGTGATCCAGTGGCCGTACACTTTGGCGACGCCGTAGGGGGAGCGCGGGTAGAACGGCGTCGATTCCCGCTGCGGCGTCTCGACGACTTTCCCGAACATTTCCGAGGAGCTCGCCTGATAGCAGCGTGCTTCCGGGTGCGCCAGCCGCACCGCCTCGAGGAGGCGCGTCACGCCGAGCGCGGTGAATTCTCCAGTAAGCACCGGCTGCGACCACGAGGTCGGCACGAAGCTCTGGGCGGCGAGATTGTAGACCTCGTGCGGTCGCGCGTCGCGGATCACCGCGGTGAGCGAGTGCTGATCCAGCAGGTCCGCGGGAACGATGTGCAGGCGGCCGAGCAGATGCCCGATGCGCTCGTACGAGTCGTGGGACGTGCGGCGCACGACCCCGACCACCTCGTAGCCCTTGTCGAGCAGCAGCTCCGCCAGATAGGAGCCATCCTGCCCCGTGACCCCCGTGATCAGGGCTCGGCGGGGTTGCTGGGGCGGGGCGGCCTGCTTAGGTTTCCCGCTCTTTTTGGACGCGCTCATTCTCCGGATCGACTCATGGCACGTGTATGTGAAGTGTGTGGCAAGGGCCCCCAGACGGGGCACAACGTGAGCCACGCGAACAACAAGACGAACCGTCGCTGGTATCCCAACCTGCAGCGCGTCCGCGCCCTGGTCGATGGCAAGACGCAGCGCATGCGGGTGTGTACGCGCTGCCTCAAATCCAACCGCATCACCAAGGCTGCGTAAGAGAAGGGGGACCCATCGGGTCCCCCTCGGTGTTCCAGACGACGCTCGGCCAGTCGCTTACTCACTCAGCAATTCGATCCTCGCCACGTCGGCGCCATCGCCGGGCCGGTGACGCAGCTTGACGATCCGAGTGTAGCCGCCTGGTCGGGCCGCGAACCGCTTGCCCAGCTCGGCGAACAGGCGATGGGACACTTCGCGATCCTTGATCTTCCGCTCGACCAGACGTCGCGCGTGGAGATCACCGCGCCGGGCGAGGGTGATGAGCCGCTCGGCATAGGGCCGCAGCGCCTTCGCCTTCGCCTCGGTCGTCTCGATGCGGTCGTGGCGAAACAGGCTGGTCGCCATGTTGGCGAGCAGCGCCCGCCGGTGACTGGCGGTCCGCGACAGCTGCTTGTGCTTCGCCCGGTGGCGCACTATTCCTCGCCGCCCTCGGTGGCGTGCGCCATCGGCGTCGCCCCCGGATCGGTTACCTGGATCACGCCGTCGACATCCTCGTAGCGCATGCCGAAGTTCAGTCCTTCACGCCGCAGCAGATCGGCGATCTCCCCCAACGCCTTCTCACCGACGTTTTTCACCTTCAGGAGATCGGTCTCGCTGTATTGCACGAGGTCGCCCAGCGTGCGGATGTTCGAGTTCTTGAGCGAATTCACCGAGCGCACCGACAATCCGAGGTCGTCGATCGAACGGGCGAGCGAGGCGGCGAGCCCATCCGAGCCGCCCGCGATCGGTGCCGCTTCCGCGGCCACCATCGGGACCTTCCCGAAGTCGACGAAGAACCGGAAGTGCTCCTGGGCCAGCGCCGCGGCATAGGCCAGCGCATCCTCGGGAGAGATCGTGCCGTTGGTCTCGACGGAGATCGTGAGGCGGTCGTAGTCGGTGCGCTGGCCGACGCGCGTTTCCGCCACGGTGAAGTTGGCGCGGCGCACGGGATTGTAGATCGAGTCGATGCGCACGACGTCCACCGGGAGGGTGCGGTCGACAGGATGCTGCTCCGCCTCCACGTAGCCGCGGCCCTTGTTCACGTACAGCTCGCCGCCGACATCGCGGTTCTCCTGCAGCGTGAACAGCAGCTGATCGGGATTCACGACGCTCACCGCGGCATGCGCCTCGATGTCGCGCGCATAGACCGGACCGGCCTTGTCGCGTCGCACGTGCAGCACCGCCTCGTCGACGTCGGGATCGAGCACCAGGGTCAGCTGCTTCAGCCGCTGAATGATCTGGTGCACGTCCTCCACCACACCGGGGATCGTCTGATGCTCGTGCACCACCCCGTCCAGCCGGAATGCCCAGACGGCAGCGCCGCGCAGCGACGACAGCAGCAAGCGTCGCAGCGAGTTGCCGAGGGTGTAGCCGTAGCCCCGCTCCAATGGCTGCAGGCGGAACTCGGCGGCATTGGGATTGTCTTCACGCTTGGTCATTTCGACCAGATGCGGCCGGACCAAGCCGGTCAAATCGAGAGTTGTCATCACTTGGAATAAAGCTCGACGATTAACTGTTCCTGCGCGGCGATCGGAATCGTGTCGCGCGTGGGCCGCTCGGTCATGCGTCCGACGGCCTTATCGGGATCCACCTGCACCCAGGTCACCGGCTGCGTGCGACCGAACTGCTCGCGCGCAACCTTGATGGGAATGAGCTCGCGGCTCTTCTCGGCGACGCGCACTTCGTCGCCCGGGCGAACCCGGTAGGACGGAACATCCACCGTGTGCCCGTTGACCTGAATATGCCGGTGGCGGACCAACTGCCGGGCCTGGCGACGTGAGGTCGCGAAGCCCATACGGTACGCCATGTTGTCGAGACGGCTCTCGAGCGCCACCAGCAACGCCTCGCCGGTGACGCCGGGCTCCTTCGACACACGCTCGAAGATGTTGCGGAACTGCCGCTCGGACAGGCCGTAGATCCGCTTCACCTTCTGTTTTTCGCGCAACTGCTTCGAGTACTCCGACGCCTTGCGACGTCGGCCGGTGCTCTGACCGTGCTGTCCGGGGGCATACGCGCGCCGCTCGATCGCGCACTTTTCCGTCAGGCAGCGCGTCCCCTTGAGGAACAGCTTCGTCCCCTCGCGGCGGCACAGCTTGCAGGCGGGACCGGTATACCGGGCCATCGCGCTAGACCCGCCGTTTCTTCGGGGGCCGGCACCCGTTGTGCGGGATCGGCGTCACGTCGCGGATCGAGCGGATCTGCAGACCGGCCGTGGCGAGCGCCTGAATTGCCGATTCGCGGCCCGAGCCGGGACCCTGGACGCGCACGTGCACGCGCTTCACGCCGAGGTTCACGGCCTCGCGCGCCGCCTGCTCCGCGGCAACCGTGGCGGCGAAGGGCGTCGACTTCTTCGACCCCTTGAAGCCCGCCTTCCCCGACGAACCCCACGTGATCGCATTGCCGTGCATGTCGGAAATCGTGATGAGCGTGTTGTTGAAGGTCGCGGTGATATGCGCGACGCCCTCCGATTCCACGACCTTCTTGGCGCGCTTCGCGCCCGGTGCTTTTCCTTGTGCCATGGTCGTCGGTTACTTTTTCAGGGCTGGTTTCTTTTTGCCTGCGATCGCGCGCCGCGGCCCCTTCTTGGTGCGCGCGTTGGTGTGGGTCCGTTGTCCCCGCACCGGCAGCCCCTTGCGGTGCCGCCCGCCACGATAGGTCCCGATATCCATTAGGCGCTTGATGTTCATTGCGACTTCAGTGCGCAGTGCGCCTTCGACTTTGTAGTCGCGCTCGATCACCTGCCGCAACCGCGCCACTTCCGCATCACGCAAATCGCGCACGCGCGTGTCCGGACTCACACCGGTCTCGGCGAGAATCCGCTTCGCGTTGCTCTTGCCGATCCCGAAGATATACGGCAGCGCGAATTCGACTTTCTTTTCCCGGGGGAGGTCCACACCGGCGATACGCGCCATGACGCTAGCCTTGCCGCTGTTTGTGCTTGGGACTGCGCTTGCAGATCACCCGCAACACCCCCCGACGCCGCACCACCTTGCAGTGCTCGCAGATCGGCTTCACGCTCGAACGCACCTTCACCGCTCTAGACTCCCACCAAGAGTGTTGTTCGTGAGCCTTGAACTATAGACCAGCCCGTAAGTCCACGCAAGGGGCGCGATTACGCCCTCAACGAGCGGTCCGAAGCTCCACCACCACCCATTGGTCTCCGCGGCGCCGGAATCCGAGAAACACCGTCTCGTCTCGCTCCTCGGTCGTCCCTCGGACGGTGAAACGACGCTGCAATTCGACATAGCCGCGCCCCGCTTCCATCTCTCGCGCGACGCGGACGTCCACCGACCGCTCTTGCGACGCTCGGAGGTAGCGGCCCAACAGCTCGCCCGCCTGATCCCGACCGATCGCCGAGGATGGGTCTGCCCCGGGGATTTCCAACGTCACCCCCGGACTCCCGGCGAGCAGGGCTCCGGGATCGTGCGCCAGCCACGCCGAGCGCGCCCGGGAGGCGGCTTCGGCCAAGCCACCCTGCCCGGCGAGCGACCCGCCGATCAGCAGCACGCACCCCAACCAGACGCGATTCATAGCGATCCCTGGATCTGCTGGTACACCAGAGCAGGATCGGCCGCGCGCGTAATCGGCCGTCCGACGACGAGATGCGTCGCCCCGAGGCCGATCGCCTCCCGTGGCGTGATCGTCCGAGCCTGATCGTCCGAGGGATCTCCCGACAGCCGGATCCCAGGCACCACGATCCACGGGTCGCCCCCCAATGCCGTCCTGACGATGCCGATCTCCCGTCCCCCCGTCACGACCCCACGCAATCCGGCCTCCAGGGCGATGCGCGCCAGCCGTTCGCTCTCGAATCCCACGTCCGGGACGCCCCGACCGACGATTTGCTCCACATCCGCGGATGTGTGGGACGTCAGCACCGTAACGCCGACGAGGGGAAGATCGCCCGCCGCCTGGACAGCTGCCACGAGCATGTCGTGCCCGCCGAGGCAGTGGACTGTCGCCATACCGATCCCCAGCTCGCGCGCCGCAGCGACCGCCCGCGCCACCGTGCTCGGAATGTCGTGCCACTTGAGATCGAGGAACACGCGGATGTTGCGCGTCGTGAACTCCCGCACCAGCGCCGGCCCTTCACGCACGAACAGGGCGGACCCGAGTTTCGCCCAACGCAACGCCGGGAGCCGGTCGGCGAGGGCGAGCGCCTCCCGGCCGCTCGGCAGATCGAAGGCCACGATCAGCTCAGCCACGCGCCAGCTCTCGCGCGATGCGTCCGGGGACTCTGGGATCGGCGAGCGCCGCCGTCCCGACCGCGACCAGCGCAGCACCGGCACTCAGGTACTCGCGCGCGTCCCGTGCGGTGCAGACGCCCCCGACGCCGATGACCGGCAGGTCGAGCCGCTCGCGAACGCGCCGCGTGGCGAGGACGCCGATGGGGAGCAGAGCCCGACCACTCACGCCGCCGAACCCGTTGCCGAGACGGCCTGCGAGCGTCCCGGGCATGGTGTTCACGAGACTCACCGCGTCTGCCCCCTCTTGTTGCACGACGCGAGCCATCGCGGCGATGTCCGGGAGCGCGGGAGAAAGCTTGATCACGAGTGGCTTCGTCGTCCGCCGCCGGCAGCGCTGCACCAGCACCCCGAGCGAGCCCGCGTCGGCGCCGAACTCGAGACCGCCGGCCGAGGTGTTGGGACAGGAGGCGTTGACTTCGAACGCCGCGATCACCGCCGCTCCATTCAACCGATCCAACACGAGCTCATAGTCTTCAATGGTCGCCCCGGCCACGTTGACGAGCACCCGCGCGCGCGACAATCGGCCCTCGAGCCACGGGAGATCGTGCGTGGCGACCGCTTCGACGCCGGGGTTGGCGAGTCCGACGGCGTTGAGCATGCCGCCCGCAAATTCGGCCACGCGCGGCCCGGGGTGTCCACGGCGCGGCAGCGGAGTCACCGCCTTGGTGACGATTCCGCCGAGTGCATCGAGATCGATGACGCCCGCGACTTCTCTCCCGAATCCGGCCGTGCCGGCCGCGAGCAGCACCGGGTTCTGGAATCGGATGCCACAGAGCTCGATCGCTATCAGGGCCGGTCGTCCGGTCGTTGGCCCGGCTTCTCACCCGGCCGCCGCACCGGAGTGGGACGTTGGTTCGGAGCGGGCGGCCGCAGTGTGCTGCGGCCGACGACGGCCGCCTCGAGTTCGGGCCCACGAGGCCCGGTGCGCGGCGGCTCGACGGCGAGTACGGAGAAGCCGGCGATCGCACTGCGCGAGCGACTGACGCCGAGGGCGATGGCGAGCGAATCCTCCATCGCCTGATACGCGGGACTCGCGAGACCGTGGAACGCCTGCGTGTAGGGCGACTCGGCGTATCGTGCCTGCAGCGCCCCGTCGACGGAGTCGAGGACTTCGGGGCGCAGCTGACCGGCGGCGATCAGCGCCTTGGGCGCGAACAGCGACGTCGGGTGGGTCGCGGCGAACCGGAGAAACAATCCCGCCGCGAGCGCCGGGGCCGCGAGCGAATCCCGCGCCAGCTCGGCGTCCCGGAATGCCTTCACCTCAGTCGTGTCTTCCCGCTGGACCGCCCGAATCTCGGCCTGCAGCGCACGGGCCTCGCCGACGGCGTACCCGGCCTCCGCCAGGTCGGCGAGATCGGCGGACACCGAGTCCAAGTCCGCCATGGTGCGCGACTGCGCGAGATGCACGAGCTCGGCGCGCACTCGGGCACGTGCGGCTTCGACCGAATCGGGGACCAACGCCTGGGCGGCGGCGTAGCGCGCGAGGGCGCGGTCGAACACGCGGGCGGCGCGCAACCGGTCGCCGTCAGCGATGAGGAGACGGGCGCGCGGCGCGGCACGCAGCTTCCCGCGCGCGAGCAGGCGGTCGAGCGCGTCGGCGGCCGTCACCGGCCCGGCGGACTGCGACACGGTCTCCAGGGCATCGGTCCACCGCGTCTCGTCATTGTCGCGGCGCGCGACGCTGTCGACCAACGCTACCGCTGCACCCGGCCGGCCCACCGCCGCCAGGGCTACGACGCGGGCCGTCGCCGCTTCGGGTCGCGTCGATGCCGCGAGGCGGCGTTCCGCCAGGGCGTGGTCTCCGCTCTGCTCCGCCGCGAGACCGGCGATGTACGCCGCGGTCGAGCGCCGTCCCGCATCGTGTGACTCGAGCACCGGCGTGAGATACCGCTCCGCATCGGCGATGCTTCCCTGCTTCACAGCGCAGGTGGCGGCGGCGAGGTTCGCCCGCTCCCGTAAGGCGTCGTCGGTCACGGTGGCGATGGCGCGGTTCAGCGGGGCGAACGCGGCGTCGCAGGTGCCGCTCCTCGCCAGCCCCTCGCCCTGAAGCACGAGAGCATCATCCGCCCAACGACTGTGCGGATGGTGGACGAGCACTGTCTCGGCCTTGGCGGCCGCACGTCCCCAGTTGAGCCGCGCCTCGGCGACCATGCCCCGCTCCTCGAATTGGCGGGCGTCCTTCGCGAGGCGGTTGGCGCTCCACAGACCGTTGTAGTAAGCGCAGCCGGCGAGGAGAAGGGCCACGAGCGACCACGCCGCGGCGCCGTTCGCCGGACGGCTCACGGCGCTCCGCCGATCGCCACTTTCCGCTCGAATTCCAGCAGGTAGCCGACGATCCCGTCGGCGATCGCGCTCGAGATCTTGCGTTGCCCGGCGCTAGAGGCCAGGAACGCGCCGTCGGCCTTGTTGGTGGAGAACCCGGTCTCGACGAGAATCGCCGGCCGGCGCGCACTGTTCAGGACGTAGAAGCCGGCCTGCTGCACGCCGCGGTCCTCACCGGGATGGATGCGCGCGACCTTCGACTGGACCAGCTCCGCGAGCCGCGCCGATTCCCGCAGGTATTCGTTCTGCTGCAGGTCCTTGAGGATCGTCGCCAGGCCGCCTTCAACGGCCTGGGCGTCCAGTGACTCGAAGCGGATGGCATCGTTCTCCATCCGCGCCACGCGCCGCTGGTCCTCGGTCTTGGCATCGGACAGGAAGTACGTCTCCACGCCGCTCGCGACCGTGCTGCGCCGCCCGTCCGGCATCGAGTTGACGTGCACGCTGACGAACAGGTCGCAGTCGTCGTGACAGTACCCGGCGCGATCGTGCAGGTCGATCAGCGTATCGCCGCTGCGGGTGAGCGAGGCGACGATACCCCGGCTCGCCAGCTCGTCGCGCAGCAGCTTCCCGATCGACAGGTTCACGTCCTTCTCCGTCATCCTGTTCGGGAAGTACCGCCCCGGATTCCCGGGATCACGGCCGCCGTGGCCCGGATCGATCACGACTTTGTGCCGGTGCCGCAGACCGGTGATCGGGTTGGGCTTTGCGCGCACCGGAGTGACGACGGGCGCCGTTGCGGCAGGCGGAGCCCCCGGAGGCGGGCTGACGGATGTCGCCGCGGAGGATGTGCCCGCTGGCGAGTCGGCCGGTTGACGCGTCGTGGGAACGGGCGGTTGTGGCGCCGGTGAATCCGCGCCGGCGACGGCCAGCGCGGCCGTGGGGGAGGCCGTTTCCGACAAGCGACCGCTCACAGGATCCCAGCGGAACCTGCCCGCGAATACCGTCGGCACACAATCGGTGAACCAGGCGAGCGGGAGGAAGAGGGTGTCGCGGGCGACGTACGACTCGTCCACCAGCTGGCACATCCGTGTCCCGATGCGGGCGTACGGCGAGCCGAATGCGAACACGAAGCCGGCGCCGTACAGGACGACCGTCGCCCGACCACCTTCGACCACGACCGCCAGATCGAGCGGGCCTGTCACGAGCGGCGCCGCCACGGCAGCCCCGTGCTCGTGACTGATTGGGACGCTGGCGTCGCCGCGCGGCGTCGTGATGCGCACCGAGTCGCCGAGCGCCAGCGCCTGCAGGGCGATCGAGAATTGCAAGATCATGCGCGGCGCGCCCGGAATTCCCGGGCGACCTCCCGTTCGGTAGCGCGCCGCTTCAGGTCTTCGCGTTTGTCGTGCAGCTTCTTGGCCCGGGCGAGCGCGATCGCCACCTTCGCGACGCGACCCTTGAAGTACAGCTCGAGCGGGATCAGTGTGAGGCCCTTCTGCGTGGTGCCGCCGATCAGCTTGCGAATCTCGGCCTTGTGCAGCAGCAGCTTGCGAGAGCGGGTGGGTGGCGGGTTGTTGTAGCTGCCCTGCGCATAAGGGGAGATCGACAGCCCTTCGAGCCAGACCTCTCCTCGTTGCACGTGCGCGTAGGCTTCACCCAGACTGGCCTTCCCTTCCCGCAGCGACTTGACCTCGGTGCCGGTGAGCACCAGCCCCGCCTCCCATGTTTCCAGAAGGTGGTAGTCGTGTCGGGCGCGCGGGTTACGCGCGATGGAGGTCTTGTTCAAGTCACCCGGTCAAGATAGGAACGTGGCCGTAGAGGGTCAAGCCAAGCATTGACTTAGAGTTATACCGATATCTATACTTCGCGTTCCAAATCGCCGAAGTGGTGGAACTGGTAGACGCGCTGGCTTCAGGAGCCAGTGGGCGCAAGCCCGTGGGGGTTCGAGTCCCCCCTTCGGCATGCAGCTTCAATATCGTGTCAACCGGGGATCGACCTCCACCGCCCACGCATCGATCCCTCCCCGCGCACTTCGCACCTGCGAAAACCCCGCCGCTCGCAGCAGCTCCACCACGTGGCGGGAGCGCGTGCCCCAGTGGCGATAGACGAGCACCGCCACGTGCCCGTCGAGCTCGCGCAGCCGGCCGGGAAGATCGCGCAACGGGAGTAGCGAATCAGCTCGTCGTGGGACAGCATCGCGGTTCACGCGAAGTATCACCGGCCTGCCCCGCCCGTTCAATGGGTCACGGGATTCCCGAGCTTCGGTGACAGACTCGCGCCGAGCTGCACGGCAAAGACGTTCTCACTCGAGCTGCGCTGCAGCCACAGGACGCGCGCATTGACATTCCACATAACGCGGCCGCTGAAGATGTCGGCGCCGAGACCGGCGTGGAGCCCCTGTGCGGTACCGCGATCGGGGCCCTGCGACGGAAATCCGGCGATCAGCGGTCCGACCTCGCCATAGAAGCGGCCCCAGCCGGGACGGAGGCTCGGCTCGTAGGCTGGCGCGAACAGCACCGCGTTCGGCTGGCATCCCGGGTTGGTACACGACCCCGTCACCTCGAGTGGGGCGTAATCGATTTCGAGTCCCACGCTACCCGCTTTCTTCGTATCGCGGCGGAAGCGCACGCCGGCGAGCGGCGCCCGCGCCCGCAGCGGCCCGGACAAGGGGATCCACATCGCAACTGCCGGACCGAGTGTGCCCGAGAGCAGCTCCGTCTGTCGCACGGACCCGAACGCCACGGAGACGTTGGCCCGTCCTTCGAGTCCCTGGATGAAGCTGTTGGGGACCTGGAGGAACCTGCCCTCGACCGTGCCGACGATGTCGTTCCCGACCCCCACCCGGACGCCCAGCCCGAAGCCCAGGCCGAGCTGGCTCGTCGTCGTGACCGGCGTCGCGGCGTCGCAGGCGAAGAGCAGCGGGACCTGCGCTTCACTCACGCGAGCCAGGCCCAGCTCGGTCGACGCGAACGGCGCGAAGCCGCGGGCGCCGATCGGGTAGTAGCTCGAGTTCAACCCGAAAAACGTGACCTGGCGGGTGCAGCTGTTGTCCGACAGGTCGTTGTAGCGGAAGACGAGGAGCCCCGTCTCATCGTAGTCGCCGGTGAGCAGGGCGAGCGTGGCTCCGTAGCCGCCGTAGCTCGTCGCGACCGCGTTGCCGTTTTCGATGGAGATCGTCGACACGAGCGGACCGAAGCGGAGGCGGCGTTGTGCGGCCGCCGGCGTGGCGACGATGACGGCGGCCAGCAGCGCGAGACAGCATCGGGTATTGGTCATGACGGTGATACCCGACGGGTTCCCGTCGCCGTCACGTGTAGAAGCACCGGAGCCGGGTACCGTGACCACGGTCACCCGGCTCCGGTGCGATGCGATACGCGCGCGGCTATTTCACGAGCAATCCCACGACGATGCCCGCAACGTTCATCCGGATCAACCACGACCAGAATGTGGCGTTCAGGTACGGACGCAGCCTGTCGAACCACACGCCGCTGCCGAGCGACGCCAGGGCGATCGTCGGCAGCCACAAAACCGTGGCGAATTCCATTCCAGCGAGGACGCCTCCGCCACTCACCCACAAGCTCACCATGAAGCGGGCATACAGAAACGCGAACAACACCCCGAACAGCAGTGCCAGTACGGCCGACTTCACCATCATCGGGCCCATGTTGACCGGCTGGCCGGGAGGCGGCTTCGTCGCGTATTCATCCATCCCCTTCGTGAACAGCTTGCCCCACAGGAAATAATCGGCGAACCACGCCGCCAGTCCCGCGATCAGTCCCGCGAGCCACCAGCTCATATCTCCCTCCGGTTGGAAGACGCTGCCTTACCCGCCTCCGCCGATACCGCGCACGCCGATGTCCGTCATGGCGCGCAGGTCGAGCACTTCATCGAGCTCCTTCCCCTTGAGCACACCCTTCTCGAGCAGCAGCGCGCGCACCGAGAGATTTCGCTCCACCGCTTCCTTGGCAAGCTTCGCCGCATCGGCGTAGCCGATCTTCGGCGCCAGCGCCGTCACCAGGGCGGGACTGCGATCGAGCCAGTAGGCGCACATCGCCTGGTCCGCCGTGATGCCGTCGATGCAGCGCTCCGCTAGCACGCGGCTGGCCGACGTGAGGATGGCGATCGTGAGAAACAGGTTCTGGGCGATCAGCGGCATCATCACGTTCAGCTCGAGCTGCCCCGCTTCCGCCGCTGCGGCGATCGTGACGTCGTTTCCGATCGCCTGGAAGCAGACCATGTTGACCATTTCTGCGATCGACGGATTGACCTTCCCCGGCATGATGCTCGAGCCGGGCTGCACCGCCGGCAGCCGGATCTCCGCCAGCCCGGTCCGCGGCCCGGAGGCGAGCAGCCGGATGTCGCTCGCGATCTTCCCCAGGTCGACGGCGTAGGTGCGCAGCGCGCCGGACAAAGCCGTCGCGTCGCCCATCGACTGCATCAGCTGCACGCGATCCGCGCCCTCGCGCAGGTCGAGCCCCGTCAGGGCGCGCAGATGCTTGATCATGAGTCCCGGGTAGGCGGCCTCGGCGTTCAGGCCCGTCCCCACGGCGGTGCCGCCGATGCCAAGATCCCTCAAATCGTCGGCTGCGCGCGCGATCCGCTCCCGATTGCGCTGCACGGTGTGCCCGTACGCGGCGAACTCCTGGCCCAGCCGGATCGGCGTCGCGTCCTGCAAGTGTGTGCGACCGGATTTCAGCACCTCGTCGAATGCCGCCCCCTTCGCCGTCAGCGCCTGGCTCAGACGATCGAGCACCGGCAAGAGGCCCTGCACCAGGGCGAGCGCCCCGAGCCGGATCGCGGTCGGGATCACGTCGTTGGTGGATTGGGCCATGTTCACGTGATCGTTGGGGTGCACCGGAGCGTAGGACCCGCGCTTGCCGCCGAGCAGCTCGTTGGCCCGGTTCGCCAACACCTCGTTCGCGTTCATGTTGTGCGACGTGCCGGCGCCCGCCTGATAGGGATCGACGACGAACTGGTCGCGATGCTGGCCGCCCAACACCTCATCGGCGGCCCGCACGATCGCGTCGGCGAGCTTCGCGTCGAGCCGTCCCGTTTCCCGGTGCGTGAGGGCGGCCGCCTTCTTGATCCACACCACGGCGTCGACGAAGACGGGCTGCGGAGCGAGCCCCGAGATGGGAAAGTTCTGCCGGGCCCGCTCCGTCTGGACGCCGTAGAGGGCGTCGGCGGGAACCGGCAGCTCACCCAGCGGATCGCGTTCCATGCGCATTGCGCTCATCGTCTCCGTCCCCTTCGAGGCCAATGCTATTCCGTCACCCGGGGTTTCCGCTTGCGCGTCCAGCCGATCGTGACGAGCTCCCGCGCGGCCCGCGTCCCGAGTGAATGCACCATCAGATAGGCGCCCAGGATCGTGAGGAGGATAACAGAATAGAATCGCCACAAGAGCAGCATCGTAACGCCGCGCGTACCGAAGTCCCCGGCGAACCCCGACAGGAATGCCACTTCGATCCCGCCACCGCCCGAGGGGAGCGGAACGACGAGCGGCGAGGCCAGCAAGGCGAGGGCGCCGAAGAACATCTGCCCGAACGCTGGGGCGTTCGGCATGCCCCAGGCCAGCGCCGGCAGAATCAACGCGCGGGCGACCAGACTGACGGCGGTGAGCCCCGCGTTCACGGTCTGCACCCAGAGGGGCGCCCGCCGCACGTGGGCCCACGCCACGCGCCACTGCCGCCGTACGCGGTGGCGGATGGCGCCGGCCCGCACGAGCCGCTGCGTCAGATAGATGACGAGCAGGACGGCGAGCGCCGCGATTTCGATGACGATGAGGTCCGCCGCGATGTGACGCCTGAGCCACAGCTCGGCGGCGATCTTCCAATCGGGGACGTAGTGGATCAGCAGCGCGACCAGCATCAGGAGAAATACGGGCCATTCCCCCGCCACCTCCACGCCCACCGCCACGAGCGCGGTGACCGAGCGCATCCCCGCTTCGGTGAGGCCGGCGAACCGCGCCGCCTCTCCTCCGAGCCGGTTGGGGGTCAGGGTCGAGGCGGCCTCACCGTACAGATTGAGCCGGACCGCCGGCCAGAAACGCAGCGCGCCCCCCGCGGTCCAGGCCGCCAGTTGGATGCGCCAGGCGCGCACCAGGACGTCGAGCGCCAGCGCGGCCAGCGCGAGAACGTGGGGAATCAATCAGAACAGTCGCCGAGAGGATAGATGAAGCCACAGTTGGTGCATGGGTTCTTGCACCCCCACGGTCGCTGGCGCACCGCCGCCCCGCACCGCAAACAGGCCGGCAACGGCCGGTCAGGCGACGGGGAACGCGCCGGAGAGGAACGGATTGGAGCGACGCTCGACACCGATCGTGGTTGTAGGTCCATGGCCGGAGTACACGATGGTGGAATCGGGGAGAACCAGCAACTCCCGCTCGATGCTGCCGATCAGCGTCTCCAGGTCGCCGCCCGGGAGGTCGGTCCGGCCGATCGATCCCTGGAACAGCACGTCGCCGCTGAACACGGCGCCCTCACCCGCCAGCGAGACCGAGCCGGGGGAATGCCCCGGTGTGTGCCGGACGTCGAACGCCAGCGCCCCGACCCGGACGGTCTCGCCCGGCGTCCAGCTCCGGTCCGGGGCCGGCAGCCGTTCGACGGGCGGCAGCCCGAACGCCGCCGCCTGCTCGGGTACGTGATCGTACAGCGGTCGGTCGGCCGGGTGCAGAAAGATGGGGGCGCCGGTTTCGGCGCGGACGCGTGACACGCCCAGGACGTGGTCGATGTGCGCGTGCGTGATCCAGATCGCGACCGGCCGAGCGCCTGCCTGTTCGACCTTGTGCAAGATCAGACCGGCCTCTTCCCCCGGATCGACGATGGCGCATTCCCCCGCCGTTTCGTCCACGACGAGGTAGCAGTTCTCGAGGAACGCGCCGTTCGCGATCTGGACGATCTTCATGTGACCGCCGCGTGCTTCGCCGGTGCGAGCGCGCCGTTCGCCCGCAGGGCGGCGAGATACTTCTCGACCGCGATGGCGGCCGTCGTCGCATCGCCCACCGCCGTGGTGATCTGCCGCGTCACCTGACTGCGTACGTCGCCGGCGGCGAACAGGCCGGGGATCGACGTCATCATTTTTTCATCGGTGACGAAGTACCCGCCCTCGTCGTGGCGATAATGCCCTTCGACGAGACCGGCGTTGGGGCGGAAACCGATGAACACGAACACACCGCCGACCGCGAGCCGGCTCTTCGCACCGGTCACCGTGTCCTCCAGCTCCAGATGCGTGGTGCCCTTCTCGCTGCCGCCGACCTCGAGCACACGCTTGTTCCACACGACTGCAATCTTTGGATTTGCGAAGGCCCGCTCCTGCAGAATCTTGGACGCGCGGAATTCAGCGCGGCGATGCACGATGTACACCTGCTGAGCGTAGCGCGTGAGATAATCGGCCTCTTCCACCGCGGCATCGCCGCCGCCCACCACCGCCAGCACCTCTCCCTTGAAGAAGGCGCCGTCACACACGGCGCAGTAGGACACGCCCTTCCCCGCGTATTCCCGTTCCCCCGGCACACCGAGCTTCACCGGAGTCCCACCGGCCGTGAGGATCACGGCGGGAGCCCGGTATGTCCGACTGCGCGCGGTGACGACGTCGAACCACCCGTCCTCGGCTTTGCGGATCTTCTCGACCGTGTCGGTGACGATCTCGGCGCCGAACTTCCGGGCATGCTCGTGGAACCGCTGGGCCAGCTCCCACCCCTTGATGCTCTCGAACCCGATGTAATCCTCGATCAGGTCGGTGTTCAACAGCTCACCGCCCGGTGCGCCGCGCTCGATGGTGAGGGCGTTCAGCATGCCGCGCCCGGCGTACATCGCCGCGCACATCCCCGCGGGGCCGGCCCCCACGATGATCACGTCGTAGCTCGACTGCTTCGTCTCACCCATCGGTTCGGAATTCCAGGTGCGGGGGATCCGCCTCTCCCGCCAGGGCCCGCGACAGGCCGTCGCGGAAACGTACCATTTCGAGCTCGACCGCCGGGTGTTGCGGTCCGGCCAGCTTGGCCAGCGCCGCCGCACCCACGACGACGATCCCGTGGCGATTGCCACGCTCCCGGTGGAGCAGCGCCGCCGCGGCCTGGATCAACCCCTGCCACACCCGACGCTCATCCTCGTCAATTATAGAACGCCAGACGGTTTCCAGGGCTTCGTGGGCGAGCCAATACTCGCCCGCGTTGAACAGTTCTACGGCGTTCTCCAGGTGCGCCCGGCGAGTTTCGGGTGTCATGAGAGCCATCAGCCGTCAGCCGTCAGCGGCTGAAGGCTGAGGGCTGATGGCTGACGGCTCTGCCCCGATTCTCAGCAGATTCACCGCTCCGTGACACGCGCTCACCGTCGCCACCAGCACCATGCCACCCTCGGGACGCCGCGCGGCCTCCGCCACCGTCCGCTCGCCGTCGAGCACCGCATCGACGGCGAACGTTCCCACGCCGAACACGTGATGCCGACACACGAACAGCGCGGGACCGGCCACCGGCTCACCCGCCTGGCGCATATGATCGGCGAGCCCGCGCACGGCATCGGGCATCTCCCAGGTGCGGGGAGCGCCGATCGCGGGACAGATTGCGGGCTCGATGCAATGCGTCGGACACACCCAGTCGGCGAACGACACGTAGCGCGTCCGATCGGGAGCCGTCCGGTCGTACGGCGTGTCCAGGCCGTCGGGCACCGGAACGATCTCCAGGACGCGGCGTGGAAAGCGCGCCTGGGTGCGGCGCACGACCCATTCGAACATCAGGTGCGACATGTGCGGGGAGGGCACGACATGGTCACGAGCTGCCGCAGTCGGACCGGGGCTCGTGGTGAAGAAAAAATTGTCGAAAAAGGCATCCCATTCGCTGGTCACGAACGTCCGGTCCGGCGCATCCGGGAGCTCACGCCGGGCGCGACAATCCGGGTCGCGGTCCACCACGATCACGGTCCGGTACTCCGCCTTGCCGCGCGACTTTGCCTTCTCGAGCTGGCCGGCGTAAAACGTCCCGTAGCAGCCCCCACCCACCACGATGACGTCGCGCATCCGGGCGGGAACGGCCGGCTCGTTCATCGAATCAACCGCCCGCCGTCGACCGGCAACACCACGCCGGTGACGTAGTCGTTTTCCAGGAAGTACAGCACCGCCGCCACGACGTCGTCGGGAGCGCCGAGCCGCTTGAGCGGTGTGGTGGCGACGAGATGCTCGCGAGCGCTCGCCGGCCAGTCCTCCGGCGGGAGGATCGCGCCGGGCGCGACGGCATTGACCGTGACCTCCGGCGCGAGCACTCGCGCCAGGCCCTGCGTCAGCATCACCACCGCCGCCTTGCTGACGTTGAGCGGCAGATAAGCGGGCCACACCTCGAAGGCGGCCACGTCGGCGAGGTTGACGATCTTCCCGCGACGAGACCGGAGGTGCGGGGCGGCGCCCTGCGAAACGAAGAACGCCGCGGAGAGATTCAGGGCGAGGGTATCGTGCCACGCCGCGGCGGTGATCTCCGCAAGATCGGCTCGCGCGATCACCGCTGCGGAGTTGACCACGATGTCGAGCCGGCCGAACGTCTCGACGACCCGATCCGGCAGGGCCTTGGCGACCGCGGCATCGCGCAGGTCGCCGGGGAATCGCTCGGCCCGTCGTCCGGCGGCACGGGCCGCGCCGAGCGTAACCTCCGCCCCATCGGCCGACGCGTGATGGTGCACTGCGACGTCGCACCCGGCCCGCGCCAACCCGATGGCAATCGCCGCCCCCAGTCGGCGCCCCGCCCCCGTTACGAGTGCGACTCGGCCCGCGAGCTCCATGCGGCTCAGTCCGGCGCCGCGAGCAGCGGCAGCACGTGCCCGGTCACCGTCGCGGCGTCGTCGGAAGCGAGCCACAGCACCGTCCGCACCAGATCGGCCATCTCGACGAAGCGCGCGCCGGATCCCATGTCGCGCAGGTTCGTGTCGGTGCGGACCGGCTCCGGCGCGATCGCATTGACGCGGATCCGGTCGTCCCGGAATTCGCGCGCCAGGGCCCGCGTCAGCGCCGCGACGCCGCCCTTGGCCGCGGCATAGGCGGCCAGATTCGGCTGCGGCTGGCGCACGGCGATGGATGCGAAGTTCACGATCGCGCCGCCGCCGCGCCGCCGGAGCGCCAGGACCGCCGCCTGACTCATCGAGAACACCGTCCGCACGTTGCTTGCGAGCTCGCGATCGAGTGCGGCAACGTCGCTCTCGAGAAATGGACCGTAGCTCGTGAGCCCTCCGGCCACGTTGACGAGGAGGTCGAGGCCGCCGAATTGCTGCTCGGCGGTGGCGACAGCGGCACGGGCGGCCGCCGGATCTCCCAGATCGCCCGCCGCGAACGCTGCCTCGATCCCGCGCGCCCTGAGCTCCGTCACCCGGGCCTCGAGCGCGTCCCGACGGCGGGCCGCCACGACGACCTTCGCGCCGGCGTCTCCCAGTGCCGCCGCGATCGCGGCGCCGATCTGCCCCGCCTGAGCCGCGCCGCTCACGAGCGCTACCTTGCCGGCGAACGACGCCTCCCGGCTCACTCCTTCTCCCGCACCGCGGCCACGATGTCGTCCACCGCGGGCGCGCCCCGCTGGGCAAAGCGCACCGTCCCATCCTTCCCGATCACGTACACCGTGCGGGCGATTCCGCGGTCGTCCTCCTTCAACGCCTGGTACGCCCGCGCCATGACGCGGTCGGGATCGGACAGCAGCGGAAAATTGAAGCGCATCTTGTCGACGTACTTCTTGTGGGCGTCGACCGTCGCCGGGTTCACGCCGAACGGTCGGATCCCGGCCTGCTCGAACTTCGTCATCTCATCGCGCACGGCGGAGAGTTGGCGGTTTCACCCGGGGGTGTTGTTGCCCGGATAGAACACGAGGGCGACAGATCCGCTGTGCAGCAGGTCTGTCAAGCGATACGTCTTTCCATCGGACGCCGTGGCCTCGAATGCCGGAGCACGAGAGCCGACCGCTAACGGTTCACTCATGTACGGTTTCTCCTTGCGTATTTCACCATACGCCTCATCCATACGTGTTTGCTTTTCGTGTCTCCAACGCTTCCAACCATTCTACCGGGACCTCCATTCCTCCCAACAACGCGTGCGTGGTCCCTGTATCTCCTTCCCCATGCCAATCGGAGCCGCCGGAAACGGCGAGGTCGAGCTTGCGCGCCAGCTTCATCAGGCGCGTTTCGACATGCCGCGCATGGCTGGGATGTCGGACTTCGACGCCGTCGAGGCCATCGGCCTGCAGTGCCTTGAGCTGCGGCTCCTGCCCACGCTCACCGAGGTGGGCGGCGAGCACGAGGCCGCCACTCTGGTGGACCAGGTCCGCCACCTCGCGCAGCGTGGGGAGCGCCTTTTCGACGAAGGCCGGCCGGCCACGGCCGAGGAACCGATCGAACGCCTGCTCGAAATCGTCGACGACGCCCGCGTCGATGAGGGCGCGCGCCACGTGCGGCCGTCCCAGCGACCCAGCGCCCGCCTGGTAGGCGAGGTCCTCGAGATCGATCTCGACCCCCAGCCGCTGCAGCTTCTCCACCATCTGCGCCCCGCGCCGTTCCCGTGCCGCCCGCGCCCCGGCGAGGAATTCCTCGAGGGCCCGGTCTCCGACGGGGAGGAAATACGCGAGGAGATGCATCTCGCCCCAGGGGGCACGGACGCTGAACTCGCACCCCGGCACGACCTTCACGCCGACATCCTGCCCGGTAGCCTGGGCGCCGGGGATGCCTGCGAGGGTGTCGTGATCGGTGAGGGCGATGGCCGCGAGGCCGACGGCGTTGGCGCGACGCACGACCGCATCGGGGCTCGCCTGGCCGTCCGACGCGGTGGAATGACAGTGCAGATCAACGTGCGCCGTAGGCGCCTTCCGGGGCGGTCCAGGCGGGCTGCGATTGGTGGAACAGCTCGAGCAGCTCGCGGTCCGAGAGATCCCGGAGCGCGGCGTCGGTGCGGCGCGCACCGAGCGGCGCATAGCGCGTGAATCGGCGCTTACGCTCGGGGCCGGTACCGAGCTGGTACATCAATCCGTACTGATCCTGGCCGTAGACCGTCGACCGACCCGACGGATACACCGCCCATTCCTGTCCCTCCACGGTGAGCGCGCGCGGCGGCATCAGGCCTCCGCCCCGGCGGCGAGGGAAACCTCACTCCACAGCTCCCACGCATCGGGAGCGTACGTCACGAGGCTCTGCAGTTTCTTCTCGAGTTTCGTCTCTTCGGGCAACCGAGAGGCTTGTGCGCGATGCGACATCTCGGTCTGGCTCTCCGAGAATTCGATGAACAGCCGGGGATCTTTCGCGTTGCGAAACACCCAGATCCGCTGTCCGCGCGCGTCGGCGAACTGCACCAGCTCCCGCAACGTGGCGAGGTAGTCGAGCTCGTTCGCGGCGGGTACTCGCACGCGCGCGGCCGTCAGCACCTTCGGCATCGCTACATCTCCTGCTCGGGGAAGTTCTGCAGCGTGGCCTTGACGTCGGCCAGGAACTTGTCGGCGTCGGCGCCGTCCACCACACGATGATCGTACGACATCGTGAGCATCCCCATCGTCCGGATCGCGATCGCGTCCGCACCGTCGTCCTGGGTGACCACCTTGGGGCGTTTCTCGATCGTGCCCACTCCGAGGATCGCGACCTGCGGCTGATTGATGATCGGGATGCCGGCGTAGGGACCGAACCCGCCGGGATTGGTGATGGTGAACGTGCCGCGCTGGATGTCGTCGGGAGAGAGCTTCTTGGTGCGCGCGCGCTCGCCCAGATCGTTGATGGCGCGCGCCAGCCCCAGGAGCGACAGCTCATCGGCGCGCTTGACCACGGGGACGATCAATCCCCAGTCGAGCGCGACGGCGATGCCGATGTTGATGTCACGGCGGTAGATCGTGCTCTCCCCGGACACCGCGGCATTGACGATCGGATGCTTGCGCAGGTTGGCCGCGCACGCCTTGGCGATGAACGCCAGGAAGGTGAGGTTCACTCCCCGGTCGGCGTAGGATGCCTTGTGCTTCGTCCGCAGCCGCGCCACCTGGGTGTAATCGACCTCGAAAAAACTCGCGACGTGAGCCGAAACGCGCCGCGACATGATCATGTGATCGGCGGTGATCCGGCGGATCTTGGACCACGGCTCGACGCGATCGCCGGGCCACGGCTCGGTGGCGGGGTGCTCGATCGCGGCGGGCGCCATTGGGCGGGAGCCAGGCGCCGGGGCTCCGGGCGCGACCGCCGGCGCGCGCTCGATGAAGCCCAGGATGTCCTGCTTGGTCACCCGTCCGGCGAATCCGGTCCCCGGGATCTGCGAGATATCGACCTGATGCTCGGCGGCGATCTTGCGCACCAGCGGCGTGGAGCGACGGCGCAGACGATCCTCGGCGGTTTCGCCGTTCCCACCAACCGTGGCGGGAGCGGGTGCCGGTTGGGTCGGCGCTGACCGCGGAGCTGTCGGTGCGGGAGCGGAGGCCGGCGCGGGCGCCGCCTTCACCGCGGGCGCAGGCTCCGCCTTCGGCGGCGCAGCCGCCGGTGCCGGAGCGGGCGGCGGCGCGGCCGCACCCTGCTCCGTTTCCAGGACGGCGACGAGCGTCTGCACCGGGACCGTCTGCCCCTCCTGCACCTTGATCTCCGCCAGCGTCCCTGCCGACGGCGACGGAATCTCGGCGTCGACCTTGTCGGTCGAGATCTCGAAGAGCGGCTCGTCCCGCTTCACCGCATCGCCGACCTTCTTGAGCCATTTGCTGAGGGTGCCCTCGGCGATCGATTCGCCCATCTGGGGCATGAGGACATCTATGCGAGCCATGAATGCTCCTTGAACATCAGTATTTCGCCAACCACTTCGCCGCCTTTGCGATGTCGTCCGTCTGTGGCAGCACGAAGTCTTCCAGCGTCGGCGCGTACGGCAACGGCACGTCGTGCGCGGTGACGCGCATGATCGGTCCGTCGAGCCACTCGAATGCCTGCTCGTTGATCCGGGCTGCGATCTCACCCGCGACGCCGCCGGTGCGCGTATCCTCGTGCACGATCAGCACTTTATTGGTCTTCTGGACCGTCGCCATGATCGCGGCGTCGTCGAGCGGCAAGAGCGTCCGCAGGTCGAGGACCTCGGCATTGAGACCGTCACTCTGCGCGAGCTGATCGGCCGCCTCGAGCGCCTTCCACACGGTGGCACCGTAGGTGATGATCGACAGGTCCTTTCCCTCGCGCGCCAGGCGCGCCTCGCCGATCGGCGTGAGGATCTCCTCCCCCTCGGGGAGCGTCTCCTTGATCCGCCGATACAGCCACTTGTGCTCGAGGTAAATGACCGGATCGTCGTCGCGAATCGAAGCCTTGATGAGCCCCTTCGCGTCACGCACCGTCGCCGGGTAGACGATCTTGAGCCCGGGCGTGTGGAAGAACGCCGCCTCGGGATTCTGCGAATGAAACGGCCCACCGCGCACGTAGCCGCCGCAGGGGCCTCGAACGACCATCGGCGTCCCGAGACCCGCCCGGTAGCGGGCGGTCGCGACGTAGTTCGTGAGCAGGTCGTAGGCGCACGAGATGAAGTCGATGAATTGCATTTCCGCCACGGGGCGCATGCCCATATGCGCCGCACCGGCCGCCGCGCCTACGATCGCCGCTTCCGAGATCGGCGTATCGATCACACGGGACTCGCCGAAGCGCTTCTGGAATCCGTCGGTGACTTTGAACGCCCCGCCGTAGGCGCCGATGTCCTCACCCAGCATGAACACGCGGTCGTCGCGCTCCATCTCCTCCCACAATCCCTGGCGGAGCGCTTCGAGAAAGGTGATCTCGGGCACGGCTACCGACCCGGAATCCTGAAGTAGACGGGGACATGGATCATCACTCGCACCGGGCGTCCTCTGACTCGCCCAGGACGAAACACCGTCTCACGGAAATACCGAATCGCATTCTCGTTGAAACCGGGATTCGTGCTGGCAACCACCTTCACGCTGCCCCGCTCCACGTGACCGGTGGTGTCGATGACGGCCGCGACCGTGACCACTCCTTCGATTCCGCCTTCTTTGAGGAGTGGCGGATACACGAGAGCAGGTCCTGACACTCGCGCAGGTCCACTGTCTACGTCCTCGTTCTTGTAAACCCCAGTGTCAGGCGACGCTGGGTAGTCTTGCGATGCCACCTGGCCCCCGCCGGCGACCGTGAGCGCCGCGACGAGGAGCGTGCCTCGCATCATGCGTCTCTTGCTCACCGGTACCATAGCCGCTCGGCGGTTGCGGGGTTGGCGTACACACCGCTGAGCGCCGAGTCACCCGGAGGCAGCGGCTCGTTCACGCACGCATCCGTCGCCTGGTCGATCTCGTCCTTCACCGCCTGATCGATCTCGGCGAGCTCCGGCTCTTCCGCCCAGCCGTTTTCCACGAGCTGTTTCACGTAGCGATCGAGTGGGTCGTTCTCCCGGGCCCAGCGCTCCATTTCCTCTTTCGGCTGATATGACTGATCGTCGTGCTCGGCGTGCCCTTTGCGGCGATACGTCTTTACTTCGATGAAGTGGGTGCCCTTGCCGCGACGGGCGCGCTCCACGGCGTGCTTCGCCGCGGCGTGCACCGCCAGAACGTCGTTGCCGTCGACCGTGACGGCGTGGATGCCGTACCCCTTCGCCTTCTCCGCGAGGTCCTTCACCGCGAACTGCTTGTCCGGCGGCGTCGAATACGCCCAGTGATTGTACTCCCCGATCACCACGAGCGGGCAGCGCTGCACCGCGGCGAAGTTCAACCCTTCGTGAAACGTGCCGGTCGACGTCGCCCCATCTCCCACATACACCATCCCGACGCGCGGCTCGCCGCGCAGCTTGAAGGTGAGCGTGATCCCGGCCATCACCGGGACCATGTCGCCCAGATGCGAGATCTGACCGAGGTACCCTTGTTCAAGATCGTTGAAATGGACGTTCAGCTCGCGGCCGCGGGTGGGGCTCTCGGCCTTCGCCATATACTGGCGCAGAATCTCCACCGGCTTCGCGCCCATGACGAGCATCGAGCCGAGGTTGCGGATCAGCGGCGAGAGGATGTCTTGGTGGCGACCGCGATCGAGCGCGTACGCCGACGCAACCGACTCCCCCTCCTGGCCCAGGGAACGGAACAGCCCCCCGATCACCTTGCTCTGCCGGTACAGCGCCACCAGCCGCTCTTCCAGGGTTCGCGTCAGGCGCAAATAGCGGTACATCTCGATGAGCTGCGAACGCGCGAGCTCGGTTGGCAAGGCCCGAGTCTCGCGACCGGTGGCGGATAGGGGCTGGGGCGACATTCGGCTAAATTATAGTGGGACGGAAAGTTGCCGGGGCCGAGGAGCTAAATCAAGCAGGAGGCGTCACATGGCGAGCGCCAAGTTCAAAGTGAGCGGCATGACCTGCCAGCACTGCCAGCAGAAGGTTGAGAAGGCCCTCCGGGGCGTGACGGGCGTGTATGCGGCGCTGGTGGATCTACAGGATGGCGTGGCGGAAGTGGACTTCGATGACGACGCGGTGACATCGACCACCCTCGTCGCCGCCGTGGAGCGAGCCGGCTACGGGGCGCGGCTCGCGGGATAATCGTCAGTAGGCTCCACGCACCTCGTGTGTCGGCTCCACTTGCCGATGCACTTCCGAGAGAAACCGCTTGGCGAGTTTGTCGAGTTCCGACTCGCCCACCTGGTCGGTCTGCACGTCGATGAACGTGTAGTGCCCCCCCTCCGCTTTCACCGAGACCGTCACCTTCCCCAACGCGCCGCGGAATCCGAGCCGGCGCGCCGCCTCTTCCGACGGCGCGAGCCGATGCCCAAAGTAGGCCTTCGCGGCCGCCAGCGACGCGTCGGGGGACAGCGACGTTCGGTGAAAGTATCTCATGCTTCTCCTCGACGGTTCGGGCGGCTCGGCGGCTATGAAACCCAGGCAGGAGTGTAGCGCCGCAGGCGCAGGCTGTTCAAGACCACACTGAGACTGGACCAGGCCATCGCGGCGCTCGCCAGCACCGGTGACAGCAACGCGCCGGTAAACGGATACAGGACCCCCGCGGCGATCGGGATGCCGAGCAGGTTGTAGATGAAGGCCCAAAAGAGGTTCTGGCGGATCGTCGTGAGGGTGCGGCGCGACACCTCGATCGCGGCGACGACGCCCCGTGGGTCGCCGCTGATCAGCGTCACGTCCGACGCCTCGATCGCCACTTCGGTGCCCGTCCCGATGGCGACGCCGACATCGGCCTGCGCGAGTGCCGGTGCGTCGTTGATGCCGTCCCCCACCATCGCCACGCTGCGACCCTGCGCCTGGAGCTTCTTCACCAGATCGACCTTCTGCGACGGCAAGACCTCGGCGACCACGTCCTCGATGCCGAGCTCCCGGGCGACCGCCTCGGCGGTGCGCCGCGCGTCCCCCGATACCATGCGCACCTCGAGCCCGAGCCGGTGCAGCCGCTCGATGGCGTCCTTTGCCGTCGGTTTGACGGGATCGGACACCGCCATGATCGCGTGGACGGTGTTGTTCACCACGACGACGAGCGCCGTCCTCCCCTGCTGCGCGAGCCGCTCGGCGTCCTGCTCCAGACTGCCGAGCTCGAGACTCCGCTCCTTGGCATGGCGTGCGGAGATGACCTCGATGAGTCGGCGGTCTACGGTGCCGCGAACGCCGCGGCCCTCCATCAGCGCGAATTTCTCGACCGGCAGGAGCAGCAGCATGCGTTCCTGGGCGGCCCGCACGATCGCCTGCGCCACGGGGTGCTCGGAGCGCTGCTCCACCGATGCCGCCCAGCGCAGCACTTCGGCCGCCGCCACGGCGGTGCCATCGGCCTTGCGCGCGGTGACGATGTGCGTGATCGCCGGATGCCCTTCGGTGACCGTCCCCGTCTTGTCGAGCAGCACAGTGCGCACACGGGACAGCCGCTCGAGGGCTTCGCCGCCGCGGATCAGGATCCCCTGCTCCGCCGCGCGGCCGGTGGCGACCAGCACGGCGGTCGGCGTGGCGAGCCCCAGCGCGCAGGGGCAGGCGATGATCAGAACGGTGACGAGCGCGATCGTCGCGAACAGGATCGAAGGCTGTGGGCCGAAGTCGAACCAGACGACGAAGGCGGCGATCGCAATCGCCATCACGATCGGAACGAAGACCCCGGCGACGCGGTCGGCGAGACGTTGAATCGGCGCTTTCGAACCCTGCGCTTCCTCGACCATCCGGACGATCTGCCCGAGCGCGGTGTCCTTGCCTACCCGCGTGATCCGCACGGTGAAGCTTCCCTGCCCGTTGACGGTGCCGCCGATCACTTCATCTCCGGGCTGTTTCGTCACCGGAATGGGCTCTCCCGTCAGCATCGCTTCGTCCACCGCCGAGGACCCCTCGGTGAGAATCCCGTCGGCGGGCACTCGCTCACCCGGCCGCACGAGCACCAGGGTGTTCACTTCGAGCGCGGCCACCGGGACATCTTCGGTCGTTGTCCCTCTGGTGACGTGGGCAACGGCCGGTGTGAGCGCGGCGAGGCGGCGGATCGCCGCCGAGGTACTGCCGCGCGCCCGGGCCTCGAACAGTCGACCCAGCAGGATGAGAGCGATGACGGCCGAGACCACTTCGTAATAGACATCGACGCTCAGTCCGGCACGGGTAAACAATCCCGGCGCGATCGTGGCCGCCAATGAATAGAGGAGGGCGGCCCCCGTGCCGACGGCGATCAGCGTGTTCATGTCGGCGGTGCGGTGACGGAACCCGGCCCAAGCGCCGCGATAGAACTGCCGTCCCGACCAGAGCACGACAGGGAGGGTCAACAGCGCCAGGAGCCAGCGCACTCGTCCCGCATCACCCAGAACGCCGTGCTCTGCCGCCGCGTGGAGTCGCTGGGCCAATGTCCCGGCATGCGGACCCGTCATCAGCGACATCGAGCCGAGCATCGACACGATCGCCACAACCGCCGCGACGGCGAACTTCCACGTCAGCTGGCGCACCTCGCGCTCGCGGGCGAGCCGCTCGCGCTCGACGGGATCTTCGGCGGCGATCGGTGCGGCCACCCGGAAGCCGGCGCTGGACACCGCCGCCTCGAGCTGCTCCGTGGTGGTGACGCCGGGCACGTAGGTCACCGTCACCGTCTCCGTTGCCTGATTGGCGGCGGCGCGCAGCACGCCCGGTACACCGCCCAGCTCGCGCTCCAGGTGCTCGACGCTCGGCGCGTAATGGAGATCGCTGACGGTGAAGCTCACCCGCGCCTGCCCGGCCTCGTAGCCGGCCTCGCGGACGGCATGGACCAGCGGGACGATGCCGGTTCGCGCGTCGTCGTAGTCGACGGCGGCCTTCCCGGTGGCGTAATTCACCGCTGCCTGCGTGACGCCCGGTACCACGCCCAGCGCGTTCTGCACGGTAATTGCGCACGCGGCGCAGCTCATTCCCTCGATCGGGAGCGTGAGGCGCTGATTAGCCACGATGGCTCCCGTGCGGTGATGCCGCGGCCTTCGTGCCTCCGGCCGGCTCGACCACGAGCAGCCCCTTGAGCATCGACATCCCGCAGCGGAACGGGTATTCGCCGGGCTCGGTGGGAGTGAATTCGATCACGGTGGTCTCGAATGCGGGGAGCGGGCGGTCGATGCCGAACTGCTCGAACACCACCCGCTCCGAGCAGTCGGCGGTTTCATCGCGGTAGAAGCGCAGCCGTACCGGCTTTCCCGCCTGGACGAGAATCGTGTCGGGGAGGTAACCGCCCTTCACCGTCACGGCGATCTCCTGCACGCCGCGAGTCTGCCGCGCGGCCACCGCCGGGGCGCGCGACCAGAGGAAATACCACAACACCCACCCGATCGCCGCGACGCCGAGGACGGTGACGACGACCTGCGCCGCGGTCACCGGTCACCTCCTATTTCGTTTCGATGCGCATCCGATAGAAGGAGCGCCACACGAACATGACCGATACCAGGAAGAACGCGGCGGCCAGAATGTGGGTGAGGGCTGGTCCGCGCTCTCCGGTCAACGACACCGCGAGCTCCACGGCAAGCAGCCCGAACAGCGTCGTGAATTTGATAATGGGATTCATGGCGACGGACGACGTGTCCTTGAACGGGTCGCCGACCGTATCGCCGACCACCGTTGCATCATGCAGCGGAGTGCCTTTCTGTTTCAACTCGGTCTCCACGACCTTCTTCGCGTTGTCCCAGGCCCCACCGGCGTTGGCCATGAAGATCGCCTGGAACAGCCCGAACAGGGCGATCGAGATCAGGTAGCCGATGAAGAAGTACGGCTCGACGAACGCGAACGCGAGCGTGGCGAAGAACACCGCGAGGAAGATCACGAACATGCCGCGCTGCGCGTACTGCGTGCAGATCGCCACCACCCGCTTCGAATCCGCCACCGATGCCTTGGTGGATCCCTCGAGCTTGATGTTCGCCTTGATGAACTCGACCGCCCGGTAGGCGCCGGTCGTCACTGCCTGCGTTGAGGCGCCCGTGAACCAATAGATCATGGCGCCACCGGCGATCAGGCCAAACAGGAACGGCGCATGAAGGATAGAGAGATTGCTCACCAGCTCGGACTGCAGGCCATTGGTGAGCGTCACGATGATCGAGAAGATCATCGTCGTGGCACCCACGACGGCGGTGCCGATCAGCACCGGCTTGGCCGTGGCTTTGAAGGTGTTCCCCGCCCCGTCGTTCTCCTCGAGGTTTTCCTTGGCGCGCTCGAAGTTCACGTCGAAGCCGAATTCCTTCTTGATTTCCGCCTTGACTCCCTTGATCTGCTCGATCGTGGAGAGCTCGTAGACCGACTGCGCGTTGTCGGTGACGGGGCCGTAGGAATCGACGGCGATGGTCACCGGCCCCATCCCCAGAAACCCGAATGCCACCAGGCCGAAGGCGAACACCGCGGGCGCCACCATCAGGCTCGCAAGTCCGGTGGTGCTCACCCCGTACGCAATCGCCATGAGGCCGAGCATCGCCATCCCGAGCCAATAGGCGCTGAAGTCCCCCGCTACGAGCCCGGACAGAATGTTGAGTGACGCCCCGCCCTCGCGCGACGAGGTCACCACTTCGCGCACGTGCGCCGAGTGCATAGACGTGAACACCTTCACGAGTTCGGGAATCACGGCGCCGGCGAGCGTCCCGCAGGTGATCACGAGGGACAGCTTCCACCACAGCGTCGGATCGCCGCCCAGGTTTGGTATCATGAAACGCGACACGATGAACGTGAGCGCGATCGAGAGGATCGACGTGAGCCAGACGAGCGTCGTGAGGGGAGTCTCGAAGTTCATATGGTCGGCCGCGGCATAGCGCGCCTTCGTCACCGCGGCATTGATGTAGTACGACGCCCCCGACGTCACGATCATGATGATGCGCATGACGAAGATCCAGACGAGCAGCTGCACCTGGACCAGGGGATCGTGCACCGCCAGGAGGATGAAGGTGATCAGCGCCACGCCGGTGACGCCGTAGGTCTCGAAGCCGTCGGCCGAGGGCCCGACCGAGTCGCCCGCGTTGTCGCCGGTGCAATCGGCGATCACACCGGGATTGCGCGCGTCGTCCTCTTTGATCTTGAAGACGATCTTCATCAGGTCCGACCCGATGTCGGCGATCTTCGTGAAGATGCCCCCGGCGACGCGCAGCGCCGCCGCGCCGAGCGATTCGCCGATCGCGAACCCGATGAAGCACGGCCCGGCATAATTCCCGGGGATGAAGAGAAGGATGAAGAGCATCATGATCAACTCGACCGACACGAGCAGCATGCCGATGCTCATTCCCGCCTTGGTCGGAATGTCGTGACAGGGGAACGGCTTCCCCGAGAGGCTCGCGAATGCCGTGCGGGAGTTCGCGAACGTGTTCACGCGGATCCCGAACCACGCGACGCCGTAGCTCCCGGCGATGCCGATCAAGCTGAAGAGCAGGATGATAGTGACGGTCAACGGCGGGTAGCCGTGCACCGTCTGCCCCGCGGCGTTCACGTTGGTCGCGAGGGCGCCGAAGTAGACGGCGGCGATCGCCCCGATGAACAGCCACAGAATGAGGAGAAACTTCCCCTGGTTGATGAGATAGGTCTTGCACGTCTCGTAGATCAGCTCGGAGATCTCGCGCATCGACTGGTGCACGGGCAGGTTCTTCAGCTGGGTGTAGATCAGCAGTCCGAAGAGCAGGCCGAAGGCGCAGATCACGAGCCCCCACACCAGCAGGCTGTGGCCGTTGATGCCACCCAGGAAGGTCGCCTGATGCAGGTCGGGGAGGACGAGCGCGGCTTCACCGCCCGCCTCATGGCCTCCCCCCTGCGCGGGAGTCTGTGCCGCAGCGGGTCCCGCCGATACGGCGAGTACGACCGTGATGGCGATGACCGCCAGTCGGCGGACGGCGGCAAGCGTCGGCTGCAGCATCAGGGAGTTTCTCCGGAGCTGGTGGTTCGTTGGGTCACGCGATGGCTTACTTCTCGCCGTACTCGTAGTACTCGACGCCCAGGTGCGTGATCTGGGACTCGCCCATCAGCCACCGCAGCGTGTTCTTGAGCTTGGTTTGCTGGATGAAGAGATCGTGCTCGGGACTGAGCCCCGCGGCGGCCTGCGGGCTCTTGAAGTAGAACGACAGCCACTCCTGCACCCCGCCGAGTCCGGCGCGGTGCGCCAGGTCGAAGAACAGCGCCAGATCGAGCACGATCGGCGCCGCCAGAATCGAATCGCGGCACAGGAAATCGACTTTGATCTGCATCGGGTAGCCGAGCCACCCGAAGATGTCGATGTTGTCCCAGCCTTCCTTGTTGTCGCCGCGCGGCGGGTAGTAGTTGATGCGAACCTTGTGGAACACCTTGCCGTACAGCTCGGGATACAGGTCGGGCTGCAGGATGTATTCCAGCACGCCGAGCTTCGACTCTTCCTTGGTCTTGAACGACTCGGGATCGTCCAGCACCTCGCCGTCGCGATTCCCCAGGATGTTGGTCGAATACCAGCCGGCGAGGCCGAGCATGCGCGCCTTGAACATCGGGGCCAGCACGGTCTTCATCATGGTCTGGCCCGTCTTGAAATCCTTCCCGCCAATCGGCAGGTGCTTCTCCTCGGCGAGGCGTTCCAGCGCCGGGATGTCGACGGTGAGGTTCGGGGCACCATTGGCGAACGGCACGCCCTCCATCAGCGCGGCCCAGGCGTAGAGCATCGACGGCGCGATTGCCGGATCGTTCTGCTCCATCGCCTTCTCGAAGCTCGCGAGCGATTGGTGCGCCGGTCCCGGCGTGATGAACACTTCGGTCGACGCGCACCACACGATCACGAGCCGGTCGCAACCCGCCGACTGCTTGAAATTCCTGATGTCGGCCCGCAGCTGCTCGGCCAGCTCGCGCTTCGTCTTTCCGGACTTGACATTCGTCCCGTGGAGCCGTTTCACGTAATTCTGGTCGAAGGCGGCAGGCATCGGCTTGATGCCCTTGAGAAACGCGGCGATCGGCTCGACGTGCTCGCGCTCGAGCACCCCGGCCTTCTTGGCGGCGGTGTAGGCGTCGTCGGGGATCGGATCCCAGGCGGCGAACACGAGATCAGCGAGATCGGCGAGCGGCACGAACTCCTTGATCTTCGGCGTGCGATTTTCGGTGCGCTTCCCGAGCCGGATCGTCGCCATCTGCGACAGCGAGCCGATCGGCAGCGCGGTTCCGCGGCGCACGTTTTCCACGCCGGCGATGAATGTCGTCGCGACAGCGCCCAGCCCCACGAGCATGACGCCCAGTTTTCCCTGCGCCGGGGCGATGTCCCGGCGGCCTGTGTCGGCCACGATCAGGTTCCTTTCCGCAGTGACGCGCGACCGGGCAGCGTGTCCCGTTGCCGCGGACCACCGGTTCGCCTCGCCGGGACCGCGTCCGCGGTCCGGGCCACGTAGATGACTCGCTGGATGACCGTGATGACGGTGACGAGCGCCAAGACGGCCACGATCCAGAACAACAGGCGCCCGTCCCACGCAGCACCGAACAACAGCGTCGGTGCACCGAGAATCAGAGTCCGCTCAGCCCGTGCCGCGATTCCCACCTTGCACTCGAGACCCAGCCCTTCGGCCCGCGCCCGCGTGTACGAGACGAGCAGCGACGCCGCCAGCGCCGTAATCGCCAGCATCACGCCGAGCGGGATATCGGCCGGCGGCAATCCGCCGCGCATGAAGTGCAGCGCGATCCCCGCGAACAGCGCCGCTTCTCCCACACGATCGAGCGTGCTGTCGTAGAACGCGCCGAACGTGGAGCTCGAGCCGCCGACCCGCGCCACCTGCCCGTCGAGAATGTCGAACAGCCCCGACAGGAGCAGCAGCAAGCCGCCGAGCCGGATCTCGCTCAAGCCGAATGCGACCGCCGAGCCGATCACGATCGCCGCGCCCACCGTGGTGATCGTGTTGGGTCGCACGTGGGCCCGCACCAGACGCCCGACGATCGGCTTCGTGAGACGCACGAAGCCGTCTTTCACGGCCTGCGGGATCACGTTCATAGCCGCGGGAAAGTAACAGGCGGTCGGGACCCCGCAAAGGGGAAACCTTCAGTAAAGCAAGTACTTGGCGCGGTTCCGGCGAAACTGCGCCAATGCGTCGGACCAACTGGTCCAGATTTCCGGCGCCGTCCGCCCGCTGTCGATCGCGGCCCGCAACTCGGGACCTGCCGCGAGCACGTCGAACCACTCGGCGCGGATCTGAAAGCTGTCGGGGTGGACCGCGCGCAGCGCCACGAGCAGCGCGACCGCGAGCCGCGTGGGATCGTAGCGAGCGCGGTCCGTCACGCGGAGGCGGAGACCGTGGAGCGGAACGTCGCCGTACTTGCCGTCCGTGGGGGCCTTGGGAGTGAAGTCGTATGCGGTGACTTCCACCCCGTCCAGAGCAGGTCCCGGAAGAGCGGTGAGGAGACGGCGCGCGTCGAGCCACGGTGCCCCCACCACCTGGAACGCCTCCGCCGTCCCCCGACCGACCGAGAGGTTCGTCCCCTCGAACAGACACGTCCCCGGATAGTGGAACGCGCTCTCGAGACTGGGCATGTTGGGAGACGGCTTGATCCACGTCAGTCCTGTCGAATCGTAGCTCACGCCGCGCTGCCACCCCGCCGCCGGCACGACGGTCAGGTCGGCGTGCAACCCCAGGGCGTCGTTCGCCAGCCGCAACAGCTCGCCCAGCGTCATGCCGTGCCGCATCGGCACCGGAAGAAACCCCACGAAATCGCGCAGCGGGTCGCCGATCGCGCTCCGCACGTTCCCCTGCACGACCAGACCCCCGACTGGATCGGGGCGATCGAGCACGACGACCGGAAGGCCCCGGGCGGCCGCTTCACTCATCAGCGTCGTGGCGGTGGCCGGATAGGTGTAGAACCGCGCGCCGATGTCCTGCAAGTCGATCAACAGGACGTCGATCGAGTCGAGCGCGGCGTGCGCCGCGCTGCGCGAGCCCCCGAACAGGCTGTAGATTGGAAGCCGGGTGGCGGAATCGATCGCGTCGGGAAGTCCGGGCCGGTCTTCCGCCCCGCGAAACCCGTGCTCCGGGCTGAACAGCGCCACCGGGCGCAACCCGGCCGCGAGGAGTCGGTCGACGTCGCGGCGTCCCCCGGCGTCCACGCCGGTCTGGTTGCTCAGGAGCCCGAGGCGCTTGCCGCGTACCAGTCGCACCGAATCGGACAACAGCACCTCGATCCCCGGACGCACCTGGGGAGATTGACCGCCGCAGCTAAGCACACTCAAGAGCCAGAGGCCATGCGCGCGCATCGTTTGATCGTCCTCCTGTTGGTCGCCGCGTGCCGCACCGGGGCTGGTGTCGGGACCGCTGCCGCACCGCCGACACCTGCGCGCCCGGCCGTCGCGCCGGTGACTTCGGTAGACAGCCTGCTCATGAGCCTGACCGTCCGCCAGCGCGTGGGACAGCTCATCGTGCCGTGGCTGTCCGGCGGCTATGTCGCCAACGACGACTCCGTCTTCCTCGAGGCGGAGCGGTGGGTGGACTCGCTGCAGGTCGGCGGCATCATCATCTCGGTCGGCGGCCCGTTCGACATCGCCGCCAAGCTGAACACCCTGCAGCTCCGCTCGAAGCTGCCGCTCCTCGTCTCGGCCGACCTCGAGTGGGGCGCCGCGATGCGCGTCGTCGGCGCGACGGCCTTCCCGCAGATCATGGCCGCCGGGGCGACGGGCGACACGAACGACGCCTACACGATCGGCGCGGCCGCCGCCCTCGAAGGCCGCGCGGTCGGAATCCACGTGAATTTCGCTCCCGACGCCGATCTCAACAACAACCCGCTGAACCCGATCATCAATACGCGCTCCTTCGGCGAGGATCCGCGTGCGGTGAGCGCGCTGGTGCGGGCCTACGTACGCGGCGTGCACGATCAGGGAATGCTGGCCACGCTGAAGCACTTCCCCGGCCATGGCGACACGGAAACCGATTCGCATATCGGATTGCCGGTGATCACGGCGGGTTACGCCCGGCTCGACACGCTCGAGCTCATCCCGTTCCGGGCCGGCATCGGGGCCGGGGCCGACATCGTGATGAGCGCTCACATCGCGTTCCCCGCCCTGACCGGCTCGGACGATCCCGGAACGCTGTCCGCCGCCGTGCTGACCGGGCTGCTGCGCGATTCGCTCCGGTTCACTGGGCTCGTGGTCACCGACGCGCTGGAGATGGGCGCCATCGTCAGCAAGTACGGCGCCGGGGAGGCCACGGTGCGCGCCTTTCTCGCCGGGTCCGATGTCCTGCTGATGCCCGCGAGCGCCGACTCGGCGCTCGACGCGATGAGCGCGGCGGTGGAATCGGGTCGGATCGCCCACGGACGGCTGGATGCTTCGGTGCGACGCGTCCTCGAAATCAAGCGGCGGCTCGGTCTGTTCGAGCGCCGCACCGTACCGCTCGACCGCATCATGCAAACCGTCGGCACACGGCGCATGCAGAACGCGGCCGAAGACATCGCCGTGCGCTCGCTGACCCTGGTGCGCGACAGCGGCGGGGCGTTGCGCCAGCTGCGCGCGCACCGCAGCCGCCTCGCCGTCATCGCCTACGCCGACGAAGCGACGTCGTCGGTCGCGCTGCGCTTCTCCGAGCTGCTGCGCCTGAACGGCGACACCGTGGACTACTTCCGCCTGTGGCCGATGTCGGGGCCCGCCTCGTACGACTCGGCTCGCACGGTGCTGGCGCGCAATCCGGTGGCACTGTTCGCCGCCAACGTGAAGCCGATCTCCTCGCGCGGTAACATCGCCCTGCCCGACTCACTCGCTGCGTTGATCGGCGCCGTCGACGCGACGCAGCCCACTGTGCTGCTGTCGTTCGGCAGTCCCTACCTGCTCGACCAGACGCCGAGCGTGAAGACCTATCTCATCGCGTGGAGCGGCGTGCGGGTCTCCGAGCGCGCCGCGGCCCGGGCGGTTCTCGGATTGTCTCCGATCGGAGGGCATTTACCGATCCGGATCCCGCCGGAGTACCACGTCGGATGGGGCGTCGTGATGCCGGATTCCGTGGTGGCGGCGCACCCATGAGCCGACGGCTCGGCGCAACGGCGCTCCGTCATACGATCGCAGCCGCTCTAATTGCCGCGTGCCACCCCGGTACGCCGGCGCCGGCGCAGCGTGATATCCCCCTCGCGATTCCGGAATCGCTCGGATTCGACGGCAGCCGACTCGACCGCGTCCGTGAGTATGTCGCGTCGCAGGTGGACAGTGCCTACCCCGGCGCGGTGGTCGCGGTCGGCCGTCACGGCCGGATCGCGCTGCTCGCGGCAGCCGGCCACTACAGCGATGGGAACGAGCGCGCCGTGGAACCGGAGACCGTCTACGACCTCGCCTCCCTGACCAAGGTCATTGGACTCACCTCCGCCTGCATGATACTGGTCGATGAAGGCAAGCTCGACCTCGATGCCCCGGTTCAGCGATACCTGCCGGAATTCCGCGGGCCGCAAAAAGACGCCGTCACGATCCGCCACCTCCTCACACACTCGGCCGGGCTCGCCGCCGATCTGCCGCTCTTCGACTCGACGCGCAGCCGAGCGGCCGCGCTCACCATGGTCGATTCGTCGCCACTGCTTGCGGCGCCGGGGACGCAGTTTGTGTATTCGGACCTCAGCGCGATCGTGCTGATGCAGGTGGTTGAGCGAATTACCGGCCAATCGCTCGACGCCTATCTCGAGGCCCGGGTGTTCGGCCCGCTCAAAATGACCGCAACGCGGTTCAACCCGCCGCGGAGCTGGTTGGACCACATCGCGCCGACGGAGCTCGATACGATGTTCCGTCACCGTCTGCTGCGCGGCGAGGTGCACGACGAAAGCGCGGCGCGATTGGGCGGCGTGTCGGGGAACGCCGGACTGTTCAGCAACGCGACGGACCTGGCGCGGTTCGCAACCTGGCTGCTCGGCACCGTCGTCAACCGCCCTGGTCCGCCTGCTCCCGCGCTCGTCCGCCCGGACATCGTCGCGATGTTCGTCAAACGCCAAGGCATTCCGCCGGGCTCCACACGCGCCCTTGGCTGGGACACGCCGTCCGACTCGGGCTATTCGAGTGCGGGAACGAAACTCTCGCGTCGTTCGTTCGGTCACACGGGATACACCGGCACATCGATCTGGATGGACCCGGATAATGATCTGTTCATCATTCTCTTGACCAACCGCGTGAACCCGACGCGGGCGAACACGAAGATCCTGGAAGTACGCCCACGCGTCGCGGATCTCGTGGCGGAAGCGCTGGTAGGAGACGGTAGGGAGCGGTAGGGGACGGTGGAGACGGCAGAAGACGGTAGGAGTTACCCCTAAACTCCTACCGTCTACAACCGCAGGTGTTTAGCTTGTAATTACGGAGGAACGATATGACGACGACACACAAACCCGAATCCATTACGCTCTCGATCTCCGAGCGCGCCGCGGCTGAAGTCCAGAAGTTCATGGCCGAGGAGAAGGTCGACCCCGCCACGGCGGGGTTGCGCGTCGGCGTGCAGCCCGGCGGATGCTCCGGCTTCAAGTACAGCCTCAGCATCGAGGAAAAGCCCGAAGCCGACGACATCGTCATCGAGTCGAGCGGCGTGCGGCTCTTCGTCGACAGCTTCAGCGGCCAGTACCTGAATGGCGTGAATATCGACTACAAGAGCAATTTCCAGGAATCGGGATTCGCCTTCGAAAACCCGAACGCGACCGGCGGCTGCGGCTGCGGATCGTCCTTCACGGTCTAGCCGGCTCCGCTGATCGACGGATCAAAAGGCCCGCGATTCGCGGGCCTTTTGCTTGCCGACGTGTAGATTTGGGCCTCGACACGTTGCCAGGACTTTCACCATGAGATCGCTCCTCACGCTGCTGCTCTGCTGTCTGGTCGCCGTCGCGGCGCTCCCCGCACAAACCGGGCTGTCGTACGATGTGCCACAGGGCTGGACCCGCACGCCGGACCCGCGGACCGGCCTCGTCTCCCTGGCACCGCCCGGCATCGGCGCACCACACTTCTGCGTCATCACCGTCTTTACCCCCGAAGCATTCGCCGGGACGGAGCGGGAGTTTCACGAGCAGATCGTGCGGCGCGCGATCAGCCAGGCGCGCGTGTTGCAGCCGCCCGAGCAGGGCAGCGTCGGCGCATTCCTGATGACGAGCATCCACCAGCAGCTGCCGAACGGGCTGCAGCTGTGGAGCCGGATCTACACCGGGCGCTGGGCCGATCGCGGACAGGCGTTCATTCTCGCCGCCGACACGCCCGATGCGCTCACCCGCTTCACGCCCACCGCGGACGCAATGATGAGCCGGATCGCGGTGCCGCAGCCGCTGGCCGGTGGAGACCGGCAACCCGCACCGAGTGAGACGCCCTCCCCAACCGGGGCCACCTTTGGTGACTACCTCTACACGGCGCCGCACGGGTGGTCGAGCACGCCATCAGGGAACGGACTGTGGATCGCTTCCCCGCCATCGGAGGCGGGTGAACGATGCACGATCGGCCTCTGGCCCATGGCGCCCTCGAGCGGCGACCTGTTTGCCGATGCGCAGCGAGCTTGGGGCCAGGTCTTCCAGGGCTTCGTCATCCGACCCGAAGATCCGCTCAACAAGACGGTGCTCGTTCGCGGGAGAGCGCCGCAAGGTTGGGACTATGCACTGCTGCGGCGGGGAATCCTCTGGCCCGCAAACCCGGATGCCCAGCTGGGCGGGTCCATCATGGTGGCAAAGCTGAACGACCGAGTCGCCATCGTGTCCTTTCTTTCGAAGGATCCCCGGTTCAGCAGTTGCTTCATGTATGGGTACGCATTTCACCCCGAGGTGTGGCCGCGGTTCTTTGCCAACCTCCACTTCAGGAATTGGACGCCACCTCCAGGAAGTGATGTGGCCCAGCGAATCCAGGGCAGCTGGGAGTCGTTCGGAACCAGCACGGGTGGCGGAGCCGCCCTGCAATACGCGTTCACGCCGGCCGGCAGGTATGCCTTCTTCGGCGTCGGGCAGCGCTACATGGCGCTCTCACGGTTCGAGGCGGCCGTCTGGACCAGCACGACGTTCGGCGACGGGTCGTATTCGATCCGCGGCAACGAGCTGACACTGCGGCCGGATCACGGGGACCCCGACGTGTACTTCATCCGCCTCGAGCAGGTGAGCGAGGACGGCGGGAGAACCTGGACCGAGAAGTTCTTCATGATGCAACCGACGAGAAGCGTCAACCTCGACGGAGCCACCATGCGGGATAACGAGGTCGCGTTCGAACGCCGCAATCCCTAGGATCGTCTTTCACGGTCTAGCCGGTTCCGCTGTTCGACGGATAGCTTCTCCGAGGCCCGCGCAACCCGCGGGCCTCGTTTCTTATCCCGGAGGCTCGACCTGCGACCGCTCGACATCGCCGTCATCGTCGCCTATTGCGTAGCCGTGGCGGCCGTCGGCGTTTTCCTCTCCGGCCGCCAGCAGGATAGCACCGACTACTTCCTCGGCCGCCGGGGACTGCCCTGGTGGGCGATTCTGCTCTCGATCGTGGCGACGGAGACATCCGCCCTCACCGTCATTTCGGTGCCGGGGCTCGCCGCCACGACGAATCTCACCTTCATCCAGCTCGGGTTTGGCTATCTCGTCGGCCGCATCGGCGTGGCGTTTCTCCTGCTCCCCGGCTACTTCGAGGGGACCCAGGACACCGCCTACCAGCGGCTGGAGCGGCGCTTCGGGCCGAACGCGCGCCGCACCGCCTCCGCCGTATTTCTCGTCACCCGCTCACTGGCGGACGCGGTACGGGTGTTCGCCACCGCCATCCCGCTCGCGATCATCACACACTGGAGCATCCCGGCCGGGATCCTCGCCACCGGTGTCATCACGCTCGCCTACACCTGGTTCGGCGGCATGCGTGCCGTGGTCTGGACGGACATCCTGCAGCTCGGCGTGTACATCCTGGGCGGCGTGGCCACACTCGTCGTCGCCCTGCACAAGGTCGGCGGGGTGAGCGCGATGGGCGCGGCTTACGATCACTTCAAGCTGGTTTTCCTCGACTTCTCCTTCTCCTTCTCGCGCACCTATACCTTCTGGAGCGGTCTCATCGGCGGTGCCCTGCTTTCAGCGGCGTCGCATGGAACCGATCAGCTGATCGTACAACGGCTGCTGTCCGCCCGCGGCCTGACCGACGCGCGCAAGGCACTGATCGGATCCGGCGTCTTCATCATCTTCCAGTTCGCGTTGTTCCTCCTCGTCGGCACCAGCCTCTGGCTCACCGGCGCCGCGCATCCGGGCGTGTCGAGTGACCAGATCTACCCGACCTTCGTCGCCACCGAGCTGCCCCCGGGCCTCGCCGGGCTCGTCGTCGCCGGCCTGCTCGCCGCCGCCATGGGAACACACGCCTCGGCGATCAACTCGCTCGCTTCCGCGTCGACGAACGACTTCTACGCCCCGCTCACCGGTCAGCGCGATCCGGCACGGCTGCTCAAGGTCGGCCGTCTGATGACCCTCGTCTGGGCGATCGTCCTCGTGGTCGGGGCGATGCTCTTTCCCGATCGGCGCACACCGGTCGTCGAGCTGGCGCTGCAGGTCGCTTCGCTCACTTACGGCGCCCTGCTCGGCACCTATCTGCTTGGCGGCTTCTGGCCGCGCGCCCGGGAACGGGACGTGATCATCGCAATGGTCGTCGGCATCGTCTTGATGTTCCCGGTGATCTTCGCTGCACGCCTGGGAGCGCTGTTCCACGATCCGCCGATCCTGACCACACTCCGCACGTTGGCCTGGCCGTGGGATGTGCCGCTGGGGACAGCGGTCACGGTGCTCGTGGGGATGGCGTCGTCGATGATCGGACGGTCGGGACATGAACCGGCCAAATCGTGATGCGACCGCAGTCGTTCGGCGCCTGCAAGCCGCCGCCCGGCGCCAGCGGCGTCGCGTCTTGAAAGACGTCAGCGGAGTGCCATTCATGGCCAGTCGCTCGAGCGCCGAGCGCCGACTTCAGTCGGCGAATACAGGGACGCCGATCCGTGCCTAACTCCCCAATGACGTCGACCGGCCAACCGTCCATCCTGCTGGGAGTGGACGCGGGGGGGAGCCACACCGCCGCCGCGATCGCCCGGCCCGACCTCCTCATCCTCGGAAGAGCCGAAGGCCGCGGGGCGCCGATGCGCGCCGGCGACGCGACGACCACCGCCGCGGTGATCGCGGAGGTGACGACGCAAGCGGCGCGCGCCGCCGCGGTGACGCTTCCCGTCGATCGCGCCGTGATCGGCGCGGCGGGTGCCGGGCGGGCGCTGGAACGCCGCGAGCTGCGCCTGGCGCTGTTGCCGCACGGCCTCGCGCGGACAATGGAGGTCGTCGCCGACGGCGATATCGCACTCGCCGCCGCATTCGGCACCGAGCCCGGTGTCCTCATCAATGCGGGGACCGGCTCGATCGCGTACGCGCGGGACCGCCAGGGACGGCTGCGGCGCAGCGGCGGCTACGGGTGGCAGTTCGGCGACGAAGGGAGCGGCTACTGGATCGGCCGGCAGGCGCTCGCCGCGGCCGCCAAGGCACGCGACGGCGTCGGAGACGGGACGCCGCTGCTCACGCGCATCCTCGCCGCCCTCGGCCTGCGTGAATTCGACGAGCTGGTGCGCTGGACCGCGACGGCGACGCCTGCCCTCGTGGCGGCGCTCGCTCCACCGGTGCTCGCCGCCGCAGCCGCGGGCGATCCGGCGGCGCAGCGCATCATCGCCGGGGCAGCGACCGAGCTGGTGCAGCTCGTGCAGGTTGTGGAGCCGATGTTTCCGCCCGACGACCCGCTGCCGCTCGCTACGGGAGGCGGGATGCTGCAGGCGGGGAGTCCCCTGCTCCAGGCGTTCACAGAGCGATTGAAGAGCGCGGTGCCGCGGGCGCAGCTCCACGATGTGTCGGTGGACGCGCCGCTCGGTGCGCTCCGGCTGGCGGCGGCAATCAGCTAGAACAGGGCGCCATCGGCTATCGGCCATCGGCTGAAACGTCATCACGTGGTTGCCGACTGCCGAAAGCCGACCGCCGATAGCGGCTCTACCTCAGGCGCTCCCGGACCCGGCTGTGCCGTACGCTGTACATGAAGTAGATCACCACGCCGATCCCCATCCACAGCACGAACCGCAGCCAGGTGAGGTGTGGCAGGTTGTAGATCAGATACGCGCAGAAGCCGATAGACACGAGCGGCAGTACCGGCACCCACGGCGTCCGGAACGGCCGGGGGCGGTCCGGCTCCCGGCGGCGCAGGATAATGATGCCGACAGCGACCAGCATGAAGGCGAACAGGGTGCCGATGTTGGTCAACTCGAGCACCCAGCCGATCGGCGCGAACGCCGCCGATATCGCGACGAAGATCCCCGTGATGATCGTGGTGATGTGCGGCGTCTTGAACTTGGGGTGCACCTTCGCCGCCCACGGCGGCAAGAGGCCGTCCCGCGCCATGGACATGAAGATGCGCGCCTGCCCCAGCTGGAACACGAGCAGCACCGACGTCATCGCCGCCACCGCGCCGAGCGCCAGGACGCCTGCCGCCCAATCGGCGTGGATGTACTGCAGCGCCACCGCCAGCGGGTCGGGCACATTGAGCTTGTCCCAGGGAATCAGCCCCGTCAGCACCAGGGCGATCGCGATATAGAGCAGCGTACACAGGATGAGGGACGCGATAATCCCGAAGGGAATATCCTTCTGGGGGTTCTTGGCCTCCTCGGAAGCCGTGCTGACCGCGTCGAATCCGATGTACGAGAAGAAGATGATGGCCGCACCGGCCCCGATCCCCTTCATCCCGTTTGGGGCGAAGCTGGGTGTGTGCCACAGGTCGGTGCGTATGAACTTCAGGCCCACGAACAGGAACAGGAAGATGATCCCCACTTTGATCGCCACCATCATAGTGTTGACCCACGCCGATTCCCGGGTGCCGACGACGAGCAGGAACGTGATCACGCCCACGATGGCGAAGGCGGGCAGGTTGAAGATGATCGGGATGGGGCCGAGGTGCGGGGCCGCCGCCACGAGCGCCGGGTCGTGCAGCGCCGTGCGGAGATCCGTGACCAGCCAGCGCGGCATATCGATGCCCATGCCGCGCAGCAGCGAATCGAAATATCCCGCCCACCCGATCGCCACGGCGATGTTGCCCACGGCGTATTCGAGGATGAGATCCCACCCGATGATCCAGGCGAACAACTCGCCCAGCGTTGCGTAGGCGTAGGTATACGCGCTGCCCGAGATGGGGATCAGGGCCGCGAACTCGGAGTAGGTGATCGCCGCGAAGGCGCTCGTGACCCCGGCCAGAATGATCGAGATGACGATCGCGGCCCCGGCCCCGACGTGGCCCGAGTCGCCGGCGATGGCGGTGCCGATCGCGGCGAAGATCCCGGCGCCGATAATGGCGCCGACGCCGAGCGACGTCAGTTGGATCGGCCCGAGGGAGCGACGCAGTCCACCGCCGCGCTCACCATCGGCGATGCATTGGTCCACCGTCTTGCGCGCAAACAGCTGCTCTCGGCCGGGACGAGCGACGGAAGCTCCGGTCATTCAGACTCCTGCTAACGTGGGAGGCTGTCGCACTGCGCTAGACGGTATCGACGCCGGGCCAACTGCTACTGCTGCCACGTCAACGACATCGTGTCAGCCACCGGCCGGCCGTCTCGGGCCCGGGCCGGCGTGAATTCGTAGCCCATCATCTTCTGTATCATCTCACGCTGGCACCCGCGGTCCTTAAGCTCAGGATCTACGAGCACATGCACCACGCGACCGTCCGCTGCCACGGAAAACGTCACCGTGACCCGGCCATGGAGACACTTCGGTACAAGGAGCACCGTCCGCGGAGATGGCGTAATGTACGCCCCGTTCCCCCCGCTTCCAGGGCCGGCGTCGTTGCCGACTCCCGTCCCCACCCCCGAGCCGGTGCCTCCGCCCGTCCCCGGTCCCTGACCCGTCGTGCCATCGCCCGCCGCCGCGACGACCGAGGACACCGTCATCGACAGAGGCGTGATCGTGGGCGGTGTGAGCGTCGGAGCAGGCTCGAGCTCGGGTGGCGGAACCGCGTGCACGGGTTGCGGCACGACGGATTGCGCCGCAGCGGGTGCGGCCGCGGCAGGGAGGTCGATGAAGCGCGGGCCTCCCTCTCCGCCACCGCCGCCGCGCGGGCCGGTGCGATCGTCGCCGCCGCCCAACACCCACTGCACCCCGAAGCGCCCGATCAGCAGCAGGATCAGGCTATGAATCAGAATGGACGCGATGAAACCGCCCGGGCGCCGGCGCGGCAGCGGCAGCCGTAACGGTGGCGGTGCCGGTCGCGGAGAACCGGTTGGAGGAGGCAGCGTCATCGTGGCCACGGTAGGGGATACATACCCCGCATCGCGACGAAGGGGCACAGCATCACTGTGCCCCTACGCGACTACCGGCAACGAGGATTCCACCGCTATTGCGATGGGGCTTGGCCCGGCTCCGGAGGCGGGGTAAACCCGATCACCTGGACGCCCGCTCCCTTGGCAATGTCCATCGCCTCGATCACGTCGCCGTAGACACGGTTCGGCGCCGTCTTGATGAACATCAGCTTCGCCACCCGCTGGTCGAAGATCTCGTGCAGCGCGGCCCCGAGCTGGTCTTTGCTATACGGCTTCGTATTGATCGCGTAGCCGCCCTCCGGCGTCAGCTCGAGCACGATCTGGGCGCTGTTCTGCTGCTGCTTCGGTTTCTCATGCTGCTCGGGCGGTACCTGCGCGTCGAACGCCTTACGGGACAGCGGCAGGATGATCATAAAGATGATCAACAGCACGAGCAGCACGTCGATCATCGGCGTGACGTTGATGTCGGAGGAGAGTCCCTCGCCGCCGCCTGCTTGCATGGCCATGGTCGGGGTTTCCTCTTACGGCGTCGGAGTGAGCTGTTTCTTCTGCTCGGTAATGGCGTCGATCACGCGGACGCCGGCCTTGCGTGCGATCTGAATCGCCTGCTGCACCCGCTCGAACTTGATGTTCTGATCGGCCTTGAGGAACAGGATCTTGTCCACGGTCCGCGACGCGTAGATCGAGACGAGCTGATGCGCGAGATCGGAATCGCTGATGAAGCGCATGCCGGTGTACTGGCCGTCCGCCTGGGGCAGATCGATCCAGAACTTGTTGTCCTTGTCGATGCCCATGCGGATTTCTCCTTCTTTTTCTTCCCGCTTCTCCGGGTTGAGCGCCCGGGGGATCGACGCCTGAAAGCCGGCGGTAATCAACGGCGTCACGATCATGAAGATGATCAGCAACACCAACATCACGTCGATCATCGGCGTGACGTTGATGTTGGCGTTGACCGCCGCCTTGGTACTAGCGGCTGATCGGGCCACTGGATTGGCTCGCCTTCTGGGCCTGGAATTCCTTCGTGAAGATCGAGCGGCCGAACTCCGACCCGACGCTGCGGATCAGGTAGTCGATCAGCTCTTTGGAGGTGTAGGTCATTTCGACCGAGATGAAGTCGATCTTGGTCGTGAAGTAGTTGTAGAACCACACCGCCGGAATGGCCGCGATGAGGCCGATCGCCGTCGTGATCAGCGCCTCCGAAATTCCGCCCGCCACAGCGGACAGCGAGCCGCCGCCGCCCGACGCCATCATGCCGGTGAAGGCGTTCACGATGCCCATCGTGGTGCCGAGCAGGCCCACGAACGGCGCCGTGGCGCCGATCGTCGCCAGGATGCCGAGACCACGCTTCAGCTCAGCCACGATGATCAGCATCTGGCGCTCGACCGCGCGCTCGGCGGAGTTGATGTCGGCGGCCGTGATCGTCGCCCGGTCGCGGAGCAGCGGCTTCACTTCGGCGAGCGCCTCACCCAGCACACGCGCCACGTGACTCTTCTTGGTTTTTTCGGCGAGTGCGATTGCCGCGTCGAGGTGCTCTTCCTGGAGGAAGCGCGAGAACTCCGGAACGAACCGCACCGTTTCCCGCGTGGACTTCCGCAGCTGCCACCACTTCATGATGAAGGTCGAGACCGACCAGATCGACATGAAGATGAGGATGACCACGATCCCCTTGGCGAACCCCGCCGAGTTGGTCCATAGATCGATGATATTCGGCATCCGATGCTACTCCTCTGGTGAAGGTGGGCCCCTGCGGCCGCCCTAGTGCCTCGGGATCTGGTAGATGATCGGCTGGTTGATCAAGACGCGCACGGCCTTGCCGTACACGCGCGCCGGACGGTAGAGCCACTTCAGGATCGCTTGCTTCGCGGATTCGTTGAAGCCGGGGTTCGCCGTTTGAATGACCTTCACGGAGTTCGGCTCGACGTGTCCCATGGTATCGATGATTGCCGCCAACACCACGGTTCCTTCGATCTGCGCCTGCTGGAGCAGCGGCGGATACACGGGATTCGCTCCCGCAAGGCGTTCCGGCTTCTCCTGTACGACGTCGACCTGGAACACCCCGTCGCCCGACGGCACGATGCCGCCGGCGACGCCGCCCTCGACGCCTACGCCCGAGAAGTCCTTGGGATCGAAATGCTCCTGCAGGTTCACCGGCGGGATGTTGGTCGGGATGTCCGTCGGCGCCACGACCGTCTGGAAGCCCTTGAACTGCACCTCGAGCTGCGGCGGCGGCGGCTGATCGGGTTGCTTCTGCTCTGGCTGGAGGTACACGAGCGCGGTGTCCACCTTCGGGCCTTCATCCGTCTGCGCCGCGGACAGCGTCGCGAAGATGGCCCCGCCGATGATCCCCGTGTGCACGATGAGCGACACGAGACTCGTGCCGGCCAGCTTGCCCTTCTGGCTCGGTTTCTTCGACTCGATCAATACATCGAACACGGCTTTCCTCCCGCGTTGGCTACCGAAATACTACCACTCCCGGCTTACCCGCTAGTGGGGGCTTCATTACAAAACGATGAAAGCGGCCCCCTTCAATTAAGCCGAAAAACCACCGGTACCTGCACCAGCACCCGTACCGCACGGCCATAGATCCGCGCCGGGCGAAACCGCGCCGCGAGGACGGTCGCGAGCGCCGCCCGGTCGAATCCGGGGTTGTCACTCAGCACGATTCGGACCGAGCCGGCTTCGGCCTGGCCGATTGTATCGACGACTGCCGCCACGATGACCCGCCCCTGCACGCCCGCGTCGCGCAGCAATGGGGGATAGACGGGCGTCGGAGCCGCCAGCAGCTCGGGACCTTCCTGAACCATTGTCAGCGGACACGGGTCGCTACAGGCGCCCAGTGGAGTCGGGCTGATCGGCGTTACCTCGCCACTCGAATCCGCGGTTAGAGCACCCAGTGTGCCGTGGGGGATGACCGGGACATCGAACAGCGGCGGCATCGGAATGGTCCCGCCGTCAACGGAGACACCAGGTGCAGGCGGAACGAGGTCTTTCTTGGTGGTGACCGGTTGCTCTCGATAATCCGAGTCGTTGATCACGATTGGGGCGTCTGGGTGCGTTGGTGCCGGCTTGCGCCACAGCGCGCCCACCACCAACACGTGCAGCATCAGTGCAACGCCCTTGCCCCACGATGGCAATGCCGACCGGTGGCCACTTTCCAGCAGCATATCGAACATGATGACGACCTCGAGCTCGGGTTACGCACAACATGCGTGGGTCGTCTGGCTGGGGCGTGGGGTGTGAATGACGAAACGATGACGGCCGGATGAGCGGTCAGGCGCGATCGCTCATTGCCGCTCGGGCGCCGGCGGTTTCGGGGACTCGGGTTCCGCGGATATCCCGGGCAGCGTCACGCTGAACGTCGTTCCGCGTCCGGGCCGACTCTGCACCTCGATCGTCCCGCCATGCGCTTCCGCGATCCATTTACAGATCGCGAGCCCCAGGCCGACGCCGGGCCGCTCGCCGGTCCGCGTGCGCGCCGAGTCGGCGCGCCAGAAGCGGTCGAAGATATGGGGCAAATCGCCCGGAGCGATGCCGATACCGGTGTCCGAGACGCCGAACCGCACGCGGCCGTCGTCACGCTCGAGCCACAGCCGGACGCGCCCACCGGCGGGTGTGTACTTCACCGCGTTGGTGAGGAGATTCAAGACGAGCTGGCGAATGCGGCTGCCGTCGACCGGGACGATCACCGGATCGACCGGGGCATCGGCCGTGACTTTGATTCCCGCGGGCTCCGCCAGCAGCTCCCCCGTTTCCTCCGTCTCGAGAATCAGCGCCCGCAGGTCGACCGGCTCATGATGCAACCGCACGAGGCCTTCGTCGGCGCGGGCGAGCGTCAGCAGCGCATCGACCAGCTCCGTCATCCGATTGATTTCCTCCATCGACTCTTCGAGCGCGGCGAGCGACTCCGGCGGGACGTTCGGGGTGGTGATCGCCCGTTCGACGCCGGCCTTGAGAACCGTCAGCGGCGTCTTCAGCTCGTGGCTCGCATCGGCGGTGAAGCGCCGCAACGCGGTGAAACTGCGCTCGAGCCGCCCCATCATCTGATTCAGCGTGTCGGCGAGGCGTCCCAGTTCGTCTTTGACCATCGAGGTCGGCAGGCGGCGGTGCAGGCTGCGCCCGTCGGTGATCTCGCGGACCTCGTTGGTGATCTGGTCGACGGGACGCAGCGCGCGCCGCGCCACGAGCGACCCGATGGCGTAGGCGGCGAGCACACCGAACGGCAGAATGAGGAGAAAGGTCGAGAACGTCTGCTCGAGACCGAGCTCGGCGGCCTCGGGGTTGACCCCGACGAGGATCGCCCCTCCCTGCGGCACGTCGGGACCGAGCGGCAGAACGATGTAGCGCAAGCGCGGGCCGGCGGGGGCGAACCGAATCGTCCCTTCGACGCGGCGACCATGTGCCGCCGCGATGGTCTCACGCAGCTGCTCGAACTTGCCGTAGGTAAGGCTCGAATCGACCGTTGCGAACAGGGGATCGCGACCCTGCGCCGACGTGATCATGAGGAAGTCCGGCACCGCCTCGAGCGTCACCGAAAGCTCCGGCACCAATGCCACTCGACCTGCCGTGTCGTTGTGGACGACCGTTCCCCCGGCCCGCGCCACGCCGGAAAGAATTCCCGCGGTCAGCTCCGCTTCCGACTCGATGCGGCGATCCAGCTCGGCGTAGAGCGCGCTGCGGCGCGAAAGGAACACCGCGACGGTGAACCCGGCGAGGATGACGGCGACCGCGCTGGCAAACCAGGTCGTGAGCCGGGTCCGAATCGTATCCATGTCAGGCCTTCACGACGTACCCCACGCCCCGGACCGTATGGATCAGCTTCGGCTCGCGGCCGTGGTCGATCTTCTTGCGCAACCGGGTGATCACCACGTCCACGATGTTCGTCCCGGGATCGAAATGGTAATCCCACGCGTACTCGGTGATGAGCGTGCGCGGCATGACGCGACCCTGATGGCGCATCAGGTACTCCAGCACCGCGTACTCCTTGGGGGTCAGCTCGATGGACCGCCCCGCGCGCAGCACTTCGCGGCTCCCGGTATCGAGCACCAGGTCCGCGACGCGCAGCACCGGCGGCGCGATCGCCTTGGGTCGGCGCGACAGCGCCTCGACGCGGGCGAGCAGCTCCTCCAACGCGAAGGGCTTGGTGACGTAGTCGTCGGCGCCCATGCGCAGCGCCTGCACCTTGAAGTCGACGGCATCCTGGGCCGTGAGCACCAGCACCGGGACGGGGTTGCCGCGGTCGCGCAGCGTGCGCAACACCTCGCGGCCTTCCATCGACGGCAGGCGAAGATCGAGCACCAGAACGTCGTAGTGGCCATCGGTGGCGAGCCGCAGCCCCTCCGCCCCGTCGCCCACCAGATCCACCTGGTACCCCGCCTCGGCGAGACCTCGCTTGACGTACTGGCCGACGGTACGGTCGTCTTCGACGACGAGGAGCTTCACCCGGCGACCGGCAGGTAGACCTTGAACGTCGTGCCGACGCCGACCTGCGATTCCACCTCGATACGCCCGCTGTGGTCCTGGACGATCCCGTACACGATCGAGAGGCCGAGCCCGGTACCGCGCCCCGGCCCCTTGGTCGTGTAGAACGGCTCGAAGATCTTCGACAATTCTTCCTTCCGGATCCCGCCGCCGGTGTCGATGAACTCGGCCAACAGCTCGTCGGGGCGCCCGGGGCTCCGGGCGGTGCGCACGGTGAGCGTGCCGCGCGAATTCATCGCGTCCATCGCGTTCAGCATCAGCGCCATGAACGCCTGGATGATCCGCTCGCGGTCCACCACGACCCGGGGGAGACCGCCCACCAGCTGGCGATGCACGCTGAGCCGCTTGAAGCGATCGTGATGTTTCAGGAGGAACAACGTCTGCTCGATGATCTGGTTGATGTCGGACTGGCGCTTTTCGCCCGTCTTGGGCCGCGCCAGATCGAGCAGCCCGTCGACGATGCGCCGGCAGCGCTGCACTTCGGTGTCGATGATGTTGAGGTATTCCTCGAACGGTCCCCGCGACCCCTCGGCGAGGTCCTCGACGCGGTGGCTCAGCGCCTCGGCGCAGGCGAGGATCGTGGCGAGGGGATTGTTGATCTCGTGCATCACGCCCGCCGCGAGCTGTCCCACCGCGGCGAGCTTCTCGGTCTGCCCCAGGCGCTGCTGCGCGATGCGCCACTCGGTGACGTCCTCGGCGATCGTGATGACGTGGGTGATGTGGACGTCGTCGAGCCGCATGGGAATCTTGGAAACGCGGAAAAAGCGCGACTCGCCGCTCGCGGTCGACTCCATTTCCATCTGCTGGATCTCGCCCGTGTCGAAGACGCGGTCGAATTCGCGGCGCAGCAGCTCGCGCGGCTGCCGGTCCAGCACGCCGAAGATCTCGCGCCCGACCGCATCGCCGCGGGCGACTCCGAGCGTTCCCGCTTCACGCTGGCGGTTCCAGGCGCGGATCATGTAGTCGCGGTCGATGACGTACAGACCGACCGGCAGCGAATCGATGATGCGGGCCACGAAATTGCGTTGCGACTCCGCTTCGCGGGCCGAGAGCGCGACTTCGGAGGCGAGGTCCTGCGACAGCTCATTGGCCGCGATGATCGGGGCGAGAATGCGGGCGACCACGCGCCCGATGTCGACGATCTGGACGTCCGAGCGCCGGCCGTCGGTGCGCAGCTCGAGTGCACCGAGCCCCTGCTCCTCGAAGACGAGCGGGAACCGCAGTCGCATCCCGCCGCCCGCGATGCGCTCGCGCTCGGGTTCCCGCTTGAACCACTCGGATGTCGGAAGAAACTTCGCGGCGGGATCGAACGAACGCGGGATCAGCTCATAACCGGCCCGATCGGTGCGTCGGAGCCAGACACCGGCATCGACCAGATCGAGACCGCGGCGCAACACGACGACGACGCGGGAGAGAGCATCCTCGGTCACGAGCCCCGCCGCGAAGACGGCGGCGACATCCGCGATTACGCGGAGCCCGGCGGGAGACGACTCGACCGTCGACTCTGGCATCGCTCGAGCTAACCTAGGGACCGCCCCTCTCATGCGCCAGCGGGACTTCGTAGCGGGCGCTCAAGAACGCGTGGGCATGCCACGTTCCGCCTCCCGAGAACCACGCCGGCCCGCCCAGCAGCACGAACTGGCCGCCGCCCGACTGTCCTACCCGGATCCCGGGCAGCGCGGCGAGTGAGAGCGATCGCGCAACCCAAGGGCTCGGCGCGTGTGCCGCCAGGTATCCCGCGGCCTCGAGCGTGAGGTCGAGCGCCACGACGGTCGGGTTCTGATCCTGTCCGATGTCGAACAGCCCGATCCGGCCGCTCCGCACCGCCAGAGCCCCCGCTCCGAGGAATCCGCGCGACCCGCCGATGATTGCGCCCTGGTCCCCGAACCAGCCGACGCGCACGGTGCCGGAGACGTAGCGCACGGCCCCTAGCCCCGTGTGCGCGACGAGCCCCGCCTCGAGAGCTTCGATCTGCCAGTTGCTGCCGAGCGTTCCCGAGTACCCGATTGTAAACGCCGCCTGCGCGCACACCGGGACGGGAATGGTCCATACGAAGAGCGCCCCGAGCACCGGCGCAATGGCTCGCCGCACGTTTTCTCTCCTCCGGATTCGACTGTCGCTGCTGTCGCGTGAGTCCAGTTGCTACCCCTGCAAGAGCTTCCGTTCCGCCAGTCCATCCGACGAGCCCGGGCTAGCGAACGCGTGTCAGCTGGATGCCACGCACGAAGTACCGCTGTGTCAAGATAAAGAGGATCGCGAGCGGCAGAACGGCCGTCACGGCGGCGGCCATCTGAAAGGGCCAGTTGGAATCGTACAGAGTATGGAAGGAGGCGATTCCTACTTCCACCACCTGCATCCTGACCGAGCGGGTTACCACCAGTGGCCAGAGGAAGCTCTTCCATTGGTCGACGAACCCGAACACGGCGACAATGGCCAGCGCCGGCTTGGAGAGCGGGAGCACGACCTTCCAGAAGACCTGCCACTCCCCCGCCCCATCGAGACGGGCGGCATCCTCGAGCTCGCGCGGCAGCGTGAGAAAGAACTGCCGCAGGAGAAAGATTCCCCAGACGGTGACCAGCTCCGTCGTGATGAGACCGGCATAGCTGTCCACCCACCCGAGCGCGTTCACGATCAGGAAGCGCGGGATCAGGAGCACCACCGCCGGCACCATCAACACCGACAAGAACAGGAGAAACACCCGGTCCCGCCCCGGAAACCGCAGCCGGGCGAACGCGTAGGCCGCGGTCGCGCTCGTGAGCAGCTGCCCGGCCACCACGCCGAGGGAGACGATTCCCGAATTGAGAAAGAACCGCCAGAACGGCAGCGCGGTCAACGCCGCCGCATAATTGCCGAACTGCGGATGCACCGGCAGCAGCGCGGGCGGCGTGCGCAGCACCTCGAATTCGTCCATCAGCGATGTGGTGATCATATAGAGAAACGGCAGCACCATCGTCGCGCCGAGCAGGACCAATAACCCGAGTCCCAGTCCCCGCCCCGTCCCCCGGGTCGCGCGCGCGAGCCACCGCTCAGACATACTCGACCCGCCGGCCCAGCAGCCGGAACTGGATCCACGTCGCCGCGAAGAGCAGCACAAACAGCACGAGCGAGAGGGCGCTCGCGCCGCCGAACTGCAGGAACTCCCAGGCCATCTGGTAGATCCGGAAGACGATCATGTCGGTGGCATGCAGCGGACCGCCGCCGGTCAGGATGTACACGAGGGTGAAGACCTGGAAGGAGGCGATGATTCCCGTGACCAGCACGAAGAGCGTCACCGGCCGCAGCAGCGGAAACGTGACGTGCCAGAAGCGCTGCCAGGCATTCGCTCCGTCCACGCGGGCGGCGTCAACGTAATCCTGCGGAATCGCCTGCAGGCCGGCGAGAAAGAGGAGCATCTGATATCCGACCTGCAGCCAGACCGAAACGATCATCACCGCCAGCAATGCCGTGCGGGGATCGCCCAGCCAGTCCACCGGCTCCCACCCGAACGAGCGGACCACCCAATTGAAGAGTCCGAATTCGGGGTGATACAACCACTGCCACACGAGCGCGACCGCCACCACCGACGACGCGTAGGGCAGGAAGAACACCAGGCGGCCGAGCATCGCACCGTTGGTGCGCCCTCGCAGCAGCAACGCGATCGTGAGGGCGATCGCCATCGCGACCGGAACGTGCAGCGTATACAGCAGCGTATTGCGCACCGACACCCACACGAGCGGGTCGTGTGCCAGGGTCGCGAAGTTGTCCAACCCCACGAACGGCTGCACCGGCTCGAGCGGACTCCAGCGGTGCACCGACAGATAGAGCGCGAACAGCATCGGGACGAGAGAGAACGCGGCGAGATGCAGCGACGCCGGCGCCAGGAACCCCCACGCGGTGAGCGTCTCGTGGAAGGACCGCGGATGCGCGCGGGCGCGCGCGAGCCATTCGATCAGCCACACGCCGATCGGTCCCAGCAGGGCGAGCCCCACCGTGATCACCAGCCAGCCGCCGGCGTTCGCCTCCCTGGGAAGGACGGACAGCGTCAACCACCGGCCTGGGCCGAGCGCCGCCATCACCTGGGCGCGCGGAACACCGTTGACCACGATCCGCCGGATCTCCGTGCTCCCCGAGTCCGGCAGGATTTCGGCGCCGCGCGCCAGTGGTGCGAGTCGCTGGGCCGTCGTGACGGCGCCGGTCCAGTAGAGTCGCGACGATGCCTCGGCGAGCAGCAGCCGCGTCCGCGACAGCCAGCGGTCCGTCGCCGCGGCCTCGCCGGCCACAACTCGGGAGTACGCCGCCGCGCCGACGAGCACCGCGCCGAGCACACCGGCCGCCAACGCGGATCGCCTGAGCCCCGCGACCACGGCCCCCGCGGCGGCAAGCACGAGCACCAGTACGAATCCCCATCCACCGAGGACCGCGTCGTTCGTCGCGACGACGCGGACGGCCACGGCGCCGACAGCGTCCCAGTCATCCTTGTCTTTCAACGGGACGATCACTTCGCCGCTCGACCGCAAGGGCACCTCGCGCTCCCGCAGCTCGTCGAACGTCGCCTGCGGCAGCGGCGTCGCCGTCGCGTGCACCAGCGGGGCCGTGCCGTGATAGACCTCGACCACCCCCACCCACCCCGGCAGCGTGCCGATGCCGCGTGCCTGGGCCAGGAGCTGCACCAGCTGGTAGGTGGAGGTGTGCGGCTCGGTCGGCGTGACGAGGGCGAGGTACGCCGCGGCGCTCCGGGCGGAGCGCTGCGCCGTCGCGATTTCCGCGCGATGCGTCGCGATCCCGGCCGCGATGAGGGCCGCGAGTCCGGCGACTCCCATGACCGCCGCGCCGGCGATGCGCCGTCCCAGCATCATCGTGGATCGGCCGCGACGAGCAGCGAATCGATCCGGCGGGCCATGTCGTGCGCGGCCACGGCGGGATCGACGTGCTGCAGTACGATGCGATCCATCATCTCCGGCAAGGCCGCTTCGATCTCGCGCCAGCCCCCGATGCGCGCGCCCCACGGCATGCGCGCGTGGTGGGTCGCGCGCACGAACACCGGCTCCCATCCCGTCGTGTCGAGGATGGCGACGGTTTGGGCCGAAGCCGTCAGGCTCGGCAGCTCGAGACCGGAGGTGAGGCGGATCGCCTCGGCGAGTGAATCGGCGAGATAAACCGCCAGCTGCACCGAGAGCTTACGGTGCGTCGCGTCGGCCGGCACCGCGAGCCCCGAGGCGTAGACGACGGTCTGCGGCGCTGACCCGGCGCGGTGGGGAATCTCGACGAAGCCGACCCGCAATCGTCCGTCGTCGACGTACGGCCGCAGCGTCGGGATCCAGAAGTGGCCCGTCGTCAGCATCGCCACCCTGCCCGAGTAAAACAGGCGAAGGTTGTCCTCCGCGCGGGGCGAAATGCTGTCGTCGGTCACCCAGCCGGTGAGCCAACGGATCGCAGTGATGCTCGGTGGACTGTCGAGACAGCCCGTCGATCGCGTGCCGTCGACGCAGAGGACGTCGCCGCCGCCGGACCAGAGCCACGGCATCCACAGCATCGCGCGACGATCGAACGCGGTACCCCACTGATCGACCCGGCCGTCTCCATCGGTATCGCGCGTCAGTACCCGGGCGACGCGCCGGAACTCGTCCCACGTCCAGTCGCTCGACGGATACGGCAGCGCGGCGCGGTCGAAGAGGTCCTTGTTGTAGACGATGACCATCGGCGTGTACCCCTGGGGCAGGGCGTACACCGCGCCGCCGCGCCGGAACATGCCGAGCACGGTGCTGTCGTAGCGCGCCGGATCGACACCGAGACGGGCCAGGTAGGGCGCCAGGTCGATCACCACACCGCGATCGACGAAGGCGGGGATGTCGCTGTTGTCGATCTGAAATACGTCCGGCGGGTGTCCCGCCGCGATCGACGTGAGGATCCGCTCTCGATATTGCCCCTGTCCCGTCCCGGCACTCTGCTGCCGCACCACGACGCCCGGATGCGCCGCTGCGAAAGGCGCGAGCGCCCGATCTTCGATTGCCGCCTCCCGATAGTCGGCCCAGTTGGCCAGGGCGAGGACGGTGTCCCTCCGGCACGCCAGGAGGAGCAGCAGGCCGGCGCAAGCGGTCCAGCGCGTCATCCGAGCCGGGCGCCGGTCGCGTCGAAGAGGTGGAGCTGATTGGGATCGATGCGAACGCCGACCCGGTCCCCGGCGCGGATCAGGGGGATCCCCTGCACCTTCGCCACCAGCGCGGCACCACCGGCGTCGAGGTGCACCAGGGTATCGCTGCCGAGCGGCTCGACGACCCGCACTTCGGCGTCGCCGAGGCCCACACCAGGCAGCTCGATCTCGACGTGCTCGGGCCGGACGCCGAGCAGCACGTTGCCCGTGATGTTCATCGGGACCTTCAGCCGCAGCGAGCCGCACGCCAGCACGCGCTTGCGGTCCGCTTCCGGGACGGCGGAGAGCACGTTCATCCCCGGACTGCCGACGAACCCCGCCACGAAGGCGTCGGCGGGATTGGCATACACCTCCCCGGGCGTGCCCACCTGGCGCAGCCGCCCGCCCTGCAGGACGGCGATGCGCTCCCCCATCGTCATCGCTTCGATCTGACCGTGCGTGACGTAGATCATTGTCGTCCCCAAGTCGCGATGCAGCTGCAACAGCTCGGCGCGCAGTCCGATGCGCTGCTGCGTATCGACGTTGGAGAGCGGCTCGTCGAACAAGAATACCTTCGGCTCGCGCACGATGGCCCGGCCCAACGCGACGCGCTGGCGCTGGCCACCCGACAGCTCGCCCGGACGGCGATCCAGCAGATCGCCGATCCCGAGTCGATCGGCGGCCTCGCGGACGCGTCGCTTCCGATCGGCCGCCGAGATGCGGCGCAACGAGAGCGGAAAGGCGATGTTGTCGCCCACCGTGAGGTGCGGGTAGAGCGAATAATTCTGGAACATCATCGCGACGTCCCGGTGGCCGGGAGAGAGCTGTGTGACATCGCGATCGCCGATCAGGATCTGCCCGGAGGTCGGCTCCTCGAGGCCGGCGATGCAGCGCAGCACGGTCGTCTTGCCGCACCCGGAGGGTCCCAGCAGCACGAGGAGCTCGCCGTCCTGAACCTCAAGCGACAGCTCCTGGAGGGCCGGTTTGCCGTTGTCGAATCGTTTGGTGAGGCTGCGCAGCGAAACGGATGCCATTTCGCTTATCGCTTGATCGCGCAGGCGATCGGCCGGCGAAGTCCGTGTCTTGGCATTGGGCGATAACCTACGGCGGGCTCCGAGCGCCGCGCCAGCAGCGATAATCCTACGGAGACGATGTGTCGGGTATTAGTTTCCTCGTGGAACTCTCCATGCGCCCCGTCACGGTAATCACGCTCATCGCCCTGCTGGGGTGTGAAGGACCGTTCGTCCCGCCCACGGCGTATCCGCCGCCGCCGCCGGAGCCGGCGACTGTCCACGTGACCCCCGATTCAGCGACCGTCATCACGGACGATACGCTGCGTCTCCTGGCCCAGGTACGCGATTCGGCCGGGAATCCGCTCCCCGGTGCCGCGCTGAGCTGGGTGTCGACCGACACGACCATCATCGTCATCGTGAACGCGCTGGGGACGATCCGCGGGCTGCGTCCGGGATCGGCCACGATCCGCGCCTTTGCCGGCACCGTGGCCGGCGCCGTCACCGTGTTCGTCACGCCGATCGTGTACAACGCCTTCGCCGCGGGCGCCAACCATGTGTGCGCCGTGGCCAACAACCGGCACGCCTACTGCTGGGGAAAGAACCTCGACGCCGAGATCGGCACCGGAAGCACGTCCTTCATCGAGCCCGTGCCGCGCCGCGTCGGCGTCGCGGTGGCCCTGCAGACCGTCTCGGCAGGCAGCGCGCACAGCTGCGCGGTCGATCTCGCCGGAGCCGCCTGGTGTTGGGGCCGCGAGACGAATGGACAGCTCGGTCGCGGCGGCGCGCCGAGCAACCCGGCCATACCGATGGTCGTTGCCTCGAGCGCGCAATTCTCCCAGGTGGCGGCGGGAGGCTCGCACACCTGTGCCCTCGCCACGTCAGGAACCGCGCTTTGCTGGGGCGCAGGCGGCTCCGGCCAGCTGGGCGACGGCGCAGGCATGGATCGTTCGACACCCCAGGGAATCGCCAGCAGCGACGCCCACTGGCTCGTGATCAGCACGGGCGCGGTGCACACCTGCGCCGTCGCCGCCGACCAAACTGCCTGGTGCTGGGGCGGCAACTCCTCCGGCCAAATCGGCATTGCGTCGACGACCGACGCGATCTTCCCGTCGCCGATCATTTCCGGCAAGACGTTCACCACGATCTCCGCGGGAGGCAGCCATAGCTGCGCCGTCGACACCGCGGGGGCGGCGAGCTGTTGGGGCGCCAATTCCCGCGGACAAACGGGCACCGGTCTGCCCGACTCGCTCGTGCTGGTTCCCACGGCGGTGGCGGGCGGACTCGCGTTTCGCACGATCTCCGCCGGTGGGCAGCACGCCTGCGGCGTCACAACCGACAGCCTCGCCTACTGCTGGGGAGCCAACACCAGCGGCCAACTGGGAGACAGCTCGCAGCTCGATCGGCCGGCCCCCGTGCTGGTCAGCGGCGGCCTCCACTTCAGCGATGTGCGCGCGGGAGCGGCGTTCACGTGCGGATTGACGACCGGCCTCGTGCTGTACTGCTGGGGGGACGGGACGCAGGGTCAGCTGGGACGGTCGTTCATCTCCTCGAGCAGCGTCCCCGTCAAGGTCGCAGGCCAGTAACGAACTCCACTTCGTGCTCGTCGGCGAGCTCGAAGGTGACGTGGGCGTGCCGGCAGCCGTGCCGCTCGTCGAGCCGGGGTTGAAGCAGCTCATCATCCACACGCACTTCGACTGAGCCATGGGGGGACAGCGCCGGCGCGACCGTGACATCGAGCCGGCCGCCGGCGGTGCGACGCACGCGGACCACGACGCGCTCTCGGGCGGTGTTGACACGGACATCGAGCGTCGTGTGGCCGACGTGGAGCCCACGCCACTCGCACTCGCTCCACTGCGCGGGGAGGTGCGGCGCCAGAGTCAGCCGATTAGCGAGGGCATCGGGTTTCGCGCCGAGCAGCCCCTCGATCAACGGCGTGACGAGCAGCGCAGCGGACCACGCCTGCTCGGGACACACCCCGGCGAAGCTGCCGACGTCGCCGTCCAACACCTCCGCGAACGATCCATGGCCGCGGGCGAACGGCAGCCGCGCGTTCGCCATCAGATGGACGAACGCCTGTTCGCCGCGGTGGCAGGCGTACTCGGCGAGACTCACCCACCCCGTGTAGAGCGGCCACACCGCACCGGTGTGAAAACCGGCGGGGCTGTAGAGGGGATCGTCCCGCGAAATCAGGCGCACACCCCACGGAGTCGTGAACGCCGGCGAGGCGATGGCGTCGAGCCACGGACCCACCCGCTCCACATCCAGCGCCCCGAGCAGCAGCGGCACCGCCGTGAGCGCATTGCGTTGGCGCTGCGGCGTTCCGTCCGCGAACAATCCGAGCGCGAAGTCGTCGTCCACCGCGAAGCGGGTCGCGATTTGCGCTCTCGCCCGAACCGCCCGTTCGACCAGCTCGTCGGCGAGCGCCGTGTGGCCGAGCCCCCGCGCAATGGGAGCCAGACCGGCGAGCGCCGCAGCCCAGATCCCGGCGAGATACAGCGTCACGTGCGCGTGCGAGAGCGGCCCCATCTCGACCCGGCCGTGGCCCACGTCGGCGTTCTCGATCAACCCGTCACCGTCGGTGTCGGTTTCGAGACAGTACCGGTAGGCTCGCTCCAGCTCCTGCCACCGCTCGCCGAGAAACGCGAGGTCCCCGGTCCAGGCGGCGTAACGTCCGGCGAGGAGCAGGTAGAGGGGCGTCGTGTCCGCCGCGTCGAAGTGCGCGAGACCACTCGTCGTGTATTCGTGGATCACCTTGCCGCTGACGTCCTGCGAGGCGCCAAGAAAGCGCAGGATCAAGCGGCAGCTGGCGTAGTCCCCGGCGGCGAGAAGTGCCAGGGCCGTCCAACAGGCGTCGCGGCCGAAGTACCAGGCGTACCCGGGTCTCCCATCACCCCATCCTGGTCGAGCCGGCGCGTACCCGGCGACGAGAGATCGACCGACGCCCGGCGTCTCCACAAAAAAACTGTCGAGCCGCAGCTTGGCCCACTCGAAGGCGCGGTTGACGGGCTCGTCGGGCGAACGGAGGCGCAGGAGCTGCTGTTGCACCTGCAATTCATGCCGACTGCGTTGCGCCGACAGACCCACGACACCTCGGCGGCCCAGCGCGGCAATGGCCCCGTCGAGCTCGGCGCGAGACGATCCGCCCGCCACGAGGAGCCGGAACGGCGCCTCGAGCGCCACGCGCAGCTCCACCGCGAGTGCCGGCTCGCCCTGCACCGGACGGATCTGCCACTCGACCGGACTGCTCGGCAGGAATGCGGCGCGCGGCAATCCCGACGCGTCCGTTACGATCAACGTGCTGCCGTCCGAGGCGAGCCGGTAGCGGAGATCGCCGCCGGCACCGGCCGGGTAGGGCCAGGTCCGCCGCAGGTCGACCCGCCACCTGAGCGCCAGATCCGTCGCCATCCGAAGGCCCCGCGCCCGGCCCACTTTTTCCGGGCGGTAGTCGATCAAGACGATCGGGTGATCGAGCGCCGTGGTGACCGCCTCCTCGACGATGCGCGAACGGCTCACGAGGTGGCGCTGGACCACGACCGGCGTGATCTGCGCGTCGCGCACCAGCGGCGTTTCTCCGCCGATCGACACGGTGAGGTCCTTCAACACCCGGTACGGATGCATCCAGATTTCCGCGATGCCGCGCTGCTCGCCGCCGACCACGAGGGCACGGCGCCCCGCGATCGTCAGGGCATCATCGGAGAGCGCGCGGGACGACACGTGCAGCGGCGACTCGAGCCCGGGGAGCGGGCCGTCGAAGCGCACCCGGTCGGGCATCACGAGGTTGGGATCCTCGCGCGCGCAGCGCCCCGGTTCCGGCCAGGTGGCCGCCGGGAGCGCGCGCCGCTCGTGCGGAATCGCTTCGCCGCACACCGCGTTCCGCAGCACGGCGGCGAGCTGACGGCGGAATCGCCGGTCGGGCGCGCCGGGAACCACCTGGGCACCGATGCACAACGCGCCGCCCGCTCCGACGACGTACTCCCAGGCGACGATGCGATCGGCGTTCAGGTGGAT
>DATJJY010000017.1:0-13036 GCA_035491895.1 Gemmatimonadales bacterium
GGACTGAACGGCTTCTGCATGTAGGCCATCCCCGCTTCTACGCCGTGCCGCACCAGATCGTCTGCGCTGTATCCCGAGGCGAACATCACCTTCATCCCGGGACGAGACGCCGTGAGGTGATCGGCCAGCTCGCGCCCGTTCATCTCCGGCATGATCACGTCGGTCAACAGCAGATCGATGGTCCCCGTGAACGCTGCGGCAACCTCGAGCGCGGCCCGGCCGTTCGCGGCGTCCAGCACGTTGTAACCGTGCAGCTCCAGGACGTCGCGGAACAGCTCACGCAGCTGGGCGGAGTCCTCGACGACGAGAATCGTGCCGCCGGGGTGCGGCGTGGCCGCCGCCGGGGTCGCCGACAGGGGTTGTGCGGGGACGACCTTCGTCTCCGGAAGATGGATCCGGAAGGTCGTGCCCGCTCCCGCCGTGCTGGTCACGGCGATGAAGCCGCTGCTCTGCTGCACGATCCCGTAGACTGTCGCCAGTCCGAGCCCCGTCCCCTTCCCTACCTCCTTGGTCGTGAAAAACGGCTCGAAGATGTGCGCGATCGTTTCCGCGTCCATCCCGCTGCCGGTGTCGGTCACCGCCAGCGTCGCGAAGCGGCCGGGGTTGGCGCCGGGCAGCGCCGGGACGGTGGTTTCATCGAACCGGGACGCTCCCGTCTCGATGGTGAGCCGGCCCCCCCGCGGCATCGCGTCGCGTGAATTGACGGCCAGATTCATCAGGACCTGATCGATCTGGCCGGCGTCCGCCAGTACCAGTGGCACGTCGGATCCGAGTCGGATCTCGAGGGTGACATCGTCGCCGAGCAGCGGCTTCAGCATGCGCTCCGCCCGCCGCACCACGTCGTTCAGGTCCAACACCCGCGGCTCGAGCACCTGGCGGCGGCTGAACGCCAGCAGCTGGCGCGTCAAGCCGCTCGCGCCCTCGGCCGCCGAGCGGATCTCGTGGATCTCGGCGCGCTCGGGGAGATCCGCCGGGAGTTTGCGGAACAGCAAATCACAGTACCCGATCACGACGCCGAGCAGGTTGTTGAAATCGTGCGCGAGGCCGCCAGCGAGGCGGCCGATCGCCTCCATCTTCTGGGCCTGCCGCAGCTGATCTTCCAGACGCATGCGGTCGCTGATGTCGTAGGCCAGCATGAGGAGGCAGGGCCGGCCGCTCAGCTCGATCCGTTCGATCGAGGCGAGCACGTGGCGGATCGCTCCCCGCGCGGTGCGGAATTTCAGATCGAGATCGCGGACCGTGCCGTGCGTGCCGAGTGCTTCGACGGTGCGCGCCCGCTCGGCCGCATCGCGCCAGACCCCCAGCTCGATCGTCGTCCGCCCCTGCACTTCTTCGCGCGTCCGGCCGAGCAGCGTCAGGAACGCGTCGTTGGCATCGAGGAAACGCCCCTCGTCGAGCGTCGTGATGACGATACCGACGGGACTGGAGCGAAACACGCGCGAGAACAGCTCTTCCGATTGACGCAGGTCTTCTTCGGCGCGGCGCCGCTCGATGCCGACCGCGAGCTGATCGGCGATGGCGGCGAGGGACTCCACGACGAAGGACGGCAGCGGGCGACGCGAAAAGACGCCCAATGCCCCTACCGTCCGGTTGCCGACGAACAGCGGGCAGCCGACGAACGTCGAAATCCGGTTTCGCTCGACCCAGGCGGTATCGGGAATCGCCAGAGCTTCCGCCGACGACAGATGGACCGAGCGGCGCTGCCGGACGATGTTGCCGATCAGCGGGTCGTCCAGCGACACGGTCGCGTACGCGTCGGACAAGGCGGGGGACAGCCCGGACCCGGCCTGCAGCTCGAGCTGCTGCGCCGATTCGGAGAAGGTCCAGATGCACGCGCCGATCACGTCGAGATGCCGCACCAGGGCGGCCGTACAGCGCACCAGCGTCGCATGCAGCGCCGCGACGCCGGTGAGCGCGACGCCCAAGTCGGAGCTGAGGACCGCAAGCCGGGTCCGCTCCAGGACGACTTCCTGAGCCCGGCGCCGCTCGCGTCGCACTTCGGATTCGCGCAGCTCGCGCTCGATCGCCGGGACGAGACGCTTCAGCTTGTCCTTGAGGACGTAATCCGATGCCCCTGCCCGCATCGCGGCGACGGCGACATCCTCCCCGATCGTGCCCGAAACGAAGATGAACGGAAGGTCGAGCCCGCGCTCCTGCACCAACGCGAGCGCCGCGGTCCCGCTGAACTGCGGCATGCTGTAGTCACTGATGACGATGTCCCAGATGTTCCGGTCCAACGCATCCTGCATCGCGTCCGGGGTGTCGACGCGGCGGTGGGTGACGTCGTACCCGGACGAGCCGAGCTGCCGCACCAGAAGACGGGCATCGTCGTCGGAATCCTCCACCAGCAGCACGCGCAGCGGAGTGCCCATCTAGCGTCCGCCGGTCCCGACGTCGGCCTGCGCGCCGCGATCCGGCCAGGAGCCGGAAACGTCGGGGTTCTGGTTGAGCATGATCCAGTAGACCTCCAGGGACTTCACGAGCTCCAGCAGGCTGTCGAAACCCACCGGCTTGACGAGATACGAGTTGGCCCCGAGGTCGTAGGCACGGTTGATGTCGACCGACTCCTTGGACGACGTGAGAACGACGATCGGCAGCCGCTTGAGGCCCGGTCGCGCGCGGATCCACCCGAGAACTTCGAGTCCCGAGCGGCGCGGCAGCTTGAGATCGAGCAGCACCAGCACCGGGAAGGGATAGGTCTCGCGGTCGGCGAACTGGCCATCGCCAGACAGATACGCCACGGCCTCGTCGCCATGCGACACGATGCGCAGCGGATTCAGGATGCGCGCTTTCGCGAAGGCCCGTTGGATGAGCAGGACGTCGTTCGGGTCGTCCTCGACTACCAGGATCACCTGACTCACGTCAGGCCCCCTCTCCGTTGGCGGGGTGGAGCTCGACCCAGAATCGACTGCCGTGGCCAAGGTTCGATTCGACGCCGACCTGTCCGCCCATCCGCTCTACCGCCTTCCGCACGATCGCGAGCCCGATACCCGTCCCCGGATAGTCATCCGTAGAATGCAACCGCTCGAACACGCGAAAGATCCGCGCCTGGTGCTCCGGAGCGATGCCGATGCCGTTGTCCTCGACCCACACCCGCACCAACCCGTTGCGCTGCTCCGCGCTGACGCGCAGCTCGGGGGTCCGGCTGGGCGGCACGAACTTCAAACCGTTGCCCAGCAGATTCGTCAGGACCTGCGACAGCGTTGCCGGATGGCCCAGCACGTCGGGCAGCGGCTCGGCGACCTGCACGCTGGCGTTGCGCGCCCGCAGCGCGCCGCTCAGCTCCGCGAGGGCGCTGTGCGCCACCGGTGTCAACGGCACGCGCACCAGCTGCAGCTCCGCCCGGCTCACGCGGCTGTAGGCCAGCAGGTCCCGGATCAGCTCGTCCATCCGTTTGGAGCCGGCGACGATCCGCTCCGCGTATTCGCGGCCCATCGCATCGAGGCGATCACCGCAATCTTCCAGCAACGCCTGGCTGAACCCCTGCATGGCGCGCAACGGCGCGCGCAGGTCGTGGGAAATGGAATAGCCGAAGGCTTCCAGCTCGTCGTTGCGCTCCTCCAGCGCGGACGTCCGCTCGCGCACCAGGTCTTCCAGCCGCGTGTGGGCGTCGTGCACCCGGCCGGCCATGGTGGTGAACGCGTGGGCCAGACGGGCGAGCTCGTCGTCCCCGCCGACGGCGACCGAGCGCGAGTAGTCGCCGCTCGCGATCGCCGTTGAAGCGATGGTGAGCTCCCGCAACGGCGCGGCGATGCGATGGCCGATGACCCACGCCACGAAGAGGCCGATGGCGACGAGGCCCACATCGACGAGTCCGAGTCGCCGGATGAACGCCGTGGCTGGAGCGGCGACCACACGCTCTGGGAACTCGAGCAACACGACCCACGGGAGCGGGGCGAGCGTTCGGGCCGTCGCCATCACGCGGCCGCTCTCGGGACGCTCGTAGGTGAGGATGCCCTGAGCGCCGCGCACGTCCACGGGCGGCTTGGGAGCAGGGCCCACCAGATCGGTCCAGAAGTCGCCGCGATCGTTGCCGACGTAAAGCCCGGCCCCCGATCCGATCAGCTGGAGCGTCCCTTCGCGCGACTTCGGGTTGGACGTGGCCCGGCGCCACTGGACGACGTAGCCCAGCGGACCGCTGTGCCCCAGCACGAGCGCCGAGACGGGGTAGATGAGCGAGTCTCCTCCCAGCTGCAGTCGCCCTACCGACCCGGTGTCGGCTTGGGCCGCCCACTGCACGCTTTCCGCCTGGCCGCCCGCTCCCAAATCCGACGCCTGGGTTGCCGTCGCGAGGAGCCGCTCGCGTTGCGCGCTCCACAATTCCACCCCGATGACTTGCTCGACGACGGGGCCCATGTGGCGCATCGCACTGAGCGCGTCGACGCGGTTCTGCGCCGTGGGCGCCTCGAAGAAGCGGCGGATCGTGTCGTTGGCGGCGGCCTTGGCCACGGCGACGCCCACCTGTCCCGCCTGCATGCGCAGCAGGGAGGCGAGCTGGTCGGCGACGCCGCCCAGACGCGTCCGGGCCGCGCTGAAGGCGGAATCGCGCACCCCGCGGTACGCCGCCCAGGACGACACGGTGATCAGCGTGAGCAGCAGTACCGAAATGAACAGCGGCAGCTTGTACTGAATCGAAATCCCGGCGAACAGACGGCGGGACGCAATCCGCCCTGGGGGGGTGTCGGCCATCGGGCAGCCAATATTGGGGTTGCGAGGTTGAGGAGCAAGGAAAACCGGGTGGTCCCGGTTGTCAGCATTTGGCGTACAGCAAAAGCCCTAGTGCAGGAGTCGCGTAGGGACGCGCGGTGCGCGCAGCGCCCGCCACACCGGAAACTCCCGCGCCGGTACGGATCCGTACACGAGGCCTGAGTAGGCGCCGAATTCCGCTCCGATCAGCCGGTCGAACATCCCCCAGCGAGCGAGCCCGTATCCCTCGGGCTCGAGCAACGCGAACACCAGCCGGCCCAGGGGCTGTGCGGTGGAGACGAAGTAGGCGCCGGCGGTCGCCGTCCGGACAGACCGCACCGCGGTTCCCGAGACGGCCAGGAGGTGATGCCCTTGGAACTCGCGCGGCGCCCAGGCGAGCTCACTCGTCTCCAGCGTCTCCACCGTGTCGGTGCAGGCGGACTCGAGCCGTTCTACCGCGACGCCATGACGGCGCAGCAGCGCGACCACGTCGAGCGAAGCAGCGGGGAGGAAGTAACCAGCCGGGAGGGTGCGCGTGACCGAATCGACGAACCGGTCGTTCACCGGCAGCTGGTAGGCACGCAGCGTCCCCGTCGCCAGCGGCGGGGCATTCTTGCTCGTATCGCTGTTCGGTTTCATCACCTCGAGCGTCACCGGCTCGATGCCCCGGGTGCCGAGCTTATAGGCGACGGCGAGCGAGGGCCGAGGCACTTGCCCCGCCCCCTCGAGAGTGGTCTGCCGGTCGGCGTCACGTTCGATGCGGCGAATGTCGTCGGCGTGCAGCGCGGCGTAGTCGAGCACTTCGGCGACAAAATCGTGCGTGACCTGGACGCGCGTCTTGAAGTCGGCGTGGGAGTAGGCCTCCGACAGAATGGCCATGCGCCCGCGCAGCCCCATGTAGTTGATGCCGTACCATCCCACCGGGGCGTACGTATCCCAGCTCTTCGGTGCGAGCGGATCGTCGACATTGCCGTAATCGAAAATCGGCTCGTGATAGCGCTCCTGCAGCGTCTTGCGCAGCGCCGGGAGCACTTGATCCCGTACGTACGACGTGGGCCCGACGGGACCGATCGGGTCGAGGGGCGGCGCATAGGTGAGCAAGTAGCCGTGGCGCGTCCCGTCGGTCGTGTGCAGATCCATCATGAGCGCAGGGTCCCACCGCGTGACGACCTGCGCCAGCGACCCCCTCGTCTCGGGCGCTTCGACTTTGAAGTAGTCGCGGTTCAAGTCGAGGTTCATGCCGTCGGCACGCTGCCCCACCTGCTCCGGTCCGTTCTGCTCGGAGCGGTTCACCGCCTGCGGTCCGAAGGCGTCGTTGCCGTCGGGGTTGTAGTTGGGCGCCACGAGGACGACGAGCCGCTGCAGCAGCGCGCGCCGCGGCCCGGCGATCTCCCGCAGCAGCGCCAGCACGGCTTCTTTCCCCTCGACCTCACCGGCGTGGATGTTCGCCTGGATGTAGACGACGAGCTTGCCGGATGCAGCCGCCTCGCCCGGCGTCGTGATCGCTGGATCCGAAGCGACGACCAGAAAGATCGGATGCCCGAGCGTCGACGTCCCCATGTCCGACACCGCGATGGGCGCACCGCCTTGCGCGAGACTATCGAGGAATGCCCCGACGTCGGCGTCGGTCGACGTCGCCAGGTAGTTGGTCCGCTCGGCGGTGGTCCGCGGCAGCGCTTGCGCGACGCCCAAGCGCGCGGTCGCGAGGAGGAAGCAGGGGCCCAGGAGATTGCGGGGCGAGAAGGTCATGAACATCCTGGTAGTATGAGCGAACCGCCAATCTACGCCCGTCCCCAACCCTCCGCCCAGGCGAAACGCATCCCCCTGTCGGCCTACGTGCTGCTGGTGACGAATGCCATTCCGCTGGTCGGCGTCGTGCTCCACAACTGGACGGTCTTCCAGGTGCTGTTGCTCTACTGGAGCGAAAACGTGGTGGTGGGCGGTTTCAACGTGTTGCGGATGCTGGCCGCGCAACCGAAGAGCGAGATCACCTGGGCGGGTAAGCTGTTCCTCATTCCCTTCTTCATCGTGCACTACGGGATGTTCACCTTTGTGCACGGGATGTTCGTGCTCGTGTTGTTCGGCGGCGCCACCCGGCTTGGAGGACTCTCCTCTCACACCCTGCTGGACGCCGTGCGCGGCGCCGGCCTCACGGTGCCGGTCGCGGCACTGGTGGCCAGCCACGGCTTCTCCTTCTTCCATAATTACCTGGCCGGAGGGGAGTACAGCCGAGTCCTCCTGCCGCAGCTCATGTTCCAACCGTACGGCCGCATCGTCGTGCTGCATCTCACCGTGCTGCTGGGAGGATTCCTGGTCACGGCGCTCGGCTCCCCGGTGGCGGCGATCGTGCTGCTGGTCGGCCTCAAGACGGCCATCGACCTGGGGGCCCATCTCAAGGAACGGGTAAAGCTGAGCGCGAGAAACTCAAGGCCGGGTTCGGACGTCGGGAGTACCATCTTTTCTCCCCGGGACCCCTGATGCGACAGCTCGCGTTCGCGTTCCGCACCCTCTTCCGGACGCCCTTCGTCACGACGATCGCGGTCCTGTCCCTGGCGCTGGGCATCGGAGCAAACGCCGCGATTTTTTCGATGTTCGACCAGATCATGCTGCGCGCTCTGCCGGTGCCGGAGCCGGACCGCCTGGTCAATCTGTCGGTGCCGGGTCCGAAGCCGGGATCCCAGTCGTGCGGGCAGGCGGGCGACTGCGAGGTGGTCTTCAGCTACGCGATGTTCCGGGACCTGGAGCGCCAGCAGACCGTCTTCACCGGTCTCGCCGCCCACAACGAGTTCGGGGCGAGTCTCTCCTACGAAGACGCGCCCATGACGGGCGAGGGGATGTATGTCTCGGGATCGTACTTCCCCACCCTCGGCCTCCGTCCGGCTGTGGGGCGGCTGTTCACTCCGGACGACGACAAGACGATCGGCGGCGACTTCGTCGTGGTCTTGAGCTACGGCTTCTGGGAACAGCACTTCGGATCGGATCGCCAGGTCATCGGCAAGACGCTCAAGGTGAACAGCCAGAGCATGACGATCATCGGCGTCGCGCCCCAGGGCTTTCGCGGCACCACGGTCGGCATCCTGCCGCTGGTCTACGTCCCGATCGACATGCGCGGGGTGGTGTCGCCTGGGTTCCGTGGCTTCGATAACCGGCGCAGCTACTGGATCTACGTTTTCGGACGATTGAAGCCCGGGATCTCGATGGCCCAGGCCGGGGCGGCGATCAATGCGTTATACCATCCGATCATCACCGACGTCGAAGCCCCGCTGCAAAAGGGAATGAGCGAGCAGACGCTGGCGCGGTTCAAGGCGAAGTCGGTTGAGGTTGCGCCGGGGTGGCGCGGGCAGAGCAACATGCAGCGCGAGGCGAAGACACCGCTGTGGATGTTGTTTTGCGTTACCGCTATCGTGCTGTTGATCGCGTGCGCCAACATCGCCAATCTGCTGTTGGCGCGCGGCGCCAGCCGCTCCATGGAGATGGGCGTCCGGCTGGCCCTCGGCGCCACCCGGGGGCGGCTCGTAACGCAGCTGCTCGTCGAATCACTGCTGCTGGCGGGACTCGGCGGCATCGCGAGCCTCCTGGTCGCGCAATGGACGCTGCACGGCATCGCCGCGCTCCTCCCCCCGGACGCCACAAACACGCTCCAGTTCACACTGCAGCCCGCGGTGCTCGTGTTCGCAGCGGCGCTCGCCCTGACGACCGGAATCGCCCTCGGCATGTTCCCCGCCTGGCACAACACGCGCGCCGATCTGGTGACGACCATCCGGTCGAACGCCGGCCAGATCGCGGGCGCCAGGAGCGCCGCACGGTTCCGGTCGTCGCTCGTCACCGTCCAGATCAGTCTCGCCACGGCGCTGCTCATCGCCGCCGGGCTGTTCATGAGAAGCCTCGTGAACGTGACGCACGTGGACCTGGGCATCCGCGCCGACAGTGTCGTCACGTTCTACATCGCTCCGCAACGCGCCGGGTACGACAGCGTGCGCACGCCGCTCTTGTATGCCAGGATCGAAGAGGCACTGGGCGCCCTGCCGGGCGTTACCGGCGTGACGAGCGCCATGGTGGCGCTCCTCGCCAACAACAATTGGGGCAACTCGGTCTACGTGCAGGGGTATCCGACGGGGCCGGACGTCGACCGCGACTCGCGCTATAACGAAATCGGTCCAGCGTACTTCTCGACGCTCGGCGTCCACCTCCTCGGCGGCCGCGAGTTCACAACCGCCGACCACCTCGGGGCGTCTCAGGTCGCGGTCGTCAACCAGACATTTGCCAAGAAGTTCAACATCGGGCAGGATGCGATCGGCAAGTTCATATCGACCAGCACAGCCGACTCGCTCAATATCCAGATTGTCGGCGTCATTCCGGACATCAAGTATTCGGAGGTCAAGCTCCCGGTGCCGCCAGTGTTCTATACGCCCTGGCGCCAGGACAGCCGGCCCGCCGGCATGAATTTCTACGTCCGCTCACCGCAACCCGAGACGGTGATGCGCGCGATCCGCGGCGCCATGAAAGCGATCGATCCGGGGCTGCCGGTCGAGGACCTGAAGACGATGCCACAACAGATCCGGGAGAACGTTTTTCTCGACCGCATGATCAGCACGATGTCCGCTTCGTTTGCCGTGCTCGCGACGCTCTTGGCCGCCATCGGCCTGTACGGCGTGTTGGCCTACACGGTGACGCAACGCACCCGGGAAATCGGCGTCCGCATGGCGCTCGGAGCGGACGCCGCACGCGTCCGCGGCATGGTGTTGGGGCAGGTGCTCCGGATGATGCTCATCGGCGGGGGGATCGGTATGGTCGCCGCGGTCGGCCTGGGCCAGGCCGCCAGCTCGCTGCTATTCGGGCTGAAGGGCTACGATCCGCTCGTTTTTGGGCTCTCCCTTGTGGCCCTGTCGATGGTCGCCTTCGGCGCGGGATACGTCCCGGCGCGCCGCGCGTCGCAGGTCGATCCGGTTCAAGCCCTGCGCTACGAGTAGCGCGCCGCTCTCGGCACCGTCATTGCCGCGCGCGGGGGAGCGCGCGCGGCTCGGGCACGATGTCCTGCGCGAACTCCACCAGGCGGTCACCGAGGTTCTCGAGCTCCCGCACGCGCTTGGTCGTAATGTTGCGATACACGGTGCGCGCGAGGATGTAGGTGCCCCCGAGCCAGAACGGGACGATCAGCGCGACGGCCGGGCCGAGATGCAATGCACCGCCCAGGATGCCCATGATCGGCCCCATCCCGCCGCCACCCATGCCGCCGCCGATCCCGCCGAACACGCCGCCGATCACGGGAGCCAGGTTTTCCTGGATCGTGATGCGCGTGCGGCCGCCACGCACCGACACGGCCACCTCGAGGTCGCGCCGCGCCGATGCGTGACGCGCCGTCACCCACGAGAATGAACGGCCCAGCTGGTTCACCTGGCCGACGTTCTGCAGGATCCGTCGAATCTCCTCGACCATGATCGGGAATTCCGACTCGGGGACTTCGACGTCTACGATACGCTCGGTGAAAATGCGAGTCGGCCCGGCGATCCACCGGTTCGGCTTGATGGGCGTCAGTGCGGCCGGTGGCGTACTGCGCCGCCCCACCTCGTGCGCAGCTTGGCGCACGAGGTCCGGTTTGATTCCGACCTCGGCCGCCAGCGCTTCGACCCCGCCGATCGTCATCGCCCCGCCGACGGTCGGCGTCGTCGCCTCGAGCTCCGAGGCCCGCTTCACGATCTGCTCGACCTCGCCATCGCTGTAGCGCCGCCGCGGCCCCTGCGTGACCCCGGTCAGATCGTCGATCAGCGCGGTCGGGGTGGGGGTGCGCTGGTCGTGTCGGGTCGAGAGCCCGCGGACCAGACCGGCTTCGAGGCGGCCGCCCAGGTGGGCGAGTGTCGCCCGATGCGACGGCGGGGCCTCGAGGAAGCGCCCCTGGCGCACGGCGTCCTCCGTGGGCCAGCGCCCCGGCAGCTCGCCCACCAGCATCTCGTAGATCACGACGGCGAGGCTGTAGACGTCGGTACGCGCGTCGAGATCGGTGAGGCCGGCCGCCTGCTCCGGGCTCATGTATCCCGGCGTCCCGACGGGGAACCCGGTGCGGGTGAGGTTCGCCCCGCCTGCCGTGCTGATCGCTTTCGCGATCCCGAAGTCGGCGACGACCGCATGCCCCTGAGAGAAGAGGATGTTCTCCGGCTTGATGTCGCGGTGGAAAATGCCCATGCGATGGGCGTAACTCAGGGCATCGGCGACTGGCGAGGCGATGGCGAGTGCTTCAGCGGGAGTGAAGCGGGACGTCGCGACAAGCTGCTGTCGCAGGGAAGCACCTTCGATGTAGGGCATTACATAAAAGAGGAAGCCTTCAGCCTCACCCGAATCGTGCAGCGCCAGGATATGCGGGTGTGTGAGTCGTGCAGCGATCTGGATTTCTCGGAGAAACCGCTCCACACCGAGGAAGGCGGCGAGACCGGGCAGCAGAACCTTGAGCGCCACTTCGCGCCCGTGCTTGACGTCGTAGGCGAGATATACGGTGGCCATGCCGCCCTGACCGAGCACACGACGCAGCTCGTAGCGCCGGTCGAGAGCGGCGGAGAGGGCTGCGGGAATCTCGAGCGTCACGAGACACGAATATAGGTCCCCTGGAGACCGGCCGCCCTGAGACGCGCCGCGAGCTCCGCCAGAGTGGGACGCGCCGCCGCGAGCGTCGCGTTCAGGATCGCCTGGGTCACGGCGCAGAGCAGTCGGTATCGTCGCTCCTCGGCACCGGGACGCGAGCCGAGCGGCGGCAGCGTCACGCGGAGGCGACCGTACCTGGAGTCTCCCGGCCGGACGATGCGGATCGACAGCGGTGTGGCGCTTTCGAGAATCGCGGTGGCGGCGGCGTCACGACCCCACTCCACCACCGCGACCGGAGTCGAGTCTCCGAACATGCGCGCCACTACCTCGGCGCTCCCGCCGCGCACCGACGCCACTCGTAACCCGTGGGAAGCCAGGTACACCGGCAGCACCGAATCGAGCGCGGCCGAATGGTTGCCGGAGATGATGACCACCGGAAACCTCCCTGAGTCCCTCGGCATCCAGCTGATCACTCCGTCCGTTCCGACCGTGCGGACCGCCACGGAGTGGTGACCCGCCTTCAGACCGAAGGGAAGGACGCCGCGCTGGACGCCAAATCTGGAGCCCAGCACGGTGACCAAGGCGGCGACGAGCGCCGCCTTGCAAGTCGGTATCACGGGAACGGCCGGGGCATCGGGCGTGGCTGGGGCCAGGGCCACGGATTTATTTGGCCGCCCCCGAGGGCGCGGGCGGCTGCCGCCCGCATCTCCGGGTCGCTGCTGCGCAACACGTCAACGAACGCCGCGCGCGCCGTCTCATCGTCCATCTGGGATAGAGCCCACAGCGCCGTCTTGCTGACCTCGTGGTCGGCATCGCGCACGGCGTCCCGCAGAGTCGGGACGGCGCTCGCATCCTCGATGTGCCCGAGCGCCCATGCGGCGCGCTGGCGCACCGAGGCCGAAGGATCCTTGACCGCCGCCACGAGGGCGTCGGGTGCGTGCTCCGCGCCGATCTGCCCCAGCGCCCACGCGGCATTACCGCGAACCTCCGCGGAGCTGTCCCGCAGGGCAGCGGCGAGCAGCGGGACGGACTCCTTGTCCTCGATCTGCCCCAGGGCCCAGGCCGCGGTGGTGCGCACTTCGGTGTTCTTGTCGTCGCGCAGCGCCGCGCCGAGCGGCGCGATGCCGGCGTGGTCTTCGATCTGGCCCAGCGCCCAGGCCGCGCGCACCCGAATCTCGGGATCGGCGTCCTGTTGCAGGCGGCGGATCAAGACGGGCGCAGCGGAGCGGACCCCCATCTCGCCGAGCGCCCACGTCGCCATTTCCCGCACCTCACGATCCGTGTCCTCCGTCGCCTTGGCGAGTCCGGGGACGGCCTCGGCAGCCTCCATCTGGCCGAGCGCCCAGGCGCAGATACGCCGGACGCTCGTGCTGCGGTCGCCCAGGGCATCGGCGAGTGCCGGGATCGCGCTCTTCGCCTCGATCCGTCCGAGCGCCTCGGCGGCCGCGAGTCGGACCCGCTCATCGCTGTCCGATTTCAGGACGTTGATGAGCGCGGCCACGGCGGTGGTGTCCTCGAGCCGACCCAGCGCCTCGGCCGCGGCGGCGCGCACACCCGATGTCTGGTCCCCCAGCGCGCGCCGCAGCGACGGGACGGCGCGATGCTCGTCGAGCCCGCCGAGCGCCCACGCAGCCGCCGCGCGGACCGGCGCGTCAGTGTCGCCCAACCGGGCGATCAGCGGATCGAGCGCCTGCGTAGTTTCGGCGAAGCCGAGGGCGACCGCAGCCGCGCGCCGCGTGCCGGCTGAAGTGGCGCCGAGCGAGCGCAGCATCCCGTC
>DATJJY010000018.1:0-25379 GCA_035491895.1 Gemmatimonadales bacterium
CTGGCGGACTTGGAGCCACGGCTGCCGGCTGCCCTGCCCCGTTATCTTATGGGCGTGGGCTTTCCTGAGGATCTCGTGGCCGCAGTCGAGCGCGGCATCGACCTGTTCGATTGCGTCGCTCCCACGCGGATGGGACGCAACGGCACGGCGTTCACCCCGGACGGCGTGGTGAACATCCGGAACGCGCGCCACCGGACCGATCCCGCGCCACTCGATCCGTCGTGCGATTGCGAGACGTGCACCACGTACTCGCGCGGCTACCTGCGGCACCTCTTCGCCGCCGAGGAGCTCCTGGGCCTGCGGCTCTTATCGCTCCACAACGTCCGCTACCTGATCCGGCTGGCCGCCGACATGCGCCGCGCGATCGCGGCGGGCGACTTTCCCGGGTGGGCCGAAGCGTGGCGCCACCGTTACCTCCAACCGGAACCCGCATGACACAGCCCGTGCTCGCCACGCTCTTCGCCCCCGCCGGACAGTCCGGGTCGGGGATGACCGTTCTTCTGATTCAGGTCGGGGCGATCTTCGCCATCTTCTATTTTCTCATCATCCGGCCGCAGCGCCGCCAGCGCGACGCGCACGAGAAGCTGCTCGAGTCCCTGCAGAAGGGCGACCAGGTCGTCACCTCGGGGGGGATCATCGGCGAAGTGGTGTACCTGAAGGACAGCGAAGTGACGATCAAGAGCGGTGAAGCGAAGCTCGTCGTGCTGCGCAGCAACATCGCCACCATCACGAACCGCGAACCCGCCGCCAAGCCCGCGTGAGCCTGCGCAAACTCCACGTCCTCGGCTCCCCCATCCTGCGCCAGCGCGCCGAATCCGTCCCGGGCGTGGATGACGCCGTGCGGCAGCTCATCGACGACCTGTTCGACACGATGTACGCCGCCAAGGGCGTGGGGCTTGCCGCCAATCAAGTGGGAATCGCGCAGCGCGTCGCCGTCGTCGACACCGGTGGTGAAACGCCCGAGCCGCTCGTCCTCGTGAATCCCACGATCGTCGAGCGCGGGGAAGAAACGGAAACCGCCGAGGAGGGGTGCCTCTCGATCCCGGAAATCTTCGGCGATGTGGAGCGCCCGGTGTCGATCGTCGTCGCGGCGACCGACCGGGCGGGTACGGCGTTCCGGCTCGAGGCGTCGGGCTATCGGGCCCGTGCCATTCAACACGAAGTCGACCATCTCGACGGTGTGCTGTTCCTCGACCACCTCTCCGCGGTGAAGCGCGGCCTGCTCCTCTCCAAATGGAAGCGACTGCGCAAGGGAGAAACCGGCTATATCAAGGAGGTGACGCCGGAGCCGGCGGGCGAGCTCTAGTGAACGTCGTCTTCTTCGGCAGTCCCGAATTCGCGGTCCCGTCGTTGCGCGCCCTCGTGGGCGAGGGCTTCAACGTCCAGGCCGTCGTGACGCAGCCCGACCGCCCGCAGGGGCGCTCCCGCTCCACCGCCGCCCCGACGCCCGTCAAAACCGCGGCCACCGCTGAAGGCCTCGAAGTGCTGCAGCCGGAGCGGCCGAGCGAGCCCGAGTTCGTCAACCGCCTGAGGGGTCTGTCACCAGACGTCGGCGTAGTCGTCGGCTACGGCCACATCCTCCGGTCCGAGCTGCTCAGCCTGCCACGCCGCGGCATGGTGAATGTGCACCCTTCCCTCCTCCCGGCGCTCCGGGGCGCGGCCCCGATCGAATGGACGATACTCCAGGGGATCGAGACCACCGGCGTCACGATCATGCAGTTGGATGAAGGAATGGACTCGGGCCCGATCCTGCACCAGCTCCCGCACCGCGTCGCCCCGGGCACGACGGCCGGGGAGCTGGGCGAGCACCTCGCGGAGATGGGCGCGCAGGCGCTGATCGAAGCGCTGGCGTTGTGGGAGCAGGACGGCTTGAAGCTGGTTCCGCAGAACGCGGCGCACGCGACCTACGCGCCCAAGCTCACGCGCGAGATCGCGCACATCGACTGGTCCAAGCCCGCCGACGTCGTGGCGCGACAGACCCTGGCGCTCGATCCCCGCCCCGGTGCCTGGACCACCCACGAGGGGCGGGAGATGAAGCTGTTCGGCGCTCGCCCAGTTCCCGGCCGGGGGACCAGTGGAGAAGTGATCGAGGCGGCCGCGCGACTCGTCATCGCGACCGGCGACGGCCTGGTCGAGGTGAGCGAGGTGCAACCCGCCGGCAAGGAGCGGATGCCCGCTGCCGATTGGGTTCGCGGCCGCGGCACCGCCGTCGGCCGGCGCTTCTCGTGAAACCGGCGTTGCCACGGCTCCATGCGATTACCGACGAGCGCATCGCGCGCCGGGCCGATCTCGACGAGCTGGTGACACGCCTCGGCTCGATCGGGCAACCCATCGCGCTGCATGCCCGGGGACGCACCCTTACGGGTCGTGAACACTACCAGCTTGCCGTCCGCCTCTCCGCCCGACCGCCTGCCCGCCTGTTCGTCAACGACCGTCTCGACGTCGCGCTCGCCACCCGGGCCGCGGGGGTCCAGCTCCCCGGAGCGGGGCTGCAACCGACCGACGCCCGACGCCTCGTTCCAGATTGCTGGATCGGGCGCTCGGTGCATTCCCTGGACGAGGCACGCGCCGCGCGGGATGCGGGGGCCGACTATCTTCTGGTGGGCCCGGTGTACCACACCACCACGCATCCCACCGTGACACCGCTCGGACTCGGGACCCTCGGCGATATCGCCCGGCTCGGCCTGCCGGTGATCGCGATCGGTGGCGTGACACCGGAGCGGGCGCGGGACGCCTCCCGGGCGGGAGCGTACGGCGTGGCCGCGATCCGGGCGATCTGGAATGCGCCGGACCCCCGGGAATCGGCCAGGGCTTTGTCGGAGGCAGTCGGATGATCGAAGTCGTCGTGAACGGAGAGCGTCGGACGGTGCCGGTGGATGCCACGTTGCTGGACCTCCTGGGATCGCTGCAGCTCGACCCCAGAGTGGTCGTCGTCGAGCACAACCGGCAGATCGTGCGCCGTCCGGAGCTGGAGCGGGCGCGCCTCGCGCCGGGTGATGCCGTCGAGCTGGTGCACTTCGTCGGGGGCGGCTGAGCATGACCGTCACGGCGGACCTCGCCCGCGACGTGCCGTTCACAATCGGCGGGCACACGTTCCAGTCCCGGCTCTTCGTGGGAACGGGGAAATACCGGTCCAACGAGGACATGGTCCGGGCGATCGAGGCGAGCGGCGCCGCCGTGGTTACCGTCGCCGTACGCCGGGTGCCCCTCGATCGCTCGCGCGACGACGGCATCCTCCACCACCTCGATCCGAAGCGGTTCTTCCTGCTCGCCAACACGGCGGGCTGCTACACCGCGGACGACGCGATCCGCTACGCCCGGCTGGCGCGCGAAGCGGGATTCAACGACTTCGTGAAGCTCGAGGTCATCGGCGATCAGGAAACGCTGCTCCCCGACGTGGCCGGGCTGCTCGAGGCAACGCGCGTCCTGGTGCGAGAGGGTTTCAAGGTGCTCGCCTATACCAATGAAGACCTCGTGACGGCGCTGCGGCTCGAAGCGGCGGGAGCCGCCGCGGTGATGCCGCTCGCCTCGCCGATCGGGAGCGGGCTCGGGCTCCTGAATCCCTTCAGCGTTCGAACCATAAAGCACCGCCTCACGGTGCCCGTCGTGGTGGATGCCGGTGTCGGCACTGCGTCCGACGCCTGCCTCACCATGGAGCAGGGCGTCGACGGGATTCTCATGAATACCGCGCTCGCCGCCGCGCGCGATCCGGTGGCGATGGCGCACGCGATGCGGCTCGCCGTCGAAGCCGGGCGCGCCGCCTTTCTCGCCGGGCGCATGCCGCGCCGCGAGGTCGCGGTTCCTTCCTCGCCGCTCGAGGGGATGCTGGATTAGGGGCGCAACCGCCGCGCGCCGCGCGGCTCTGGACATCCTGCGCGCCGTGAGCGGTGGAGCGCCGTTCGCCGACGCCCGCGACCAGGCGGTGGGAGCGCTGTCGGAGCGCGACCGCCGGCTGGCTTTCGAGTTGTCCGCCGGCGTGCTGCGCAGCCGCCGCGTCCTCGATGGCTCGCTCGACCTGCGCCACGCCGATCCCCGGCTGCACGACATCCTGCGCCTCGGCGCGTACCAGCTGCACCGCCTCACGCGCGTCCCCGCTCACGCCGCGGTGTCGACGAGTGTTGAGCTGGCGCGCGAAGCGGCCGGCGAGCCCGCGGCGCGATACGTGAACCAGGCGCTGCGACGCCTGGCGGACGCCGGGAGTCCAGCGCGGGGAGCGGATGCCACGCATCCCGATTGGCTCGTGGCGCGGTGGCGCTCCCGATTCGGCGCCGCCGAGGCGCGTCGCCTCGTCGAATGGAACGATCGCAAACCACCGCTCGTGTTGCAGCCCATCCGGTGGGACGCCGCACGTCTCCGGGGAGCGTTGGGCGAGGCCGGCTACGAGGTGGTGGACGCGCCCTTTGGCGGCGGGCTGGCCGTATCCCGCGCGGCGTCCGCTTCCCGCTCACCGCACCCTGCGCAGCTGCCCGGGTACGCCGAGGGCGCATTCATCGTTCAGGATCCCGCCCAGGCGCTCGTGGCCCGCTTTGCGGGAATCCCCCGAGGCTCGAGCGTGTACGACGCCTGCGCCGCGCCGGGGGGAAAGACGGTCGCGCTGGCACTGAGCGGTGCGCGCGTCACCGCTGGAGACGCGCGGCCGCTGCGCCTCAGGCGTCTGGGCGAAACGCTCGCGCGCACCGGAGTGGCGGTCCCCATGGTGGCAGCCGATCTTCTGAGCGCCCCGCTCCGCCCGGAACGGTGGGACGCCGTGCTGCTCGACGCGCCCTGCTCGGCGACCGGGACGATGGCGCGGCATCCCGATGCGCGCTGGCGACTGCGGGCCGAAACAATCGGCCGCCTCGCGCAGCGCCAGGCCGTGTTGCTCGATGCTGCAGCGGCGCTGGTGCGGCCGAGCGGCGTGCTGGTGTACGCAACCTGCTCTCTCGAGTCAGAGGAGAACGAAGACCAGGTGGATGCGTTCCTCGTGCGGCGTCCGGACTTTCGGCGCGCCCCGGTGGTGGGCGCGGTGGCGGCGGAGCTCGTAACCGCGGCCGGCGACCTCGCGGCCCTGCCGCAGCGTCACGCGATCGACGGCGCGTACGCCGTGCGGCTCGAGCGGAGCGAGCGATGAAGCTCCGCCGCCACATGCCGCCGCTGCATCAGTGGCGGCTGCCCACACTGAAGTTTCCCGCGATCCCCGAGATCGAACGCGATGAAGCGATCCGCTGGGGTTTCTGGCTCGTCGTCGCCATGGGCATGGGGTACCTGATCGCCGCGATCTTCGTCTTTCCCGCGCCCATCTTCCCGCACCATCAGGAAGTGCCCCGGGTGCTGGGACTGCCGATCGCGGACGCGCGCACGGCCGTCACGGCGGCGCACTTCGTCCCGGCCGACGCCGGCAGCGAGCCCCATCCCATCGCCCCGGTCGGGACGGTGATCTGGCAGGATCCTCCGCCCGGGGTGGAGGCACCGTCCGATATGCACGTGGCGCTGATCGTGAGCGCCGGTCCGCCTCGCGTGCCGGTTCCCGACGTGACCGGGCTCGACGCCAGGCTCGCGAGCCGTTTGATCACCGCCGCGGGCCTCACCGTGAGCAGAGTCGAATCGGTGCAGGCGGCGTTTCCGACGGGGCTCACCATGGTGACGCGTCCCGCTGCGGCGACGGCCCTCGCCCCGCGCACCGGTGTCAGCCTCGTAGTGAGCCGCGGCGCGCCCACGATCACCGTACCCGATCTGATCGGGCTCTCGGTGTCGGACGCCCGCACGAAACTGGAGGGATTGGGTCTCGCGCTGGGCGGCGTGACGCGCAAGCGCACGACGGAGTCGACCCCGGGAACGATCATCGCGCAACGTCCCGCCGCCGGAACCCTGGCGGCGCCCGGGACCGACGTGGACGTCGTGTCGGCGCGGTTGCCGCAATGAGCGGCGCCGTCCGGATCGCCCCCAGCGTGCTCTCGGCCGACCTCGCGCGATTGGCGGAACAGGTGCAGGCGGTCCTCGACGGCGGTGCCGACTGGCTGCACGTCGATGTGATGGACGGCCGCTTCGTCCCCAATCTCACCTTCGGGGCGAACATGGTGGCGACGCTGCGGGCGCTCACCGACCGCCCGATCGACGTGCACCTGATGGTGGTCGAGCCGGAGCGCTACCTCGAGCCGATGGCGGAGGCGGGTGCCTCGGTGCTGACGTTCCACCCCGAAGCGACGGTGCACGTGCAGCGCCTCCTGGCCACGGTGCGGCAGCGGGGCCTGGTCGCCGGATTGGCCCTGAACCCGGGCTCACCACTGGCGCTGATGGAGGAGGTCGTCGCAGACTTGGACCTGGTGCTCATCATGACGGTCAACCCCGGCTTCGGCGGGCAGCACTACATCCCGGCGTCCACGGAGAAGATCCGCCGGGCGAGGAGCGTGCTCGATCGGGTACGCTCGCGCGCCTTCCTCGCCGTGGACGGCGGCATCGGCCCCGACACGATCGCGACCGCCTATGCGGCGGGGGCCGACACGTTCGTCGCGGGGAACGCGGTCTTCGGCGCTCCCGATCCGGGCGCCATGGTGCGCGACCTGCGCCAGCGCTGCGCGGTGCCGGTCTGATGCAACAGCGCCGGCTCACCCTGTTCCTCGGCCTCGCGATGGCGGCGGCCCTCGTTATTGCCCTCGTGATCCGCATCCTGCCCCAGATCCAGTTGATCGGCGTCGGGTCGAGCGCTCCCGATTTCCACGCCGTCGACCTGCGCACCGGCCGGCCGGCGAGCCTCGGCGACTATCGCGGCAAGGTGCTGCTGCTCAACATCTGGGCCACCTATTGCCTCCCGTGCCGCGTCGAGATGCCGGCGATCGAGCGGCTGTCGAAGCGGATGGCCGGGACCGACTTTCACGTCCTCGCGGTGAGCGTCGACGTCGTCGATTCCACCGAGGTCAACGCGTTCGTGAAGCAGCTGGGACTCACCTTCGACGTGCTGCACGACCGCCAGGGGGTGATCGAGCAGCAGTACCAGACGACCGGCGTGCCGGAGAGCTTCGTGATCGACCGCCACGGCACCATCGTGAAGAAAGTGATCGGAGCGTCGGAGTGGGACGGCCCGGTGAACGACGTGTTGATCCGGCGGCTGCTCGATGAGCGCTGAAGTCCGGCGCGGCCTGTTCCGCAACTGGCCGCTGAAGGCCGCCGCGGTGGTCCTCTCCCTCATTCTGTACGTCGCCGTCGCCGCCCAGGAGCAGGTCACCCAGGAACAGCCGATGCAGCTTCAGGTGCGGGTGCCCGCGGGCCGGACGCTGCTCGGCGCGCCGGAATCGCTCACCGTCGTGCTGCGCGGCAAGATCGCGGAGCTCTTGCGGGCGCGCCTGTTCCACCAGGTGCTGGTGCTCCAGGTCCCGGAAACCCTCAGCACCGCGACGTGGACCACGACGCTGCAACCCGCCAGCGTCGAGATCCCCAAGGGCACCGATGTCCAGGTCTCCGAGATCAAGCCGGCGATCGTCACCGTGCAGCTCGACTCCGTCGCCAGCAAAGACGTGCCGGTCGTGGCGCGCGTGAGCGTACGGCCCGACTCGGGACAGTCCATCGACGGCGGCCTGCAGATCATGCCGAGCGTGGTGCGTATCGTCGGGCCGGGCAGGCTGCTCGCCGCGATCGAATCGGTCGCGACGATCCCCACGGCGTTCGATGCGGTGCACGGCCCGTTCAGCCGCACGGTGGCGCTCGACACGGTGCCGCTCGGCCTGGTGCGCCTCGCCCCCAAAGAAGTCCGGATCTCCGGAGCCACCCTCTCGGTGTTCGAGCGCGTCTTCAACCTGCTGCCGGTCGAGAGCGGCGCGGGGCCGCTCACCGGCTATGAGCTGCGCCCGTCGCGGGCGAGCGTCGTCGTGCACGGGCCGGAGTCGCTCGTCGCCGGACTCACCAAGGACAGCCTCAAAGTGATCATCCACCTGGGCGGTCCGGTGTCCGACAGCGCGACGGTGCGGCTGATGGTGCTGGCGCCGCGCGGAGTCGTCGCCCGGGCGACTCCCGAATCGGTGCTGGTGGTGCGGAAGCGCGGCCGTGGCTGACGTCGTCCTGGGCATCGAAACGTCGTGCGACGAGACGTCGGCGGCGGTGCTGGTCGGCGGCGCCGGCGCGCGCCCGCCCGAGCTCGCGAGCCTCGTGATCCTGTCGCAGGACATCCACCAGGTGTTCGGCGGCGTCGTGCCCGAGCTGGCGAGCCGCGCGCACCTCGCGGCGCTGCCGGCGGTGGTCGACCGGGCCCGCGCCGAAGCGGGACTCGCCTGGAATGCGATCGATGCGGTGGCGGTGACGGCGGGACCGGGACTCGTGGGCGCGCTGCTCGTCGGCGTGGTCTACGGCAAGGCGCTCGCCTACGCCCGGGACCGCGCGCTCATCGGCGTCAACCACCTGGAAGGGCACCTGTTCGCTCCGGCGGTCGAAGACCCCGAGCTCGCTCCGCCGTTCGTGGCGCTGCTCGTTTCGGGGGGCCACACGATGCTGCTCGACGTGCCCGCCTGGGGACGCTACCGGCTGCTGGGAGCGACCCGAGACGACGCCGCGGGCGAAGCGTTCGACAAGGTGGCGATGCTGCTGGGTCTCGGTTACCCCGGCGGCCCCGCCGTGGAGCGGCTCGCCGCCACCGGAACGGCCGGCCGGTTCACGTTCCCGCGGCCGATGATCGACCAGGGATTCGAGTTCTCGTTCTCCGGCCTCAAGACCGCAGTGCTCCACGCGGTACGGGCGTCGCAGGACCTCGACGGCGACCGCGCCGACCTGGCGCGCGGATTCCAGGATGCGGTGATCGACGTGCTCGTGGCGAAGCTCGACCGTGCCGTCCGGTTGACGGGATACCGGACCGCCGTGCTGGGGGGAGGCGTGGCGTGCAGCCGCGCCCTCGCCGCCCGCGCCGCGCAGGTGTTGGCGCCGCACGCCCGGGTCGCGGTCGCGAGCCCGCGGCTCAACGCCGACAACGCGGCGATGATCGCGCGCGCGGGATGGTGGCGTCTCACCCGGGGCGAGCGCAGCGATTGGACGCTCGACGCACGTGCCGATCTGCCGCTTCCCGGCCTCGAGCCGTTCACCACCACTCACCCCGCACCGCGGACGCCATGACCGTCTACCCGCTGGTCCTCCACATCGGGAGTCTCTCCGTCACCGGCTTCGGCCTCATGATGATGCTGGCGTTCATCATGTCGGGATGGGCCATCCAGCTCGACCTGCGGCGACGCGGACTCGACGAGGAATTCGCCGCGGACATCGTCATCGCGGCGGTGCTGGGCGGTCTCGCGGGTGCGAAGATCTGGTACTGGATCCTGACGGGGGGCTCGCTCTTCAGCCGCGGTGGGTTCGTCTGGTACGGCGGATTCCTGGGCGGCGTGGCGGGGGTCATCTTCAACAGCTGGCGCCGCAGAGTGCCGATCGCCTTCACCGCCGACCTCGTGGCCCCCGCGCTCACCCTCGGCTACGCCATCGGGCGCGTCGGCTGCTTCGTGGTGGGTGACGACTACGGCCGGCCCAGCGCTCTCCCCTGGGCGATCAGATTCCCCGAAGGGCTACCGGCCACTACCGTCGGCAACCTGCAGCAATTCCACGTCGCGTTCCCGGCCGGCACGAACCCCGCCGAGCTGGTGGCCGTGCATCCCACACAGATCTACGAGACGGCGCTCATGCTGCTCGCCACCGCCTGGTTGTGGAAGCACCGCGACCATCGCCACGCGACCGGGTGGCTGTTCGCCTGTTATCTCGTGATCGCCGGTGTGGAGCGGTTCGCGATCGAATTCCTGCGCGCCAAAGACGACCGCGTGCTGAATGGATTCACCATCGCGCAGGCAACGAGTCTCGGATTGATAGCGGCGGGGGTGTACCTGTTGAACAGACTGAAGGCGACGTCAGACGTCAGACCTCAGCCGTCAACGTTGATCAAGAAGGCTGTGCCTCAACCTGACGTCTGATGTCTGACGTCTGACGGCTTGAATCGCACCACAACCCCCGCGACAATCGCCAAAACCACAAGTAAACCCTGCAGCGCGAGCGATTGCACAGTCGGATAAATGCCAAGGAACGGCACGCGCAGCCATTCGAGCGCCGGGATCACCGTCGTCCCGATGACTCTCCCCTCCTGCAGCTCGGCGATCCCTTTCCCGGCGAACACGAAGGCCATGTAGTACAGCAGGACACCCGTGACGGCGAAGAACAGTTTCATCGGGATGCGCATCCCGAGCCGCATGATCACGAGGTACAGCACCACCAGGGCCGCAGCGCCGAGGACCACGCCGAGTACCACGGGGCCCGCATCACCGCTTCCGCCCGAGACGAGCAAGGCCTTGTAGAAGAGGATCGTCTCCACCCCTTCGCGATACACCGCGAGGAACGCGACCGATGCGAGCGCCAGCGCAGAGCCGGAGGAGAGCGCCGCGTCGACTCGCTGCTTCAAGAAGGCGGTCCACTTGTCGGCTTCCACCTTGGAGAGCAGCCAGTAGCTGACGAAGAACAGGACGACGACGGCCACGAGCATCGTGACGCCTTCGAGGGCATCGCGCTGCCCGGGAGTTGTCTCGATCAGCAGCTCGAACAGGATCGCCGTGACGACGCTCGCCGCCACTCCGGCCCACGCACCCCAGGCGACCTCTCCACGCCGCTTTGCAGCACCCGCCTTGGAGAGGAAGGTCATCAGCGCGGCGATGATGAGGATCGCCTCGAACCCTTCGCGCACGAGCAGCAGGAACGACTGCACGAACAGGTTGGCCGTCGAGCTCCTGTCCGTCACTGCCCGCTCAGCGTTCTCGAGATCACCGAGCAGCTGGCGGTGCAGTGCGGCGACGTCGCCGCGTCCCGCCCGCTCGCGCAGTTCGCGGAATTCGTTCTCGAGCCGAGCGGCGAGTCCCGGTTGTCTCGCCTGCACCGCGCTCTCGACCCCCTCGAACGTCATGTAGGCGTCGAACGCCGCTTCGGGCGATCGAGCCGTCACCGCGGAGTCGAGCTGCCGCCGCACCGCCGCGAACACCGCCGCATCACCGGACCCGCCGTACTGCAGGGTCACGACGTAGGCCGCCACCGCCCAGCGATCGCTGTCCGGCAGCGAGCGCTCGAACGCCGGCATCGACGTGCCGGCGACGCCGAGCAACAGTTGGCGGTACAAATCGACTCGTGACTTGGCACCCATCACCGTCCGGTCGGTGAGGTTCGCGGGTGGGGGCATGAGTCCTCGAGCGGCGGGCCCGTCCCCACGTCCCGTCGGCCCGTGACAGCTGGCACAGGCGCTTTGGAACACCGCCGCGCCACGCGCCACGGAGGAGCCGCCGCCCAGTGGTGCCACCGGCTCGATGTCGGTGCCCAAGTCGTGTGCGAGACGAGCCCCGAGCGCCTGGGCGATCGGAGCGATATCAGCGGGAGCCGCTGCGTGGTCGATCAGCGCGCGCATCACACGGAGCGCGCTATCGCTGTGGCTGCGAGCGGCGGCCGGGAGCCCCGACACCGCAGTGCGCGCCTGGTCGATGAAGAGACGGGCCTCTTTCACTTCTTCGCTGTCGGTGACGACTCCGCCCGACGCCGCGACACCGAGGGCGTATTCCTTGACCGCGAGGGCGGCGGCGGCGGATACGCGCCGCGCCACCGCGATCGAATCACTTGTCTGACCCAAGAGCGGAGTGACGAAGCCGGCGATGAAAACGAGGCTGCGGAAGGCGTTACGGTAGATGAGAATCGTTCTCAGAAAGGGTGCCCCGAATTCTAGGCGGGCCTTTCCGGCGGCGCAACCGAGGGTCCTACGACTCGAGCAGAGCGATCGCGATCGCCGCCTCGTGCGTGTGCGACAGCGAGACCATCACCTGCTTCACCCCCAGCTTAGCCGCCACTTGCTCAGCGAGCCCCGTCAGCACCACCTCCGGCCGGCCGCTCTCGTCCCGCACTACCTCGATCTCGCGCCACCCGACCCCGCGCGCCATGGGAATGTTCTGCAGCGCCTTGTAGACCGCCTCTTTCGTCGCGAGCCGGACGGCGACGCTCTCCGCCGGATCCAGCTTGGAGCGGCAATATCTCGCCTCGCCGGGCGTCAGCAGGCGCTCGAACACGTGTTTCCCCTTCTCCGCGAGCATGCGGCGCACGCGCGCGACCTCCACGAGATCGACCCCCACACCGATCGTGCTCATCGTGTCACGAAGAGCCGCCGCCGCAGCACCCGGCCGTCGAGCTGCAGCACCACGATGTACGCCCCGTTGGGAACTCGCCGCGAGCCGGTGGTCAGATCCCACGCGTACTCCGTCGACCCCGGCGTCAAGACCGCCGAGATGAGACGATCGCCGCCGAACGTGTAGACGCCGATCAACGGAGCACCCGTCCCCGCGGGCCACGAGAAGACGACCTGCGATCCATGCACCGGATTCTCCGATAGCTCGAGCGCCGCCACCGGCGGGAGCGCAGCGAACGCGGCCGTCGAATCGCTCGCGAACCCGACCGCGTCGAGCCACCACGTGAACCCGACGGAGATGAACCGTACGCGGGCCCCGCGCGTACCGGCGAGCGTGGGCAGATCCACCCGCACGGGATACCAGGCAGGCCCGTTCCCTTCCATGTCGGCGACGGTGGACCAGGTCGCCCCGCTGTCGGCCGAGACTTGCACCAGGCCGTGCTGCTCCGGCGTGAAGGTCGAACCGACATGCTTGGTCCAGAACTGCAGCCACAGCCGGGTTCGGCCGACGAGGTTCACGACCGGCGAAGTCAGGGTGTCGCTCATGACGGTCGTCCACGCATACGAACCGGCGACCGCGTCGCCGGTCCGAGTCCACCCCGTCCATCCGAGGTCGGCATCCTCCGCACCGGCGACCGATATCAGCTCGCCCGCGAGCCCCGTCCCTTCGACCCGGAGGGCGCGCGCCTGATCGAGGCTCACATCCGACCGCCACCACGCTCGCGCCGTGCCCCGCGACAGCGAATCCGTCTGCAGTGAGCGTTGCAGGATCCCGCCGGTCGGGCCACGCACACTGAGAGAGAACGGGATAGGTCCTCCTGCCGGAAGATTGACCCACGCTTCGGGCCAGATCGATTCGACGCGGGGCGGTGTCGGTTCTGCCCCGGTGGGTCCGGTCGCCTGGGTGGGATCCCCCGCCGCGGCGATGACGGCGAGCGCAAAGGGCAGATTGTCGTGGAACACACGATCGACCAGACCGGAGTCGTCGGGAAAGACGAACCCGTAATAGAAGTTCGAGTCCGGGGTGCAGCAGCCGCTCGTCAGCTCGGTGGTGAAGGCGATGGTACGATGCGCCCGGTACGCCCAGTCGGTGTACTCGCCGTTCGTGGTGTACAGATTCCACCCCGGCCCCGGGTGATAGTACGCGTGAAACGTGTCCGGCACGCTGTCCCGCACCGCCGGGAGGAAGTCGGTCCCGCCCAGCGCGCGATAGATCGGGAGGTCGGGCGCGAGCGCCCCTTCGCGAAACCCGTAGGGATACAACACCAGACCGCTGTAGGTGTGATAAGACACCGAGGCGATGGGTGGGTGCGCGGCGTGAAACGCCATGATCGCCTGCGTTTCCGGCTCGGACGCGGGCGCCGGGCCGCGGTACGTCTCGTTCGCCGTGGTACCGCTCGAGCCGGCGTTGTCGTAGCCCCAGAATTCCGGATAGTTGCGGTTCAGGTCGACACCGAACGTTCCGTCGCCGTTATCGCGCCGGTTCTTCCGCCAAAAACGGTCGTTCGTGAAGGTGTACTGGTATCCGTCGGGATTCTCGACCGGGATCACCCAGACGTCGCGCGTGGCGAGCAATCCGGCCGGCGCCGAATCGGCGAGCCAGCGGATGAGACGCATCGCCATCGCGGTCGACACCCACTCGCGCGCGTGGTGGGTCCCCATGAACAACACATTGGGCCGGTTCGCTGCGTCCGCCGCGGCCCCGATCTTCACTGCGAGGATCGGCCGCCCCTGCCACGACGCGCCGATCGAATCGAGATGCAGCAGGGTGTCCGCCGCCGCCCAGGTCTCGAGCGTGGCGCGGATTCCGGTGAGCGGCTTGTCGAACGAGCGGTACACCGAGAAGCTGTCGCCGGCGGCCCCCACGGGTGCGCCCGGTACCGGTAGCGCAGCGAGGCCCGCGGCCGCGAGGCGGCGCTCGGCGTCGGGAGAGGCCACGACGATCGCTTCGAGTCCGGCGGCGGTCCGGCGCGCCCCCGCGACCTCGAAGCCGAGCCGAGCCAGCGAGTCGAGGCCGGCGGGACCGGAAACCCGCACCACGACGGGGCGCAGCTGCGCGGCGAGCGGCAGCGCCCCGAGGAGCGCGAGGGCTAGAAGCCCAGCAGCGCGGCGAGCCATTGCGGGGCGGGAAGGTATCCGCCGAGCACGAGGCCGAGCCAGATCGTGATGGCCGCGAGCGGTGTCCAGATAGCGAACACCGGGACGAGCGACGGCCGCCACGATTTCACGGCGTCCACCTCCCCCGTCCAGCGTGCACGCTCCTGCTCGACCTGCGCTTCGAGCGCGAGCCACGCCGCCTCGAGGCGGCGTGCGGCGGCCTCCTGCGCCGTGCGCCACTCGGCGCGGGCCGCGGCGTCGCCCGGCCACGTCCGCGCCAGCGTTTCCGTCGTGCGCGCCACCTGGTCGAGCGCGAGATCGAGGGTGTCGCCGCCCGCCGCCAGGCGCGCCGCGATGGCGCGCCGCTCACCGGCTGAGACGCCGAGCTGCCGCTGGCGGCGACGCGGCATGCGGACCCGCTTCGCTTCCGTCTCGAGCGTGCGGTCCAGCACCGTCACGATGCGGTCGGCCGCGTGGCGGACCGCTTCTTCCCAGACCTGCGTCCACGCATCGCGATCGAGCGCGACGAGCCCGCGGGCCTTGCCGCCGTTCGCCGCCTCGCGGCGCACCGCCCCGGCACACTCCATCACGCCGGTTGCCAGTGCTTCGCGCACGTCGTCCAGCGGCACCCAGGGCTCGGTGACGCGCCGCGGCACGATGAGGCGCCCGAGCGAGGGACCGAGCTCCGGCACGTCGAGCGTCACCGGTGTCCTCCCCGTGCTCCATCACCCAGGGCGAGCCGCGCCCGCCGGCCGGTGCGCCGACGATAGGCCTGCATGAAATACGGCAGGGATTCCGACCGGAATCGCTCGCGCTCGAGCCCAGTGGCCGCGATGGCCCGCTCGATAGCCGAAGGCGGACCCTCGATTTCCAGCAGGGTGTCCATTCGTGGATACCGTTCCAGGCGCAGGATGGCGTGCCCCAGTCGATACACCTCGACGCGCCGGTCGATCGCCTCCGAAACGCGAAAGCCGAGCCGCGTGAGGACGCCGTGCAGCGCGCCGGGATCCGGAACGTCGAGCTCCAGCTCCAGGCGGTGGCGATAGCGGCCCCCCGCGCGGGCGCTCGCCGCACCCTTCCAGGTCAGCACCGCCCGCGCGTGTCCCCGCCCGTTCGGTCGATACGTCCGGAGGCGCAGCACCTCGTCCCGGTCGGCGAGCGTCCGGCTCCGGTCGTAGCGGCGGTCCGCCATGCGACCGCGGAATTCGACCGTGGCACCGGCGCGTTCGAGCCTGCGCTGCAGCTCCCGCACCTGCGTGATGCGCGCCTTGACCTCCAGCTCGCCCTTGGGACGCGTCACGACAACAGCGCCTCGAGCACTCGGGCGGTATCCGACAGGTCGGCGAACACGTGCGACGCTCCGGCCGCGGTGAGGGCGGTGACGTCGAACCCACCCGTCGCCACGGCCACGGTGCGCGCGCCGATGGGCCGGCCACAGCGGACGTCGTCAGGAGTGTCGCCGATGATCACCACGTCCGACCCGGCGATCTCGCGGCCGATCCGCTCCACCGCCCGCCGCTGCGCGATGGCGGGCAGCTCGGGACGGTGCGCCGCATCCGAGCCGTACGCGCCCACGCGAAACCGTTTCGGGTCGATCCCCCCCGACTGCAGCTTGAGCGAAGCCCCGCGCTCCACGTTCCCGGTGAGCAGACCGACCATGGCGCGCCCCTCTGCTTCCACTGCTTCCAACGCGTCCAGCAGGGCCGTGACCCCAACCATGACGCGGGTCGTCTGGGTCGGCTTGGCGAGCTCGTCCGCCAGGTAGCTCACGTAGTGATCGCATACCGCCCACACGCGGGCGTCGCTCGTCGCCGCGGGGTGGCCGGCGAGTGACAGGAGCTCACGCACGATCTGGGGATCGGTCTTCCCGTCGAAGCGGTGATCGGTTATCGGTCCGGCGGTGCCCTCGAGGTCGAGCAGGGCGCGCTCGATGGCCCGCCGCCCCGCGCCGTCGGTGAGGAGAATCGTTCCGTCGATATCGAAGAGTATCAAGCGCATCATCGCTCCACGCGCCGCACGACGACGAGCTGCTCGCGCAGCCGCTGGAGTCGCGCGGCATCGGCGAAGAGATCCTCACTCACGACGCCGCCCCGTGGCAGCGTCGAATGCACGATGCGGCCGGCGCCCGCCCAGAGCGCCACGTGCGAGATGCGCTCACGCTCGGCGAAGAACAACAGATCACCGACGGCATACCCGGCCCCCGACCCCGACAGCTCCACCCCTGCTCCGGCCGTGCTTTGCTGATCGCTGTCGCGCGGCAGCGCGATCCCCCGCGCGGCGTAGACTGCCTGCACGAGCCCCGAGCAATCGATGCCCCATTCGGTGCGTCCTCCCCAGAGGTATGGCGCGCCGCCGAACCAGCGCAGCGCGAGCTCGGGGGTCGCCATGAGGCGCGCCGCCGTGTGCAGCTCGGCCTCCGAGCGCAGGATGCCGGAAACGATGCGTGCCAACCGCCCGTCGGCCGTTTCGACGCCGTCGCCCCTGCCGTCGCGCCGCGGCGCGAGACGCGCCCCGATCGGGAGGCGCACGCGCTCTCCCTGATACTCGAGCTCGCAGCTCACCGAACGGATCGTGGCCCGGCCGAGCCAGTCCTCGAACCAGTCGGTCAACCCGACGCGCACGTACCCGGAGTGCGTCCATGCCACGTAGCCGTCGCCGGCGCGCACGTGCACCCAGTCCTCACGGCGCTCGAGCAACGTGAGCGGCTCGCCCTGCACCGCTTCGTTCACGCGCGGCGCGCGGACCGCCGGCCGCTCGAGCAGCGGCGCGAGCGCGGCGGTCACGACGGCCACGTCGCCGTTGTCGACGCTGGCGTTGGGGAGCAGGTCGACCGATACCACCATCCCGGCGACGCCGCCCAGGCGGCGCACCTCGGCCTGGGCTTCACGACTCGTGGTCGAACCCTCGATCCGCCCGTCCTGCACCGCCACGTCGAACACGCCGATGCGACGGTCGGGCACCCATTTGCGCTGCAGCTCGCCGAGGGCGCGGAGGACGTGCTCGGTCACTGGCGGCCCCCTCCGCCGAGGCCGGGGGTGACGGCGTTACCCGCTGCGAGGCGGATGGCCCGCTCGAGAGCCTCCGGCACAGCGTCAGCGGCGAGTGCCTCCGCTTGCAACGGGGAGGCCGGGGCGAGGGCGGCGGTACTGGCCGCGAATACCACGTCGCCGTCGAACAACGTCCCGAATGGCGTGATGCGGCGGGCGAGCGCGTCGCTCGCGGCGCGGGCCAGGGACTCGAGCGCCAGCTTGTCGAGGGTGAGATTCGTGACGACGACGGCGAGCGTCGTATTGTTGGGCGACGCGGGACCGGCGCCGAAGGGGGCGCCCCCCTGGCCGAGGTAGCGTTGGCTGTCGAGGAACTCCCCGCGCTCGCCGCGCGCCCCGGCGAGGATACGCCCGCTCGCGTCGCGCACGTCGCCGACGGCATTCACCACGACCAGTGCGCCGACGACCGCCTCCCCCTCCCCTGCCCGGGCGGCCCACGTGCCGACACCCCCTTTCATCGCGCGCAGGGTCCCCGCTGCCTTGCCGACCGTCGCTCCGGCGCCGACGCCGATCGATCCCTCGGCAATCGTGGTGTCCGCCATATCGCACGCCTGCGCCGCATCGGCCGGGCCGGGCCATACCGGCGCCGCCCCGGTATTGCCGAGGTCGAAGATGACGGCCGCGGGGACGATCGGCACGACGAAGTCGGCGCGCACCGGGAACCCTCGCTTGCGCGCGAGGAGCCATTGCATCACGCCGTCGGCCGCCCCCAGTCCGAACGCGGAGCCGCCCGTCAGGAGGATGGCGTCGACGTGACCGACGACGTGGCGTGGATCGAGCGCGTCGATCTCCCGCGTACCGGTGGCACGACCGCGCAGCGACGCCGCCGCCCGCATACCGCCGGGCGGCGCGAGCACCACCGTGCACCCGGTGGCACCCGCCGGATGAGTCCAGTGGCCTACGCGAATTCCGGGAACGGCGGCGAGGCTCGGAGTGGCTGCACCGGAGGTCACGCGGCGAAGATAGTCGTGCTTGCTGGGGTTGTGGAGGTCAAATAGCTTCGGTGCACATGCCGACAGCCCCTCCCGCCGCGCAGCCGACGTCGATCCTCGTCGTCGATGACGAGCTGGGTATCCGCCAGGCGCTGGACCGCTACCTGAAACGGCTGGGGTATCGCGTCTCGCAGGCCGAGCATGGCGCGGCGGCGTTGCAACAGATCATGCAGGACCCACCGCAGGCGATGCTGTGCGACATCCGCATGCCGCACATGACCGGCGTCGAGCTGGTTCCGAAGGCGCTCGCCGCCGAAGCCGATCTCGCGATCATCATGCTGACCGCCGTCGACGATCCCAAGACCGCTATCGAATGCCTGCGCCTCGGCGCCTATGACTATTTGATCAAACCACTCGACCTGGAGGAGCTGGAAGTATCGCTGCGCAGCGCACTCCGGCGGCGGCAGCTGGAAATCGACCGGCGCGAGCTGGAAGGGTGGCTGGCGCGGGAAGTGGCGGAGCGGACCCAGGCGTTGGAAGAACGGACCAACGCGATCGCCGAAATCGCCCTGCAGGCGCTCGCTGCCGCACCGAATTGGCCGGGCGCCGCTTCGGCGACCGAGCGCCTCGCGCGGGAGCTCGGAACACCGCTCGAGGAGCTGGCAAAGGACATCGACCAGCGTCGCGCTTAAGCGCGCGACGCCGCTTTGGCCTTCTCCTCACACTCCCGGCAGCGCGTGACTCCCCGGAAGGTGCAGATCAGACAGATGAACGTGCCGCAATCGGAGCACGGATAGCCTTCCGACGCCCGCTCCTCGTTGCCGCAGGCGCGACAGGTCATCCCGTCGTGCTCCTTCAGTTCCGGTTTTTCCACGGGTGCCTCACAGGTCCAGGGCGTACGCCCTAATCTTATTGATCAGCGTCGCGCGCGATATCCCGAGGTCCCGGGCGGCGCGCGTCCGATTGCCGGCATGATGCCGTAACGTCCGCTCGATCTGGTCGCGTTCCACGTCGTCCAGAGTCCGGGGGCGGTACAGATGATCCTGATCCGCCACACGCCGCCAGCGGCGCGCCTCCACCGCCCGCGCCACGGCCACGGCCAGGTGTTCCGGGTCGAGCGGACGCACCACGAACTGCTCGGCTCCATCGCGCAACGCCCGCACACCGGCCGCCAGGCCGCCCCGTCCCACCACGACGACCACTCCGGCCCCCGACGCCACGAGCCGCGCGACGGTGACGACCGGCCCCCCGCCGGGCACCTCCTCGTCCCAGACCACGACGTCGGGTCGCGCGCCCTCGCATGCCCCCAAGCCCCCGAGCCCATCGCGCTCGCGCAGCAGCTCCGCACCTTCCGCCAACCCGGCCACGGCGCGGGCCAGCGTGTCGTCGCCGGTGACGACCAGGACGCGCTCGGTCATGTGACCGGCCGGGTGAGGTTGCGCGGCAGGTCGGCTGGGTCGACGAGCACGCGCAGCGCGCCGGGGAGCACCTGGGCCTCGAGCGGGGTCGTCCCGATCAGCTCGCCGTCGAGCTGCACCGGCAGGTCGCCGCCCTCTGAGTCCAGGGCCACGCGGACCGTCCGCCCCCGTCCACGCCAGACCTGGCGCGGGCGCCCACCGAACACCAGCTCGGAGAAGGCGGTGATGCTCTGCCACGCTCCCGTCGCCCGCAGCACGACGACGTCGAGCACGCCGTCGTCGGGGCGGATGTCGGCGTGCACCCGTAGCAGCGGCGGCATGAGATCGGCGCAGTTGCAGACGAGCACCATGGCGGCGTCGAGCCGCGTCTCGCTGCCATCGATCGTCACGCGAACCGGCGTGCTCTTGACGCCGGGCAGCGACGTGAGCGCCGTCCGCACGTAGGCCGCCCGGCGCCAACGGCGCTTGCTCGCCGTGTCGGTGCGCTTCATCAGCGTCGCGTCGAATCCCGATCCGCAGCACACGGCGAAGTGGTGCACGCCATCGCCGCGCGTCACCGTGCCGAGGTCGATCGTGATCGGCCTGTGCCGCAGGATCGCCTGCGCGGCCGCCACCGGTTGACGCGGCAGGCGCAGATTCCCGGCGAGCACATTGCCCGTCCCGCCCGGGAGGAGCCCGAGCGGGATCCCAGTCCCGGCGATGGCCCCCGCGATCTGCATCGCCGTGCCGTCGCCCCCATAGGACAGCACCGCATCGAACCCTTCATCCCGGCCGCGCTCGGCGAGCCGGCGGGCACCGCCGTCCGCGGTGGTGACGGCGAGCTCGATGGTCCATCCACCGCTGTGCAGGACGTCCCGCACGGCGGCGATGGCCCGCGCGTCGGTGCGCGCGGCCGCCGGGTTGGTGATCAACAAGGCGCGCGTCACGTCAGTACCGCCGTTCCCAGAAGAGATCGGCTCCCACTTGCCGTTGCTGCGCCGCGTTGAGCGCCTGGCAGAGTCCGACCGTCTCGACGCTCGCTTCCGTGCGCCACTCGGGACTGAACCGGAATTGCAGGCTCGCGCCGACGGAGTTGCCCACCGTGCCGGGACACACCCGCGCCCGCACGATGAAGAAGGTGCGCGCGCCGATCTGCTTCCCGACGGCGAACGTCGCCCCCTGGAACGGATTACCGGGCTCCCCCGGCCGGATTTCGACGTAGTCGAGCGGGATGCCCAGATCGGACACGACGCTGCGCTCGATCTCTCCGGCCGCCACGCTCGCGGCCGTGCTGACAAGCAGCGCCTTGCGCGCCGCGGCGGCGCTGTTGGGATCGCCCCCCGCGATGTCGGCACTCGGCTGCCCGAACATCAGGTACGAAATGATGTCGGTTTGCGGCATGGTGCAGTCTTTGGTGCTGAGCGTGAGCCGCGGGACGATCAGCGTGCCCCCGATGTGGGCGACGACGGTCACATCGCCGCTCGACGAGCAGCGGCTGGTCGGCGAATTCGCCAGCTGCGTCCCCGGTTGAACCGGATGCACCACGTGCTCGGCCTGGATGTCCAACCCGGCGTCGAGATCGGGCGTGCCGAAGTAGGAGACGGTTCCGCTCGTCACCAGGAACTCACGCGTCACCGGGCCGACCTGCATGCGATACGTGCCGCGCGGGGCGAGCAGCGTCCCCGTCAGCCGGTACGTCCGGTTGAGCTTGTTGACGGTCACCCGACCGCTCAGCTGGATGTTGGCCTCGTTCGAGCGCAGCCACACGCTGCTCCCCATCGTGAGCTGCAGATCGTGGATCCCGAGGCTGTCGAGCACCACGTTGTGGAACGTCGGTCCCAGGCCCTGACGCCGGATCACCGCCGCGAGCGACGTATCGATCAAGCCGGCCAGCTCGGGATCGGGAGAATCGAGATCGATGATCCGCTTCTCCACGAGATCGGAGAAGTACAACACGCCGTTGGTGACGGTCCCCTGCCCCGTGAGGGTGGCGCCGTACACGGGCCCGTGCAGCGCGAGCCGCGCCGTGGCGGTGATGCTCACGTTGTCGCGGAGCTCGAGCGCCTTGAAGTCCGAGGCGTTGATGTCGAGGGAGAGGATCGGACGGGACAGCTGCTCGAGCCGCACGAATCCCGCGAGGTCCGCGCGGCCCCGCTCGCTCCGGACCGCGAGCGTGTCGACGTAGATCGTATCGCCGCCCAGGCGCAGCCTGCCGGAGATCCCGTCCCACGTCACGTTGAGGGACGGCACTTCGAGTCCCCCCGAGTCGATCCGCATGCGGCCGTCGAGGCGCGGGGCATCCCAGGTCCCGCGGATCCCGAGATCGGCGGTGAGCCGTCCCGACACGTTGCGCAGGCTCGACGTGAACGCCTGGACCTCGGAGAGGTCCGCCCCGTCGGCGCGGGCGCGGATCGCCAGCGTATCGGGGAGCTGGCGCCGCGCCACGGGCATGAGCGCCAGATCGAGCGGGAGGTGCGCGCTGAAACCGACGACCTCGTGCCCGTCGCTCTTGAGCGACGCCGCGGCGTCCAACCGCCGTCCGGCGTAGGAGAAGGTACCGTCCAGCGACGGCGCCCCCGCTGAATCGGGTACGACGGTGAATCGCCCTTCGTATTCCGGGGTGCGCCGCGAGCCGCGCAGTGTCAGGTCGGCCGCCACGTTGCCCGCGGCCCCCAGCGTATCCCGCTGCACCAGCGCGTACACGCCGGCGAACGGGAACCCCGCGACGTGAACGTGGGCCAGGCCGGCGGCGCCGCCGGTGGGCAGCGTGCCGTCGGCCTCGAATCGTCCCGGCCCGCCGACCTGCTCGAGCTCCAGGCTGTCGACCGCCAACGTCGAATCGTGCCACTGCAGCGTCGCGGGCCGAGTGAGATACCACACGCCGTGCGGCATCAAGACCGCCAGCGAATCGAAGCCCACGACCTGTCCCACGATCGTGTCGCGATGGTATCGCCCCCCGGCGACGACGGCGCTCAGGTCGCCGATGTGCGTGCGGCCGGACCAGCGCAATGAATCGAGTCGTCCCTGTATCATCGCGGAGGCGACGCCGAAGGCGGTGCCACCGTGCTCCAGCGAATCGGCCTGGGCGTCGAGCCACAGCAGCGGGTGCGGTCCCGGCTCGTACTGCCCGCGGAACTTCCCCTTCGTCACCTCCCAGTCCCCATAGGCGACGTTGTCCGCGTCCCCGAGCAGGCCGACCGCCAGAGAGTCGAGGGCGCCGGCGATGCGCAGATGGGCGACGGCCGCGCCGCGGTCGAGCACGGCCCGTGTCGTATCCTGTGCGGTGCCGCTGATCCATGCGACGAGCGGATCGAGAAAGCTCAGACTGTCGGCGTCCAGCGTGACGAGCGTCTCGCCGGCATTGGGCCGCCGCCATCCGAGCGTCCCGGCACCATCGGTGATCAGTCCGGCCTGGCGCAGCCACAGCGTGTCCACATGCACGACGCCGGCTGTGATCCGGAGCCGCACCGCCCCGCTGTCAAGATCGGTGCCGGCGATCTGCGAAGGACGCAATGTCCCTTCCACCTGACCGGCGGCGGTCGTCCCGGAGGTGTCGACGAGCAGCGTCGCGGTGCCGTCGATGTTCAGCGCGGACGGCGGCGCACCCGGCAGCCAGCGGTCCAGGGACAGATCGCTCGCCGTCACCGCGAGGTTGCGGGTGCCGTTCCGGTCCGGCAGCAACACGAGGCCGCCGTTCGCCCTGATCCGCCCCCCGCCGCCCACCCGCGACAGGTCGACGTGAGTGTCCAGTGAATCGAGCCGCCCGAGGAGCCGCGCCGTGCCGGTCACGGAGCCGGACAGGCGCAGCGACGGGAAGCTGGGCTGGAGGCCGTCGAACGACAGCGTGTCGACCTGCGCGTCGATATCGAGCGCCAGCACATCGCCCAAAGCGTCGGCGGCGAACCGGCCCCGCAGCACGCTCGCCGGCCGCGTGCCGTCCCGGTGCCGCAGCGTGCCCTCGAACGTGAAGTTCTTGAGGGGACCGCCCAGCGTTCCCTGTGCCTCGAGCGTGCCGAGCAAGGAGGAGGGAACAAAGTGTCCGACGGTTCCGAAGTCGAGTTCGGCCGCCTCGACGGTGAACGCCGTGAACGAAATTCCGACGGGGGCCTTGAGATCGACGCGTCCCTGCCCCTTCACGTGCGACGCCGGCTCACCCGGGACGAGCGAGTCCCGGAACGCCCAATCCGTCCCCAGCAGGAGGTCGGTCATCGGTCCGTCGGCGGTGGTGTGACCGCTCAAGCGGCCGTGGAACGGGAGCGAATCGATGAACGCGTGGAACAGCGAGAGATCGAGGTCGAAGGCCTGGACGTCGGTATTGCGCAGCGCCGCCAATCCGGAATCGGACGCCATGAACGCCGTCATCTTCCCGGTCGCCCTTCCCCCCCGGTAGTCCAGGTCGAGCGGATCGAGCTTGATTTCGATCACCCGGGAGCCGTGCGAGCGGATCGCGACGTCACCGTGCAGCACCGCTCCAGCGGGGAACTTGGGATCGATGAACCGGACATCGGCGAGCGATGCGGCGGCGGATTTGATGTCGAGATCGTAATGCAGCGTATCGTGCGGCCAGGAGACCTTGCCCCGCAGGCCGAAGCGTGAGCTGGGGAGCCTCACGACCGGTAAATCCGCCTCGAGCGAGTCGCCGTCGATCCCCACCTGGCCGCGCAGGTCGGTGAGCGTCACCGCCGGATCGTCGATCTCCGCGCCGAGACCCGCGAAGTCGACGCGCAGGCCGCGCTGGCCCGGCGCGGAGATGCGGAACGCATTGAGGAACGTGGTGAGGTGCCGGAACCGGCGTATGCGGTGCCTTCCGTCCGTCCCGAAGGGGTCGATCTCGTGCAGCGAGTCGTCGGGCGCCGGCCGCGACTGCAGCCGCAGCACGAGATCGCCGTCGGTGACGCTGACGTTGCGCAGCACCACGAGCGGCTTGGGACCCGGATTCTTCGAGGGCGGACCGCCGAGACGCAGCAGCTCCTCGATGTTGAGGCGGCCGCTCTTGTGCTGCACGATGTTCACATAGGGCCGCACCAGCAGTACACGCTGCATCACCACGCGGCCGGCAGCGAAGTCGAGCACGTTGTAATCGACCTCGACCCGCGGCAGCCAGGCCACGAGCGTCGTGTCCGCGTCATACACCCGGATGTCCCGGAGCGACAGACCGGTGAGTAGCGAACCCGTCACCGTGCCGATCTCCACCTGCCCCGAGACGATGCCCTCGAGGGCGGTGACGGCGACGCGACCGAGCAGTTTGCGCCCCGCCCCGGTGCCGACGAGCGCCGAAAGGCCGCCCAAGAAGCAGGCGAGGATCCCGACGAGGGTCCACAGCACGACGCCGAGGGAGCGGCGCATCAGAACGCCTGCCCGATCGCAAACTGCACGAGCAGCCGCCGCAGGAACGTGGCGGGGCGCGGTTGCGAGAAGCTGTTGCGCAGCCGGGTGAGATTCTTGCCGTCCGAGAACCACAGCACGCCCGATTCGGGGGCGTAGCCGTTGTAGGCGACATCCATCCGCACGGGCCCGAGCGGTGTGACGATGCGGAACCCCAGGCCCGGCGTCACGCGCATGGACTTCAGCCCGAGAACGTCCCGCTGACGGATATAGACCTCACCGACGTCGACGAACCCGGCGAGCTGCACCCGCTCGGGTAGAATCGGCGACGGCACGCGCAGTTCGAGGTTCCCGACGAACACGGCGTTCCCCCCGGTGGGGGAGGTCTGCACCTTCGTGAACGTCGTGTCCGTGCCGGTCACGGTCACCCCGGTCG
>DATJJY010000019.1:0-5266 GCA_035491895.1 Gemmatimonadales bacterium
CACCGCGGATGATGTCGATCGACGCGACACGGGTCGTGCGGGCGGCGGCGGTGGCGGTGGCAGGAATCGCAGCCATCGGACCCGAACCTCGACCTCGGCGGGCCGCCGGTCAACTGCCGCGCGGCGAGCGGTCGGAATCCCGCGGTTAGCGGTCGATGGGCTGGAACCGCTGCTTGAGACCGGCCAGGCGCCGCCGGCTCACCGGCAGCTCCGTGCCGTCGCGCAAGCGCACGACGGTGGCGCCGTCCCGCCCGCCCGTCCTCAGCTCGCGCACGTGATCGAGCCGCACGACGGCCGAGCGATGGATGCGGGTGAATCTGGCCGGATCGAGGCGCCGGACCAGTGCGGCGAGCGATGCCCGGATGCGGTAGCGCTCGGCGCCCGCGTGAATCTCCGAGTAGTCGTCGCGCGCCTCGATCCAGTCGATCTCATTGGCGTCGAGCAGCAGCTCCCCGGTGTCGGTCGGAACGGCGACCCGCTCGCCGAGCCGCGCCCGCAGCCGCTCGAGCACCCGCTGCATCGTCGCCTTGAAGCGTGACTCGGACAGCGGCTTCACGAGATAGTCGAGCGCTTGCGTCTCGAACGCCCGAACGGCGAAGTCGTCGTGGGCGGTGACGAACACCGTGAGCGGCATCCGCTCGACGCCCTGGACCCGGATCAGGCCGAACCCGTCGAGCCCCGGCATCTGGACGTCGAGAAAGACGAGGTCGGGCTGGTGGCTCGTCAAAGCGCGCAGCGCTTCGCGGCCGTCGCGACACTCCCCGACCACCCGAACGTCGGGATACGGCGCGAGGAGCTGGCGGATACCCCGCCGCGCCAGCGGCTCGTCGTCCACGATCAACGCACGGTACTCAGCCACGGGCGGTCTCGAGCTCGCGATACGGCAGCCGTACCGTCGCGATGGCACCACCCCCCGGCGTCCCCACGAGCTCGAGGCGCGCCCGCGCCCCGTACAGCGAGGCGAGCCGCTCGCGCAGGTTCATGAGCCCCACGCCCGTGGTCTCCTCGGCCGGCGCTTCGTCCGGCCCCGGCCCGTCGTCGGTGACGCGCAGAACCATCTCGTCGCCCTCACGCCGCGCCTCGATCCTCAGGAGCGTCGCGGTCACGCGGCGGGCCAGGCCGTGCCGCAGGGCATTCTCGACCAGTGGCTGCAGTACGAACTCGGGAACCGCCGCCCGCTCGAGACCCGGCTCGATGTCGAACGTCGGCCGCAGTCGGTCCGAGAAGCGCACCTCCTCGATCGCGAGATACTGGCGCACGAACTCCAGCTCTTCAGCGAGTGTGACTTCGGGAGGTCGATCGGCCCGCATCACACGGCGCAGCACGTCTCCCAACTGCTCGATCAGTCGGGTGGCGGTGGCCGTGTCGCGGTCGCGCACGGTCACGGCGATGGCGTTGAGACTGTTGAAGAGGAAATGGGGCTGCAGCTGCATGCGTAACGCCCCGAGCCGCGCTTCGGCGAGCTGCGCCGAGAGGCGGGCGGCCTGCGTTTCCCGCTCGCGGGCTTCCAGAAAGAAGGCGGCGGCGTGCGCCACCCCCAGGACAGCGAAATACACGGCGACGCCGAACGGCAGCGTCGTGAAGAACCAGCTCGCCGCGCCGCCGCCGTATGGCGTGGAGCGAAACATCGCCCAGCTGAGGAGGATGCCCGCCCCTGCCCAGGCCACGCACAGGAGGATCGCGGCGCCGAAATGCAGCGGGATGCTGCGGGTAAGGGTGCCGCGGGTGACCGGATAGCGGCGCGCCATCCAGAAGACCGCAGGAGTGAGCAGCGCACAAATCAGCCAGTCGCCGCTCTCCCAGATGATGCTGCGCCACGTCGCCGGCTCGCGGCTGCCGAGCCTCCCCTGCACGTAGGCCTCGAACGCCGCGAGGATCGCGGGGCCGAACCACGCGGCGGAGACGAGTGCCCAGAGGGGAAGACGCCGGGATGGCATCGGGACTCAATATGCACCCGGGGAGGTTTTGGAGGTTGGTGGAGGGTGGTGGAGGTTGGTGCTGGTTGTTCGGTGCGCGCTCAACCTCCACCATCCTCCACCAACGTCCACTCACCTTCACCAACTTTGATAGTCTAGAAATGCCAGCCCAAACCGACGGACAGTGTATTCTCTCCGAGCCGGCTCGTGCTGTTCGCGTACTCGGCCGCGACGCCGCTGGTCGCGCCCGCGGTCTGCGCCCGGGCAAAGGCATGCGCGTAGGTGACGCTGACCGCCGTTGCCCCAACCTGATAGCCGAACCCCACCGTTGCGGCACTCTGTACGATCGCCGGGAACACGGTGAACAGGTATTCGCTCGACACCGGGTTCGAACCGTAGATCGCGCCTCCCCGCAGCGTGAGGGCCGGCGCCGCGGCGAACTCCGCGCCGATTCGAGCGATCCACGCATCGCGCCATTCCGTCGGCCAGGTGGCGGCGAACGCGCCGTTCGTCGGGCTGCCGTTCATCACGATGTTGATGTTGGCGTTCGAGCCATTCGACAGGCGGACCGGCATGCCCCGGAACGCGTGCTTCCAGCCGACCCAGCCGGCGTCGACGCCGAGCCGCCACCGCAGCGACGGACGCGCACCGACGGCGAGTGTCAGCGTCTGGGGAATGCCGAAATCCACGGCCGCGCCGAACTGCGTCGCCATCCCCTTCGACAGGTCGATCCCGAATCCCGCCAATTGCGCATTGACGGTGGCGGTGTCGCCGCCTTTGGCCGCCACCATACCCTGGTAGAGCTGGCCGAACTGCGCGTTCATGTCCAGCGCCGCCTGGCCGCCTCCCATCGTGAGGGTCGACGGCGCAGTCCAGGCCAGCGCCACCGTCACGTCCGGCGACGCCTGATACTCGATGCTCGCAGCCGCGGTGAAGCCGAACCCGGAGAGGCCGCTCATGTCGGCATAGGCGGTGGCTTCGGTGAAGCCCGCGAGCAGCGGGGCGTAATCGGGATCCTGGGCCAGGCCCGCGAGCCCTGCGAGCTGGGCCGGATTGACCGCGTAGGGCGTCGCGAACTCGACCTGCCCGTACACCGCGCCGGCCATGGCGCCCACCGACAACCGCGGCGTCACTCTGAAGGCGGCGGCGAGCCCACCTTTCATGAGACCGAATTTCGAGTGGTAGTGCTGATTCGGTCCCAGTAACGGGTGCGTCAGCGTGTAGTCGGCGCCCATCCCGCCGAGCGTCTGGGCGCCGACGCCGAACGCCCACCGACCGCGGGCGCGGTCCGCGAAGAACACGGCGGGAAGGGGATACAGATTGTCCTTCCCGGGCGTCACGGCGTTCACGGTGTTGCGATAGCTCATGAACGGCAGGAAGGCGGCGCCGTTCAGCGACAAGGCGCGGCCGCCGATGGTCGCGAGGCTCGCGGGGTTGGACAAGAGGACAGCCGGATCGCCGGGGTCCGCGAGTGTGGTGCAGCCGCGGCCGAGTGTCGCAGCCGCGGAGCACGAGAGCAGGTATCCGTTCGTCTGTGCACGGGTGGCCACCGGCGCGAGGAGCGCCGCGGCGACCAAACCGAACGTCAGTGGGCGAGACATATCACGCTCCGTAACAGGTGAGGGCTCAGGTGAAAATGATCTGGCCGCCGGCGGCGAGGCCGTAGAAGTCTCCGACGGTGATGATGCCTTCCACCGTGTCGACGAAGTCCTGCTGCGTGAGACCGAACATGTCCACCGACGCCTTGCAGGCGAAGAGTCGGACGCCTGAGTCGGCGCACAGCTGGATGAACTCGTCGATGGGAGGGATGTCCAACGCCGCCATCTTCTTCGTCATCATCCGGGTGGCCAGCGCGCTCATCCCCGGGATGGCGCCGAGCAGCGTGGGGATCCCCATGGCCGGGTTCCCGACCGTCGCCACGCGAATCTTCGACTGTTTCTGCTTCGTGATGGCATCCATCCCGAAAAAGGTGAAGAACAGATTGGCTTCGATGCCTTCCATGCGGGCGCCGTTCGCCATGATGAGGGCCGGATAGATGCCCTCGAGCGAGCCGTGCGAGACGATGATCGACACCTTGGTGATGGCGTCGTCCCGGCGCTCGGCGCCGGCCTGAACCGCCGTGGCGGGCATTGCGATCGTAGTCATGGTCGAGCCTCCTTAGATGCAACCCTTGGGCTTCGGAATGCCGCCGATCTTCGCGGCGAGCTTCGCGGGGCCTTTGGGAAAGAGTTGGTAGAGCTCCTTGATCGGCACGCCGGAATCCTTGCCGAGCGTGCGGATCGTCGGCGCGGTGCCGGTGCGCAGATAGGTGTCGCGCATGAAGCGGATGACCATCCAGTGGCGCTCATTCAGATCGGGAATGCCGTTGACGCGCGCGATCTCGAGGGCCAGATCCTCGTTCCATTGCTCCGGCTTCTGCAGAAAGCCCTCCGCATCCACTTCGAGCGACGCGTCCAGCACTTGGAGGACGGGCATGTCAGTGCTCCTTCTCGGTCGCGCTGGCGACCAGTTCGGGTTCGGTGGCGGTCACGTCGACGGCCGGCACCGGCAGCCGCTTGCCCCGGAGGGACATGCGCGGCGTGATGCCAGGGATGTCGTGGCCCGGCAGGAGGAGATTCCAGTAGACCCAGCGGAACGCGAGCTTCCCGATGTGGTTGAGCCGCGACTCCTGCAACAGCGAGAGCGGGCCCAGGGCGAATGGGAATTTCCCCGGCACCGGCTCGACCTCGTAGTTGAAGTCGATCAGCAATGCCTTGTCGAATCCCGTCTCGATGAAGCAGTTCGAGTGCCCGTCGAAACCGGGGTCGAGCGGCAGGCCGGCGAGGAAGCGCCGCACGTTCGGGGCCAGGACCTCCGCCTCGAAGTGCACCACGGAGCCCGCTTTCGAAGCCGGGACGTCGGTCGCGTCGCCGAGGGCGAAGATGTTCGCTTTGCGCTTCGTCTGCAGGGTGTGCGGATCGGTCGGTACGAACTTGAGCGAGTCGCCGAGACCGGGCGAGCGGCCGATGTAGTCTTGCCCGGCGTGCAGCGGAACGGTGACGAGGAGATCGAACTCCACGACCCGTTCATCGTACGACACGAGTCGACCGGCCGCCCCATCCACCGATCCGGTGGCGAACTCGGTCACCAGCGCGATGCCCTTGTCGGCGAGCAGGTGCGTCAGCGTCTTAGCAGACGTGGGCTTCGTGAACGCCGAATCCAGGGGCGTGACGTAGGAAATGTCGACCTTGTCGCGAATCCCGCGCTCGGTGAAGTAGGCATCCGCCAGAAACGCGAACTCGAGCGGCGCGACGGGACACTTGATCGGCATGTCGACGACGTTGATCGCCAGGCGGCCGCCCGTGAAACGC
>DATJJY010000020.1:0-40549 GCA_035491895.1 Gemmatimonadales bacterium
GGCGGCGACCGTTACCGTGCTCGTCGTCTTGGGGTGCCGGCACCCGGCCGGTGACCCGGTCCCCGTCCCGGTAGCCGACTCGGGGCCGACCTCCAGGGTCGTCACCGAGACCGTGACGGTGCGCGACAAGGACCTGGAGCAACGGGTTTCGCGCCTGGAGCTCACCCTGCTGGAGCGTGACGCCCAGGTGGAAGATCTGCAGAATCGCCTGGAAGAAACCCGGCGCGAAGTCGTGCGCTCGATGGCGAAGGTGCAGACGCTTGCGACCCGCGCCGAGGCGGCCTCCGGAATGGCGGAGGCGGAGATCGCGCTGCAGACGCTCCGCAGATCATCGCGGGGGGCCGGCGCATCCGACGTAGCGCGCGTGAGCAAGCTGCTGACGGATGCGACCAACGAATTCGACAAGCAGAACTACGGCGGCGCCCTGTACCTCGCGAATCAGGCAAAGAGTCAGGCGGGAGTGGGGCGCACTCGCAGCTCGGGCGGAGATGTGTCGTCGCTGCGTCCCGGAGAAGTGCAGTTTGCGGCGCCGCTCCAGCTGCAGACGTCGGCTCGCTGCAAACTGCGCGACGGACCGGGGACGGCGTTTCGTGTCCTCGCGACGTTGGAGAGCGGCGTGCCGCTCACCGGCATCTCGCACGTGGATCAGTGGGTGCGGGTGTCCAAGGACAGCGGTCAGTCCGGCTGGGTGTTCTGGAATCTGGTGCAGCGGCGAGCGGACGCGGCCAGCAAGTAGGCCGCGCCGTCTCGATCAGCCGACGCGCTCCTGCGGCTTACCGCGAACGAGCTTCAGTCCCGCCCGACGCACTTTGTCTCGGCCCTCGCGCTTCGCCTCGTACAACGCTTCGTCCGCCGCCCCGACGACCTGATCGGCATTCTCGCCGTGCAGCGGGAATTCCGACACTCCGATACTCACGGTCATGTGGCGTCCGGGGAAGACTTCGGCGGCGATCCGCGTCCGGATTCGTTCGGCGATGTCGAGAGCTTCCCCCATGCCGGTTTCCGGTAGCAGGATGAGGAATTCCTCGCCGCCGTAGCGGGCCACGAAATCCACCTCACGCGTCGCCTCGCGCAAGAGCCCCGCGACCTTGGTCAGTACCGTATCGCCCGCCTGGTGGCCGAAGCTGTCGTTGTACTTCTTGAAGTGATCCACGTCGACCATCAGCACCGCGAACGTGTGCTTCAGCCGCTGCGACCGGCGCGCTTCGTCGGACAGCGTTTCCATGAGCCGGCGCCGGTTGTAGAGGCCGGTGAGACCGTCGGTCACCGACAACCGCTCCAGCTCGTCGTTCTTCCGGCGCAGTGTCTCGTTGGCGGCGTCGAGTGCTTCGCGGCCTTCCCGGAGACGGACCACCATCGTGTTGAACATCTTCGTCAGGTAGCCAACCTCGCCCCCCGAATGAACCGGCAGATCGACGTCGAGGTGGCCCGCCGCGACTTTTGCGGCACCCTTGGTGAGGCGATCGAGCGGCCGCACGATGAGCAGGCCCAGGAAGTAGGCGATCAGGCCGATCCCGGCGAGCAGCGCCGACGGGAGCAGAATCATCAGGCGACGCAGCCGTGTCACCTGCCGGAAGGCGGCGGTCTCCGGCTCCTCGGACACGACGGCCCAGGGCAGCCCTGGCTCGCGATGCAGACTGGCGACGACGCGCTGGCCGTCGAAGCTGCCATAGGTCGTGAGCGTGGTGTCGCGTCCCATAAGCTGCTGCAACGCCGTGGGCACCAGGCGCGTACCCGTACCGCGGCCGGACACGATCGACCCGAGGGTGGACGAGTCCGTAGTGACGAGAAACGTCCGTCCCGAATCGGACGGCGCATACTGCCGGAACATCTGGTCGATGGTCCCGAGCGAAATCTTGGCGGCGAGCGCTCCGAGGAACCGGGTACTCGGGACGTGAATCGGCACCGCGACCACGACGAGGGTCGTTCCCAGGTTCTCGTCGTGGTAAGGGTCCCCGATCGCCGGCTGGTCGTCCTGGACGTCGCTGGTCCAATGCTGGGGCATTTGCACGGAACGGATCTGGCGAGCGCTGGTGGCGATCACCCGACCCTGCCGATCGACCACCATCAGCTCGACGTACTCGCCGAACCGCTCGCGCACGGAGTTGAGGTAGTCGTTGAGGCGGCGCTGGTTGGGCCCGGTCGGGCCGCGCTGCTGATCGAGATTGTCGGTCACCTCATACGAGGTCGTGAAGGTGCGGAGTTCGACGATCCGCTCTTTGAGCCAGAGCCCGACGGCGTGGGTGCTTTGCTTGCTGGCGCTGACCACCTCCTGGGCCACCTTGTCGGTCACCGATTGCTTCAGGTGGGTATAGGCGATCCAGGCGATGGTGATGGCGGGGACGAGCGTCGCAAACACGGCGAAGAACAGGATGCGGCTCCGGATGCTGTCGAGACGCAGCACCCGGGAGGGCTTTGAAATCGACTGTTCCAGCTCGCTAAACCGCATGACGCTCCCATGAGTCGCAGCAATGATTCACTTTGGGCTTGTTCCCGCAAGTAGGGTGCCGACAACCCGGCGTGGAAGGTCAATTGCACGAAGGAGTTGCCCACCAGCACACCTGCCGCCGTGCAGCAATATGCGGTGAGCCCCATCACGATGCGAGAGCCCTGCGCGATCACGTGGCGGCGCCGCACTGGCGCACCGCGTGGCCGCGAGATCGTCGAAACCGGTCGACGAGCGTCCTCGGAGTGGGGCAGCGGGGACGCAACCAAATCGCCGCGATTCCCGTCTAATGCGAGGTCCGCCGGATGCCTGGGGCCCCAGTCATTTCGCCACGATCGAGGTGATCCATGTCGACATGCACCACCGTCTTCGCCGCGTCGCTCCTGTTCGTCGCCCGGACCCTCGCGGCCCAGGAGGATCCGGAGGAGTGGCTGTCGCAGTGCCGTCACGACTGGAACGATCGCCCCAAAGTCTGCGTCGTTCGAGCGACCGGGTTCCACCCGGCCGGCGGCACGCTGACCATCGATCCGAGCGAGAACGGAGGCGTCGCCGTCTACGGATGGGATCGCGACTCGATCGGCGTCGTCGCCAAGATCGAAGCCCAGGCCAATTCGGAAAGTGCGGCCCAGGCGCTGGCGGACGGCGTTCACATCGACGCCGGGGGGCGGGCCATCACGGCCCGCGGGCCTGAGATCGAACGTCGTGCGTCGTGGGCTGTGAGTTTCGATGTCTACGTTCCCCGCCACACCGACCTGGCGCTCGAAACGGTCAACGGCCCGCTGTCGGTCGAAGCGGTGGTGGGGTCGATGCAGCTGCACGCTCTGAATGGACCCGTTACGCTGCGTGCGGTCGGCGGTGACGTGACGGCCCGGGTGCAGAACGGGCCGCTCTCGGTGGAGCTCTCCGGCTCGCGCTGGGACGGTCCGGGGCTCGATGCGGAAGCCCAGAACGGGCCGGTGAGCCTCGGCATCCCCGATCGCTACAACGCCCGCCTCGAGACGGGGACGGTGAATGGTCCGATGAATCTCGCCTTCCCGCTCACCGTCACGATCCAGGGCCACATGACCAACCGCATTCACACGACTCTCGGGGACGGCGGCGCACCGGTGCGGGTGGTGACAACCAACGGACCGCTGACGATCCATCATTCGCGCTGAGCGGATGACGATCTTCGGACGGCCTCGAGCCGGGTCGGTGACGACCCGGCTCGTTTGTTTCCTGGCAGCGTTACTTTCCGCGCATGTCCGATCCATCCGTCCCGCCGCGCGGGTTCCGCGGCGAGGTTGCCGCGATGGCGCGGATCGCGGCGCCGGTGGTCGTGGTACAGGTCGGGTGGATGGCGATGGGGGTGGTGGACACCCTCGTCGTCGGCCGGGTGTCCGCCGACGCGATGGCGGCCGTCGCGCTCGGCAACCTCCTGTTCCTCGCGATCTCGATCTTCGGAATGGGCGTGCTGATGGGACTCGATCCCGTCATGGCACAGGCGATCGGCGCCGGCGAACGGATCGCGGTGGCGCGCAACGCCCAGCGGGGACTCGTCCTGATCATCGGCCTTACCCTGCTGTCGACCGTCGCTCTGCTGCCGGTGCATCCGCTGGTCGCCCTGCTCGGCCAGCCGCCGGAGGTCGTGCCGCTCGTGGCCGGGTACGCCTACGTCGCGATCGGGGGGTTCCTTCCTTTCTATGTTTCCGTGCTGGCGCGTGTTCTCCTCCAGGCGACCGGAAATATCCGCCCCATGGTGTGGGCGATGGTCGCCGCCAACGTGCTGAACCTGGGCCTGAACTGGGTGTTCGTGTTCGGCCACCTCGGAATGCCGGCGTTGGGAGCCATCGGGTCGAGCTGGGCCACGATGCTGTCGCGCTGGGCGCTCGCGGCGTTTCTCGTCGCCTTCGCCTGGCGCTACCTCGGGGCTTGGATCCGGCCCTGGCGCCCGGAGGTGCTGGATCTCGGAGCGCTCGGTCGCCTGTTGCGGCTCGGCGCGCCGATCGGCCTCCAGTACGAGCTCGAGCTCGGGATCTTCAGTCTCGTCGGCGTGCTGATGGGCCGGCTGGGCGCCGGTGCCATGGCGGCCAATCAGGTAGCGCTGAATCTCTCTTCCATCACTTTCATGGTTCCCCTCGGCGTGTCGATCGCCGGGGCGGTGCTCGTCGGGCAGGCGATCGGCCGGGGTGACTCCGCCGAAGCGCGTCGCGCCGCGATGGCGGCGCTGGTGTGCGGCGTCGGGTTCATGCTCGTGAGCGGGATCACGATGCTCGCATTCCCGAAATTGCTCGCCCGGGCGTACACGTCGGATGCGACGGTGCAGGCGATCGCGACGACCTTGATCCCGCTCGCCGGGGTCTTCCAGGTCTTTGACGGCACCCAGGTCGTCTCGATCGGCATTCTCCGGGGAACCGGGGATACGCGCACCCCGCTCGTTGTGAACGTCGTCGGCTACTGGCTGATCGGGTTGCCACTCGCCGCCTACCTTGGGCTCGGCACCGCGCTGGGCCCGCAAGGGTTCTGGTGGGGACTGGTTGTCGGGCTTGCTGTCGTCGCTCTTATTCTCGTGGCGCGAGTGCGGGCGAGACTGCGCGGGAGGCTCGAGCGGCTGGTGGTGGAAAGCAGCGCGCCGGCAGGGGCGTGAGGGCCGAGCCGCGGTGGCCGGGCTTCTCGACCGGGTGCACATTGGGCGTACCACCCGCACCCCGGAGCGCCCATGTATCTCTCGCGTCGCGAGTTCGTGCAATACGCCGCCGTCACCGGATTGGCCGCGCCGTTGTCAGCTGCAGGTCTCGCCGCGCAGCCGGCGCCGGCCGGGCGGACTCCCGCCTCGCGGTACGCGCCACCGCCACCCTTCGAGCTCGAAGAGATCACCATTCACGAGCTGCAGGACGGCCTCAAGAGCGGCAAGTACACCTCGCGACGCCTCTGCACTGCATATCTCGCCCGGATCCAGCAGATCGACGGAGCTGGCCCGACGCTCAAGTCGGTGATCGAGACCAACCCCGACGCGCTGGCCCTGGCCGATGCCGCGGACGCGGAGCGCAAGGCGGGGAAGGTGCGCGGGCCGCTACACGGCATTCCGGTCCTGATCAAGGACAACATCGCAACCGGCGACAAGATGAGAACGACCGCCGGGTCGCTCGCCCTCGCCGACGCGCCCGCGCCGCGTGACTCCACCGTCGCGAAGCGGCTGCGCGATGCCGGTGCCATCATCATCGGCAAGACGAATCTCTCGGAGTGGGCCAACTTCCGCTCCACGCACTCGGTGAGCGGCTGGAGCGGTCGCGGCGGGTTGTGCAAGAACCCCTATGCGCTGGACCGCAACGCCTGCGGGTCGAGTTCCGGAACGGGTGCGGCGATTTCGGCGAACCTCGCCGCCGTGGGCGTCGGCTCGGAAACGGACGGCTCGATCGTCTGTCCCTCCGGGGCCAACTCCCTGGTGGGGATCAAGCCGACGCTCGGCCTCGTGTCGCGTCGCGGCATCGTCCCGATCTCCCACACCCAGGACACCGCCGGGCCGATGGCGCGGACCGTAGCCGATGCCGCGGCGCTGCTCGGCGTCCTCGCCGGTGTGGATCCGGACGACGCCGCTACCGCCGCGGCGGGCGGGCACATCGAAGCCGACTATACGAAGTTCCTCGACCCGAGCGGGTTGAAGGGTGCGCGCATCGGCGTCGCCCGGGCCAAGTTCTTCGGCTATTCATCGGTCACCGACAAGCTCGTCTCGGCGGCGATCGACGCCATGAAACAGGCGGGGGCGGTGATCGTCGATCCGGCCGACATTCCCCACGCCGGTGAGTACGACGACGCGGAATTCACCGTGCTCCTGTACGAGTTCAAGGCGGATCTGAACGCCTATCTGGCGGGGCTCGGGGCCCAGGCTCCCAACAAGACGCTCGCCGACCTGATCGCCTGGAACGACCGCAATCACGACCGCGAGCTGGCCTATTTCGGACAAGAGATCTTCGCGATGGCTCAGGACAAGGGCCCGCTCACCGACGACGCCTATATCGAGGCGCTGGCGCATTGCCGCCGCCTCTCGCGGACCGAGGGGTTGGACCCCGTATTCGCCAAAGAGAAGCTCGATGCCCTGGTGGCGCCCACGGGGAGCCCGGCCTGGACAACCGATCTCGTCAACGGGGATCACTTCCTCGGCGCCTCGTCCACGCCGGCGGCGGTGGCGGGATATGCCAGCATCTCCGTTCCAGTCGGGTACGTGCACGGGCTGCCGGTCGGGATGTCGTTCATCGGGACGGCGTGGAGCGAGCCGACGTTGATCCGGCTGGCCTACGCCTACGAGCAGGCGGTGAAGCCACGGCGCGCGCCGCGCTTCCTGCCGACGGCGGACCTGTCGACATCGTGAGCGCCGGGAGACACCGACTTGCACGAGACTCGAATCGGCGGCAAGATACCAATCCTGCCGTCGTGTTCCGTTACAACCAGCCTGGAGGGACCGTGGGCAAACGTATTTGTCTGCTAATGGCCGCGCTGGTCTTTGGCGCGGCCGGAGTGTGGGCACAGGGTGGAGGAGGGAGTCGCCAGATCACGGGCGTGGTGAGCGCGGCGGGCGGCGGGCCGATCAGCGGCGTGGCCGTCACCGTGACGGGCACCGCGTTCGCCACGGTATCGCACGATGACGGTCGTTACGCCGTCAGTGCGCCGGTGGGTGCCGCGACTCTCGTGTTTCGCCGCATCGGCTTCAAGCGCAAGGAAGTGCCGGTGCCGGCCGATCAGGCGACCGCCGACGTACAGCTCGATCAGGACATCTTCAACGTCGAAGCGGTCGTCGTCACGGGGCAGCAGACCGGCGTGGAGCGCCGCAACGCGGCGATTTCCTCGACGACGCTCGCGGGTGCCGAGATCGCGTCGATTCCGGCTCCGGCACTGGACCGTGCGCTGCAGGGGCGTGTCCCCGGCGCGTACATCCAGCAGAACTCGGGCGCCCCCGGCGGTGGGACGCAGGTCCAGATCCGCGGCTCCAACACGGTGGTCGGCTCGGCGGACCCGCTCTACGTCGTCGACGGCGTGATCGTGAGCAACGCCTCGATCTCCACCGGGCTGTTCGCGATCACGGCGAGCGGCAATCCCCAATCCACTCGCAATGACGGCGAGAAGCAGGACGATCCGGTCAACCGGATCACGGACCTGAATCCGAACGACGTCGAGTCCTACCAGGTCCTGCGCGGCGCGGCGGCGACCTCGATCTACGGGTCGAAGGGCGTGAACGGCGTCATCATCATCACCACGAAGCGGGGTCAATCGGGCAGACCGCAGGCGAGCATCACGCAGCGGCTCGGCTTCTCCGAGCTGCAGCGCGGTCCCGGTACGCGGTCGTTCACGGTCCCGGAGGCTCTCGATCAGTTCGGCGATACAGCCCTGATCCAATCCTACGAGGTGAACGGCGTCCTGCCGACGCACGATCACTTGCGCGAGCTGGCCGGCGATAAGCCCCTGTCCAACGAGACGCAGATCGATCTCTCGGGTGGATCGGCGGGGACGCGTTACTTCTTGTCGGGTGAGGTGAAGAACGACGGCGGCATCATCAAGAATACGGGTGCCCAGCGCCAGTCGCTGCGGGCCAACGTCGATCAGAGCTTCGCCGACAAGTTCAATCTCTCGCTGACCTCGGCATTCAGCCGCACGAGCACGCAGCGGGGATTCACGAACAACGACAACTCCGGGGCAAGCGTGACGTACGCGATCGCTTACATCCCCGGCTTCGTGCCGCTGGAACCGGTGAATGGCGTGTACCCGAATCCCGGCGGTCTCAGCTACATCGGCGCCAATCCACTGCAATCGACCGCGCTGGGGCACAACGACGAAACGGCGTTGCGCTTCGTCGGTGGCCTCAACCTGAAGTGGCAGGCGCTGCAGACTGCACGGCAAAGCCTCTCGATCGTCGGGGCCGGTGGCGCGGACTTCTTCCATCAGAAGGACGACATCCTCGCCCCGCCGGAGCTCTTCTTCGAGCAGGCGCAAGCGAGGCCCGGTCGCTCGGTGCTCAACAACGCCGATGGGCGGAACGTCAACTGGAATTTGAACGGCATCCACACGCTGACGAGCGAGAGCTGGACGGCGACCACGTCGGCAGGACTTCAGTGGGAAGACCGCTCTATTTCGCGGTCGCGGCTGATCGGCAGCGGGCTGCTCCCGGGTCAGGAGAACGTCACGCAGGGCTCGGTGCTCTCCGGCTTCGAGGAAAACACGCACGAGCGCACTGTGGCGCTGTATGGCCAGGAGCAGTGGCTCGGCATGGAGCAAAGATTGATGCTGTCCGGCGGTGTGCGGGCCGAGCGCTCCAGCGCCAACGGGGACGTGAACAAGTACTACTTCTTCCCGTCGGTGGCGGGATCGTATCGTTTGCCCGGGCTCGTGGGGCAGGGCAGCGACGTCAAGCTGCGGCTCGCCTACGGCGAGACCGGCAACCAGCCGCTGTTCGGCCAAAAGTTCACGACGCTGCAAGGAGGTGTCGTGATCGGAGGCAACGTCGGAACGACGGTCGGAGCCGTTGCGGGTGATCCGACGATTCGCCCCGAGCTCACCAAGGAGATCGAAGCTGGGGTGGACGCCAACCTGTGGGACGGTCGCGCCGACCTCGAGTTGACCCTGTACACGCGGAAAACGAGCGATCTCCTCGTGCCGGTGACGCCGCCCCCGTCGAGCGGCTTCTCGCTGGCGTTCGTCAACGGCGGGACGATCCGGAACCAGGGAATCGAGATCGGGTTGGGAATCACGCCGGTCCGCAACCCGAGCTACGATTGGCTGTTCCGGACCACGTTCACCTCGTTACGTAACAAGGTGCTCGAATTGAATCTCCCGATTCCCGCCTGCCAGCAGCCGAGTGATACCATTCCCTGCGGGTTCCGTCCGGCCAACGCGGGGTATGGGCTGTCCTATGGCGAGTTCTTCGTGCAGCGCGGCCAGCCGATCACGCAGATTATCGGCGTGGATGATCAGGGGAACACGATCTCCCTGGGCCAGGTGAATCCCAAATTCCGCTGGTCCTTCTATAACGAGTTCACCTATCATCGGGCGTCGCTGTCGTTCCTGTGGGATTGGCAGGACGGCGGTGTCGCCCAGAACCAGACGTTGTCGCTGTACGACTGCAACGTGCTCGCCCCGGACGATGGACAGGCGTCGGGGCAGGCGCGGGTCGACGCATGCCTCAACACCGGCGACGCGCGGCCGTTCGTGCAGTCGACCTCGTTCCTCAAGCTGCGCAGCGCCGAGTTCGCGCTCGACCTGCCAGAGCGGGTGGCGGCGTGGTTCGGCGCCAAGTCGGCGCGCGTGAGCATCGAGGGCGTGAACCTGATCACGATCACGAACTACTTCGGCTACGATCCCGAGGTGTCGAACTACGGCTCGCAGTCGATCACGCGCAACATCGACCTCGGTCCGTATCCACCGTCGCGCCAGTTCTTCTTCTCCATCAAGGCGGGGTTCTGACCATGCGCACGAAACTTTGCGCCGTTCTGGCCGGGCTCCTCCTCGTGGGGGCCTGCAACTTCGATATTCTGAACACGAATCAGCCGACGCAGGACGATTTGATCAATAATCCCACGCGGGACAAGCTGTCCGCGGCGGCGACGGGCCTGTTTGCGAACGCGCGCACCGGAATCCAGGGGTTTATCTGGAGGCTGGGCTCGATGGGCCGCGAGGGGATCAACCTCTCGGGCAACAACCAGCCCGACTTCATCGAGCCGTATTTCGGTCCCATCAACGGGGGTGGTTCGTTTGGCGGCACCCAGTGGGGTGATCGCTACACGGCGATCCGCAGCGGCAACATTTATCTCGCCGCCCTCGCCAACGACAATGACCTCTCCGCCGCTGAGAAGGCAGCGTCGAGCGGCTTCGCCAAGACGATGAACGCCCTGGCATTGCTGTACATCGTCGAAGCGCGGGCAGGGCTCGGCGCACCGGTGGATGTCGGTCGCGATGTCACGGCGGGCCCGGCCCCGTTTGTGTCCGAGGACTCGGTCTACGGCTACATCCTGGGGCTGCTGAACAGCGGGCAGAGTGACCTCGCGGCGGGGAGCGCGGCATTTCCCTTCCCGGTGCCCCCGGGGTTCACGGGTTTCGACACACCCGCGACGTTCAACCAGTTCAATCGTGCGCTGGCCGCGAAGGCGTACAACCTGCGTGCCACGGCGGGATGCGGCGGCAACCCCGGGGCGTGCTACACCGACGCGATCACCGCTCTGGGAACGTCATTCCTCGATCCATCGCCCGCGTCGTTCGCCGGGGGAGTCTTCTTCGACTTCTCGACCGCCCCTGGGGACGCGCAGAACACACTGTCCGACCCGCTCAGCGGGCTCACCTTCTTTGCGCTGCAGGACGACACGGCGCAGGCGGACACGCAATCGACCGGGCAGAAGGACCAGCGTGCGCTCGACAAGATCGCGCCCGCGGGCATCGTGCAGAACCTGAGCGCTATTCCCATCCCCGGTGAGCTGAAGTTCACGGTATTCCTGACCGGCGGCGCTGCCGATCCGGGTCACTCGATCCCCATCATCCGGGACGAGGAGCTGATTCTGCTGCGCGCCGAAGCCGAATGGTTCACCGGCGCCAAGGCTGCGGCGTTGACGGACCTGAACCTGGTGCGACAGAACTCGGGCGCCCTGCCCGCGACGACGGTCGGGTCCGGGGATGCAGATTCGGTTTTCGTGAAGGCGCTGCTCTACGAGCGTCGCTTCTCGCTCCTCTGGGAGCAGGGCACGCGCTGGATCGATGCGCGTCGCTTCGGCCGGCTGAGCGACATTCCGGTCGCTGTGCCGGGCGGTCACGTTCCGTCGGTCATGCCGATTGCGAAGTCTGAATGCGACGCTCTCGGCCTAGCCCTCGGTCCATTGGCGCAGGATCAGAACGTGGTGACCTGCACACCGCTGACACCGTAGGGACGGTAGGGGACGGTAAGGGGAAACGGCCGAGGCAGGGTTGCCCCGGCCGTTTTTCGCTCCAACCCCTACCGTCTCCTACCGTCCCCTACCGTCTCCTACCGTCAGTCGTCAGAACGTCAGCTCCACGCCAATCCGGGCAACCCGCCCAGGTGCGTAGAAACGCCAGGAGCCGAGGAAGGCGTTGAAGTACGCGTCGAGCGCCGCGGTCTGCTCGTTCGCGTCATAGACCCCGTCGCCGTTCCCGAAGCGCTGCTCGACCAGACGGAGCGCCGCGCAGTCCACCGGGCCCGAGGTCGTCCCGGTCCACGTACTGCAGTCGGGTCGCAGATCGATTGCGTTTCCCGAGAGCAGTGTCCCATTCTGAGAGGCCTCGATGCGCAGGCTCGCGAACTCCGGGCTCAACACGTTCGTTTGGTAGAGCGTGTTCGACTGGGCTCCATTCTCCGTATACGCGCCGAGGATGTTGCGGATGCTCAGGGCATTTCGCAGTTCGGCGTAGAGCGATAGCTGCGACCCTTCAATCGCGATCTCTTTCCGTAACCGCAGGTCGACGCTTTTCGTCCATGGAAGACGCGCATTCGGCTTCGAACCAAAGAGAAAGAGTGTAGGGTCGACGTCGTCGAACACCGTAGTGCCACTCCCCGTGTTGGCATTATGTACGTACGGGATTCCGCTCTCGGCGTGGAACAGGATGACCGCCGAGAGCCCCCGCAACGCGGGCCCCACCGTCCGAGGCGTCGCCACCATGCCGAGTGCGCCGATCGACTGAATAGTGGACCCCTGGCTCCGCGCGAGGCCGTACACGAGCCGGCCGCTCACGTCGGATGCCGCGTCCCATTGGACGGCGCCTTCGACACCCGCGGCACCGATCGAGTCGATCGGGGTGACCACGGACATATTCTGTGTTCTCCCGGGGTTTGCAGGGTCGTCGAATGGCTCGATCAGCTGCACGTACAGCGCCCGATGGGTGAGGTAGCCGTCGAGATCGAAGGTGAGCCGGTTTTCAACCGCATGGCTGACCCCGAGCGCTGTCGTCGTCGTGCTGACGTACTTCACGTCGCGGCCGAACGGCGCAAAGCTGGATGTGAACGCGAGATCGGCGTTGGATCCGCCGAACACCCGCGCCGCACCCGGCGGCTCGACGACGCGGCTGACGTCCAGTCGCAGGGTGGTGGTCGGCGTGGCCTGCCATGCGGCCCGGAGCTGAGGGGAGAGGGCGGTCTTTCCGGTCGCGGTGCGGTACACGCGGGCCAACGATCCACTATATGCGGAATCGTCCACGCCGCTCTGTGGATTCCAGGCGGGGTTGCTGAAGATCCGCCCCGGCACGAGGGGAACCGAACCGCCCGGTGTGAACCGGTCGAGGCGGGCACCAACGTCGATGGTCAGGCGTGGCCACGCGACCCGATCCGCCGCGAACATGCCGAAACGGTGAGGGTGGGCAATCCACGCATCGAGGCCGATCTCGGTAAGCATTGTCCCCTGATACGACCGCTGCGTGGCGCGCGTGTAGTCGCCTCCGACGCGCACATGGTTGCGCGACCCGAGATCCCAGTCGACCCAGACTCGAGTATCGAACCGATTCTCAGACGCAATGGCAAGATCGCCGTTGCTCCCCGACGTCGGCCAACCCGCAACGAGCCCATAGGGATTCAAGCGATACGGCTGAACGTTGCGGAGGCTGGTCTGGTTCAGGAACGGCACGCGGAGCCCGGCATTGGAGCGGATGTTGCGAATGATCTGGTCGGTGGCCCTGGGGATGCTGTCACTGCCCAGGAAGGCGAGTCGCGACCATTCGATGGCCAGGGCAGGATCGGCGGTGGCTGCCTGGGACACGGCCGTAAGCAAGCCGCTGCTCGACCCATCATGTCCCAGAGCGATGACGGCATGCACCGTCGGGCCTCCGATGCCCGATTGCAGTGGCTCCACCCAGTTTGCCACCATGAGGCGCGAGGTCGTCCAGGCACCGGCGAACAAGGCCGTGTCGCCGATGTCTGGACCGGGAAAGAACCGCCGCTGTACGTCCGAGATGAGCCCGGTAAGCGAAAGGGATGCGCTTCCGAAGGCCAGCGTCACCTTTCCCTGTCCCCGGCGTTCGCTGATCCAATCGAGCGGTCGCGCGAGCCCGTTCGACTCGATGTAATTGGGCACCGTTATCCCCGTCACGACGGTATCCACGCCGCCCCAGACGAAGCTCGGCTGGTCCGCTGCGCCCGCGCCGCGGTACGCCGAGCGTTGTCCCGTAATTTCGCCGGCGAGAAACCAAGACACGCGCGGACCTGCCGGACCGCCCGCCGAGGCGACGAAGCGATTGTAGATGGGACCGCTCGCGGCCATGAGGTGAGGCTCGAACCGGGTACCTCCCGAGGAGGTGGTGTACTCGATGACTCCGCCGCCCGCTCGGTCGACGAGCTCGACGCCGGCCGGTCCACGGGTCACTGCGATCGCTTCCACCCCATCCGTGGAGAGCGTGAGTGCCGGCACGCCGCTCGTGAGGTTGCGGATCGGCACGCCGTCCACGTACACCGCGGCGGCGTCTCGACCCCCACCGCGCAGGCTGAGACCGTCCCCGGCGCCGATGCCGAAGGCCGTTCCGCGGCGCACCACTCCGGGGACGAGAGTCAGCGCCTCCCGCGGGTCATCGATCGGAAGCCGCAGGAGCAGCGAACGGGACAGGGTCGTCCGGGCTCCCGACCCGCTCGAGTCCGACCGGAACGAGGTGTCGGGAGACTGTGGGGCGGAGGGCGCTCCCTGCAGCATTGCGGCGAGGGCGAAGAGCGTGGCAGTGTTCATGACCAACGTTACGATCGGGGCCGAGCATGCAACAAGTCGTCCAGCGCCTACAGCGTCTCGCCCGCTTGTGGGACTCTGCCATTCGCCTACCTGGCGGAATCGCGATCGGTATCGATCCCCTCATCGGGCTGGTGCCCGGCGTCGGCGACGCCGTCGGCGCCCTGGTCTCCGGCTACATCGTGCTCGAGGCGGCGCGGCTCGGCGTACCGGCCGTCACGCTGTTGCGGATGCTCCTGAACATCGCGATCGACGCCCTGATCGGGTCGATACCGCTGGCGGGCGATCTCTTCGACTTCGCCTGGAAGTCGAATCTCAAGAACGTCGCGTTGGTCGAGCACCACTTCGCCGATCCGAGCCGGGCCGTCCGGGCGAGCCGCTCCTGGCTCATCGTCGTGATCGTCTCGCTGGTCCTGCTCGCCGCCCTGGGAATCGCGGCGGGTTGGCTCGTCGCGCGTGCGCTGATCCGGCTGGTCTGACGCGGCCGAACCGCGTTGACAGCGGCCTGCCGCGCCGGTACGCTCTGGGCCGTCCATTTCTTGCGTGGAGGCTGGATGCGCGCCTGTTGCATCGGATTCGTGGCTCTCGCCCTTTTGGCGTCCCCGGTATCATCCCAGACCCGCCTTCCCAGAGACCTCGATGCCGAGGTCGCGCGGGCGCTGCGCTTGTTTCAGGTCCCGGGGATGGCGATCGCGGTCGTGAAGGACGGGCAGGTCCTCCTCGCCCGCGGCTACGGCGTGCGCCGCACGGGCGACACGACGCGGGTCGATGCCAACACGATCTTCCAGATCGCGTCCAACACCAAGGCGTTCACGACGGCGCTGCTCGCTCAGCTCGTCGACTCGGGGCGGATCGCCTGGGATGACCCGGTCACGAAGTACCTCCCGTGGTTTCAGCTGTCCGATTCCTGGGTGACGCGCGAATTCACGATCCGCGATCTCGTCACCCACCGCTCGGGGCTGGGCCTCGGCGCGGGCGACTTGCTCTGGTTCCATTCCAACTACGGCTCCGAAGAGGTCGTGCGGCGGCTGCGCGCCGCCAAGCCGGTGACGAGTTTCCGCTCCGGCTATGCCTACGACAACGTGCTCTACCTTGCGGCAGGGCTGGTGATCGAGGCCGTGACCGGCCAGAGGTGGGCCGACGTCGTGCGACAACGCATTCTCACGCCGCTCGGCATGACGGGATCGGGGACCGATATCGCAATGATGACTTCTCCGGCCGCCGCGACCCCGCACGCCGTGAGCGGCGGTCAGCTCACCATCGTGCCGATCGACTCGATCGACAACATCCTGCCGGCCGGCGGGATCATCTCGAACGTCACCGATCTCGCCAAGTGGATGATGGTGCGGCTCGATTCGGGACGGATCGCGGGTGGTGGGAGCCTCTTCAGCGTCGCCCAGGCAAACGAGATGTGGTCGGCGCAAACGATCCTGCCGATCGGCGGCGGTCCGCCGGCGCTCAGGGGCCTGCGCCCCAACTTCGCCGCGTACGGCCTTGGCTGGGTGCTGCACGATTACCGTGGGCACAAGATAGTATCGCACGACGGCGGGCTCGCGGGGATGACGTCGCGCACGATTCTCGTGCCGGACTCACGGCTCGGGATCGTGATGCTGACCAACGCCGAGGAGCCGGTGTACGCGCCGCTGGAGTACGAGCTGCTCGACTATTACTTCGGGGCGCCCCGCACCGACTGGATCACCGCTTACCACACCGTCGTCGCCCAGGGGGAGGCACGCTCCGATTCGCTGCAGCGTGCGGCACGGGCGGCGCGCGACACGACCTCGCGGCCGCCACTTCCCCTCGCCCGCTATGCCGGACGCTACACCGACGCGATGTACGGCGATGCGACGATCGAAATGGAAGGTGATCACCTCGTGCTGCGGTTCGCCCACTCCCCGCCGTTCGTGGGCGATCTGTCGCACTGGCAATACGACACGTTCGTGGCGCACTGGCGGGCGGCGCACATCGAGGACGCGTTCGTGACGTTCGCGCTTCATCCCGATGGCTCGATCGATCATTTCACGATGGCGGCGGTGAGCCCGCTGGCGGACTTCAGCTTCGACTACCAGGACTTGAGGTTCGAACCGGCGGCGACACGCTGAAGCGTGGGCCTCCAACACCACTGCGCTGTCGCGCAGTGATTTGCGGAGGCTCACCGTTTAGGGTGTCGCCGCACCCGGACTTCCATAGACGACGCCCCGTCTTTCCGGTCCAACCCAGGCCACGATCGCGCAGAGCACGAACACGGCGCCGGCAGTTACGGCCATCGCCCAGGCGTAACCGGTACTGGCGGCGATCGTCGCGCCGAGGTAGGGCATGAGGCCCGCGATCGCGGCACCGCACTGGTAGCCGAATCCCGGAAGGACGCCGCGTACGGCGTCGGGGGAAAGCTCCGTGATGTGCGCGGGGATCACGCCCCAGGCCCCTTGCACCATCACCTGCATCAAGAAGGCGCCCAGCCCAAGCAGGTACACATTCGGCGCGAACGCCCACAGTGGAATCAGCACCAGGGCGCCGGCCAGCGCGGCCACGATCATACGGCGCCGGCCGATGTGGTCAGAGAGCCATCCGCACAGGAGGCCGCCGCTGAGAGCCCCGATCATCGAGATCGCTGTGAGGGCGACCACACCGGTGGTCTGGAAGCCCCAGTCGCGCTTCAAGAGCGTGGGGTAGAGATCCTGCGTGCCATGGGACACGCCGTTCATCAGAGCCATGAGAATCGTGATGTAGACGAACATCTTCCAGTTTGCGGTGAGCATCCTGCCGAGATCGCGCCACGATCCCGCGCGCGAGCGTTGCCACACTTCCGATTCGGACACCTGTGAGCGGACATAGAGTGCCAAGAGCGCCGGCAGCCCGCCGATGAAAAACAGCGGCCGCCATCCCCAGCGTGGGAAAACGAAGAAATAGCACAGTGCCGCCAGCAGATACCCTGTGGCATATCCCTGCTGCAACAACCCCGAGAAGATGCCGCGGCGGCTTACCGGGACCTTCTCCATCACGAGCGACGCGCCAACGCCCCACTCGGCGCCCATCCCGATCCCGAACAGGGCGCGGAGGATGCAGAACGTGACGTAATTCGGGGCCAGCCCTGACAACACTTCGATGATCGAAAAGAATACGAGATCGAGCATCAGCGGCAGCCGGCGGCCGTAGCGGTCGGCGACAAGACCGAAAATGAACGCGCCGACCGGCCGGAACCCGAGCGTCAGGAGGAGGGTGAACGCGATGTCTCTGTCGCTCTTGCCGAACGTCGCGCCGATCGCCGTCAGCGTCATGACGACAAGGAAGAAGTCGAAGGCGTCGAGGGTCCACCCCAGAAAGCCGGCGACGACGGCGGGACGATGGTCGGATGTGCTCATCGGCGCCGAAAGATGGGGCGCCGGGTTGGGGCTCGCCACTAGCGTGACCGGGCGAGCAGTTCCTTCAGCCGAGCGGCAAACGAGCGGCTCGAGAGCAGCTTGCCGCCGTCGCGCAGCAGGATCACGTAACTCCCCTTGAGGTACGGCTCCAGCGTCTTGATCGCCGCAAGGTTCACGAGGGCGTCGCGCCGGATCTGCTCCAGCGGCGCCTCCGGGCCGACGCTGTCGAGCAGGGCAGCGAGCTTCGATCCCACTCCCGGGGCGAGCTGCGCCCCCGCCAGTAAGCGCGCGGGCTACTGGACGTAGCGCAGCACGTCGAACAGGTAGTGCACACCGAAGGCGACGTTCGCGACGCTGACGCGCTCGTCGTTCCCGTGCACGCCGTGCTGCGCGTCCGCTTCCTCCGTCTTGAACGGATCGAAGCCGTAGGTGACGATCCCGAGCGCGCGATAGGTGGGCCGGTCGGTCGCCCCGGTGAGCATCGGGGTCGTCACCTGCGCTTCGGGATCGCGCTCGTGCGCCGCCCGCACGATCGCCCGGAACAGGTCCGTCTCGACCGGACTCTCGAGCGGCGCCTTCGGCGGGTACATCGTCTCCCAGTGGACGCCAGAGTCCGCGACGACCCGTATCAGCTCGGCCCGCACCGCTGCCGTGTCCTGGTCGGGCAGCAGACGAATGTCGATCTCCGCGGATGCCTCGGAGGGGATCACGTTCGTCTTGTTGGACGCGGACAGCACGGTGAGGGAAATGGTGTTCCGCAGCACGGCGTTCCAGTAGACGTTGTCGGTGATCCAGGCGCGGGCCGCGGGCTGCTTGAGGGCCGCCGCGACGTCCGAGAGCCATACCCGCTGCCGGCCGCTGTATTGCGGGGCGATGTCGTGGAAGTACCTGGCGACGCCGGGCGTGACGTGCAGCGCCGTCTCGTAGTGCGCGAGGCGATGCAGCGCGTCGATCAGCCGGGGTACGGGGTTCTGCCTGGTGGGCCGCGAGCCGTGGGACGCGACGCCGCGCACGGTGATCTTCTGCCAGAAGGTTCGCTTTTCGGCGACTCCGACGCCGTAATAGGCGAGCCGCCCGTGATCGACGAGGTTGTCTCCGCCCTCCGTCATCAGGAACTCCACATCCTGCAGCAGATCCGCGTGGCGCTGCACGAAGACCACGGCGCCGTTGCCGCCGACTTCCTCGTCGGCGTTGCCGATGAAGACGATGTCGCGGTCCAGCGCCACGCCGCTGCGTTTCACGGCGATCAACGCCATCAACTGGATGATGCCCTCGCCCTTCATGTCGAGGGCGCCGCGCCCCCACACGTAGCCGTCTTTCACGGTGCCCGAGAACGGATCGACCGACCAGAACCGCGGGGTGACGGGCACGACGTCGAGATGATTGACGAGCGCAATGGCCTTCTTGCCACCGGCCGTATGCAAGCGCGCATAGAGATTGGCGCGTCCTGGGCCGAGCTCCGTCGTGTCGAGGATCTGGGCCTCGATCCCTTCTTTGGCGAGCAGCTGCTGCAGGAAGCGGGCGGCGGCGAGCTCGTTCCCCGGCGGGTTGGTCGTGTTGACGGCGAGATACGCCGAAAGGTTACGGACGGTTTCGGCGCCGAGCGAATCCCAGTCGATCGATTGCGCCGGGGTCTGGGCGGCCAGCGGGACGATGCAGCAGAGCAGAGAGAGGCTGACGGTCGCGAGGCGCATGGAATCCGGGGGGTGGAGGGTTGCGTCAAAGTGCGGCGCGGATCCCACCCTCGCAAGCGGATTACGGCTTCCGCAACCGGTAATGGCCCACCAGCCATTCGGTGCCGCCACGAAACCCGAACAGCTCGGCGCAGGCGATGAAGCAGAGCCACCAGCGCCGCACCCACATCGCTGCGTCGGCGCCGTATGCGGGGGCAAGCGCCGCGATCGCTTCGCTGTTCCGCCGCCGCAGGTTCGACGCCCACGCCTCCGCGGTGCGGGCGTAGTGCGTGCCGTCCACCTCCCAGGTCTTTTCGAGGACGAGCGGCGCCTGCAGTCGCGGCAGCAGGTCGAGAGACGGCATCAACCCACCGGTGAAGAAGTAGCGGCCCAGCCAATTACTCGCACCGTCGGTTTCGAGGCGGTAGGCGACGCGGCGGTGGCAGAACACGTGGACGAACAGTTTGCCGCCGGGCTCGAGCCACCCGCTGATCCGGTGGACCAGCTCCCGCCAGTTGCGCATATGCTCGAACATCTCGATGCTCAGCACGCGGTCGAAGCGCCCTTCCGGACGAAACGTGTTCAGGTCGGCCGTAATCACCGCGACGTTGGCCGGCGCCCGGGCGATGATGAACTCGCGCTGCGCCGCGGAATTTGAGACGGCCACGATGCGGCTGTTGGGATACCGCTGTGCCATCCAGAGGGTGAGCGAACCCCAGCCGCAGCCGAGCTCGAGCACGCGCTGGCCGTCGGCGAGCTGGGCCCGGCTCCCCACGACCTCGAGCATGACCAGCTCGGCTTCGTCGAGCGAGGCGACCGCGTCGCTCCAGAACGCGCTCGAGTACTTGAGATGACTCCCCAGCACGAGCTGGAAGAATGCGGGCGGCATCTCGTAGTGCTGCGGGTTGGCGGCATCGGGGACGAGGGCGATGGGCCCCTGCGATAGCTCGGCTGCGAGCGTCGGGTCGGGTCCGCCGATCTGCCGCAGGCGTTGCGCCAGGAGGCGGCGGATCCCCCATCGCACCACCGGCTCGGGCAACAAGCCCCGCTCGGCGAGGGCGAGTGCTGTTCCGACAATCCCATCCGGCACGGAAGGAATGGCGATCAGGTCAGCGGTCGAAACGGCACGAGCGGGAGGGAGAACAGCCTGTGGGGTTGCCGGAGTATGGTCATCTCCTGTCAGTCTAACCTACGCCGCCGGACGCGCCGCGGATTTGGAACTCGGGACCTTGGATCACCGTACGGATGAGACTCCATTCTACGGGAATCCCGGATGGTTCGTGTCTCGCACGCCGCCGTGGCGCTCGCGCTGCCCCTGCTCGGGGGCGCGTCGCTTGCCGCGCAGGATTCTCTTCGTCAAGAACCGCGCCGTCCCGCCCCCGCCGGCTACCACGCGCTGAACATCGGTGTGTCGGGCGTCGGGCTGTCGATCGGCAACTCGCGTCGCTGGACCGGGCTCAGGATCAACTTCCAGGACAACCAGGTCGAGCGGGTGAACGGCATCGGTATCACGATCTGGAGTGCCAAACACAACGAGGGGATGGAATTCAATGGCCTCGCGCTCGGGCTCGCCGGGCCCGTGGGCGGACGTTTCACCGGCGTGACGCTCGGCGCGCTGGGTGCGGTCGCCGACCGGGAGTTTCGAGGGCTCACCGTGGCCGGCCTCGGTGTCGTCTCGAACGGCGACATGAGCGGCGTCAATCTCTCTGGGCTCGGTACCGTCGCCGACCGCTCGATGCGCGGGGTGAATGTGGCGGGTCTGGGCCTTGTCGCGGACGGCGGGATGGACGGGATCAACGTCAGTGGATTGGGGACGGTGGCAAACGGGCGCATGCGCGGACTCAACGTCGGCGGTCTCGCCGTCGTGGCCGACGGCGGGCTGTACGGGATCTCCGCCGGTGGCCTCGCGGTGGTCACGAACGGCTCGTTGCGCGGCATCTCGGCAGGCGGACTCGCCGTGGTGGGGAACGGATCGATGTGGGGCATCTCTGCCGCTGGCCTGGCCGTCGTCTCGAACGGACCGATGCGCGGTGCGAGCGCGGCCGGCCTCGCCGTGGTGAGCGACCGCGGCATGACCGGTCTCGCCGTGGCGGGCCTCGCCGTCGTCGCCAACGACGGCTTGCGAGGAGTAGCGATCGGCGGCATCCACGTCGAGGGAACCTGGATCGAGGGGCTCGCGGTGTCGCCGATCCGCACGCGCACCTGGGATCTCCGCGGTGTCTCGATCGCCGGATACAATCGCATCAAGGCCGACCAGTTTGGCCTCACGATCGGCGTCTACAACTACGCCAAACGCCTGCACGGCGTACAGCTCGGACTCATCAACAACGCGCGCAACAACCGCGGCCTGTTGCGGGTGTTGCCGCTGGTCAACGTGCACCTGGATTAGACCGGCCGGGCGATTGGCGCGCGGCGCCCTCAGCGGACAGCTTTCAATGGCCATCCCTCCCGAGGGTCGTCATGAAACACCACTATCGGTTTGTGCTGTTCGCGTTTGGGGTTGGACTCTTGCCGGTTGCCCTGCGCGCCCAGGAAACGGCGTCCGACACCCTCCTCACCGTCGACCACTATCTCGATCTCGAGCAGGTGGCGGACCCGCAATTGTCGCCCGACGGGCAGCAGATCGTCTATACCCGCTCCTGGGTCAACCGCATCGAGGACAAATGGGAGTCGGCGCTGTGGGTCATGGGCGCCGATGGCTCGAAGAATCGATTCCTCACCAAGGGGATGAACGCGCGCTGGTCGCCGGACGGCACGCGGATCGCCTATCTCGCCGACGGCGAGCCGAAGGGCACGCAGCTCTTCGTGCGCTGGATGGACGCCGAGGGCGCGATTTCGCAGGTCACGCACCTGGTCGAAACGCCGAGCGACCTGCGCTGGTCACCCGACGGCAAATCGCTGTCGTTCGCCATGCTGGTGCGGCACGCCACGCCGTGGGACATCAGCCTGCCCAAGCCTCCCACCGGCGCGAGCTGGACCGCCGCACCGCGCGTCGTGGACCGGATGCACTACCGCCAGGACCGGCGCGGCTTCATGGAAGACGGCTACCTCCATCTGTTTCTCGTCTCGGCGGACGGCGGTACGCCGCGCCAGCTCACGAGCGGCGAGTGGAACGTCGGGGCGCGGTTCGACGGTCTTACAGGCGGCGTCGGGTATGACTGGACGCCGGACGGGAAGTCGGTCGTCGTCGACGGTCTCAAGGATCCGGCCGCCGATCGCAACTATCGGAACTCGGCGATCTATCTGGTCGATGTCGCGAGCGGCGCCGTCCGGCCGCTGACGACGCGCCCCGGCGTGTGGTCCAACCCGGTGCTCTCGCCCGACGGGAAGTCGATCGCCTTCACGGGCTACGACTCCACGAACGCCAGCTACCGCAGCGCCGATCTCTGGGTGATGGGCGTCGATGGCGGTGCGATGCGGAAGATTTCAGGTGATCTGGATCGCGACCCCGTCGGGGCCCGCTGGGCGCCCGACGGCAGCGGGCTGTATTTCGCGGCCGACGATCACGGGTCGCGCAACATCTGGTTCACCGGCCTCACGGGTTCGCCGCGCAGCGTGACGACCGGCGCCCAGATGGTCACCCTCAGCTCCCTCGACAAGAACCTCAACGCCGTCGGCACGCGCAGCGATCCGTCCCACCCGGGCGACATCGTGCGCTACAACCTGCGCCGGGCGGAGCCGGTGGCCCGGCTCACCAGCGTCAATGCCGACGTGCTGGGGCGCGTGAAGCTCGCGCAGGTGGAGGAAGTCGATTACGGGTCGAGCGGCGGCGCCCGCGTGCAGGCGTGGATCGTGAAGCCGCCGGCATTCGACCGGGCCAAGAAGTATCCGCTGATCCTGGAAATCCATGGCGGGCCGCACGGCAACTACAACGTCGGCTTCAGTTATATGTTCCAGAACTTCGCCGCCAACGGCTACGTCGTGCTGTACGTCAATCCGCGTGGCTCGACCGGCTACGGGTCGGCGTTCGGCAACGCCATTTTTCACGCGTACCCCAGCGTGGACTACGACGACCTGATGGCCGGCGTGGATACGGTCATCGGCCGTGGGTTTGTGGATACGACCCGAATGTACGTCTCGGGGTGCTCGGGCGGCGGTGTCCTGTCGTCCTGGGTGATCGGTCACACGCACCGGTTTGCGGCCGCCGCCGTGCGGTGTCCCGTGATCGACTGGATCAGTATGGCGGGAGAGACGGACATTCCGTTCTTCACCTACAACTTCTTCGACGCGCCGTTCTGGGAAAAGCCGGACCAGTGGCTCAAGCAGTCGTCGCTGATGTACGTCGGCAACGTGACGACCCCGACACTCCTGATGACCGGTGAGCTCGATCTGCGAACGCCGATGCCGCAGACGGAAGAATTCTTCTCCGCCCTCAAGTACCGCGGCGTCGAAACGGTGATGTTACGCTTTAACGGCGAGTACCACGGCACGGGCTCGAAACCGACCAACTTCATGCGGACGCAGCTCTACATGATGAGCTGGTTCCAAAAACACGGTGGACCAGTGACGAAGCAGACAGCGGAGAGGCAATAGAAACGGCAGTAAGCTAGATGCACAGACGCACCGGGGGGAACAGGGGTTGGTGAACAGGACTTCCTGTTACTGTAAACTGTTCTCCCCTGTGCGTCTGTACGTCTAGCCTTTTCGAGAACGGTTTTCTAGCAGTATCCTGGCATCTACAGCCGTTGCGCCCTGGGGGAGTGCGAGCAGCGGATTGATATCGAGCTCCGCCACGTCGTCGTGGTCGAGGGCGAGCTGGCCGACACGACGCACCACCTCGCCGAGCGCCGCAAAGTCCACCGGCGGCGCGCCGCGCACGCCTTCGAGGATCGCCGCTCCCCGAATTCCCTTCAACATGTCGTGGACGTCGAGCGGTCCGAGCGGCGCGATGCGAAACACCACGTCCGCCAGTGCTTCGACGTAGATCCCGCCGAGCCCGAACATCACCAGCGGGCCGAACACGGTTTCGCGACTGACCCCCACGATCGTCTCGCGGCCGCCCGAAATCATGCGCTGCACCAACAGGCCATCGATCGTCGCGCTCGGCGCCTGGCGGGAGACGCTGTCCAGCATCTCGACGCATGCTTCTTTCAGCTCGACCGCCGTGCCGATTCCCGTCCGGACCCCGCCGACCTCGGTCTTATGGATGATCTGCGCCGACACGATCTTCACGGCGACCGGGTAGCCGACCTCCGCGGCGGCGCGGGCGGCGTCCTCGGCGTCGTGCGCCAACCGCGCCGGCGCCACGGCGATTCCGTACGCCGAGAGCACGCCGAACACCTCGAGCTCCGAGAGCTTGGTCCGGCCGGCGGATCGAGCCTGCGCGATGAGCCGTGCGGCGCGCTCGCGATCCACGGTCAACGGCCGATCGGGAACTACCGGACGAGCGCGCCATTCCCGCACGCGCCGCAGCGCCCCGAGCGCGCGTGCGGCCGATTCCGGGAAGATGTAGGCGGGAATTCCGGCGCGGTGCAGCTCCGCCCGCCCCTCGGGGAGGCCCTCCCGGCCCATCAGGACCGCCAGGACCGGCTTCCCCGGATGCTGGCCGGCCGCAGCGGCAATGGACTCGGCGACGTCACCGGCGTGGATGCCGAGGGGGGGAACGAAGATCGCGACCGCGGAATCCACGTTGCCGTCGGCGAGCAGAGTGTCGAGCGCGGCGCGGTAGTCGGCCGCCGTGGCCGAGGCGATCATGTCGACCGGGTTGCGCAAGCTCGCTTCCTCGGGAAAGAGCGGCCGCAGCCGGGCAATGGTTTCGGGTGACAGGTCGACCAGCTCGATTCCCTGCGGCTCGAGGGCGTCGGCGACGAGAATGCCGGGTCCTCCCGAGTTGGTGAGGACCGCGGTGCGCCGGGAGCGCGGCAGCGGCGATCCGGTGAACGCCATCGCCATGTCGAAGAGCTCTTCCATCGAGGCAGCCCGCAGCACACCCGCCTGCGTCAGCAACGCGTCGACCGCAGCGTCACTCGCCGCCAGGGAGCCCGTGTGCGACGCGGCGGCTCGGGCGCCGACCCGCGAGCGTCCTGATTTCATGGCGATGATCGGCTTCTGCTTCGCGATGCGGGAGGCGATCTCGAGGAACCGGCGCGGATTGCCGAAATTCTCGACATACATGAGGATCACACCGACGGTTGCGTCGTGCTCCCATTGCAGCAGCAGATCATTGCCGCTCACGTCGGGCTTGTTGCCGACCGAGACGAACTGGGAAATCCCGATACCGTATTCGGTGGCGTAGTCGAGCACGCTCAGCCCGAGTGCCCCCGATTGCGAGACGAAGGCGGCATGTCCGAACGGAGGCATCGTCGGGGAGAACGTCGCGTTCAGCGAGATGTCGGGTGCGGCGTTCAGCACGCCCATACAATTCGGCCCCACCATGCGCATACCGGAGCGCCGCACGATATCGACGAGTTGGCGCTCGGCCGCGGCCCCCGCCTCGCCGACCTCCTTGAAGCCGGCCGAGATGACCACAAGCCCGCGTACGCCCTTCTTGCCGCAGGACTCGGCGACAGCGAGCACATGCTCCTTGGGGACGACAATGACCGCCAGATCGACGGCATCGGGGATATCGCCGACCGACGGGTACGCCTTGATCGAATGAATCGACGCGGCCTTGGGGTTCACCGGGTAGACGGCGCCGGTGAAGCCGTACTTCACGATGTTGGCGAGGATCTCGTGCCCGATGGTGTCGGCGCGCCGGGACGCACCGATCACCGCCACCGAGCGGGGCTTGAGGATTGGGTCGAGGTCAGGCATCGAGGCGGCGTGGTCGTTGGGAGGGGAGGTCCACACCCTAACATATTGTTGCAATTGGGCTTTCGACAGATCGGTACAGCAGGCTGTCGATTCCGAACGTCCGGGATCGTCCGGATTGCGTGGGTGATCGCCAATTTGGGATCGCGGGGCTGTCGCTCGGTGTTCTCGGAATGTCGCCGCTGACCGTACACGTCACTGCTCACTGAACAGAGGTCGATTACCGATGCGAATGCTGCGGCTCGGCTTTCGTTCCCTGCAGGCTGTTTCTCCGACCTGGGCCGCCGCCTTGGCCGAGCGGCTGTTCTTCACGCCGCCCCGTTCGCGCCTGACACAGGCGATGCGCGCCGAGTTGGAGCGGGGTAGATCCTTCGGCGTGCGGGTGGAGGGGCACCGCATCGCGAGCTGGTCCTGGGGCCCGGCCCACGCGCCCGTGGTCTACCTCGTGCATGGCTGGGGGTCGCGCGGTGGCCGGCTCACGGCCTTTGTGCGACCGCTCGTCGCCGCCGGCTTTCGGGTCATCGCCTTCGACGGCATCGGGCACGGCGCTTCCGAGGGTCAGCTCAGCTCCGCGCCGCAGCTCGCGCGTGGACTCACCGCCCTCGTCGATGCCGTGGGTCCGGCGCACGCCGTGGTCGCGCACTCGCTCGGAGCGGCGGTGACCACGCTGGCATTGGAATGGGGGATGCCGGTGTCACGGCTCGCGTTCATCGCGCCCAACGCGGACCCCGTGGCGCATACGCTGCGCTGGGCGCAGTGGCTCGGATTGCGGTCCGACGTGGTGGCACGCATGCGGGCCGCCAGCGAGCGACGCATCGCCTTCTCGTGGGACGAGCTGAACGTCCTGGTGATGGCCCGCCGTCGCACGACGCCGCTGCTCGTCATTCACGACGCCTTCGATCAAGTGGTGCCGTGGACGGAAGGCGCGGCGATCGTCGACGAGTGGCCCGACAGCCGGCTCGTCACGACGCGCGGGCTCGGTCACTCCGACGTCGTGCGGACGCCCGCCGTCGTGGCCCAGGCGGTCGAGTTCCTGAGCGTCGGAGCCGGGGCCATCGTGCGGCCGACGACACCTGGGACCCGGGAATCTCACGGCATCGAGCAGGAGCTGTTTCACCGCGAATGGCGCACGCCCAGGCCGAGGGCGTCAGCGTAACAGCTGTGGGGCGTCGCGGCACAGCGCTTCGGTCCGACGCGTCGGCCACCCGGAGCTACGCCAAGCCACGACGCGGGCCTCGACCGCCAGCACGTCGCCAAACCTGTCACGCCGGGTATCTTCTTGATCACGCATGAACGAACCTCAGGACGAATTCGGCGGGCTCGAGGCCGCGCGTCGGCAATTCGAAGCCACCGAGCGGGACGCCCGGGCGCTCGCGGGGTCGTTGAGCGACGGGCAGCTCAATTGGCAATCGGAGCCGGGCCGTTGGTCCATCGGTCAGTGTCTCGCCCATCTCGCCACCAGCACCGACCGGGCGTTGCCGGCCATAGATCGTGCCATCGCCACGGCGCGGGAGCGGCAATGGGTGCCCGATAAGCCGGTTCGATACGGCTGGTTCGCGCGCTGGATGACGAATTCGATGGAGCCGCCCCCCAAGCGGCTCATGAAGACGTTCGCGATCTTTCAGCCTCCAGCGGAATCGCTGCACCGGGACGCCGTGCTCGCTGACCTGGCCGCCTCGCGTGGCCGTCTGCTCGAGCGAGTGCGGCAGTCGGCGGGACTGAACTTGAAGCGCCCCATCGTCGTCTCTCCCGTGTCGCGCCTGTTCCGCATGCCGCTGGGCGCGTATTTCGCCTTCCTCGCGGCTCACGACCGGCGGCATCTCTGGCAGGCCAGAGCGGTGCGGGAGGCGTCCGGGTTCAGTCAGCCCGCAACCTTCGCGGAGCAACAGCCGTCTTAACCTGAGGAGCCGTCTTCGCCCGTTGAACCGCTCGCTCTCACGAGGACGTCATGCCCAACCGTCATTCGACCGTATCTGCCGCGTTCGTGGTGTTCCTGGTTGCCTGCGGCGGCAATCAATCTCCCGTTCCCGTCGTCGGTCGCGACGCCGACATCTCGAAGCTTACGGGCCAATGGCTCGGCGAGTACTCGAGCGGCGAAACCGGCCGCAGCGGGAGCATCGTGTTCACGCTGAACGCCGGCAGCGACACCGCGAGCGGGGACGTCGTCATGACGCCGCGGTTTTCCGCCGCCGGCCCGCCCGTGCAGTCGGGCGCTCAGACCCCGCCGCCGGCGCCCCAGGCGATCCAGATCAGGTTCGTGCGCGTGACGGGCGGCCAGGTGAGCGGCGCCCTCGAGCCGTACACCGATCCGACATGCAATTGCCCGCTGCACACGACGTTCGTCGGTCGATTGGTGGGTGACACGCTGTCGGGGACGTACACGTCGCGGCACGAGAACGAGCAAGGCGCACAGCAGGGGCGGTGGCGGGTGGTAAGAAAGAGTCCGTAAAAGACGGCTGTTCATCCTTCAGGCGCAGTTCATCATCCGTTAAGGCCTGTCGCGCGAGCTTCATGTGTCCGCTTCAAGCGAGGCAACATGAGTCTCGTGCATCTCCACTTGCTACTGAACCATCTGCCGGTCATCGGGGTGCCCCTCGTTACCGCGCTGCTGCTCTACGGCATCATGCGACGCCAACGTGACGTGCAGCGCGCGGCACTCGCGGGCTTCGTCTTGCTGGCCATACTGACGGTGCCCGCCTATCTGACGGGAGAACCGGCTGAGGAGGCCATCGAGCACGCGCCGGGTGTGGCGAAGGCGTTGATTGGTCGCCATGAGGTTCTCGCGACCATCGCTATGGGGCTGACTGCCGGATTGGGTCTCATCGCGAGTCTGGGGCTCTTCTTCTCGCGACGCGATCGGCTTGTACCGCGCCTGCTGCTCGCCGGCGGAGTGACGCTCTCGCTGTTGGCGATCGGGGCGTTGATTCCCACCGGGTACTATGGCGGCCAGATCCGCCATGAGGAAATCCGCTCGGCGGGAGCGCCGGTGAGAGGAATGCCGGTCGAAGACCTGCCAGGTCAATAGACGCCCGGGGCAGACCAAGCCGCCGAGCCACCGGGTGGGTATGAGGCGAGAGGGTATCGAGAATAAGCTCCCAATCCCCAATCCCTCACTCCCACGCGGCGGCTCGGCGGCTAAGCGTCTCCCGAGTACCTAAGCGTCTCTTTCCCGCTGCAATAGCACTTTCTTTCGTTCAGCCCCCCAGCGGTATCCTCCCACATCACCGTCCTCACGCACGACGCGATGACACGGAATCACGAGGGCGACCGGATTCGTCGCGCAAGCGCGCGCCACGGCGCGCGTCGCGCTCGGACTACCGATCGACCGCGCTACGGCCTGGTAGGATCGCGTCGATCCGTACGGGATCTTCCGCAGCGCGGCCCACACCTTCTGCTGGAACGCGGTGGCCCGGATGTCGAGCGGCAGGTCGAGGTGTGGCTCCGTCCCCGCGAGGTGCGCCAGGATCGTCTGGACCCAGGCGCTCATGCGACCGGTATCGCGCGCGATGTGGGCCGACGGGAATTCGCGGCGCAGATCCCGCTCGAGTGTCGCGGGGGAATCCCCGAGTCCGATCTTGCAGATCCCGCGCTCCGTCGCAGCGACGAGCAGGGTGCCGAGGGGGGAGGGAACGACGCTGTACCGAATCGCCGCACCGCGCCCTCCACGGGCGTAGGTCGCCGGCGTCATGCCGAGCGCGCCGGCAGCGCGCTCGTACACCCGGCTCGAGGAGCCGAACCCGGCTTCGTAGATCGCGGGACTCACGTGTGGCATCTCCTTCAGTGAGGATTTTAGCCGGCTCACCCGGCGGGCGTCGCGGTACTGACGCGGGCTCACACCCAGCACGCGCCGGAACGCGCGCAGCACCTGGTGCGGCGAGCGCCCCGCGCGCCGCCCCAGGGCCGTGAGATCCGCCGGACCGTCGGGCTGGGCGTCGATCGCGCGGCACAATTCGCGCACCAGCGCCACTGCCGGATCATGCGGCTGCAGCCGGCTGGGGTGGCAGCGGCGGCAGGCCCGGAACCCGGCCGCTTCCGCCGCCTCGGGGATCGGGAAGAACCGCACTACGGTGCGCCGCGGCCGCCGGCTGGGGCAGGAAGGCCGGCAGTAGATCCCCGTCGAGCGCACGGCGTACACGAAATCGCCGTCGTAGCGGCGGTCGCGGGCGAGCACGATGCGCCACTGCTGCGTGGGATCGAGGGTCGGAGCGAGGGCGGCGTTGGTCACGGCTGGAAACTACTGACTTCGTGCGGAGCGATCTATCCGGTTCTTGCGGGATAAATGCTATCAGCCGTCAGCCGTCAGCTTGAACCCCAGGAAGAGGGTGGTGGCTGATGGCTGACGGCCAATGCATCAGAACATAACCATGCCGCCGGTGCCGGTGCCACCGAACCGCGGATTCACGGTGTTGTTCAATGTGGATCCGAAGCGATAGCTGAGGTTGATGAAGGTGAAATAGCTGTAGGAGGTCAAGAGCTCGCGCCGGCGCAGCAAGATCTCGTCTGGCGTGGCGCCCATCTCCGGCAGCGCCCGCTGGTCGTGGATGCGCTCGACGTCGCCGAACACGCCGAGCGAGAGCCCCTTAAAGAGCCGCAGGTTGAAGTTGCCGAACAACACGAGCCGGTTCTGGTGCAGGTCCTGCAGGTATTGCGAGGCGGTGAGTGAGACGCTCGCCGAGCCCCACGGCTGCGTCACCGAAAGCGCTGTGGTCAGGTTCTGCTGGCCCAAGGTCTCCCGTGTCTTCCCGAAAATCGTCGTATCGATGTAGTTGAAATACCGCGGGGCGATGCTGTACTGCAGGGTGAGCTGACGGCGCGTCGATTGCGCATACGGGAAGATGTCGTACTCGATTGCCGGGCCGAGCGATACTGCAATGTCGAGGTTGCTGAACGTGGAATGGTTGACCGAGCCCTGTACGCCCGCCGACCAGTGCGGTCCGAGGCTCTTCACGACGAGGAGGCTTCCGCCGTAGGCGCGGGAGATGCTGCGTACGTCTACGATGCCGATCTGGTTCCCCAGCGTGTCGAACTGCGGCACATCCTTGAAGACATCTTGGCTGTAGTTCTCGAACACCGCGAAATCGTGCTTCCACGCCGGCGTCGTGCGGTTCGCCTCGAGTCTCAGGTTGATCGACGTCGAATGGACCTGCTGTTGCCCGTTGAGGAACGCGCCCCCGTTGATTGTGAAGACCCAAGCATTCCAGGGATCGTGGGTCGCGGCCGCTCCGGGAGCACTCGGCGCCTCATAGGTCACCGACAGGCGGTCGGCGAGAGGGGTGGTGGCGGCATACGAGGCGAGGCCAAGGCCGAGGAGATGGGCGAGCCCGTGGCGCGCTTCGTCGGCGGTGCTGGTGCCGGATGCATAGTAGCGCAGCGTGTCGGCCCTGCCGGCGAAGCGGCGGAGCCCGATCAGCGACAACGTGTACTCGGTCCCGCCGCCACCGGTCTGCTGCGTCGAGATCAGCGCGTGGACGTCGGCCGCCTCGCGGTCCCGGACCCAATTGACCCACGTGATCTCCGTCCGCAGGAAATCGAAGTCACAGGCCGGCGCGAATCCTGGGCAATCGAAGAAGACGCGGAGGGCGGAGTCCTGGACGGTCGCCGAATCGGCGGGTCGCTGAGCCAGGGCAGGGTGGGAGAGCAGTACGAGCAGGATGCCGCTGCACGACGCGATCCGAAGCATGCCTCCTCCCCCTGGTGGACCCAGCCGGCGTCACAAGGTAGGCCGCGCAGTCGTTCTCGGATATCGGTCCGCGACTGACCGTCCGGTCGTCCCGGGGCAGCTCGACCTTAGCGGGATGGCGGACGCGTAGTCAGCGCCTGCCGGAACACTCCTACTGCGAACCAGCACGGATTCACGCGGCAGCTCGCCATGCGGACGGTGACGGTGTAGGTGGTCGGCGCGGCGGTGGTCACACGAACGATCGGGGCGTTGCCGCCGCCGCGTGCCGCGTCGATATCGTAGCCATTGGTCGAGAGCGAGAGGTCGAGATCAGCACAGTCGTCGTCGCAGACACCGGTCAGCGCAGTCTCGGCGCCCGCGGGCAGTGTAATCGCGAACGTCGCCGATTCTCCCGTATTCAATGTGCCACGACCAACGAGACCGGCGAGTCGGTAGGCGCGCCCTTGCAGTGTCGCACCTGCTTGTGTGATCCGGGCATCGACTTGCCGGTCCCAGCGGCTCTGCGCTGCGAGCGTCTGGGAGACACTCACGCAGGTGACCACCACCGCGCAGAATCGAACGCTCATCGCACCTGGCGCCGCGTCGCTGTCAGCATCACCAGCACGACAGCGGCGACTCCCAGGAGTGTCGCCAGCACAAGAGCGCTCGGGGGCGCCACCGGCCCAAGGCGAATCGGTGGAACGATGGTCGCCTGCCAACGACGGGTCCACTCACCCACCGGCATGCGCATGGCCGTCGCCAGCGCCGTGTCGACCGGCAGCTCGGAATTCCAGAAGCGCCCGAACCGCTCTGGTCCGATATCGTCGACGAGATCGGCGAGGTAGCGATCCGCGCCGGCGAGCGACGGCGGTTTCCACCATTGCCGTTCGGCGCTGACAACCGGTACGAGGTCTCTGCTGCCGCCGGCGACCGCTGTACGACGACAAGCGTCCGCGCGACCCGCCATACACTCGACGGCACCAGGCTGGTACCGGTACACGAATGACCAGAACCACGGCTTGTCCTCGTCCAGCAGTGAGCCCGCCCGCGTCGATTCCGGCGGGACGCGCAGCCCCCACGGGTCCAGCGCAAACTCGTAATGCCGGGACTCGAGCCAGCGGCCGATGTCGTGTCCGGGGGCCCCAAAGGCGGCGAAGTAGGCACAAGTTCCCAGGCCGTTGCGCAGCAGCTCGGCGAGTTCCTTGCTCGGTGCGGGATGGATCTGCCGGAGTACTCCCGCGCGCCCCCAATAGATGATGGGCACGTAGGCAAGGCACGTCGCCCGATTGGTTGAGTCGGGGAGCAGGAATGCATCGGCCGCGGGCATGTGAGCCGGGGACTCCCCTCCCGGCGGACGATCGAACACAACGCGGACGACGACTCCTACGGAAATTTTCGAAGCGCCCAGGCCGAGCTGGGACCAGGCCGTCCCGAGCAGGGCCCGCACCAGGCTGCGCGCCGAGTCGGATAACGAATCCGGGCCCGCGAAGTACACTGTCGGACCGGGGAGCTCGAGTGCGCGGCGGCGGTCCAGCTCGGTGCGCATCGCCTCACCATACTCGCGCATCGTCAGCTCGAACGATGTAATACGGTAGCGTTGCGCCAGCTCCTGGACCCGTAGGCGATATGGAGTAGGTGGTTCGAACGTCTGAAAGACCCTGAAGAATCGCTGCCCCAGGAGTGGCATCGGCCGCGGCGGGAGATACGCGATCGCGATGGCGAGGCACGCGCCCAACGGCGCCGCGATCCACCACCTCAGCTGACGCGCCATCGCGAGCTCCTCAGGCCACAGGTCCCGAAGACGACGATCCACCCGAGTGCGACCCAGGCGCCCAACACGGGCAACGACACGGGAGTTGGGCGCGCCGCCAGCACATCGGTGCGCCATTGTGCGATGAGGGAGTCCTCGCTGACACGCGCGGCGGCGGCGAGGCGGCCCCCCATCGGGCCGGCAGGGGCGGCCAGGAATCGCTGGAACGTCTCGGCACCGCCCACCCGCACCGCGGTCTCGAGGAACGTGAGCCGCGCCTGATAGTCGAGCGGCGGGATCAGCGTCCCGAGCGAACGCAGCAGCTCGAGACAGGATTCATCCGACCCTTGCTCGCACGAACGGACGGCCAGACCGTGGCTCGTGCGACGCAGGAAGTCGCCGTACTGCGTCAGGACCAGCGCGCGTCGCTCGGCCGGTCCGTACCACTGGCTCGCGGGATCGGTCATTGCGCTGAGGGAGAGGGCATCGCGACACGCCGCGCGGTCGCCCCGGTAACAACGTTGCGCGGCCTGCGAGGGGGCGGTGACCAGCTGGATGTACACCGCCGCGTGGCCGGGGCCGGAATCGAACCGCGGAACGACCACCCCACCGAGCCAGTCATGCAGGGCGGGGTCCAACGGGCCGAGGTCCGCCATGGCGACGAGGGCGCGCGCCAAAGGCGCGACCTCCGTGTTCCACAGGATCTTGATCGCCCGACCGGGCGGAACGTCCTCGTTCGTATCCGGATCCACCGCCTGAATGAGGAACGGGCGCTGCGCGAACGCCTGGGCCGCGGGGCCGTAGAACCGTTCGATCTGCGGCCACGCCGTCGCCGCGGCTTCCCGCAGCGGGAGCGGGGACCGGTTCACGAGAAAGACGAGAGCGCCTACGCGAATCGTGTCTCGCCCGCCGCGCTCCCGCCCGAGCCGCAGCGAGTCCTGGAGATCGGCGAACTGTTGCGCTTCGCGCCATTGCATCAGCAGGCTATCGGCCCTCGCCCTCAGGGCCGGAATCTGGCCGGCGAGTGGGGCGACGGCGACGAGTACTGCCGCAAGCGCTGCGGGCAGGGAGTTCAGCAGCCTCCGCGAGCGCCGGCTCGTTTTCGGCGGCTCAAAGCCGCCGCTCGGCGCCTGCGGCGACGCGTCTTGAAAAACGTGTTCAGACATCGATCAGCATCCAGCGGCCCGTAAAAATGGCGAGCGGTCCCGGCCAGTTCATTACGACCGCCTGCACAGGACTCGTGAGATCGAGCTCGATTCCCGCTGTGCTCGCCACGACCTGCACCACGATCACGGTGCCGATGAGGCCGAGGATGATCCCGGCGGTGCGTGTCGTCCCCGCGGAGATGGCGAAGAAGACGGCATACGCGACGGCGAGGGCCAGGGCGAAACGGATCGCGAGCGCCACGGGGTACGTCTCGAGCCCCGGAGGCAGCGTCGCCGTGGCACTCGCCAGCAACGCTCCCGCGAGGACGCCGAGCATCGTGGGCACGAGCAACACGAGGCCCGCGGTGAACCGCAACAGGACGTAGCGCCAGCGGGGCAGGGGGAGCGAGAGTGCCAAGACATGCCGCCCGCGGTGATCCGGGGTCCAGGTGGCGATCGCGATCAGGAGCCCGATCGCCGCCGCCAGCACGGGATAGAGCACGCCCCACGACCGAATAACGGAAAGCAGCTCGCCTGCTTTCATCGCCCTCTGGGGATCGCTCGTGGCTCCCTGGACGGAGAGGATCGGCAATGCAAAGCCCGCGACCGACCCGAGGATCACGACGATGCGCGACCACTTCCACTGTCCGTAGAGCACGACGCGAAACATCAGCGCACCTCCTTACCGTGTGGCGTGCGGAACGTGCGCAGCAGCTCCACGAAGCCGTCTTCCAGATCGAGATCGATGACAGACTGGAGTGACGCGTCCCGGGCGTCGAACCACGTGCTCATCCCGGGCTCCCACCCGCGGACCAGCCAGGTCTCGGTCGCCGCGCCGTTACGGTCGCGGGCGAGCACCGAGAATGGGGCCGACTCGGTTTCCGCCGGCGCCGCCGACACGAGCAGCCGCTTGATGCCGTTCTTGAACCGCTCCATCGGTAATTCCGACACAAGCCGGCCATTGTCCATCACGCCGATCCAGTCGCACATCCGCTCCAGCTCGTGTACCAGGTGGCTCGAGATGAAGACCGTGGCGCCGTGCTGCGACACGTAGTCGATCAACGCTGCGAGCATGTCGCGTCGAACCACGGGATCGAGTCCGTCGGTCGGCTCGTCGAGTACCAGGAGATCCGGGCGCTGCGCCAGGGCGAGCAGCATCATCACCTTCCCCTTCTGTCCCTTGGAGAGCTTCCCGAACGGGTGGTGGGGGTCGAGATCGAACGTCTGCAACAGGCGTCCCGCCCAGTCGCCGTCCCACGTTGGGTAAAAGGCTTCCCGAAAGCGCAGCGTTTCGCACACCGTCAGCGTCGGGTCGAGGTGCGGCTGCTCGGGCACGAACCCGACTCGCCCGAGGACCGCCGGCGCGCGCAACGGCATCGGCTCCCCTAGCACACGGATCGTTCCCGAGCGGGGGCGCAGCAGCCCCAGAATGAGGCGGATCGTCGTGGTCTTCCCCGAACCGTTGGGACCGAGAAATCCGTAGATCGATCCCGTCGGCACGCTCAAGTCCAGGTCTTCAATGGCGAAGCTCTTCCCCGCGCGGTAGTGGAGCTCGCGGATCTCGACGGCGTTGCTCATGAGGCCTTCGCTCCCATCTCGTCGGCAATGGCGCTGTGCAGTTCCTCGACCGATACACCCAGTCGTCCCGCTTCGGCGATCATCCGCCGCACCAGCGTCGCGGCCTGGTGGGCTCGCTCACCGGCGCGCCGCTCGGCGCGCACCTCACGCACGAACGTTCCCGCGCCCTGGCGCAGCTCGACGAATCCCTCGGTCTCGAGCTCGCGATACGCCTGGACCACCGTTGCCGGATTGACGCGCAAACGAGACGCGAGGTGTCGCACCGAGGGCAGGGCGTCGCCCGGACGGAGGGCGCCGGCGGCAACTGCGACTCGAACGCGCGAGGCGATCTGGGCATACAGCGGCGTTGGACTCCGAGGATCGATCTGATCGAACACAATTCCGCAGTGTATTATTGTACCGATACAGTACTACACAGCCAGAATTGGCGCAAGCCCGCGATAGTTTCCCTGCGATGCGCGTCCTCGTGTCCGGCTCGAGCGGTCTGATCGGCAACGCCGTGGTTCACGCGCTCGAGATCGGCAGACACACGGTCGTGCGACTGGTGCGCGGCCCGGTGTCCGAAGGCGAAGCCGGCGTGCTGTGGGATCCCACGCGACAGACCATCGATCGCGCCGGGCTCGAGGCGTTCGACGCCGTGGTTCACCTGGCTGGTGAGCCGATCCTCGGCCGATGGACGACAGAAAAGAAGCGTCGCATCACTGACAGTCGCGTGCAGGGTACTCGGCTGCTGGCCGAAGCCCTCGCCGCGCTCAGCACGAAGCCGCGCGTGCTGGTGTGTGCGTCCGGTGCCGATTACTACCGCGATGGTGACGAGCCGCAGACGGAAGCGAGTCCACCGGGTCAGGGTTTCCTCGCCGAGCTGTGTCAGGCATGGGAGGCGGCGGCAGAGCCGGCGCGGCGAGCCGGTATCCGCACGGTCCACGTGCGAACCGGCCTCGCACTCGCGCTGCAGGGCGGCGTGCTCGGGGCGATGCTGTTGCCGTTTCGTCTGGGGCTGGGGGGACCAATCGGGACGGGCCGGCAGTACTGGAGCTGGATTGCTCTCGACGACCTCGTGGCGGTGTATCGCTTCGCGTTATCGCGCGAGTCGCTGGACGGAGCGGTGAACGCGGCGGCTCCGCACTCGGTCACCAACGCGGAATTCGTGGGGACGCTCGGCCGCGTGCTCCATCGGCCCACCGTGCTTCCTGTCCCTCCGTTCGCGCTGCGAATGGTCTTCGGGCGGGAGGCGGCCGAAGAAGCGATGTTGTCGGGAACCCGTATCGTGCCGGCGCGGCTGCTGGAGGCTGGATTCAAGTTCCAGTATCCGGAGCTCGAGCCGGCGTTGCGTCATGTGCTGGTGAGGAATAGCTGATGACTGATAGCCGATAGCGCTTCTCATACACAAGGAGACCTGGGTGGCTCAGCGCATCAACATTTCCAGTGGCACGCCGTGGGAGCCGATCGTCGGATACTCCCGGGCGGTACGCGTCGGCAACGTCGTTCAGGTTTCCGGGACGACGGCAACTGACGAACAAGGCAAGCTGGTGGGGATCGGCGATCCGTACGTGCAGACGATGCAGGCGCTGCGCAACATCGAGCGCGCCCTCGTCCGGCTCGGCGCCACGCTGCAGCAGGTCGTGCGCACTCGCATGTTCGTCACGAACATCAAGGATTGGGAGCAGGTTGGCCGGGCTCACGGCGAGATCTTCGGTGCGATCCGGCCCGTGACGACGATGGTACAGGTGAGCGCGTTGGTCGATCCGGCGATGCAAGTCGAAGTCGAGGCGGAGGCGATCGTCGAATAGGGTATGCCACCGCTCACGCGCTGGTATGTCAAGCTCTCCCTGGTCTACTTCGTCGCCGCCTTGGCCGCCGGCGTCTGGCAGGCAGCGGGGGGGCCGCTCTGGCTCACTCCCGTCTACATCCACTTGTTCGTGGTGGGCTGGCTCACCGGCATGATCTTCGGCGTGGCCTACTGGATGTTCCCGAAGTTCTCGAAGGACAGCCCCCGGGGGCCGGACTGGCTCGCCCTGGCGACTTTCGGGCTACTGCACGTCGGGCTTTGGCTTCGCGTCGTCGGCGAAGCGACGAGCGGCGGGGGGCTACTGGTGAGCTCGGCGCTGTGTCAGTGGCTCGCAGGAGTCGGATTCATCGGAAATACCTGGCCACGAGTCAAGGAACGTTGACGATGGCCCGATGCCGCTGGTGAGTGTGTGGTTCGTCCGGGTCGCGCTGTTGCACCTCGGCGCGGGCTTCACGCTCGGGGCGCTCATGCTCGCGAACAAAGGATCAGGATTCGCTCCCTATCTGTGGCGTTGGCTCCCGGTCCACTTCGAGCTGCTGCTGATCGGCTGGTTCGTGCAGCTCGTGATGGGGGTCGCGTATTGGATCTTCCCGCGTTTCGGAATGACCAGGGCGGCCCGGGGTCGAGAGGAGCTTGCGTGGCTTGCACTCGCCTTCTTGAACTGCGGCATCGGCCTGGTCTGCATCGGATTGCTGGGCGAGCACCCGTCGCTCGTAATCGGCGGCCGTCTGGGGGAGGTGCTTGCTGCAGCGATGATGGTCATGAATGTGTGGTCGCGAACGCGAGCGTCGGGGATTTCGCCGATGTGAGCTCGAGGTGTCAGCCGTCAGCAATCAGCTATGAGCTTTCGTCACATCCGGTTTACCAGCTCGACAATCACATTCGCATCGCCGTTCGAAGCAAACGCGATCTTGCCGCCTCGGTCGAGTACGAACACCAGGTTGGGGTGCGTGATCTCGCCGTTCTGCAGATTGCGGGTGTGAGCGACTCCCCAGCGGTCGAGGGTCGCCTCGACATCCGGCACCGTCCCGCTCAGCACATGGGCGTCGTCCGGCAATCCCCATTGTTGCGCCATGTCGGGGAGGCGGGAGGGCGTATCGCGCCACGGGTCGAGGGTGATCACGACCAGCTGCGGCGGTACGCTCCGGGCGGCGAGCCGGTCGTGAGCCCGCACCACATTTTGAACGACGAGCGGGCACACTGTCTGGCAATGGGCGTATCCGAAGGTCACGAGCACCGGTCGCCCGCGCAGCGCCGCGAGTGTCACCACGGCGCCGTGCTGGTCCACGAGGTCCAGGGGAGGGGCAGGTTTATCGATTCGGCTGGCGGTGGCGACGTCGGCACCGATCTCAATGGGTCCGGGTCCCCGAAACCCCAGGGCGTACGTCACGCGCGCTCCGGCAAGACTGAGCGCCGCCACCAGGCCGAGTGCCGTCGTGCCCAGCACGAAGCGGCCGACAGCGTGGCGTGCGATCCCGTCGAGCGCTTCGCGGATCGTCGTGCCGCCGGCCACGCCCAGTAGCAGCAGCGTGATCATGATCGGTTCGCCGGTCAGCATCATCCAGCCGATCCCCGAGGGCAGTCCGTTGCCGGCGGTTCCGAAGCAGATGACGCGCGCCCGCAGCAGCGCGGGCGGAGCGGCGTCGGACAGCGGCCAGAGCGCCAGCGCCCACCATCCGAGGGTAATGAAGAGGATCACGCCGAGCGCCACCAGGGAGGCCCAGTGGCGCGCGGCGAGTCGCTGCACCGTCAACCGATCTTCCATACCACCGACAGCAGTTTCCAGTTGATGAAGTAATAGGCGATGAACGCCGCCAGGAACACGAACACCAGCACCAGCGTGCCGGTGGCTTTCTTCGAATGCTCGCCCGGCGGGATGGGTTTCGGGGGCGTGACGATTCCCGGCGGAAGCCCCGGACCGGTGTATGCTCCGGCCGGCAGCTTCTCGCCGAAGAACACCGACCACACGGTGACGAGGATGTAGATCCCGCCGCCTACCGCCGCCAGGAGACCGCCCAAGGCCATGATGCCCATAACGAGGTTCACCGCCGGATTGAACTGGACGTCGAATGGGGCGCCCGAGAAGGTGATGTCCCAGTGGCGTCGTGGCACGCCGAACGTGCCGGCGAAGGTCATCATCAACGAAAAGATGAGCATCCCGATTGCGAACAGCCACGGCTGGATGCGGGCCAGGGGATAGAAGGCAATCCGCCGACGGAAGATCAGGGGGATCACGTAGTAGGTCAGCCCCATGAAGGCGAGAGCCGTCCCGCTCACGACCGTGGCGTGGAAGTGACCCGGAATGCGCAGCGTATTATGGGCGATGATGTTGATCTGCTCAGTGCCGAACGTGACGCCGGTGATACCCCCCACGAACCCGAAGACGATGATCGAGAAAATCATGGCCGAGAAGCCCGGATCGCTCCACGGCGCCTTGCGCAGCCACTCGAACATGCCTTTGGTGAGGCCGCGGGCGCGCTGACCGGCCTCCAGGCCGGCGGGCACGGTGAACCCGTGGACCATCGAGGCGAGCACGGCCATGTACATGAAGTAGCTCGTGTTCCACACCTTCCAGGCGGGGCCCGCGTGCTGATTGTGTCCTGCCCGCCACGCGACTGCTGGAACCGGGAAGGGCCGAAGTGGCTCGAAGCCCGATTGTTTCACGAGCGGGAGGCCGAGCTGCGCGAGCGCGTGGATCGCCGGCGGGTACGCCTGGTCCACGCCG
>DATJJY010000021.1:0-2242 GCA_035491895.1 Gemmatimonadales bacterium
GCGTGAGCAGACTATCGAGGTCGGCTTCGGCCGCGCGCGACGCACGCACGTAGGCCGTGATCGTGCGGCCATGTTCGGTCGAGCTGGCGCGGTGCCAGGGACCCGCGGCGAACGCGATCAGGTAGGTACTGATCGGAGCAGCTTTGCACTCGGCTCGCGCCAGGGCGGCGGTTCTTGCCGACTGCGGATTCGGCGCTCGTGTCAGGGCGCCGTGAACTCCTGCAGGGCGCTGCGGAGCGCGACCGCCGGAACCCGGGGCCTTCCAAGCCGCCCATCGCTGATCGTTGCCGACGTCGCCCCGGTTTCCGACGCGCGCTCCGACGCGCTCCCTTGGAGCCCCCGTCGCCCTGCCTACTCGCGCCTCTCCGTGTTGGTGCGATCCGCTCCCTCGTAGCTCCTGCTGCCCTGGCGACTCGTTCGACGCACCGCCCGACGCGCACACCCTTGTCTCGGCAAACCGTGTCGTGACCCGCCCGCCGCTCGTGTCCGCGGACTCGATCGATCCATTCGCCACGACCGACCACGGCGCCGGGTCGATCGTCCTGGTGCGGTCGTGGCCGTGCGGACCGCGCCCTGAGCCCCCCGTCCTGACAGACCCAACCGCCGGCGTGATGAGCGTGAGGCGAACCCGCGCCTTGAGGTCCGGCTGATCGAAGCTGGGGAAGAGCTGGTTCGCGTCGGCGGGGACGAGCAGCGTGTAGAGATAGTCGCTTCCGTCGGTTGGATCGTGGCTTCGGATGATGCTCGCGCCGCTCGGCGCGATGTCGGCGACAAACGAAAAGTCGAGCTGGTTGTCGCCCAACTCGAGCAGACGAGCGGGGATGCGGATGTGGCCGCTCTTGACAGCGTTGGCCGGAATCTTCTGGCCGTTGGCGCGCCCGGCCGTGAGACGGCGCCCCCGAAAGTCGATTACGACGTCGCCGGTGCCAGCCCGGCGGAAGCGCACGGTGATGCAACCTATTGCACTGTCTAGCGGAGTTACGTCTAGCGTGAGATCATAGCGGACGTCGCTGATGGTCGCCGCCCGGTGGCGAGCTAGGCTGTGCGAGATGCCGGGTGTGAGAAGCGAGGCCGCCGGATTGGTGCGCGATGCCTGGGCCACAGCTCCCGACGGAGCACCGGCGGCGAGAAGTAAAGCGATCAGCCACTGCAGGCGCGGCCGACTGGTGACTCGGGCGAGGGATCCGGGCACGCAGGCGAATATACGGCCGTTCGGTTGGAGTTATCGAAGGAGGGTTCTTATGCGTGTCCCCAGTTTTGGTCTGCTCTCACCTGCGGTGGTTGCCGGCATGCTGGCCGCACCTCCGCTCGCCATGTCGCAGGCCGTCGCCTTGCCGCTCCGAGGCGAAGGCGAGTTTGCGCTCGCCGACAAGCAGTACGACGTACGCGCCGGGTCAGTTCTGCTCAAGGCCGACAGCACCGTGAAGATTTTCTTCATCGATGGCACGTCGCTCCGCACCGCTGTCGTCGGCGCATGGCGGAGCAGAAATGCCAGCACGATCGAGTTCGCGGTGCTCGACGTTCCCGGCGAACGCAACGCCCAGGGCAGCGGCCGCATCCGCTTCCGCCCCGACGGGTCCATTGACGCGCTCGATGTGCGAGGCCAGGCCGACGGCCGCGACTTCTCGGCCCGCTTCGAGAACGGGATGAGCACCGCTGCGCTCACCGCCTCCGAGCAGCCCAAACCACGCGCGACTCCGCCCTCCCGCCAGGGCGATGACGAGTGGCCATGGGGCGGCAGTTCCTTTGTGGTCAACGTATCCCAGAGAGGCGAGGGCGCCCTGCAGGAGAAGGATGGCAGCGGCCTCCGGTTCGACCGTGCCCGACTCTGGCTTGGCCAGAACGACGAGTTCCAGCTGCTCCTCGTCGGCGACTCACGGTACGAGGTGGCGGGAAGGTGGAGCGGTGACCTGCGGTTCGGTCCGGTGCCGCTCGAGGTGCGGGAGGCGGACGGTCACCGAGTTCAGGGACAGGGGCGCGCGTGGATCCGGGACCGGTCGTGGGATCGCGACTTCTCGTTGGAGCGGGTGGAGATCGACGTGTCGGACGGCGAGCACGAGTTCTCGTTGTACTTCGATACGGAAGTACAGTCGACCGATCCCGCGGCTCAATGAGCCGGGATGCTCTCGAGAAGCATCTTCATTCCTCCTTTGGGACGGAGCGTGATTGACGGCTGGAGCGCTACCGGATGTCCGGGAGCAAGTCGAGGGCGCCACCGCCGGGCCAGGGTCGCGAGCACCAG
>DATJJY010000022.1:0-12432 GCA_035491895.1 Gemmatimonadales bacterium
CGCGGCGCTCCAGGTGCGCGGCGTGAACGTCGCGTTCCGCTACGGCCCCGAGGCCGATCCGCACGATGCCGCCCACTACCTCGTCTGGCTGGCGCAGGGCGGGCTCGGACTGCCGGACCGCGATTACTACACGAAGACCGACCCGCAATCGGACTCGCTGCGGCAGCAATACGTCGCGCACGTCGCGAAGATGCTGACGCTGGCCGGGGAACCGGCGGCCCAGGCTGGGACGGATGCGGCGGCGGTGCTGGCGTTCGAGACGGAGCTGGCGCGCGCCTCGTTGACGCGCGTGGAGCGGCGCGAGCCCTCCGCCACCGACCATCCGACGACCGCTGGCGAGCTCAGGACGCTCGCCCCCACGATCTCCTGGAACGGCTATTTCCAGGCGATCGGCCTCACCGTTCCGGTCGCCAGACTGAACGTCGCCGAGCCGGCGTTCTTCAAGCGCGTCGACTCGCTCGTCAACACGGCGCCGCTCGACCAGTGGCGCGCCTACCTCCGCTACCATCTGCTCGACGCGGCCGCTCCCTGGCTCTCCACGCCGCTCGTCAACGAGGATTTCGCCTTCAGCTCGCGCTTCAGCGGCGCGAAGGAGCTGCTGCCGCGCTGGAAGCGTTGCCTGCGCGAGACCGACGGTGACCTGGGCGAGGCACTGGGCCAGGCCTATGTCGCCAAGACGTTCCCACCCGAGGCGCGCGCCCGCGCCAAGGCAGTGATCGACGACATCCGCGCGGCATTCGCGGCGCGGCTGCGCCGGCTCACCTGGATGTCCGATTCCACCCGCGCCCAGGCGCTCGACAAGCTCGGCAAGATGGGAGAGAAGGTCGGCTACCCCGACCACTGGCGCGACTATACGCGGCTGGAATCGGTCGACGGGCCGTTCGTGGTGAACGTCGCCCGCGCCAACGCGTTCGAGTGGCAGCGGGTGGTGAACCGTCCCGGCTCCCCGGTCGACACCACCGAATGGGGCATCACAGTCCCCACCGTGAATGCCTACTACGATCCGGAACGCAACGAGATGGTGTTCCCGGCCGGCGCGCTCGTGCCGCAGACCTTCGACCCCAAGGCCGACGACGGCGCCAACTACGGCTCACTGGGCGGCAGCTGGGCGGGCCACGAGCTGACGCACGGCTTCGACGATGAGGGGCGTCACTACGACGCCAAAGGAAACCTGCGGGACTGGTGGACGGCCGCCGACTCGGCGCACTTCACCACTCAGGCGGACCGCATGGTGCAGCAGTTCAACGGGTACGTGCAGGTCGACACCTTCCACGTGAATGGCCGGCTTACCCTGGGAGAAAACATCGCAGACTACGGCGGCATCCTGACGGGCTACGACGCGCTGCAACGCGCACTGGTGCGCGATGGTCGCCCCAAGCTGATCGACGGCTACACCCCGGAGCAGCGCTTCTTCCTGGGGTACGCCCAGAGCTGGCGGTCCCAGACGCGGGACGCCGCGTTGCGCACCCGCGTCACCGTCGATCCGCACGCGCCGGAGCGTTGGCGCGTCAACGGGCCGCTCTCCGACTCGCCGGCGTTCGCCCGGGCGTTCGGATGCAAGCCCGGCGACCCGATGGTGCGGCCGCCGGACGTGGTGCCTCAGATCTGGTAGGAGAGAGTCAGGGAGCTTGTTGGAAGCGGGTGCGGCCGCCGGGAGTGGGGGCTAGGACGCGAGGACGCGGGGGCCGCACGGCCTGGACATCGTCTCTCGTGGTCACCAAGGAGATCCGAAACAATGGTCCGGGTCGAGCGCCCCCGCGTCCAACGCGTCCGGCGCCCCCACTCCCGGCGTCGCGCCACTTATGGGGAGAGGCGCCAATTAATCCGCGGTCGCCTCATCGCTCTTGCTCTTGCGGAACAGCCGCATCACGAACCAGATCGCGAAGATCACCAGCGCGACTTTGAGCAGGAAGAACACCAAGCCGAGCAGCGCGCCGAAGAACGGCAGCAACAGGATCCCGACGAGGCCGACAGCCGCGAAGCCGAGCACGGGTTTCAACACAACGGACTCCCGAAAGAGTGAGGGCAACGCCCCACCCTACGGCGGGCGGTCGGCGGCGGTTTCAGCCTAGGCGGTCTGGCCCCGAATCGCGTCGAGCAGGCCCGGCAGGTTCAGGGTCTTCGCCTGGGACTGGATTTCATTTTGCACCCGCGGGAATATGCCGCGGGCGTCTTCCTGGAATTTCTGGAACAGCTCCCGCAGGTCCGCGGTGCTGAGGCTCCGGTTCTGGGCGTAGTAGCGCTGCGCCACGTGGCCCAGCGCGTACGTCGAGGCGAACGTAACCGTCGCCCCGGCGGCGATTCCGCCGGCGCCCCCGACGATCCCCCCGAGCAGTCCACCGGCGAGGCCGCGCACCAGCTTGCTGACGACTCCCTCGAGCGCCTGGGCCGCCGCGCCGATGCCGAGCGTCCCCGCGAGATCCTTGATCTGGTTGGCGTCGAGCTGCTGACCGTACTTGCGGCCGATCTGGTAGACGAGCCGCAGCTGCAGCGGCAGGATGACGAGGTTCGCCAATCGGTCGGGGAGCAGCTCCACCGCGCCGGCGAGCATCGCCTGTTGCAGGATCATCTGCTCGAGGTCGGGCTCCGCTGCGCCACCACCGCTCGATCCACTCGTCACGGGAGCGGCGCTCGCGAGCGCGGCGGCATCGTGCTCGAGTTGCGCCACAGCGGGGACCCCGAGTCCCAGTGCGCCGCGCAGCTCCTTCAAGAAGGCCTGCTCCCGGTCGTTCGCCGGGCCACCGGCGTTGCAGACGACGAGCGCCAGCTCATAGGCGTACGCCCGCGCGGCATCGTCGGACAGCGACTTGACGACTTGATCGATGTCGAGGTGCCCCGTCCGTGCCGCCTGCGTCAGCCCATCGCTGTCTGTGATGCCGAGACGGTTCATCGCGTCCTGCAGCTGCGCCTGCTCCTCAGGCGACGCCGCGCCGTCGGCGAGTGCCGCCATCAAGGCGATCGTGACGATCGGCCGTTTGTCGTGTTCGTTCATTCCGAATGATAGTAGAGGTTGTGCGGATCCGCCGCCGCCAGCTCGACGAGAAACGCCGCCACGCGGTCCACGACCGCCGCGACGTAGCGCTCCCCCTTTTCGCGTGTGGCGGCGCGTGGGTCCCCGACGCCGGTGTCGTCGGTGACCGCGGTCCAGCGGCGTGGCGCCCACGCCCACCCCGCTCGCAAGCCCTCGAGCTTCCACGGACGCGCGGCGCCGGAGCCGGCCTCGGCGAGCGGGCGGACGAGGTCCGGGGCCACGTGCAGCATGACACTCGTTTCGAGCTCTCCCGCGTGGTCGCCCAGATCGGTGAAGAACTCCTTGGGATCGACCAGCTTGTACCAGTTCATCAGACAAAGGAAGGATTTCACCTGTGGCTGCAGCTCCCGGATCATCTGGCGAAAATCATTGCCGCCGTGCCCGTTCAGGAGGACGATCTTCGGCACTCCCTGGCCGTCGAGCGACCGGACCAGATCACCCAAGACCAGCGCCTGGGTGCTGGGATTGAGGTTGAGGCAGAACGGGATGTCGAGCTGGCCGGTCTGGACGCCGAACGGCATCGCCGGGAGCACGGCCACCCGGGCCCCTTTGTCCCAGGCGATCCGTCCCGCCCGCGCGGCGATCGCCTCGGTTTCGATCGTGTCGGTGCCGTAGGGAAGGTGGGTGTTGTGCGCTTCGGTCGCGCCCCAGGGGAGCAGCGCGATCTCGTAGCGCGTCTCACGCACCGTCCGCCATGTCACCTCGCTCAGCATGTGTGCCCGGCCGGCTGGCATCATCGGTCCTTGGACGTGGATGGACAATCATAACCAGCAGCCCGGGCTGCTTGCGCAGCCCCGTGGAGGCGGCACCTTGGGGGAATGATCTGGCGCTTGCTTGCGGCCGTCGCCTTGCTCGTGGCCGGGGATCGGCCGGCGATCGGCGACGGCGACTGGTCGATGCCCGCGAAAGACTACGCCGCCACCCGCTACAGCAGCCTCGGCCAGATCACGACGGCCAATGCGAATCGGCTGCACCTCGTCTGGAATTTCTCGACCGGCGTTCTCGGGGGCCACGAGGGACAGCCGCTCGTCGTCAACCACACGATGTACGTCGTCACACCGTACCCCAACGTTCTCTACGCCTTCGACCTCACCGAGGAAGGGTACCCGCTGCGCTGGAAGTACCGTCCCGAAGTCTCTCCGACGGCGCTCGGCACCGCGTGTTGCGATGCCGTGAACCGGGGCGCGGCGTACGCCGACGGAAAGATCGTCTACAACCTCCTCGACGGGCACACCGTGGCTGTCGACGCCGCGACGGGCCGGCAGTTGTGGCGGACGCGCGTCGCCGATATGTCCGAGGGAGAGACGGTGACGATGGCGCCGCTCATCGTGAAGGACCGCGTATTCGTCGGTCCCTCGGGTGGGGAGTTCGGCATTCACGGTTGGCTGAAGGCGCTCGACCTCGCCACCGGTCGCGTCGTCTGGACGGCGTACAACGAGGGCCCCGATTCGGACATGATCGCCCGGCCGGGGACGTTCCGGCCGTTCTACGACAAGGGGACGAGCCTCGGCGCCTCGACCTGGCCCACCGACGTGTGGAAGCGGGCCGGCGTGCCGGTGTGGGGCTGGCTGAGCTACGACCCCGCGCTCGATCTCCTCTACTTCGGTACGGGGAACGCGTCGCCCTACAATCCGGAGCAGCGGCCGGGGGACAACAAGTGGTCGTCGAGCGTACTCGCGCGACGTCCGGAAGACGGCTCGCTCGTCTGGGCCTACCAGTTCACACCGCACGAGAGCTGGGACTTCGACTCCAACGCCGAGATGATCCTGGCCGACCTCGTGGTCGCTGGCAAACCGCGCAAGGTGCTGGTGCATTTCGACAAGAACGGGTTTGCCTACACGATCGACCGGACCAACGGCGAGGTGCTGGTCGCCGCGCCGTTCACGCCGCTCAATTGGGCGACGCGGGTCGATCTCACCACGGGACGGCCGCTGGTCGATTCGACGAAGCTCACCGGCGCCTCCCGCGGCAACGTCAAGGACATCTGTCCTTCGCTCGAAGGCGGAAAAAGTCCCGCGTCCCCGGCGTCGTATTCCCCCCACACCGGGCTGTTTTACGTCTCGACCAACAACATGTGCATGGATTACGAGGCGGTGCAGGCGACGCGCATCGCCGGCACTCCCTACATCGGCGCCAGCACCCCGTACCACGCGGGTGCGGGCGGGTACATGGGCGCGTTCATCGCCTGGGACGCGGCCCGGGGCCGCCGCGTGTGGGAGATTCACGAGCGCTATCCGGTGTGGAGCGGCAGCGTCGTCACGGCGGGGGACGTGGTGTTCTACGGGACGCTGGACGGCTGGTTCAAGGCGGTGGACGCGCGGAGCGGAAAGCCGCTGTGGCAGTTCAAGCTCGGATCGGGGATCGTCGGGAGCCCGATCTCCTTCGCCGGGCCGGACGGGAAACAGTACATCGCGATCTGCGACGGCATCGGCGGCGACTGGTTCCTGTTGGCGGGCGACGTCCGGTCCGACGATCCCGCCGACGTGCGGCCGCCGGCGGATTTCATCCCGGACATCGCGCGTCGTACGAGCCAGGGCGGGACGGTGTGGGTGTTCGGCTTGGGAGGAGAACCGTGAGGCTGGCCGCGCGGTCCGGCGGCTCGAAGCCGCCGCTCGGCGCCTACGGCGACGCGTCTTCAAAGACGCTGAGAACCAGACATTCATGTCGTGTCGCGTCAGCGCCGAGCGCGGACTTCAGGCCGCGAACAAGCAACGCCCGACGAGCAGCATACCTGCTGTCAGGTCTCGCAATTCTGATGGCGTGCAACAAGCCCGCGGCACCGTCCGTCCCACCCACGGTGCGCTCCGAAGCGCACGTCGCCGCCGGCGGCGTGGCACCAGCGGGGGGCAGTTTGAAGAATCCATTCGCCGGAGACCGGGCGTCGGCGGATGAGGGCGGCAAGGTGTTTACCGCGATGAACTGCGACGGCTGCCATGGTGGTGGCGCGACGGGGTGGGTGGGCCCGAGTCTGGTGGACGGCCGCTGGCGCTACGGCGGCTCGGATGGCGAGATCTATCTCTCTATCTACTACGGCCGGCCGCGCGGCATGCCGGCGTACGGCGGGATTCTCTCGGGCGACCCGATCTGGAAGGTCGTCACGTATCTCCGATCGCAGCCCCAGCCGGCCGACGTGCCGACGGAATCGTGGGAGGGGCACCGCTAGCCCCGACGGGCTGCGACGACTGCCCGATGCCGCACATCATTACACCCATGATCACACGAACGATGGGATCGCTGCTCGCGGTGGTGCTCGCTGGGCCACTCGCGGCACAGGGGACGACCGACACCGGGTACGCGGCCATGCAACGGCGCGGGGCGATGGTGATGGGAGTGGATCAGTACACGAGCCACCACACGTTCGACCTGCTCCCGGATGGTGGACGCATCGTCTTGGTTCGGGAAGCAGCGGACACAGCCGGTGTTCGCACGATTCGCGCGCACATGCAGGACATCGCCAAAGCCTTCGCGGCGGGCGATTTCGAGCACGCCCTGGAAGTGCATCAGCACGACCTTCCTGGCGCCGCCGTGATGCGGCAGCGTCGCGGCGCGATCCATTACGCCGTGGACACCCTCCCGGGCGGCGGTGCGGTGCGCATCTTCAGCGCCGATACCGTGGCCGTGCGTGCGATCCACGAGTTTCTCTCGGCACAACGGATGGAACACCAGCACTGACGCCCTTTTCGGTGCGTCCTGCCGACGTCAGCTACAGGGGCTAGATTGGGGTTGGCCGAGCGACATGGCCAACTCATTCCAGCAGGTGCGCAAACGGAGAAGAGCTCCCCGGTTCCAATCTGAACCGTGGAGCGGCGGGTCGGATACCGTCTAGCCCTGCCCTGTCATGTCCACGACCATGGAGCGACTGGCGGAAGCGCTGCCGGAGCACTATCGCCTCGAGCGGGAAATCCGCAGCGGCGGCATGGCGACGGTGTACCTCGCCAGGGAGGTTCGGCAGGACATCGAGCGGCCGGTCGCCATCAAAGTCCTCCACGCGGAGTTCAGCTCCGCCCTCGCGACCGAGCGGTTTCTTCGCGAGGTGCGAGTCGCCGCGAATCTCGTCCACACCAACATTCTGCCGTTGCTCGAGTGCGGCCGCGCCGGCGATCTGCCGTATTACGTCATGCCGTACGTGGATGGCGGCAGCCTGCGCGACCTGTTGTTTCGCGACACCCAGCTGCCCATCGCCGAGGTAGTGCGGATCGGCAGCGATGTCCTTTCGGCGCTGGAGTACGCCCATGGGCGCGGCATCGTGCACCGGGACATCAAGCCGGACAACATCTTGTTCATCGTCGATCGACCGATCGTAGCGGACTTCGGGATTGCGCGTGCGCTCACGGGCGTCGCGGAGCCGATCACCGACGAGCACGCGCGGATCGGCACGCCGGCGTACATGAGCCCGGAGCAGTGTCAGGGTGGAGAAATCGACGGCCGGTCGGATCTCTACAGCCTCGGCTGCGTGCTCTACGAGATGCTCACCGGGTCGGTCCCGTTCGACGGCGCGAACCCGCAGGCCATCTTCGCGCGCCACATGCTCGATCCTGTCCCGCCGATCCGGAGTGTCCGGCCGACCGTGCCGCTGGCGCTGGAGCGGGCGGTGCTGAAGTCGCTTGCGAAAACGCCGGCCGACCGATTCGCGTCGGCCCGGGAGTTCGCCGAGGCGCTGCGGGCGCGGATCTCTCTGCCCGGCGACGTGGCGGCAGAATCGGTCGCGGTCCTGCCCTTCGACAATCTGAGCGCCGAGCCGAACAGCGAGTATTTCAGCGATGGGATTACCGAGGGGATCATTCATACGTTGGGACACGTCAGCGGACTGCATGTCGCGGCGCCAACGTCTTCGTTTGCCTTCCGCGGCAAGGCGGTGAACCTCGAGGATGTCGGAGAGAAGCTGCGCGTGGCGACCGTGGTGCGGGGCAGCGTGCAGCGCGCCGGGCAGCATTTGCGCGTCACGGTGCAGCTGAACGACGTCGGTGACGGCTTCCTGCGGTGGTCGGAACGCTACGACCGGGAGATCCGCGAAGCGGCGGATGTGTTCTCGGTGCAGGACGAGATCGCCAAAGCGGTCGCGGGTCGCCTGCTCGCCTCGTTCGGCTGGGCCGGCCACGAATTCCCGGCGACGCGGCCGACCAAGAATCTGGACGCCTTCAACTTGTATCTGCAGGGACGATACGCCTGGGCGCAGCGCGGCCTGGGGTTGAAGAAGGCCCTGGACTTCTTCGGCCAGGCGCTGGCGCTCGATCCGAAGTACGCGCTGGCGCATGCAGGGTTCGCCGATTGCTGTGTGCTGCTCGCCGAATACGGCGTGGCTCCTCCCACGGCGATTCTGCCGAAGGCGCGCGCGGCGATTCAACGGGCGCTCGAGCTGGCTCCCGATCTTCCAGAGGCTCATTGTGCGGCGGGAGAGCTGGCGCTCGTCTTCGACTGGGACTGGGTGCGTGCCCAGCACGAGCTCGGGCGGGCGATCGAACTGAGCGCGCGCTACGCCGCCCCCCATTACCGTCTCGCGCTGTATCTCAGTCTCCTGGCCGGAGAGTTCGCCGACGCCGAGATTCACGCCCGGCGGGCTGTGGAAATCGATCCGCTCGCCCCCCTGACGCACATGCAGCTCGGAATCGTCTTGATGGCGTCGGGTCGGTATGAGGAGGCTATCGCTGCCTCACTGCGGGCCACGGAGTTGCCTCCGGCCATGCTGGTTCCCTATCTCAGTCTCGGAGTCCTGTACAATCAGCTGGGCCGCACGGATGAGGCGATCGACTGTCTCGAGACCGCGGCCGCGGCCTCGGGGCGCCAACCGGCCACGCTCACCGCCCTCGCGGCGTGCCACCGATCCGCCGGACGGATGGCCGAGGTTCAGTCCATCTATGATGAGCTCTCGGCGCGCGCCCGCGGCGGCTACATGCAGAAATCGACGCTCGCGGTCGCCGCTGCCGCGGCAGGCCGCCTCGACGAAGCCTTCGACCTGCTCGGGCAGGCGTGCGATGAGCGCGACAGTATCCTCATCTATTCCAAGCGGCACCTCGGCTTCAGCTCCTTGCAATCCGATCCCCGGATGGCCGCGATCCATCGTCGCATCGGATTCCCCGCGACGTGATCGTCGAAATAGACGGTAGGAGACGGCAGGGGACGATAGGAGACTAAGGGGGGAACCCCAACCGTCCCCTACCGTCCGTCTCACGCTCCGAGCAACCGCCCGACCACCGGCGCCCGCCGCGCCACCGTCATCACGCCGAGCGAAACGAAGAGCAGCCCCAGCGCCAAGGAGGGGATACCGATAAACGGCGGCAGGGACGTGCCGCTGATGCGGAAGCCGAGCACACCGCTCCCGAGAACGTCGAGCAGCAATGGGTGGAGCAAGTAGATGCCGTAGCTCGAGGTCGCAAGCGCACGCACGAGGCCGAGGACCGGTGGGTGCCGCGTGACCCACGCCGCCGGCGAGCTTTGCGTCAGCAGCACGAACGCCGCCACCGCCATGACGACGACGTTGGGCCGGTCGTAGCCGTACAGGATGACGTTCAGATGATCATCCCCTGTCAGCCGCGCCGTCGCGACGATGGTCCACACCGCGGCGAGCGCGATGAGCAGTAACAACTCCCATGCGGTCCGCCTGGAGATGCGAGTGGCCGCGAGCCAGGTCCCGGCGAGCAGGTAGCCCACATACGTACTCACCACCAATATCGGGATGCCGATCGCGGGTCCTCCCCACCACGCCCACAGCGGCAGCACCGCCGTTCCTACGAACCAGAGGCCGAGGGCGTACCAGCGCAGCGCGGGCGCCGCCTGAGCGGCGAGGGGGCGCAGCAGCGGAATGGCGAGGTAGAGCCCCAGCAGGACGTAGACGTACCAGAGATGATAGAAGACCGGGCCGGCGAGGAGCTCGCGCCAGAAGCGGCCCCACCCGATCGGATGGCGGTCCCGGACGGCGAGCCACACCCAGGCGGCGACCGACCAGGTGACGAGCGGCAGGGCGACACGGCTCGTGCGGCGCCACAGGAAACGGCCCAGCGGCTCCGCCGTGCGCTCGGGAGCGAGCAACAACCAGCCGGTGAGCAGGACGAAGAGCGGCACGCCGGCGCGGGCGAGGCTGTCGTAGATGTTCCCAGCCCAGAAGGCTGCCACGCCGTCCGTGGGGCCCGGATTGGCGACGACCCCGGCGGTGTGCAACAGGACGACGAGCGCGATCGCCACCGCGCGAACGAGATCGGGCGCGACGACACGTGGCGTGGTGGCAGCGGCTCGGTCGGGCACGCGCCCAATATACGGCTCAACGCCGTCCCTTCGGCGTACGTAGATTCTTCGTCGTCGCCCCAGCCGTTCTTCTCACCGGAGGGTTCATGCGCTGGTTGCACGCACTTGCCGTCTCTCTTCCTCTTCTTCCCGGACTCGCCGCCGCCCAGAGCGACGCGTCTTTGCCTTTGAAGCATCCGGCTCGCCCGACCACGCCGGCCATCACCGCCGCCGATCTGATGACGCGCCTCTACGTCTACGCCGACGACTCGATGCAGGGACGGGAGACGGGGACGATCGGCAACGTCAAGGCCACCGACTACATCGCGGCCGAAGCACGGCGCCTCGGGCTGAAGCCGGCCGGCGATAGCGGGACCTATTTCCAGACGCTGCCGCTCAAGACGCGCACGTTCGACACGGCCTCGACGCTCGCCGTGAACGGCGCCGGTCTCGCGCCCTACACCGACTACCTCTCCCTCGGCCGGGCGTCGTTGTCGCTCACGTCCGTCGCGATCGTGTTCGGCGGCATGTTGGGCGACTCGGTGCACCAGATTCCGGCGGACCAGGCGAAGGGGAAGCTCGTCGTGCTGCGCACGGCGGGCGGGTTCAGCTCGCTGCGGTCATTGCGCCGCGCGCCGACGGTTCCCGGAGCGGCGGCCGTCGCGCTGATCGCGCTCGACGGCATGCCCTCGTTCTTCCTGTCGACGCTGCGCCGCCCGCAGACGTTCCTCGACGACAACACGACGCCGACGCCCGCCTCGACCCCCACGCTGCTGATCTCGAGCGCCGCGGCGGCGAAGATGTTCCCGGGCCCGGTCGACTCGCTCGCCGTCGGAGCGGCGGGGGGAACGGCGTCTGTGGACATCCGCTACGTCATCGCGCCGGCGCCCTTCCCGGCGCGCAACGTGGTGGGGATCGTCCCCGGCAGCGACCCCAAGCTGAAAGGGGAGTACGTCGCGATCGGCGCGCATAACGACCACATCGGCCTGACGGCGCGTCCCCTCGAGCACGATTCGATCCGCATCTGGAATCACGTCGTCCGGCCGGAGGGGGCGGACGACGCGTCGAAGCAGGGGAGTGCCGCGCAACAGGCACAGGTGGACTCACTGCTCGCGGTGTGGCGGGCGGCGCATCCCAACAGCGCACGGCTCGACTCGATCTCGAACGGCGCCGATGACGACGGCTCGGGCACGGTCACGGTGCTCGAGATCGCGGAGCGGATCGCGACGCTCGCGCAGAAGCCGCGCCGCTCGATTTTGTTCGTGTGGCATACGGGAGAGGAAAAGGGGCTGCTCGGCTCGCGTTACTTCACCGATCACCCCACCGTGCCGCGCGATTCGATCGTCGCCCAGCTCAACATGGACATGGTGGGCCGCGGCGACGCCGGCGACGAAACCGGTCGCACCAAGGACGGCACGCCGCTGCGCGGCTCGGCGGGGTATCTGCAGCTCGTGGGGTCGCACCGGCTGTCGACCGAGCTGGGAGACCTGATCGAGCAGGTCAACAAGGCCGACCACCACGACCTGACGTTCGACTACGCCATGGACGCCGACGGCCATCCGTCCAACATCTACTGCCGCAGCGACCACTACGAATACGCGCGCTACGGGATCCCGATCACGTTCTTCACGACCGGCCTGCATTCCGATTATCACCAGGTGACGGACGAGCCGGAGTACATCGACTACGCGCACATGACCAAGGTGGGGACCTTCGTGGAGGATGTGGCCGTCCACGTCGCCAACCTCGACCACCGCGTGGTGGTCGATCACCCCAAGCCGGACCCAGCCGGTCTCTGCCGGCAGTAAGAGGGAAGCGGACTTCCTCAGGGAGTCGCGGCGAGCCACGCCCGCCGCAGAGCGAGTCGACGCTCGGTCACCCCCGCGATCGGCTCGAGGTGCACCGTCGGCCGCTGTTGGACGGTCACCACCACACTCGCGCGAAACGGTCCTCCCGGGCGGCTCACTTCCACCGCTACCGTGTCGCCGATTTTGATCTTGCTCACGGTCGAGCGGAAGACGTCCATCGTGGTGACGGGGGCTCCGTTCAGGCTGGTGAGCCGGTCGCCGGTGTGGAGGCCCGCGGCACCCCACACGCTCGCCGGATTGCCGATGAGCAGCCGCAGCGCGGTCTCACCGGGCGGCAGCCACGCGAACATCCGCAGGTCCACCATCGGTGCGCCG
>DATJJY010000023.1:0-43214 GCA_035491895.1 Gemmatimonadales bacterium
TTGCGTTGAACGTGTACAGCCCGTTGTTGAATGTCGTCCCCGCACGACCGTTGCGGTCCTGCTGGCGGATGTACTGATACGCCGCATTCAGCGTGAAGGCCTTGGACAGCTCGGTTCCTATGCCGATCGTGAACTCGTTGCGCTCGCCTTCGGGGAGCAGCGGCGTCACCGTCTGGTCCGGAGCCGCGGCGGTATGGAACAGGTAGCCGCCGCGGATGACCGTCTTCGCGCTCTGCTGGTACTCCAGTCCGAAACGCACGGCGTGGCTGTCGCGAAATCCCTCGTACAGGGACTGGTTGAGCAGCGGATTGGCGAAGGTGAGGTTCAGCTTGTTGAACCAGCCCCACACGATCTGCTGGTAGTCGCCCATCAGCGTCCAGCGGTCCGACGCTTTGTACGAGAATCCGACCGAGCCCTGGTCGGGAAGCGTGATGTCGGTACTGGCCGCGCCTCCCACGAGATTGCCGCCGGCCTGGAATTGACTCTGCAGCACCACGTCGAGCGGGACGGGTGTCGGGATCAACGGCGGTGCCGGTGCGAGCACCAACCCGGTGTTGATCTGTTTGAACGACGCGGTGCCCTTGTAGGTGATCGTCTTCTTCGTGATGAAGTGCCCACCCACCGTCAGCCGGTCGTTGACCTTGATCTGGATACCGCCGTTGAAGGCCACGCCATTGCCGCTCGCGCTGAGCGTGGCGTCGGCGAAGTCGGTGTAGATCGGGATTCCGATGGTCGCGAAGGTCGTTCCGGGCGGCAGCCCGAAAACGGCGGGCACGGGCTGCTGCGAGAGATCGACGCGTTGATGCAGATCGACGCTGCTGTGAATGTAGGCCACGCCGAACCCGAAACTGAGCCACTTCGTCGCCTGATACGCGATGGTCGGCTGGACATAGATGCTCGTGAGTTTCGTCTTGTAGCCATCGAACCGCCCCTGGAAATCGGTCGGCCACTTGGTGCCGAGTCCGTACGGCGCGTATAGCCCGATGCCGACGCCGAGCTTGTCGCTGACGTGCCGCGCCAGGTAGACGCTCGGCACGAAATACGTCTGGCTCGGCATATCGGTCTTCTGGCCGAAGTAGACGTCGGTGAACCCCCCGTGCGGCATGATCGCGGTGACCGATCCACTGAACGTCGTGCCGGTGATCGAGGTCAGCGCTGCGGGGTTGTACCACAATGCGGAGCCGTCGGCACAGGGGATCGCCGCGGCGACCCCGGCGCGCCCCATGCTGCAGGTGCCCAGCTCGTTGATGGCGAACCCCTGTGCATCTAGGGAGGTCGGAAGGGCGGCGAACACGAAAAGCGCATACCGGGCGAACCGCCGCATACGCAGGATCTCCGGAGTGTAAAGATGGGGAGATGGTGAAACTGGCTGGCTTACGGTACCATTGGCCCGAACCCTTGTCAAACCGATGCGAGTACAGGCGATAGCCCTCTTCCACGGGGTCTTCGGCGCGGCCCCGACGCACGCGGCGAGCGCCCCGGCCCGGGTGAACCTGATCGGCGAGCACACCGATTACAACGGTGGCCCGGTGATGCCGTTCGCGATCCCGGCGCGAACGGTGGCCGCGGTTGCCGCGGGCGAGGCCGGGTTTCTGGATCTCGTCTCCGCACGCGACGGTGTGGTCCAGCGAGTGCGCTGGGACGCGCAACTCCCGTCGGGGTGGGCGGCGTATGCCGCCGGCGTAATGCGCGAGCTGATCCGTCACAACGCGGCGCCCGGTGGCGCGCGATTGGCGCTCGCCAGCGATGTGCCGGTCGGTGCCGGGCTCGCTTCGTCGGCGGCGTTGAGCGTCGCGATGGCGCGCGCGCTCGCGCAGCTAGCCGGCGCGAACCTGAGCGCGGCGGATCTCGTCGACGTCGCGCACCGAGCGGAAGTCGAGCACGTCGGCGTGCGCTGCGGAATCATGGATCAGAGCATTGCGGTCCGAGCCCGGGCGGGACGGGCCATGCTGCTCGAGTGCGCGACCGGTGCCGTGCGTTTCGTGCCGCTGCGCGCGCGATTGCTGCTCGTCGATACCGGCGCGCGACACGAGCTTGCGTCGAGCGCCTACAATACCCGGCGCGCCGAATGCGAAGCGGCGCTGGCGACGTTGCAGGCGATACGGCCCGAGCTTACTGCGCTCGCGGAATGGCCACCCGCCGCCCTTGGGAAGTTGAGCCGGCTGCTGCCCCAACCACAGCGTTCGCGCGTGAAGCATGTCGTCACGGAAACGGTACGCACGCGCCAGGGAGCGGACTTGCTCGGCACGGGACGGCTGCGGCCGCTCGGACAGCTGCTGTTCGACTCCCACGAGTCGTGTCGCAGGGATTATGACTGCAGCACCCCGGAGCTCGATCTGGTCGTACGGGTGGCACGGCGGGCGGGTGCCTGGGGGGCGAGGATGACGGGAGCAGGGTGGGGCGGCAATGTGCTCGTGCTGCTCGGTCCCGCGAAGGGCGGGAAGCGGCCTGAGGAGCTGATTCGCGGGCGGATTGGATCGGCATTTGCGAAGCGGTTCGGGCGCGAGCCGGCGATCACCCTCCTGCAGGCGAGTGGTGGATCACGGCCGGAGCCCGTAAGGTGAAGCTGTCGTTGCGCCACAACAACTTACGCCGCCAGATTTCAGTTGCGTCGGCAGGGCCCGGGTGGCGAAACCGGTAGACGCAAGGGACTTAAAATCCCTTGGGAGGAGACTCCCGTGCAGGTTCGAGTCCTGCCCCGGGCATAGCACACCATGAGAATGATCATCGGGTATGTGGCGGGGTTCGCCTGCGCCGTACTCGCCGCGCTCGGCGGCCTCGCGATTTTTCTCCCGGTCGCGGCGTTGCCGGTGCGTGGCGCCAAACAGGTCGCGATGCTGCTCGGCTCGCTGGCCGGCGGCTTCGCCGCCGCCTGGACGGGGGACGGCATTCTCCGGTTCTTCGGTCTGCACGCGCAGTGGCCGTTCTTCGGTGTGTTGCTCGCGGTGTTTCTCGTGATCGAGGCGGGACACGCCAGCGCGCGCCGCCTCTCGCTGCCGATCGCGGTGGTGGCGCAGGTCGCCGGGGTTGCGGCGGGATGGTGGACGCTCCCGCGCTGATCTGTAGGAGCGATGCTACAGCTAGCGCACACCTCTCGGGTGTTGTGGGCTCCCGTCACACACGCCGTCGACTGTGGCGGATCGGCCATCATTCCGGGCCTCCCCAGCCGTGGCATTAAGTTAGTAACATAATGTATAACAATAACTTACACATCGTGATTCGAACGTCGTTCCGGGTCTGAAACTTGCGGAGAGTTCCCACCAGGACTGGCCAGTCCTGAATCGTCTCGCGACTACCCTTGGATTCGGGGAGGACGACGTGAACAAGGAGAATGCCCGCAAGCCCTTTGTGGTGCCGACGGTAATCGAGCAGGCATCGCTGGCGACCGTGACCTTGGTTTCCGGTGGGGGCGGCGGCACCCCGACCAGGCACGGCCACAGCAGCTGAGTCCCGCGCCGTCTACCAGCGCCAGGTCGCCTATGGCGACCTGGCGTTGCTGTTTTCACCGTCCTTCCTCGTCTTTCGCAAGCCTGTTTCTGGCACGCGGCTTGCGAAAGCAGTTCGGCAGGGATCAAGGCCCCACCAAACGACTACTCGGCACCGGGAGGCCGGAAATGAATCGCAGTACTCGCAAGCCGTTCGTTGTTCCGCAGATCAAGGAGCAGGCGTCACTCGCCAAGGTCACGTTGATCTCGGGCGGCAAAGGTGAGAAGAAGGGCAAGAACAACAACAACAACAACAACAACAACAACACCTCGAACTCCCACGGCCACGGGCATAACAGCTAAGCCGAACGCCGAGTTGTCGTAGCGCGCGCCAGGTCGTACATCGACCTGGCGCGTGTCGCGTTCCGAGGCTTCTTTCCCTCCGCTCATGCCCACGTCCGCCATCTCCGTTCGTGCGACCGATTCCACGGTGCAGGCCGCTCTGGAAACGTGGCTCGCGGAGCTCCGCATCGCGGCACCGCCGGGCCTCGCGCTCGATGTCATGGTCGTCGACGAGCTTTCGTCCCTCCCGGGGGAGCGCGTCTTCGAACAACCGGAGGTGGGCTTCGTACGCGGTCTGGACGGGAATGGGCTGCTGATCGTGTGGGACGAGGCACCCGCCGTTGCCGACATTCCAGTCGGCGCGAGGACGGCCAGCATTACGTTGTCGCGTGCTGCCGCCGCGATTCTGAATCGGAGTCTGAGCAACTTCTTCATGGCGGTGGTGATCATCCTGCTGCGCCGCGCCGGGTGGTACCACCTGCACGCCGCGACGGCGATCGATCCGAGCTCCCGCGGGTGGCTGCTCGCGGGCGACGCGCATTGCGGCAAGTCGACCACGGTGGCGTTGCTCGCGGCGAACGGCTGGCGGGTGGGCACTGACGACGCGGCATTTCTGGAAACGCGTGACGGACGAGTGATCGTCCACACGTGCCGCGCCCCGATCGCGCTGCGTCCCGATGGCAGGAAGCTCCTCGCCCGTGCCGGCGGCGTCGAGCTGCCGGAACGCGGCAAGGTCGGGTACTTCCCCGAGGATCTGGGGGGAGTCTGGACGCCCCTCGTTTCCCCGGAGATCGTTATCTTCACGTCCGTCGGTGCCGACCAGACGACCGGGGAGCGCATCCCCTCCGCCGCCGCACTCGCCGAGCTGGTCCGCTGGTCGGCGTGGGTGATGCTCGAGCCGGACCTGGCGCAGGACCACTTGAACGCCCTGACGCGACTGAGTGCGCAGGCGCGCTGCTATCGGGTAACCTTGGGTCGGGACCTGTTCGCCCGACCGAACCGCTTGACCGAGCTAGTCACATGAGCGACACCTATAAGCGGCACCCGGATCTTCGCCTGGCCGACGTTGAAGGAGACGGCGTCGTGCTGCATCTCGGCACGCGGCGCTATTTCTCGGTGAGCGAAAGCGGGCTCGCCCTGTTGCAGGCCCTGGAGACTCCGCGCACCGTTCCCGAGCTCGTCGAGGTGCTGCTCGAGCGGTATGAAGTCACGCCGGAGCAGGCGGAAGCCAGCGTCCGCCAGTTCCTCGACACGTGCCGCACCGCGGAGCTGCTGGTCGAAGAGGGTAATCGGTGACGGCTGGTCTCTCCCTGGGGTGGCGCCTGCGAGCGGCGGCCCTGGTTCTGCTGGTCCCGCCTCTCGTCTACGTCGTGTCCTTTGCCCGCCTGGCCACTTGGCTCGAGGGACGCGGCCACCCGGCTCCGGACGCCGCGCTGGACGACGCGACGCTGGCCCGCTGGGTCGATCGACTGCTGCGTCGCCTCCCCGGACCCTGGCACCGCACCTGCCTGAAACGCGCCGCGGTTCTGTACCATCTGCTGCGTCGGGCCGGCCGTCCGGTCGAGCTGTGTATCGGCGTCAACCGCAACGGCGGAACGGGGAAATCCAACCTCGCCGCGCACGCCTGGCTGGTGCGCGCCGGGGAACCGTATCTCGAGGCGCATCCCGAGCATGCCCTGAGTCACGTCGTGATCGCCCGGTTTCCCGAAGCGCCTGCCGCTGCCGTCGCGCATTGAACTCGGCTGATCTGCTGCTCGCAACCCTCCGCCTGGGGGGCGCAGCGTCGTCGGACCAGCTGCGGACGGCCTGGCCGACGGCCGATTGGCGCGGGGTGCGCCGGCTGGTGGAGTTCGAGGGATGCGCGCTCTGGACATACCGCCGGCTGCGGCAGCTCGACGTTTTGGCGGCGCTCGAAGCCGGATTCGCCTCGTGGCTCGGGGACGAGGCGCGCGATGCGGCGGCGCGCAACCTGTTGGTTGACGCGGAGGCCGATGCGATCGCGCGCACTCTCGATCGCCTCGGAATTCCCGGTGTGTTCATGAAGGGCGCGGCGCGGCGATTGGTGGCGGATCGCTATCCGATGGCCGACGCGCGTCGGACCAGCGACGTGGACGTCCTCGTGCCGGAGCCCGAGGCCTGGGCGCTGTGGTACGAGCTGCGGCGCCAGGGCTACGTGCGCACCAACCCATCGAAACCGCCGCGGCCCGAGCACCACCATCTGCCGGCCCTTATGAACGACCGGCGCGTGGGGGTCGAGATCCACACGACACACGCCCAGGATATCGCACCCAGAGAATCCTGGCGCCGGCACTTCGACGGAAGCGTCCCCGTCCTCCGCGGCGGGATCACCCTGCGCGTTCCCTCGGCCACGGAGCTGTTCTGGACCGCGACGGCGCATGCGCTGTTGATTCCGGATCTCGCCTTCTTCCTGGTTCGGCAGCTCGACACCGCACTCGTGTGGGCGAGCGGCGCGGCCATCGATTGGAGTGAGGTGGCGCGACGGCTCAATGCGAAAGAGATCGTAGATGGCCGAGCGGCGGCCGCGTGGTTGGGTGGCGCCCGGGAACTCGCGGGGCAGGACCTTCCCGCACCGCTCGCGGGACGAGTGGATCGCTACGATCTGGATCGGGAGCTGCGGCTGCGATTCGCGGTGCTGCGGTGGGTCAACGTTCCCGCGGGGTGGCGCAGAGCGCTCGCCTGGTGGTCGAGCGAGGTGGCGCGGACTCGCTAGGCGCGACCACCGCCGTTACTCAACCTCCAGGTGTGCACGAGGCGCACCAGCCCGATCCCTTCCGATTCCGGCAGCGTCACCCGAAACCGTGCGGCGCGTTTCCACACCACCGTCGGTGAGACCTGCAGACGATGGTCGTAGACCAGGATGTGCATCGCATACGACCCGCGGGCCAGTGACAGCGGCTTGTATTCCAGCTCGAGCGTCAACCGCTCGCCGGCCCGGGCGCTCAGCTCGATGCCTTGCCGGTTGCACCGCGTGCCGTGCAGGACATGCCACTCCCGCGCGATCTGGACGCCGACCGATACGCCGCTGATATCGCGCCGGGCTTTGAGATGCAAGCGCGCGACGAGGCCACCCTCGGGAGTGAACAGCGGCTCGGCACCGCCGCTGCCGCCCGCCAGGTCCACCGATTCAATTTCGAGCGGCGAGCGGGCGGGTTCGCCCTCCCGCTCGTCGGGGTCGTCCGCCTCCTCTGCTTCGATGATCCGCTCGTAGGCCGAGAACGCTTCATCGGGTCTTCCCAGGGCGACGACACGTCCGTGATCCAGCAGTAGCGCGGTGTCGCACAACTGCTCCACGAGGTAGCGCTCGTGTGACACCAACACCATCGTCGTCCCGGCAGCCTTGAACGCCAGCATCCGTCCCAGACAGCGGTCGCGGAACGCCGTGTCGCCGACGGCGAACGCTTCGTCGATCAGCAGCACCTCGGGCTCGAGATGCGCCGCGATTGCGAACCCGAGGCGCAGCGCCATGCCGGAGGAGTAGAACTTCACCGGCACGTCGATGAAGCGCTCCAGCTCCGCGAAGGCGAAGATCGCATCCAGCTTGGCCCGCAGCTCCCGCCGCGAGAGCCCGAGCAACGCCCCCTCCAGAAAGACGTTCTCGCGTCCCGTGAGATCGCCGTGGAACGATCCCCCCAGGAAGCTGAGCAGCGAGAGGCGGCCGTTCACGCGCACCGCGCCACGCGTCGCCTTCATCATGCCGGCGATCACTTTCAGCATCGTGGACTTGCCGGAGCCGTTGGCGCCTACCAGCGCGAAGGTCGAGCTCGGTTCGACGGTGAACGACACGTCCTCCAGCGCCCACATCGATTTCGGGCGCGGCGGCGGTGCACCGCGACGCCGCGGCATCAGGTTCGAGAGCACTTCCTTGAGGCTGCGGCTCCGCAGGCGGTAGCGCTTCCACACTCCCGAGACGGCAATTCCCACGGCCTAGACCGACTCCGCGAAATACGGCTCGGTCATCCGGAACACCCAGGCGCCCAGGGCCAGCAGCGCGAGCCCCACGGCGAGCGGGTACCAGAGCACCGAGAGATCGAGCGGGCCCGTTCCGAGCAGTGCCGCGCGGGACAGGTCGAAGACGCCGACCAACGGGTTGAGCGCATACAGCGGCTTGAACTGTGGCGGAACCACGGACTTGGCGTACGCCACCGGCGTGAGCAACAGCCACACACGCACGCCGACGTCCACGAGCTGGCTGACGTCACGGTAGAACACGTTGAGGGCTGACGCGATCAACACGATCCCCGTCACCAGGATCCCGAGGATGACGAGCACGGGGAACAGGAGCCACGCGGAAGGCGATGGCGTCACGTGTTGCACGATCAGCAGCAGGGCGAGCATGACGGCCGCGAGCAGCGAATCGATCAGCGCGCCGACGATTGCCGCCAGCGGCAGTGTGGCTTTGGGGAACGGCGCATGGGCGACGAGTCCGCCTTCGCTCATCACCGCGCGCGCGCCGCGCGAAATGGCGCCCGAGACGAAGCTCCACAACACGACGCCGGAGAACGCAAATAAAGGATAGGGCACGCCGTCCGACGGTGCATGGAGGAACGCACCGAACACCAGGATATAGGCCCCGAGCTCGACCAGGGGGCGCCCGAACACCCACAGCGCGCCGAAGAAAGTTTGCTTGTACCGGGACTTCAGGTCCCGGAGAATCAGCTGGTAGAGGAGATCGCGAAACCGCGACAGGTTCGGCACGGCAGAAAAACTAATCGGCTTGACGCCTCCCGGACACGGGCGTTGCAACTGTTTGTGGTGTGTCTGCGTCATACGGAGTGACCACGCCGTTGCTCGTGGCCTGTCACATGAGGAGGTTGTATGCGGACGATTGCAATTTCGCTGGTGGCCGCCGGGAGTCTGGGTCTGATGGCGCTGGGTGGCCGCGCCATCGCATCCGACCGGATGCCGCGGGCACGGCATAGCGCGGCGGCGGACAGCGCGGTCGACGCGAGTGCGACGCTCGCCGCGAGCCGCGTCTGGTACGGGGGGACCCTGGCGCCGATCGTGGTCCAGGCGACCGCTCCGGCAGCCGGGACAGTGGCGCAGCAGCAGGCCTGCCCGCCCAACGCGGCGAATTGAGCCGAACCTGTCGAAACCTGTCCTTTCGTCCCCCCGTAGGGTAAGGCAATGTTAGGGAGTCACCCCGCGGGGGGATTCGTATGACCGGGAAAGAATTCTGGCTGCGTTGGCGTACCGACATCGTCCGGGGAGTGCTGATCCTCGGCGTCGTTTTCGGTATCGGGATGTTCGTGAAATCGATGATGGGGCGGGGGCGGGCGGCACTGTCGAACTTCGGACAGCAGTTCGACACCGACTTCCTCGGCGCCGATCGCAACCACGGCCAGCCCTGGATGTATGTCACTCCATTGGCGGCGCAGCGCACGCTCTGGTTGCGCAATATCAACGGCTCGATCACCGTCACCCCGACCGACGACCAGAAAGTTGAAATCCACGCCGAGCGCACCTTCAGGCATTCGGCAGTGGATTCAGTGCAGATCGTCACGTCGGAGTCGGACCGCGGCTTGACGGTGTGCGCCGTATGGCCCGGGCGGTCCGGGACCTGCGGTCCCGACGGCCACTTCAGCTCTCAGGGCCAGATGAACGGCAACGACGTTGCCGTCGTCTTCGAGGTCCGGTTGCCGCGTGGCGTGCAGCTCGACGCCTCGACGATCAACGGCGACGTCAGCGTCGAGGGTGCGACCGCGCCGGTCGGTGTCGCGACGGTCAATGGAGATGTCACGGTCGAGACGGCCAACGGCCCCGTCAACGCGGTCACGGTGAACGGTGATGCGCACGCCACGATGCACGGCTTCGGCCAGCCGGGCGACGTGAAGGTCACGACGGTCCACGGCGATGTCGAGGTCGACCTGCCCAGCGGAACCGATGCGGTCGTCGACGGGCATACCGTCGCGGGTGACATCACGAGCGAATTCCCGCTCACGGTGAGCGGGAAGTTCGCCTCCCACTCCCTCAGCGGAACGCTGGGGAAGGGAGGCCGGCAGATTCACATCACGACGGTGACGGGCGATGTGAACCTGCACGAGGCCGGTCCGGAGCCGACGCCAGCTATCGCGCCGACCCCGCCGCATCACCCGGTCCCCCCGGGGGTGCGAGGAAGGCCGCGACCTCGGTCGGGAACGTCTTGATGTCGATGGGCTTGGTGATGTAGCCGTCGAACCCCGCTGCCATCGCCTTCGCGCGATCGGTGGCCATGGCGTGGGCCGTCAGGGCGACCACCTTCCAACGGTGGTCGCCCTGAACTGCTTTCAGGTCCTGGAGCAGGGCATATCCATCCCGCCCCGGCAGCTGAATGTCGAGCAGCACGAGGTCGGGTGGGGGCGTGTGTGTCTGCACCGTCTCGACGAGCCCGTCGCCGCTCGCCAGCGGAATCACCGCATGCCCGCGCAGCGTCAGGAGCGTCGCCAGGAGCTTCAGGCTGTCCGGCTGATCCTCCACCACCACGATGATCCCCATCAGGACACTCCAACGCTGGACGGTCGCGGCTCACGCGGCAGCGTAAACCAGAACGTACTCCCTCGGCCGTGATCGCTGTCGACGCCGATGCGGCCGCCATGCAGTTCGATCAGACGTTTGCACAACGCGAGTCCCAGGCCGGTGCCTTCGTAGTGCCGGCTGGTGGATGGGTCGAGCTGCACGAATTCTCGAAACAGCTTCTGCTGATCGGCGGGCGAGATGCCGATCCCCGTGTCTCGGACCTCGACCCGGACGCCGTCGGACTCGGGACGGCCCGCGAGACGCACCTGGCCGCCCTCGGGGGTGAACTTGATGGCATTCGAGAGCAGGTTCAACAGCACCTGTCGCACCCGGACGTGGTCCGCGGTCACGGAGAGGGGATCGCCCGGGAGATCCAGGTCCAGACGATGATGCCGTTTCTCCGTCTGCGCGCGCACGCTGTCGGCCGCCTCATGGAGCAGTTGCCGCAGATCGACGGGTTCGAGGGTGAGCCGCAGATGGCCCGCTTCGATCTTCGAAAGGTCCAGCAGCTCGCTGATGAGCTGCAGCAGGTGGCGACCGTTGCGCGCGACGGTGTCGAGGAAATCGCGCTGCATCTCGGAGAGCGGCCCGATCTCTTCGGTGAGCAGCATGTCACTGAAGCCGATGATGCTGTTGAGCGGCGTGCGCAGCTCGTGCGACATGTTCGCGAGGAAATCGCTCTTCAACTGGTTTGCCTTCGCGAGCTCCTCGTTGAGCCGGGTCAGCTCGTCCGACTGCTCTTCGAGATAGGTCGCGGTTTTCCGCACCTCGGTCGCGAGCCGCCGCGTGTGCAGAAACGCCGACTCGCGCTCGCAGGCGATGGCCAGATTGGGGACCGCGAGCGCCAGCGCATCGAGCTGCGGCTGCGTCAGCATTTCGGCCGGGAGGGCGACGAGCAGCCCGACGAGCCGCCCCGCTGAGCGCAGCGGCGCGATGACGGTTTCGGCGCCGGGCGTCCCCGGCAGTCGCAATTTGGCGCGCGCTGACAAGTGCGGATCCCCTGTCAGCCGCAGCACGCCGCTGCTTCCTTCCCCGACGATCTCTCGCACGGTGATGCGGGACACCGGTGTGCCGGCGACGCCCCGCGCGGCCGTCGGTTCCCACTGGTTCGCCTCGTAATCCGGCTGATACAGCACGAGTCCCGCTCCGCCGGTCGCATCGGTCAGGACCTCGAGTGCGGGGTTGAGGCCAGCCCCCTCGCGCGGGGCGGCGTTCAGCGCGGCGAGCAGCCGCGCGTTGTACTCCTGCATCCGTTCGCGCCACGCGAGCACCTGACTCATGCGATTGACCCCGCGCGCGATCGTCCCGAACTCGGCGCCCTCTTCCGGGAGATGCAGGTCGTACTCCCCGGTGGCCACCCGTTCCAGCGCGGCGACGACGGTCCCGAACGGCTCGGCCAGACGACGGCGGCTGTAGACCAGACCGATCCCGAGCGCGATGAGCACGGCGAGGGTGATGATCGTCGTCCCGAGCGCCGCCTGTTGGGCCGAATCGCTCAGGTCGAGAACGATGTCGCGGATGTGCGCGCGCTGCTCTTCGAGCGCGGGTGACGCGTTGAGGACGCGGAGCTGGTCGAGCGTCTCCAGGACGGCCAGGGCGTCCTGTTGCGTCTGGCGCGCGTCGATCCAGGACGTCACAGCGATCGTGAGCCCCGCCAGGGTGACCGCGAAGAACGTGGCGAGGAACAGCCGCGTGATACTCGGCGCCCGGCGGGCGGGCCTGCTGGTAGGGGGCTCGGGGGTGGTCATCGCGCCCTAATTAGTAGGGTTCGGGGGCCGCTTCCGACAAGGGTCCACCCACCATATCCTTATGCATCTCCGCCTGTTGGTCTTCTTGAGCGAACTCTTCGACGCGCTGGCCCCTGCGCTCGCCGACCGCTACACCCTTGAGCGAGAGCTCGGGCGCGGCGGCATGGCTACCGTTTTTCTCGCCGGGGACGTGAAGCACCGGCGCAAAGTGGCCATCAAGGTGCTCCATCCGGAAATCGGTGCCGCCATCGGCCCGGACCGGTTTCTGCGCGAGATCGAGATCGCCGCCAGCCTGCAGCATCCGCACATCCTCCCCTTGTACGATTCGGGTGAGGCCGCCGGCTACCTCTATTACGTCATGCCGTTCGTGGAGGGCGAGTCGCTGCGCGACCGACTCAATCGCGAGCGGCAGCTGCCGCAGGAAGACGTCATCAAGATCACGTCCGAAGTGTCGAGCGCCCTCGGATACGCCCACAGCCGCGCCATCGTGCACCGCGACATCAAGCCCGAGAACATCATGCTGACGGGCGGGTCGGCGATCGTGGCCGACTTCGGGATCGCCCGCGCGGCGTCCGCGGTGGAGCAGCAACAGCTCACGCAAACGGGGACCGTCATCGGGACCCCGCTGTACATGAGCCCCGAGCAGTCCACGGGCAGCGAAGTGGATGGCCGCAGCGACGAGTACAGCCTGGCGTGCGTCGTGTACGAGATGCTGGTGGGCGAGCCGCCGTTCACCGGACCGAACGTGCAGTCGATCATCGCTCGCCACTCGATGGCGGCGGTGTCGCCACCGTCGATCATCCGCGTCTCGATTCCCGAGACGATGGAACTGGCGCTCCTCAAAGCGCTGGAGAAGGTTCCGGCCGATCGCTTTCCGACGGTGATCATGTTCGCCGAGGCGCTGGCGACGCCGTCGCACATCTCCGCGTCCATGCGGCGGCAGAGCACGTCGACACTCCCCGCGGCGGCGCGGCCATCGGTGACCATCCAGCTGCCGGTCCCGAGCTGGCGCCACGCGTTGTGGTGGAGCATCCCGGTGCTGGCGCTGCTTCTCGCGGGCTGGCTCACGCGCGGCAAGTGGCTGCATCGCGGCGGCGGCTCGAGCGGACCCGATCCACGCCATATCGCCGTGCTCTACTTCGATGACCGCAGCCCGGGGCGGAACCTCGCGTATCTCGCCGACGGACTCACCGAGAGCCTGATCTTCGAGTTGGGGCAGGTGGGGTCATTGAACGTGATTTCCCGTTACGGCGTGGCGCCCTACAAGAATGCCGTCGTCCCCCCCGACAGCCTCGCGCGCGCCTTGAAGGTCGGCACGGTGGTGCAAGGGACGGTGTCCCAGTCGGGTGATCGCTTACGCGTCACGGTGGACATGATCAACACCGCCGACGGCACCGTACAAAGCAGCGGGCCCATCGAGCGGGAACGGGAAGATGTGTTCGGCTTGCAGGACGCCCTGACGCGCCAGGTGTCGGAGTTCCTCCGCAAGCGGATCGGCCAGGTGGTGCAACAGATTGAAATGCAGACGGGCACGAGCAACGCGGCGGCGTGGGAGCTGGTGCAGCGGGCGCAGACCGGCATGGAGAGTGTGGACTCCTTAGTCGCCGCGGGGGACACGACGGCCGCGAAGCGCGCGCTCGCCAAGGCCGATTCGCAGCTCACCCGCGCGGCGCAGATGGACCCAAAGTGGGCACTGCCGGTGGTCGACCGTGGTTGGGTGGCCTACGACCAGCGGAAAATCGTCGGCTGGAACAAGGCCCCGGCCTCGAACTGGACGGGACGGGGGCTGGCGTTTGCCGAAGAGGCGCTGAAGGTGCGTCCCGGGGATCCGGAAGCGCGGCGGCTGCGTGGAACAATGCGCTATATCCGGTTCCTCCTCGCACTCGATCCGTATCCGCTGGCTCCGGCCCAACTGCTCGACTCGGCGGAAGCCGACCTGCGTGCGGGCGCCGACTCCACCAATCCCAACCGCGCGTCGGCTTGGTCGCTTTTGAGTCATCTCGAGGCACGCAAGTCCGACCCTGCCGCCGGCAAGCTCGCGGCCCTGCAGGCGCTCGAATCCGATCCCTACCTCGTCGACGCGAATGAAGTGTTGTATCGCCTGTTCTCGATGTCGCTCGATCTCGAGGACCCCGCCGGTGCCGACCGTTGGTGCAAGGAGGGGGGGCGGCGATTCCCCAAGGACCCCTACTTCACCGAATGCCAGTTCGAGGCGATGGCGCTCCCCGGCCAACCGCCCGATGTCGCCGGTGCATGGCGCATTCTGGAACAGGACGTCAGCCTCTGGCCCCCCAACGCGCGCGATTTCCGGCGCCGGCGGGACCAACTGCTCGTGTCGTTTGTCCTGCTCAACGCCGGGCTGAAGGACAGCGCCGACCGCGTGGCGCGCCGATCCCGGGCCGACGCATCGGTCGATCCCAATCGGGAGCTGATCTACATCGAGGCGATGCTGCGCAACCGTCTCGGGGATCGCGATGAATCCCTGCGACTGCTCGCGGAATACCTCGCTGCCAATCCACAGGATCGGATGACGCTCGCCAACGACCAGACCTGGTGGTGGCGCGGTGTCCGGGACGATCCACGATTCAAGCAGCTGGTCGGGCTGAAGTAGGTTGTTGCTTGGTTACCGCGCTGTGGCAACGGTGCATCAGGGCGCTTCCTGAGGGGAACGCCGGATCACTTTGCAGCCAAGCGGTGTGTAACTTGCATCACATTCGGCGCCAATCCTGACGCCATACGGAGGAAGTAAATGCAGACTCGCATGAGCCTGGCAGCACTGGCCGTCGTCTCCATCGTAGTGGCGTGCGGCGAGTCACCGCGGGGTTCGGTGCAATCCGACGCACCGGTCGCACCGTCCTTCGCGCTGAACGCCCCATCCACCTTCAGTACCAAGTGTTCCTTCACCACCGCGAGTCAACTCGCGAACAGCTACTTCACCAACAACGACACCGTCCGCGTGGTGCGTGCGCTCATCGCGAGCATGAAGACGGCGGGTGCCGGAACCACCACCGCTGCGAACCTCGGGTTCGACGTGCTCGGGCACGTTTCGGCCAACGTATCCGCGGATCCGGATGTGGCGACCGGGTCGACGTTCGTGAACGAGATCATCAAGTGCATGTTCACGAACTCCAGCGCGTGGCCCGCGAGCTACACGGCGCCATCGCCGGGCCCGGAGGACTTCACGGTCGCCCTCGACGCGACGCAGAACGGTGCGTTCGGCGTCCGCGGCGGGCCGGCCGACCCGACCGACGCGATCGTCGCCCGCCTGGACGCGTATTCCGGCGTCGGGCCGCCGACGGGTTTCTCGTGGGCATCGATCTTGGCGGGCAATACCGTTCCGCGGGTGCTGTTGTATGGGCGGCCGTCGACCGCCCAGCCCGGCGTCGACCCGAACACGTTCTACAATTGGCGGGCCGTCGCGCGGAACACCACGTTCTCCCCGGCGGTGATCGTCGGACTTTGCATCGACCCGAACACGAACGACTTCGGAAACGACAAGGCGGTCGTTCGCAAACAGGACCAGGTGGGCGTGTCGTTCCTCCCGTTTGCCGACGCCACTTTCCTGATCCCGGGATCGAACTGCACCGGTTCCGTGACCTCGCTGCAGGGACCGATGGGGATGCTGGCCCAGGGGCTCTTCACCTTCGGCACGACGCTGTTGGGACCGAAACCGCTCGCAGCGAGCTCGTTGATGAATCCCGGCGGACTGGCGGGCTCGACGGGTGGCATTCACACCGACTACGGCCCCGACTTCGTGGACAGCGTCTTTCTGAGCTTCGTGACGCAACCGCACGACGCCAAAGCCTGCACCGCGCCGGTCGGCTCGGGCTGCTCGGGGAACCAGACGATTTCCCCCGTCACAGTGCTCGCGACCTGGAAAGGTTTCCCCGTGGGGGGCGTGAGGATCACGGTGGTGCCGGTCAACAACAACGGCACGCCCGCCGAGATGCGCGGCGACTCGACCCTGGTCACGGGAGAAGACGGGACCGTGACGTACACGAACCTTGGTCTCACCAAGCCCGGCGGGTACGCACTGCTGACCAACGCCGAGCTCGTCGAACAGCGGTCGTCGCAGATCGTCATCCCGCACGTGACCTCGATCAAGTTCAACGTCCGGCCGTGATGACCGCGTAGTCCAGCGATGGCCGAAGGGCGGCTCCGACGGAGCCGCCCTTCTGCTATTTTCCCCCCGCGATGCGAATCTCGGGGACGGTTCGGGTGCCGGGCGACAAGAGCATCTCTCATCGAGCGCTGTTCGTCGCCGCGCTCGCCCGCGGGACGAGCGCGTGCACTGGTCTCCTCATCGGTGAGGACGTCCGCCACACCGCCGGCGTGTTGCGCGGTCTCGGCGTGACGATCGCACCGCTCCGCTCCGACTCCGTCGTCACGGTGCGGGGAGCGCGCTTCCGCTCCCCCCGCGTCACCATCGACTGCGGCAATTCGGGGACGACGGCGCGACTCGGTTTGGGCGTCGTCGCGGGCCATCCGATCCGCGCCCGTCTCACCGGCGACGCCTCGCTCCGGCGGCGGCCGATGCGTCGCGTCGTCGACCCGCTGCGATCGATGGGCGCGACGTTTCAGGACGGCGCCGAGCACCTCCCCGTGACGGTGCAGGGCGGCCGGCTGCGCGGCATCGCGTATGAGTCGCCGGTCGCGAGCGCCCAGGTGAAGAGCGCGATCCTCTTCGCGGCGCTGGCGTCGCGCGTGCCGGTCACTGTGGCGGAGCCGTGGCCTTCCCGTGATCACACCGAGCGACTCTTCGTGCACCTCGGCTTGGATCTGCGGGTGGCGAACGGGATCGTCAGCTATCAGCCCTCGGCCGGAGCGATACCGCCGTTCGAGCTTGCGATCCCGGGAGACTTCTCCTCCGCGGCGTTCCTGATCGGTGCTGCGGTATTGGCCGAGGGTGGGGAACTCTTGATCGAGGGGGTCGGCGTCAACCCGACGCGAACTGGATTCCTCGTCGCGCTGGAGCGGATGGGCGCGCATGTGGAGCGTTTGAACCTCGGCGCCGAGGGCGGAGAGCCGGTCGCGGATCTCCTCGTGCGCCCGGCGCCGCTGCAGGGGACGGAGGTCGTTGCGGCCGAGGTGCCGGCGCTGATCGACGAGATCCCGCTTCTCGCCGTGCTGGCGAGCCGCGCGCGCGGTGAGACGGTATTTCGGGACGTCGGCGAGCTCCGACTGAAAGAGAGTGACCGTCTCGAGCTGGTCGCCGCCAACCTCAGGAACGTCGGCGTGGCCGCCGAGGCGCGCGGTAACGATCTGTTCGTGGTCGGCAGCGACCGACCGCCGCGTGGTTCTGTCCAAACGGCGCGTGATCACCGGCTCGTGATGGCGTTCGCCGTCCTCGGCACCATTCCCGGGGCCGCGGTGCGGTTGTCGGAGCGACGCTCGGTCGCGATCAGCTACCCGGGATTCTTTGGCACTCTGCGGACGATCGGCCGTGGCCCGCGTCATCGCGATTGACGGGCCCGCGGCCTCCGGCAAATCGTCCACGGCGGCGCTCGTCGCCGAGCGATTGGGATGGGCTCACCTCGATTCCGGAGCGCTGTACCGCGCCCTCACGCTCGCGGCCCTGGACCGACTCGGTGAGGGTGTCGCCGGCACCGAGGACGGCTGGCCCGTACAGCGCATCCTGGCGCTGGCGGAAGAGCTGCCGGTGCGACTCGTGCTGTTGGGGAGGTCGTTCCGACCGGAAGTGGCGGGCGTAGACGTCGCTGAGGCGATCCGCTCTGAGCGGGTGACGGCCCACGTTTCGCGCGTGGCGGCGTTGCCGGCGATACGAACGTGGGTGAACGCCCGGCAACGGGAGGCCGTGCAGGCCCATGCGGACGGGGTCGTGGTCGACGGCCGCGACATCGGAACGGTCGTGTTTCCCGACGCCCCGCTGAAGGTGTTTCTCACCGCCACCCCGGACGAGCGCGCCCGGCGGCGCCTGTCACAACGGGGTCAGCCCCAGGACGAGCACCAGGTGGCTCGAGAGAGCGCCGAGCTCGCGGCCCGGGATCACGCCGACGCGAGCCGTCCCGTGGCCCCCCTCAAGCCGGCGGACGACGCGGTGCTGCTGGACTCGACGCGGTTGTCCCTCGTGGAGCAGGTGGACCAGGTGGTCGCGCTGGCGTACCAACGGTTCCCTGGGTAAGCTTCATGGTTCCCCGGCTTTGGGACGTTCCCGGAGCCTGAACCCCAAACCCATGACCACGACCCGGAACCCGATGCTGGCTGAACCGACGGACCTCGTAGACGCCGCTCCCGAAGGGCCCTCCAAGAAGCCGAATCACCCGCCAATCCGCGTGCTCTCCGGTCTCGACGAGCAGTATTCCGCCGATGAGATCGAGACGATGTCCGCGATGTACGAGGGGACGCTCTCGAACATCCAGGAAGGCGAGATCGTGAAGTCGAAAGTGCTGCGCGTGACCGACGCCGCCGTCATTCTCGACGTCGGCTTCAAGTCCGAAGGCGCGGTGGCGATCGACGAGTTCAAGGATCCCAAGAGTCTCAAGGAAGGCGACGAGGTCGAGGTCTACCTCGAGCATCTGGAGGATCAGGAGGGGGCGGTCGTCCTCTCGAAGAAGAAAGCCGATTTCATGCGGGTCTGGGAACGGATTCGCGAGGCCTTCGAGCGAGACGAGCCGGTGACGGGAACGCTCGTGAAGAAGATCAAGGGCGGCGTGGTGGTCGATCTGATGGGGGTGGACGCGTTCCTCCCGGGGAGCCAGATCGCGCTGCGACGCGTCCCGAACATCGACGAGCTGCTGGGCCAGAGCTACGAATTCAAGATCATCAAGCTGAACAAGCGGCGCCGCAACATCGTCGTGTCGCGCCGCGTGCTGCTCGAGGCGGAGCGCAAGACGAAGCGCGAAGTGCTGATGAAGGAGCTGCAGGTCGGCCAGGTCCGCACCGGCATCGTGAAGAACATCACCGACTTCGGCGCGTTCATCGACCTGGGTGGCGTCGACGGGCTGCTCCACATCACCGACATGAGCTATGGCCGCGTGTCGCACCCGAGCGAGATGGTGCGCCTCGGTCAGGAGCTGCAAGTCAAGATTCTCGACATCGATTGGGAGCGCGAGCGCATCTCGCTCGGTCTGAAGCAGCTGCAGGAGCATCCCTGGAAGGACGTCGCCGCCAAGTATCCGGTGGGTACGCGCGTGCAGGGGAAGGTCGTGTCGATCACCAACTACGGCGCCTTCGTCGAGCTCGAGCCGGGGATCGAGGGGCTGGTCCACATCTCGGAAATGAGCTGGACCCGCAACGTGCGGCACCCGTCGAAGATCGTGTCGATCGGGGAAACGATCGAGGCCGTGGTCCTGAAAGTGGACGAGAGCGAAGAAAAGATTTCGCTCGGCATGAAGCAGACCGAGCAGGATCCGTGGATGGCGCTGCCCCAGAAGTACCCGGTGGGGACGCGACTCACGGGCAAGGTGCGCAATCTGACGTCGTTCGGCGCGTTCGTCGAGATCGAGCCGGGCATCGACGGCCTGATCCACATCTCCGACATGTCCTGGACCAAGCGCGTGCAGCATCCGTCGGAAGTGGTCAAGAAGGGTGACGAGGTCGAGGTGCTGATCCTGAACGTCGACGCCGAGAACAAGCGGATCTCCCTCGGCCTGAAGCAGGCGCAGGAGGATCCGTGGCTGCGCATCGGCGAAACCTATCCGGTGGGCACCGAGCTGCGTGGTCGGGTGCTGCGGCTGATGGACAAGGGCGTGGTGGTGGAAATCGGCAGCGACATCGAGGGGTTCGTCCCGATGTCGCAGCTCGGGATCCCGGAGCTCCACAACCCGGGGGATGCGGTGAAGGAAGGCCAGGCGCTGGACATGAAGGTGCTGGAAGTGGATCCGATCCATCACCGGATCGTGCTGGCGGCGACGGGCTTCCCCCAGGAAGAAATAAAGGAAGTGGCAGTAGAGGAAGTAAGGGAAGTGAAGGAAGAGACCCAGGCAGAAGGCCCGGCAGACGCGTAGTCGCCGCGCCGCCGAGTGGGGGCGGGGTACGAGTGGCCAGGAGATGTGTGTCCTGGCCACTTGTTTTTCCCGGGCGTCCACTCAGCGGCTCGGCGGCTCCGCGTCTCCCTATCCCCACGGCGTCTCGGCGTCATAGATTCTGCGGCTATGAGCATGCGCGAGAAGCTCGATCTCCTCCAACAGAAGCGCGCCGCCTCGGAGCAGGGCGGCGGCGCCGACCGTATCGCGACGCAGCACAAGAAGGGCAAGATGACTGCGCGCGAGCGGCTCGACGTGCTACTCGACCCGGGGTCGTTCGTCGAGCTGGACCGGTTCGTGACGCACCGCTCCACCGACTTCGGCCTGGCCGATCAGCAGATCCTGGGCGACGGTGTCGTCACCGGGTGGGGGCGGATAGACGGTCGGCTGGTCTATGCCTTTTCACAGGACTTCACGGTCTTCGGCGGCTCGCTCTCCGAAACGCACGCCGAAAAGATCTGCAAGGTGATGGATCTCGCGGTGCGTAACGGTGCGCCGATCGTCGGGTTGAACGACTCGGGGGGCGCGCGCATCCAGGAAGGCGTCGCGTCGCTCGGCGGATACGCCGACATCTTCCTGCGCAATACGCTCGCCTCGGGCGTCGTCCCGCAGATCAGCGCCATTCTCGGTCCGTGCGCGGGTGGCGCCGTCTACAGCCCGGCGATCACCGACTTCATCTGCATGGTCCGCGGGTTGTCGTACATGTTCGTGACGGGACCGAATGTCGTGAAGACGGTGACGCACGAGGAAGTCGACTTCGAGCAGCTGGGTGGCGCCGACGTGCACGGCGCGACGTCGGGCATCGCGCACCTCGTGTACGATTCCGAGCTCGAGTGCCTGACGGCGATCCGGACGCTCCTGTCCTACCTGCCCTCCAACAACCTCGACGCTCCGCCGGTCAGGGGGTCGGCCGATCCCCCGGACCGGCGCGACGAGGCGCTGCTCGACGTCGTCCCCGACAACCCGACGAAGCCGTACGACATGCGTGACGTGATCAAGCGCGTGGTCGACGACGGCGAGTTTTTCGAGGTGCAGCGGGATTACGCCGGGAATCTCCTCATCGGCTTCGCGCGGCTGGCGGGTCGCTCGATCGGCGTGATCGCGAACCAACCCGCGGTGCTGGCCGGTGTGCTCGACATCACCGCCTCCGCCAAGGGCGCGCGCTTTATCCGGTTCTGCGACGCCTTCAACATTCCGCTCCTCACCTTCGAGGACGTCCCCGGGTTCCTCCCCGGCGTGACCCAGGAGCACGGTGGCATCATCCGGCACGGCGCCAAACTGCTGTACGCCTACTGCGAGGCGACCGTACCGAAGCTGACGGTGATCACCCGCAAAGCGTACGGCGGGGCGTACGACGTGATGAGCTCGAAGCACATCCGGGGGGATTACAACGTCGCCTGGCCCTCGGCGGAAATCGCGGTAATGGGGGAGCGCGGCGCCGTGGAGATCCTCTACAAGAACGAAGCCACCGAGGAGCTCGTCGCCGAGTACCGCGCAAAGTTCGCCCATCCGTATCTCGCGGCGGGCCGCGGGTTCCTGGACGACATCATCGATCCGCGTGAAACACGGCCGCGTCTCATCGAAGCACTCGCCACGCTGGAGTCGAAGCGGGACAGGAATCCGGCGAAGAAGCATGGGAACATCCCCCTGTGAGACTTCAGACATCGGACATCAGACGTCTGACGTCTGACGTCTGATGTCGTTTTCTCGAGTTCTCGTCGCCAATCGCGGCGAGATCGCCCTGCGCATCATCCGGGCCTGCCAGGAAGAGGGGCTCGAAGCGGTCGCGGTGTATTCCGATGCGGACCGGCTTTCCCCCCATGTCCGGGCCGCCAACGACGCCGTCCCGATCGGCACCGCCCCGTCACCGGATTCGTACCTCAACATCCAGAAGCTGCTCGAGGCGGCAGTCAAAACCGGCTGTGGAGCGGTACACCCCGGGTACGGTTTCCTCTCCGAGCGGGCCGCGTTCGCGACCGGAGTCGCCGACGCGGGGCTCGTGTTCGTGGGCCCTCCCGCAACGGCGATCCAGGCGATGGGCGACAAGACCCAGGCGCGCCGGCGCATGCAGGCCGCTGGCGTCCCCATCGTCCCCGGGCTCACCCGCGCCCTGCACGATGCGGCCGACGCCGAACGGGAGGCGAAGGTGATCGGGTTCCCCGTTCTGGTGAAGGCGTCGGCCGGCGGGGGTGGCAAGGGGATGCGGTTGGTGCGCAGCGCCGGCGATGTGCGCGGCGCGTATCAGGCGGCGCAGAGCGAGGCGCGCAAGGCATTCGGGGACGGCAGCGTCTACCTCGAGCGCTACGTCGAGCGCCCGCGCCACGTCGAGGTGCAGGTGCTCGCCGACACGCATGGCCGCGTGGTCTCTTTGGGGGAGCGTGAGTGCAGCATCCAGCGCCGCCACCAGAAGCTGATAGAGGAAGCTCCGTCGGTGGTCGTGACGCCGGGCCTGCGGCGCCGCATGGGCGAGGCGGCGACGGCGGCCGCGAGCGCCGTGGGATATGTCGGCGCGGGCACGGTCGAGTTTCTGCTCACGGCCGACGGCGAGTTCTACTTCCTCGAGATGAACACGCGCATCCAGGTCGAACATCCCGTGACCGAGCTGGTCTACGGCGTCGATCTCGTGCGCGAGCAGCTGCGCATCGCCGCCGGGGAGCCGATGCGCGTCGCCTCCGGGTTGCTGCAACCGCGCGGGCACGCGATCGAGTGCCGCATCACGGCGGAGGATCCCTTCAATGGATTCCTCCCCGCGACCGGTGTGTTGCAGTATCTGCGGGTCCCCGGCGGGCCCGGGGTGCGGTGGGACGGGGGGATAGAGCCGGGCAACGAGGTGACGCTCTACTACGACCCGCTGCTCGCGAAGCTGATCGTGTGGGGGGAGAACCGGGAGGTGGCGATTCAGCGGATGCGGCGTGCGCTGCGCGAGCTGGTGATCGTGGGCGTGCCGACGTCCCAGGTGTTTCACCTCCGGGTGCTCGATGATCCGGAGTTTCGTCGCGGCGAGCTGGACATCACCTACGTGGACCGGGCCACCCCGCGGCTCCTCTCCGAGCCGGTGAGCGGCCCGCTGGTCGTGCCCATCGCGGTGGTCGCGGCGTTGCTCGCCGAAGAGCGCCGCACCGGGCCGGCCCCGGCGCACGTCTCCGGCAGCGGGCCGAACCCTCCCGCACCCGACGGCACGTCCGCCGCTGCGCAGCAAACCACATGGATGCGGGCGGCGCGGCAGCAAGGGTTGCGCGATGGATGAGGTGGTCGCCGTCTCCGGAATCGCCACCGGCGGCGACGGCGTGGGTCGCCTCTCCGACGGGCGCGCGGTGTTCGTCCCGCGGACGGCGCCGGGGGAGCGCGTGCGGCTGCGTCCCCAGAGCGTGCGCATGCACAAGCGGTACGCGAGAGGAGAGGTGGCGGAGATCCTCGCTCCCGCGTCCACCCGCGTAGTGCCCCCCTGCCCGCATTACGACCGCGATCACTGCGGCGGCTGCCAGCTCCAGCACCTCACGTACGACGCCCAGCTCGCGGCGAAACGGGACATCGTGCTCGACACGCTGCGACGCATCGGGAAGCTCGACGTCCAGGACGCGGGCGTCGTCGGCGCCACCGAGCAGTGGCGCTATCTCACGCGCATCTCACTGACGCGAACCGGAAAGCGCGCGCCCGCGTTCGGGTTCGCCCGCTACGACCGGCCCGGCGTGGTGTTCCGCCTGGAAGATTGCCACATCGCCGACGCACGACTGCTGGTGCTGTGGCAGGAGCTGGAGAGCCACATCGAGCTGCTGCCCGAAAGGGCGCTGGGACTCACGCTGCGGCTCGATCGCGAAGGCACGCGCCACGTGATCGTCGAGTCGCCCGCCGAGCCGTGGCGCACCGCGGAGCGTTTGCGCGAGGCTCTGCAGGACCGCGCGCCGGTCACCTGCTGGTGGCATCCCGAGGGCGGCGCCGCCCGGATCGTCGCCGGTCCGGCGGCGGGATTCCCGCCGGTCGGCTTCGAGGCGGATTACCCGGCGATGGACCGGGTGGTGCGGGACTGGGCCGTTGCGGGCCTGGGAGATTTGCAGGGCAGGCCGGTGTGGGATCTCTATGGCGGCATCGGTGACACCGCGGTGCGACTTGCCGAGCGCCAGGCGAGCGTGGTGAGCGTCGACGCCGACGAGCAGGCCGTCGGATGGGCGCGCCGGCGTACCGAGATCGCCTCGTCGGGAGAGCGTGTCCGGGTGATCGCCGGCCGTGCGGAGGATGTGTTGCCGAGCCTCCCCGTTCCCCAGGCGGTGATGGTCCGTCCTCCGCGTACGGGCCTGCATTGGGATGTGGCGTTGCGGCTCACCGGCGACCCGGTTCCCCATCTCGTGTACATCTCGCGGGATCCGGCGACGCTCGCGCGCGATCTGCATCGCATGAGCGTCAACTATTCGATGCGTGCGCTGCGCGTCTTCGATGCCGGTCCCCAGACGGCGCAGGTGGAGGCCGTCGTTCACCTGGAAGGTGCCGGATGAAGTATCACGTCCGGATCGGCGCCTCTCCCCGAATCGCGGAGGTCGTGGTGGAGGGGGGCCGCGTCATCGTCAACGGGGAGCCGCATGAAGCGCACCTCGCACCGGTGCCGGGGACGCAGCTCTACCATTTGCTGCTCGGCGGTCAGTCGTGGACGGTGGCTGCCCAGGCGTTGACGGGTGTCGGCGACGGCGGCGGTCCGCGCTGGGCGTTGGGGGCGGTTGGAGAGCGGGTCGAGGTGGAAGCGGTCGACGAGCGGACGCGGGGGATCCAGGCGCTCACGTCCCGGCGGGAAGGGAGACCAGGCGGCGGCCAGGTTCGCGCTCCCATGCCCGGGCTCGTCGTGCGGCTCGAGGTGCAGGAGGGGCAGCGAGTGGCCGCGGGCGCGCCGCTCATCGTGGTGGAAGCCATGAAGATGGAGAACGAGCTGCGCGCCCCACGAGCGGGACGCGTATCGAAAATTCACGTGAAGCGTGGGGCGGCGGTCGAGCGGGGAGCGATCCTCGTGACGCTCACCGACACCATGTCGGAGCCCGAGGGGTAGCGGGCGCTATTCGATTCCGCTGTCCGGGAGGTGTTCCGCCCGGATGTTCTTAATCGTCCCCTCGATGAGGTCGCGTCCTCCCTCTCCGGAATGGTACATGGCCGCCATGAACCCGATGGTGTTGGCGGCCGCCCGCTCGAACTTCCAGACGCAGTTGTTGATGGTGCAACCGCTGATCCCGCCGCCATCGCCTCCTGCGTAGACGAGGATGCAGCGGACAAACGTGCAGCGGACAAAGAGTTTGCCGTCCAGCTCGATCCGTTGATCGGTGAAGCTTGCTCCGTTTACTTCCTGTACCTGCTTCTTTGCAAACGGCCACATGGAGTATTCTCGTCTGTTGAGAGGGGGCATCTTGATGTCATGCGGTCGTACCAGCAAGGCCGGAACCCCACAACCTCCAAGTTGACAGCGGCTTAGCCTACTGAGTATAGTACTAGGCTAACGATAATTTCGGACGCTCCACGGGGTGGTATGAAGACCTTTTCGCTGCGCAAAGAAGATGTGACGCATCACTGGTACGTCGTCGACGCGAGCGGGCAACCGCTCGGCCGGCTGGCGAGTCGTGTGGCGCAGGTGCTGCGCGGCAAGCACAAGCCCACGTTTACGCCGCATCTGAACAGCGGTGACGCCGTCATCGTGATCAACGCCGAGCAGGTCAAGTTGACCGGCCGAAAGTTGGAGCAGAAGCGCTACTTCCGCCACACCGGCTACATGGGGCATGAGCGCTTCACGCCGGTGAAAAAGGTGCTGGCGCAGCGTCCGGAGCGGGTGATCGAGAAGGCCGTGTGGGGGATGCTCCCCAAGACCACGCTCTCCCGCCAGCACGTCAAACAGATGCTCAAGGTGTATGCGGGACCGACGCATCCGCATGCGGCGCAGCAACCGCAGCCGCTCCCGCTCGGGGAGGCGAAATGACGGTGACTCCGGAGCTGCGCTGGCACGCGGTGGGACGCCGCAAGGAAAGCGTCGCGCGCGTGTACCTCACGCCCGGATCGGGGAAGTGGAACATCAACGGCCGGACGCTCGGGGATTTCTTCCCGCGCGCGTCGCTGGTGTCGCACATCCAGCAGCCCTTCACGGCGACCGACACGCTGGGCGCCTTCGACGTCAAAGGGATCTGCCGGGGCGGCGGCGTAACCGGACAGGCCGGAGCGATGCGGATGGGAATCGCCCGGGCGCTGTGCCTTGCCGACGAGCGGCACCGTAAGAAGCTGCGCGAGCAGGGACTGCTGACGCGCGACCCGCGGGCAGTGGAGCGGAAAAAGCCGGGACGGGCCGGCGCGCGGAAGCGGTTCCAGTTCTCGAAGAGATAAGACGCTATCAGCTGTCAGCTATCAACTGTCAGCTATCACACACGTCGCTCGATTCGATGCTGGGTCCCTGCCATGCAGGGTAGCGTCGAAGATGACGGCGACGGCGGACCAAAACCCAAGAAAGGGAGTGCATGACGCAGCCCCAGTTGCAGGATCTGCTGGAAGCCGGTGTCCATTTCGGGCACCAGACGCGCCGTTGGAATCCGAAGATGCGCCGGTTCATTTTCGCCGAGCGCTCCGGTATCTACATCATCGACCTTCAGAAGACCCTGCGGCAGATCCAGGAAGCGCAGGAGAAGGTGCGTTCGGTGGTGCTGGGCGGGGAAGGAATTCTGTTCGTCTGCACCAAGAAACAGCTCAAGCTCATCATCCAGGCCGAGGCGCAGCGGGCGGGGGGCTTCTGGGTCACCGAGCGGTGGCTCGGCGGCACGCTCACCAACTTCCAGACGATCAAGCGGCAGATCAAGCGACTGAAGGAGCTCGAGCAGGGCGCGGCGGAAGGGGAATTCGAGCACTACACGAAGAAAGAGCAGCTGCTGCTCGACCGGGAGCGCGTGAAGCTCGACAAGAACCTGTCGGGGATCAAGCAAATGAGCCGGCTGCCGGGTGCGCTCTTCGTCGTGGACGCCAAGAAGGAGCGTATCGCCGTCGCCGAGGCGAACAAGCTCGGGATTCCCGTGGTGGCGATCGTCGACACCAACGCCGATCCCGACCTGATCACGGTCCCGATCCCCGGCAACGACGACGCCATCCGGGCGGTGTCGCTCGTGACGGCGGCGGTCGCGGACGTGATCGCCGAGGCACGCCGGCAGCAGCCGCTCCGGGAGCCGTCGGAGGACGCGGAGTCGGTGACCTATTCCACCGAAACGGGAGTCGAAGCGGAGGCGGAAGGCGATCGCAAGAAGCGCACGGCGGGGCGGCGCAAGCGGCGTCCCAAGCCGGAGGCGATCGCGGCACGTCTCAAGACAGAGGATACGCCGGCTGCGGCGGAGCCGGCCACCGGGAGCGAGCCCTAGCCGTTACGAGCAGGGGAGCCGCCCCGGCAATCGACCAACAGCCGCCGCCCTGCGAGCCGAGAGGTCTCGCGAGGGCGGCGTTCTTATGAGGAGTGACGAAAGGTGACGACCGTGAAAGCGATTCCCGCGAAGCTGGTGGCCGAGCTCAGGGCCAAGACGGGCGCCGGCATGATGGACTGCAAGAAAGCGCTCGAAGAAGCGGGCGGCGACATGGCGAAGGCGGAGGAGATCTTGCGCGTGAAGTACGCGGGCAAGGCCGAGAAGCGCGCCGCGAAGGCCGCCGGCGAGGGGCTGATCGAGGCCTACGTCCATTTCAACGGCAAGGTCGCGGTGCTGGTCGAGCTGAACTGCGAGACCGACTTCGTGGCGCGCACGGACGACTTCCGGCAGCTGGCGAAGGACATCGCCCTGCAGATCGCGTCGGCCAGGCCCGTCGCGGTGCACGTCGAGGACCTCCCGTCGGAGGTCGTCGAGCGGGAGCGGCGCATTTACGAGGCGCAGGTCGCCGAGCAGAAGAAGCCGGAGAACATCCGCGCCAAGATCGTGGACGGCATGCTGAAGAAGTTCAACGAGGAAAACGTCCTGTTGGAGCAGCAGTTCATCAAGGACGACAAGCAGACCGTCGGAGACCTGGTCCGGGCGCTCGCCGCCAAGACCGGGGAGAAGATCGACGTGCGCCGCTTCGCCCGCTTCGAGCTCGGGGGCGCGTAGTGGCGCAGCTGGCCTACCCGCGGGCGCTGCTCAAGATCTCAGGGGAAGCGCTCGCGGGCTCCGCCGGGGCGGCGGGGATCGATTTCGCGGTGATCGACCGGCTCACCGACGAGCTGCAGCAGGTCGCGAAGACCGGCGTGCAGCTCGGGCTCGTCGTCGGCGGCGGGAACATCGTCCGCGGCGCGACCGCGAGCGACAAGGGAATGGACCGCGTCTCGGCCGATTATATGGGCATGCTGGCGACCGTGATCAACGCCCTGGCGTTGCAGGATATCCTGGAGAAGAAGGGACTCGATACCCGCGTCATGAGCGCCATTCGGATGGAGGAGCTGGCCGAGCCCTACATCCGGCGGCGTGCCGTGCGGCACCTCGAGAAGGGACGCATCGTCATTTTCGCGGGCGGGACGGGGAATCCGTACTTTTCGACCGACACGGCGGCGGTCTTGCGGGCCCTGGAAATCGAGGCGCGGCTGATCATGAAGGCGACGAATGTGGACGGCGTCTACACGGCGGATCCGAAAAAGGACCCCCAGGCCCGGTTCCTGGCCGAGCTGACGTTCCAGGAAGCGCTGGTCAACGGATACGCCGTCATGGATGCCAACGCCTTCGGTTTGTGCAAGGAAAATCGTTTGCCCATCGTGGTGTTCAACATCAACCAGCCCGGCGCGACGGCCAGAGTGCTGGCCGGGGAGCGCGTCGGCACCATCGTCCAATGACGCTCGCTGATCATCTCAAGCAGGCCCGGGCTGCGATGGACAAGGCGGTGGAGGCCGTGCGCCGGGAGTTCTCCACCGTCCGGACGGGAAAGGCCACGACGTCACTGCTCGACCTCGTCCGGGTCGACGCGTACGGCAGCGAAATGCCGTTGAACCAGGTGGCCAGCGTGTCGGCGCCGGAGCCGAAGCTCCTCACGGTCCAGCCGTGGGACAAGTCGCTCTTGAAAGCGGTCGAAAAGGCGATTCTCACTTCCGATCTCGGACTGAACCCTTCCAACGACGGCAACATCATCCGCATCCCGCTGCCGCCGCTCACCGAGGAGCGCCGCAAGGAGCTGGTGAAGGTGGTGCACAAGTTCGCCGAAGAAGGGCGCGTCGCGATCCGGCACGCCCGGACCGAAGCGATCAGCCGCATCAAGAAGGCGGAGCACGTTTCCGAGGACGAGAAGAAACACAGCGAGAAGGATGTGCAGAAGCTGCACGATGATCATCTCAAGCTGGTCGAGGAGTCGGTGAAGGGGAAAGAGGCCGAGATCATGGAAGTCTGATGGCCGACGACCTGCTGGCTCAGATCCGACTCAACGGCGCCGTGCCGCGGCACGTCGCCGTCATCATGGACGGGAACGGGCGATGGGCCCGGGGGCGGCACCTGCCGCGCACGCTCGGGCATCGCGCCGGAATGAAGTCGGTGCGCGAGGCGCTGGAAGGCGCGATCGAAGCCGGACTCGAGGTCCTCACCCTGTTCGCGTTCTCCGAGGAAAACTGGAAGCGTCCCGCCAGCGAGATTTCGGCGCTGATGGAACTGCTGGAGGAGTACGTCGGGAAGGAAATCGGCGAGCTGGTGGGCCAGGGGGTGAAGGTCTCGGTGCTGGGCGACAAGAGCCGGCTCAGCGCCTCGGGACGCGCCGCCGTGGAGCGGGTCGAAGCGGAAACGCGGAATGGGACGCGCCTCGCCGTCAATCTGTGCATCTCGTATTCGTCGCGTGCGGAGATCGCCCGCGCCGCCCGCCTGCTCGCCGAAGAAGTGCTGCGCGGGACGCGCACTCTCGAAGGGATCGATGAGCAGGCCCTCGCCGCGCATCTCTACACCGCGCCGTGGGGCGACCCCGATCTCCTGATCCGCACGTCGGGTGAACAACGCATCTCGAACTTCCTGCTGTGGCAGCTGGCATACACCGAGCTCTACCTGACACCGGTGCTGTGGCCCGACTTCACGCGCCGCACCTTGTTCGAGGCGATCCTCGATTACCAGCGGCGCGAGCGCCGCTTCGGGGCGGTTCCCGCGCGATGACTCGCAATCTCGTACAGCGCATCTGCGTCGCGGTGGTGGCGATTCCGCTGGCCGTGGGCCTGGTCTGGTGGGGTGGGTGGCCGCTCGCCGCCGTGCTCGCGCTGCTCGGCGTGCTCGGCGCCCGCGAATTGTACGGGCTCGCCCGGCGCCAGGGGATCGACGCCCTCGACGGCCTGGGACTCGCGGCGGCCGCGGTCATTCCGCTCGCGACCTACTGGGTGAAAGGCTCCGAGACGCGCTGGGCGGAGCCGGCGATCTACGCCGGGGCGCTGTGGCTCCTGGCGGTGCTGGCGGCGGCCATGCGGTGGCGTGGCCCCGAGCGGCGGCCGCTGCCGTCGGTGGCGGTGACGGCGTTCGGGGCGCTGTACGCCTCCGCGCTGCCGTCGTTCGCGATCGCGATCCGGCACGGCGCCAACGCCGGCGTGAAGAGCTGGCCGCTCGCGTCGCTCGTCCTCCTGCCCCTCGCGCTCACCTGGATCTGCGACACCGCGGCGATGGCCGCCGGGAACGCCTTCGGCGGGCCGAAGCTCGCCCCCGTGCTCTCGCCCAACAAGACGTGGGCCGGAGCGATCGGCGGTTTCCTCGCCGCCGTGGTCGCGTCCGTGCTGCTCGGTGGTTGGGTGCTGCCGCGGGTCGGCCTGGCGCTCGATGCCGGCCGGCTGGTGCTCGTGGGAGTGGCGGTCGGCGTCGTCGCCCAGGTGGGCGACGTGGCCGAATCGCTGCTCAAGCGGGAAGTCCACGTGAAGGATTCGTCCGCACTGATCCCCGGCCACGGTGGCGTGCTCGACCGGCTCGACTCGCTCTACTTCGTGTTCCCGGTCTCGGCCGGGTTGTTCCGGCTGTTCGGCCTCGTGTGAGCCTCGGCGTCGCGATCCTCGGCTCGACCGGTTCGATCGGGCGCTCCACCCTGGCGGTGCTGGAGCGCCACCGTGACCGGTTCAAGGTCGTCGCGCTGACCGCCCATTCCAACGCCGAGCTGTTGCAGTCGCAGGCAAACGCCTGGCGGCCGGTGTATGTGGGGATGGTGAACGGTGCCGCGGAACGGGGTGCGGTGGCCGGCCATGGGGCTGGTTGCCTCGTCGAAGCGGCGACGCATCCCGACGTGCGCATCGTCGTGAACGGCATCGTCGGGGCGGCGGGTCTCGAGGCGACGCTGGCGGCGCTCCAGGCCGGAAAACGGGTGGCGCTCGCCAACAAAGAGACGCTCGTGATGGCCGGCGAGCTGGTGGCGGCCGCGGCGCGGGCCGGTGGTGGGGAGATCGTCCCGGTCGATTCTGAGCACAGCGCGGTATTGCAGTGTCTCGCCGGGAAGAGCGTGCAGGATGTCACGCGCCTCGTGCTGACGGCTTCGGGTGGGCCATTCCGCACCTGGGAGCCCGGCCGCATCGCGCAGGCGAGCGTGGCGGAAGCGTTGCAGCACCCGACGTGGAAGATGGGCCGCAAAATCACCGTGGATTCGGCGACCCTCGTGAACAAGGCGCTCGAAGTGATCGAGGCGCACTTTCTCTTCGGGCTCGATTTTCCCCAGGTGGACGTCGTGGTGCACCCGCAGTCGGTGGTCCACGCGTTCGTCGAGCTGGTCGACGGCTCGGTCCTGGCACAGCTCGGATTTCCCAACATGGAGCTGCCGATTCTCTACGCACTGACGCACCCCGAGCGGGTGGCTGATAGCGGTCCACGGCGATTCGACGCACTGGCTGCCGGCGCCCTCACCTTCGAGCCGGTCGTGCCGGCCCGGTTTCCGGCATACGCGCTGGGCCGTGCCGCGGGTGTTGCCGGGGGGACGAGCCCCGCGACGTTCAACGCCGCGAACGAGACGGCGGTTGAGCTGTTTCTCACGGGCGCAGTGCGGTTCGGGCGCATCGCGGAAATCATCGAAGGTGTGCTCGCGGGCGCGGAGCAACATCCCGCCACCTCGCTCGACGCGGTGCTGGAAGCGGATCGATCGGCGCGGCGCCGGGCGCGGGAGGTCGCATGTTGACGCTGCTGGCGTTCATTGTCGTCGTCGGCGTCCTCATCTTCGTCCACGAGCTCGGTCACTTCGTCGCGGCCAAGACGCTCGGCGTGCAGGTGCTGCGGTTCTCGCTCGGCATCGGCCCCGCTATCCGGCGGCTCACGTTCCGCCGCGGCGAAACCGAATACGCGATTTCCTGGCTGCCGATCGGTGGCTACGTCAGCATGGCGACGCTCGAGGAGGAAGGCACCACGCAGGCGCTCGAGGGCGGGGCCCCGACGGTCCCGATCGACCCTGAGCGCGTATTCGAGAAACGGCCGCTCTGGGCGCGGGCGATCATCCTGGTCGCCGGCGTGACCATGAATGCGGTGTTCGCCTTCATCGTCTTCACCGTCTTTGCCGCAACGGTCGGCGTCGATCGCACGCCGACCACGCAGGTCGACAGCGTGTGGGTCTCGGAGCTGCCGCACGGAGCCGAGGCGCTGGGATCGCTGCACCGTGGCGACCGGATCGTGTCGATCAACGGCAGCCGCGTCGCCAGCTGGGAGGAGCTGCTCGAGCAGCTCTTCACCGCTGCACCACCCATCCGGATTGGACTCGACAGCGGCCGGCCGCCGATCACCCTCGACGTGCCGATGGATGAGCAGAGTCGTTCGGCGCTGGTTGGTGCTCTCGACCCGTACCTCGCGCCCGTGATGCAGCAGGTCCTCCCGGGGAATGCCGCGGCGCGGGCGGGGTTACGCTCCGGAGACCGGGTCATCTCGGTGAACGGCGACTCGATTGCTTCCTGGCTCCAGTTCACCCACATCGTCCGCGGCAATGCCGGCAAGCCGTTGACGGTGGTGGCGCTGCGGGATGGAACGGCGGTGACCGTGGTGGTGACGCCCGACAAGCAGCCGGTGGTCGACCCGCACACCGGCAAGACGGCCGAAGGCGGCTTTCTGGGAGTGAGACAGCCCGTCGTACATCGCGCGTTCGGTGCAGGGGGCGCGCTCCGGGAGGGCGGCCGGCGGACGGTGCAGGTCGCGGGTCAGGTCCTGGGCGCGCTGAAAGGCCTGATCACCGGCAGGCTGTCGGTGCGCGAGCTGGGTGGTCCGATCCGAATCGGCCAGGTCTCGGGCGCGGCGGCCCGAGAGGGCATCGGGGCCGTGGTCGGACTCATGGCGGTGCTGTCGATCAACCTGGCGATTCTCAACCTGCTCCCGATCCCGGTACTCGACGGTGGCGGCCTCATGCTGCTCGCCGCCGAGGCGATCCGCCGGCGCCCACTGTCGCGCGAGCTGCGCGTTCGGCTGACGAACGCCGGTCTCATCTTCGTGGGGGCGGTGATGCTGTTCGCCATTACCAACGATGTCCTCGGGCTCTTCCGCCGCTAGGGAGCTGCTCGCCGCGTATGTCGCGGGCCGGGTACCCGCGGACCGCCTCGTCCTGGCGATCGCAGCCGAGTACTACCGTTCGCCGGACGCGCGGCAACGCAACGCGCTCCGTCCGGTCATGGAAGTCATCGAACGGGCCGCTCCCGGCGTGGCGCGTCTCGCCCGCACCGAAGCCGGCGCGGGGTTCGACATTCAGCTGGCCGAACGGCCGTTCCCCGAAGCCTTCGAGACTTCGTTGAAGGAGGCGGCGGCGAGTGCGCTCGCGGGAGCGTGGGAGGCGGGGCCGCAGGCCGCCGCGGCAGAAGTCGCGACTCGGCTCGGCTTCTGGTCCCGATTGGTCGGAAGGGTGCGCCGGCTGTTCAGCGCATCAGTCTGATCACCAGCGCGATCGCGGCGATCAGCAACACTCCCAAAATCGCGAAGATGATCGCGGGTCCCCGCTCTTTCGTGGCGCTCCGCGCTTTCACCGCCCGGAATTCGATGCTCGTCGTCGGGGCCGTCCCGACCTCGTTGGTGGGGCGGGCTTCGGTCTCGACGGCTTCGAGGTCGGCGAGCAGCTCGACCGCACTGGGATAGCGATCGTCGGGGTGCTTCGCCAGGCACTTGGTGACCACGCGCTCGAACCGCTTGGATATCTCGGGCCGCCGCTTCCGGAGCGAGGGTGGCGGATCCTCCACGTGCATCCGTGCCAGCTCGAACCAGTCGGTGGCGTTGAACGGCACTTCCCCCGTCACTGCCTTAAAGAGGGTGACGCCCAGGGCATAGAAGTCGACCCGCTGATCGAGCTCTCGGCCCTGCGCTTGCTCGGGCGAGAGGTACTGTGGAGTGCCGATCGTCATGTTGTGGCCGGTCGACGCGGCGTAACCCGAGACGGCCCGGGCGATCCCGAAGTCGGTGAGCACCGCGCGCCCATCCTCGCGCAGCAGCACGTTGTCCGGCTTGATGTCGCGATGAATGATTCCCTGACCGTGAGCGAAGCCGAGGGCTTTCACGAGGTCGCGGGCGATCGGGAGCACCGCAGCTTCCGACAGCGGACCTTCCCGGGCGAGACGCGCCCCGAGACTGTCGGGGCAGTAGTCCATGGTATAGAAGACATTGCGGCCGTCTTTTCCGACCGATCGGATATGGATGATGTTAGGGTGCTCGAGCTTGGACGCGGTCTGCGCCTCGTTGCGGAAACGGCTCTCGAATTGCGGATCGCCGGCGTAGCGCGGCTTGAGCACTTTGACGGCGGCGGCAGCGCCGTTCTGCTCGCGGCCGAGAAACACCCAGGCGAAGCCGCCCTGTCCCAGCAGGCTTTCCAGTTGATGCGATCCCAGTGTCTTACCGACGAGGTCAGTGGTGAGTGGGGCGGTCACGCGGGGCGGCCTTTACATTCGTGTGTGTGAGGTCTAACTTACTGTGCTCACATCAATTAGGGAATGTCGACGCATGGACGAGAAGCTGACGCCGGTCACGAAATACGGGTTGCACGACCGGGACACCGGATCGAGCCGGGTTCAGGTTGCGCTGCTCACCGAGCGGATCAACCATCTCACCGATCACTTTCGAGTGCACGCCAAGGACTTCCACGGGCAGCGCGGGCTGTTGAAGCTCGTTTCCAAGCGCCGGCGCCTGTTGGAGTATCTGAAGCGGACCGACCTCGTAAAGTATCGGCAGCTCATCGAAGAGCTGGGTCTCCGCCACTAATGGTCGCAGGCGTCGCGCGGCGCGCCCCGGAAGAGCACCGGGGCGCGCGGCGTATTATCGGGTGCTCTAGACAGGTAAACATGTGAAGCACGTCGAACGTCAGTTTGCCGGCCGCACGCTGCGGCTCGAGTCGGGTCGTCTCGCCAAACAAGCTGCCGGATCGTGCTTGGTGCAGTACGGCGAAACCGTGGTCCTGGCCGCGGTGACCGTCTCCGACAACGTTTCTCCCCTCCCGTTCTTCCCCCTGACCGTCGAGTATCGCGAAAAGAGCTACGCCGCGGGAAAAATCCCCGGTGGATTTCTGAAACGCGAGGGAAGGCCATCGGACGAGGAGATTCTCTCGGCCCGCGTCACCGATCGCTCGGTCCGCCCGCTGTTTCCCGAGGGGTTCAAGAACGAAGTGCAGGTCTTCATCTACGTCCTTTCGGCCGATCAGGAGAACGACGCCGACGTGCTCGGCGTGACGGCCGCGTCCGCCGCGCTCGCGATGTCGAAGGTGCCCTGGAACGGGCCGATTGCCGCGGTCCGCGTGGGGCGCGTCGAAAGCGACTGGATTCTCAATCCGACCTTCCAGCAGCTCGAGTTCTCGGACATCGACATGATCGTCTCCGGCTCACGCGACTCGATCGTCATGGTCGAGGGGGGCGCTCTGGAGTTGACCGAGGCCGAGGTGGTCAAGGCGCTCGAAGTCGCCCACAAGGGCATTCGCGAGCTGCTCGACGCGGCGGAGGAGCTGGTGGCCGAACGGCGGCAGCCAAAGATGGAGTGGACCAAAGTGGAGCCGCCGGCGGACCTGGTCGATCGGGTGAAGGCCCTGGCGGAGCCGCGGATCACCGAAGCGCTCAACCTGCCGGAGAAGGCGGAGCGCGCCCAGGCGTTGGCGGCTCTGAAGAGCACCGTCCTGGAGCAGCTCGCCGCCGACTTTCCGGACAACGTGAAGGACGTCTCGACCGTGCTGGAAGACATCGAGTACCGGACGATGCGGGAGCAGGTCCTGTCACGCGGCGAACGGGTCGATGGACGCGATCTCGATACGGTGCGGCCGATCACCTGCGAAGTCGGGGTGCTGCCGCGGACGCACGGGTCGGCGCTGTTCACCCGCGGTCAGACGCAGGCACTTGTCTCGGCGACGCTCGGGACGACCCGTGACGAGCAGCGGATCGATTCCATCGATGTGGCCCAGGAAACGACCAAGTCGTTCATGCTCCACTACAACTTCCCGCCGTTCTCGACCGGGGAAGTGAAGATGATCCGCGGGACCTCCCGCCGCGAGGTGGGACACGGTGCGCTCGCGGAGCGGGCTATTCAGGCGATCCTGCCGTCGTACGAGACGTTCCCGTACACGATCCGCATCGTCTCGGACATTCTCGAGTCGAATGGGTCCTCCTCGATGGCCACGGTGTGCGGCGGATCGCTGGCGCTGTATGATGCCGGCGTCCCGGTAAAGTCCGCGTGCGCGGGTGTGGCGATGGGCCTGATCAAGGAAGGCTCCCGCGTGGCGGTGCTCACCGACATCCTCGGGAGCGAAGACCACCTCGGCGACATGGACTTCAAAGTGGCCGGGACGCGGGAAGGGGTGACCTCGATCCAGATGGACATCAAGATCGAGGGACTCGACTTCACCATCCTTGCCGAGGCGCTGGAGAAGGCCAAGCGGGCCCGGCTGCACATCCTCGACATCATGGAGCGCGTCCTCCCGCAGCCGCGCGCCGAGCTCTCGAAGTACGCGCCGCGCATCATCACGATTCAGATTCCGCCGGACAAGATCGGCGACCTGATCGGCCCGAAGGGCAAGACGATCCGCGCCATCCAGGAGCAGACCGGTGCCGAGATCAACGTCGACGACTCGGGGATGGTGACCATCTCCTCGGTGGGCAGCGGTGGCGAGCAGGCGCGCGACATCATCGCCGGCATGATCCAGACGCCCGAGGTGGGCAAGATCTACGAAGGGGTGGTCAAGAGCACGACCGCGTTCGGCGCGTTCGTCGAGATCCTCCCCGGCGTGGAAGGCCTGCTCCATATCTCGGAGCTGCAGCACGGCCGGACCGAGCGCACGGAGGACGTCGTAAAGAAGGGGGACAAGGTCCGCGTGAAGCTGCTCGAGGTAGACGAGCGCGGCCGCATGCGCCTGTCACGGAAGGCCTTGATCGATAAGCCGGAGCAGCGCGACCGAGCCGGGTGATGGAAACCGTCCGGCTCGACCGCGACGTCTTCCAGACCATCGCTCCCAACGGCGTTCGGATTCTGTCCGAGCGCGTCGCCAGCGTGCGGTCGGTGGCCGTGGGCATCTGGGTGCGCTCGGCCTCGGTGCACGAGCCCAGGGGCCAGATGGGCGTCAGCCATCTGCTCGAGCACATGGTGTTCAAGGGGACCGCGCGACGCAGCGCGCAGGAAATCGCGCTCGAGCTGGAAGCACGCGGCGGGTCGCTCGATGCTTACACCTCGCGCGACACGACGGCCTATCAGGCGCGCGTCCTGGACGGTGATCTCCCGCGCGCGCTCGACGTCCTGACCGACCTCGTTCGTCAGCCGGCGCTGCGCCAGGTGGATCTGGACCTCGAGCGCAACGTCATCCTCGAAGAAATCAATACCGTTCAGGATACCCCTGACGATCTGGTGTTCGATCTGACCGCCGAGGCGCTCTGGCCGGAGCACCCGTACGGGTACTCGATTCTCGGGACGCCGGAGACGGTGACGGCGCTGTCGGCGGAACACCTGAAGCGGCTGCACGAGCGGGCGTACTATCCCGGCAACTGTATCATCGCCGGCGCCGGCAACCTGGAACACCAGGCACTGGTCGACCTGGCGGGATCGCTGGGCTGGCTCGACGCCCCGAACGGATCGGGGGCCCCACCTGCCACGCCGCAAGCCCAGCAAGCAAAGCGCGGTCTGGAAGTGCGACATACCAAAGAGACGGCCCAGACCCACATCGTTCTGGCCACCGATACCGTGCGGTTCTCGGATCCCCGCAAGTACGCGTTGATGGCGCTCTCCAGCGTCTTCGGCGGCGGGATGTCGAGCCGGCTGTTCCAGCGGGTGCGCGAAGAGCTGGGCCTCGCCTACGCGGTCTACTCGTACTCCCACTTCTATGGCCAGGTCGGGGTGCTCGGCACGTATGTCGGCACCCAACCCAAGACGGCCACCAAGGCCCTCGAGGCGATTCGCGCCGAATACGCCAGGTTGGCGCGCGAGGGGTTGAGTCCCGAGGCGCTCGATCAGGCCAAGCGGCAGACGCAGGGGCAGCTGACGCTCACGCTGGAGAGCCCGACTTCGCGGATGTATCGTTTGGCGAGCTTCGCCGTCCATGGTGAGCCATACCGGGGTCTGGATGCGACCCTCGCCGAAATCGGTGCGTTGACGCCGGAGCGGGTGACGGAGGTCGCGACGGAGTTCTTCGCGCCCGGGCGCCAGACGCTGGTCTGGCTCGGGCCCAACTGACGCAGCACCGATCCGGGGTCGAACATGATCGTCGGGGTTCCGAAGGAGATCAAGACGGCCGAGAACCGCGTGGCCCTGGTCCCCGCGGGCGCGGAGTCGCTCGTCGGCGACGGGCACACCGTGCTCGTGGAGCAGGGCGCCGGACTCGGCTCGGGATTCCCTGACGAGGCATATCGCGGCGTGGGCGCCGGCATCGCCGGCTCGGCGGATGAGGTCTGGGCGAAGGCGGAGCTGATCCTCAAGGTCAAAGAGCCGATCGAGTCCGAGTGGAAACGCATCCGTAAGAGCCAGGTGGTTTTCACCTACTTTCATTTCGCCGCCTCCGAGCCGCTGACCAGTGCGATCATCGCCTCAGGTTGCGTGGCGATCGCCTACGAGACCGTGCAGCTCGTCACCGGCGAGCTCCCGCTGCTGACGCCGATGAGCGAAGTCGCGGGTCGTATGGCGGTGCAGGAGGGCGCGAAATACCTCGAGAAGGTCTTCGGGGGCTCCGGGATCCTGCTGGGCGGTGTCCCCGGAGTGCTGCCGGCGGAAGTGGTCGTGATCGGCGGAGGCGTCGTCGGCACGAACGCCGCGAAGATGGCGGCGGGGCTCGGAGCCCACGTGACGCTGCTCGACGTCTCGCTCGACCGGCTGCGCTACCTCTCGGACGTACTGCCTCCCAACGTCGATCTGCTCTACTCCAACCGTCACAACATCCTCGAGCAGATCCGCAAGGCGGATCTCGTCATCGGGGCGGTCCTGCTCCCCGGCGCGAAGGCGCCGCACCTCGTGAAGCGCCCCGACCTGAAGCTCATGAAGCCAGGCTCGGTCGTCGTTGATGTCGCGGTCGATCAGGGCGGCTGCATCGAGACGATCAAACCGACGACGCACGAGCAGCCGACCTACGTGGTCGACGGGATCATTCACTATGCGGTCGCGAACATGCCGGGCGGCGTGCCGCGCACGTCTACCCTGGCGCTGACCAATGCCACGTTTCCGTATACGAAGCGGCTCGCCAAACACGGCTGGAAGAAGGCGTGCCGGGACGACCGGTCGTTGTTCCTCGGTCTCAACGTGATCGAGGGGAAGGTCGTGTACCCGGGCGTCGCAGAGGCGTTCGGGTTGCCGGTGGCGGATCCTCAGACGCTCGTGTGAACGATCGCGCTCCCGTAGTGCAGGTGCTCCGGCTGCCGCATCACGACGGTCTTCCGCTGCCGGCCCGTGCGACGGCGGGCTCGGCCGGCTACGACGTGGCGAGCGCCGATCCGGCCTTCACGCTGCAGCCGATGGAGCGCCGCCTGGTGCGCACCGGCCTGGCGCTGGCGATTCCCGCGGGTTTCGAAGCGCAGGTGCGTCCCCGGTCCGGCATCGCTCTGAAACACGGGCTCACGCTCCCCAACTCGCCGGCGACGATCGATTCCGACTATCGCGGCGAGCTCATGGTGGCGATGATCAACCTCGGGACGGGTGCGGTGACGGTGGAGCGGGGGACGCGGATCGCGCAGCTCGTCTTTCAGCGCGTCGCCACGATCGAGCTCGAGACGGTCGACGCTTTGCCGCCGAGTACGCGCGGGGCGGGGGGCTTCGGGAGCACGGGCACATGATCCGCCCGCCAGTGCTGTGCTACCACCGCATCGGTGGCCCGTTGGAGCTCGGCATCACTCGCGTGAGCCAGCGGGTGTTCGCGCGCCAGATGACGGCACTCGCCAAACGCGGCTGGCGCACGCTGACGATCGAGCAGTATGAGCAGGCCGCCTCCCCGTATCTCTTCCCGGTTTCGCGGCTCTTCTCGGACGGCAAGGACTTTCTGCTGACGTTCGACGACGGTCACGCCGGTCTGGCCGAGAATGCCTATCCCGTACTGGCGGACCTCGGCTTCACCGCCACGACGTTTCTCGTCACCGACTACATCGGCCGTGACAACTCGTGGGATGTGCCGTACGCCTTCCGCCGGCTGCCCCAGCTCGACTGGCGGACGATCGAGGCGTGGCGGATTCGCGGATTCGACTTCGGTTCGCACTCGGGCACCCACCGGCGCCTCACCTGGCTGCGCAGCGAAGTCATCGTCGACGAACTGATGCGGTCGCGTCAAATGCTGATAGATCGGCTGGGGCCTTCGGCGGGATTGGCGATCGCCTACCCGTTCGGCGCCGCAAGCGATCGAACCGTGGAGCTGGCGCGAAAAGTCGGTTTCGGCCTGGGATTCGCCGGCGCCTGGGAGCGTGGTACCGATCCGCTGCGCCTGCCGCGGGTGCCCGTCTACGTGTGGGATGCCTTACCGCGACCATTCGGCCTGCGTGTCGGGCCGGTCGGGACAGCGGGCCGGTTCACGGCGCATCTCGCCAACCGCTGCGCGGTGGGGACGACCTTGATGCTCGCCCTCGCCGGACGGTACCGCTCGCGCTGGCGCCCCGTGTTCGATGGACAGGGGCCGCCGCCGGAGTAGCCGTTAGAGCCCCTGGACTCCCGCCACGCCCATTCCCATCGCGTGGTAACCCTTGTCGACGTAGACTGTCGCACCCGTGATTCCGCTGGCCAACGGGCTGCAGAGGAAGGCGCCGGTGAGACCGACTTCACGGGCGAGCAGGGGCTCGGGGATGGGGGAATTGGCCGCGTAGTAGTCCACCATGTGCTCGATCTTCCCGATGGCGCTGGCCGCCCGGGACGCCAGTGGTCCCGCCGAGATCGTGTTCACGCGATGGCCCCAGCGGCGGCCCGCCTCGAATGCCAGTGTGCGCGTGTCGCTCTCGAGCGCCGCCTTCGCCGACGACATGCCTCCGCCGTAACCGGGGACGACCCGTTCGCTGGCCATATAGGTCAGCGAGATGAACGCCCCGCCGCGTCGCATGTGGGGGGAGAGACGGCTCACGAGGGACGTGAGCGAGTAGGCGCTGACGCCCACCGCCGCCAGGTACCCGGCGCGGCTCGTCTCGAGCAACGGCTTCTTGACCTCCGGCCCGTTCGCCAGCGAATGCACCACGATGTCGAGTGCCGGGTCGCCGAAATCCGCCACGAGCTGCTGGCGCAGCCCTTCGACCGAGAAATCGCCTACTTCCTTGTAGCGCTTATTGCCGCGGATCTCCTCAGGCGCGTCCGCCAGCGTGTCGTACGCTGCGTCCAGCGGATAGATCTTCTCGAATTCGAGCCGCGAGCCGTCGGGCATCTGGCGCGACTCGTCGATCTTGCCGCGCTCGAGGAGGTTGTGGAAGATGTTCAGCGCGGGGGGCCAGGTTCCGGTGCAGACGGTCGCGCCCGCTTCGGCCAGCGCCTTGGCGATCGCGAATCCGAACCCGGCATCATCGGCGACCCCCGCCACCAGGGCGCGCTTTCCTCTGAGATCGATGCTCAGCATGGAATCCTTTCGAATGCAGACGTCAGATATCAGACGTCAGATATCAGATGTCAGACATCAGATGTCAGGCCTCAGATGTCAGACATCAGAGTCCATTGGAAGTGCTGAGGTCCGAGGTCTGATGTCTGACATCTCAAATGAAGAATCTGGCCGCGACCGGAATCAGCTGCGGGTGTCTCACCAGGGCATGAGCGAAAATCCGCCCGAGGGTTCGTTTGGACTCGGGAATCGCATTGACCGTCCGGGCGAGGCCATCGTAGAAACCGTCGTCCAACCGCTCGAGCGCCTGCTTGATACGGTAGTACTTGAGGTGATCGTCCCCGAGCATCTGCATCCACGCCGCGTGGTAGCTGCCCAGCCGCCCGGCGCTGGTGTCGCCCTGCGCGATCGCCCGCGCGGCGGTGCAGCCCGCGAGACGGCCCGCCTTCATCGCGTTCACGATGCCGCCCCCGGAGAGCGGGTTCACCATGTGCGCCGCGTCGCCGGCGACGAGCACGCCGTCGGTCGTGGTCTGTTTGATCGTCGGGTGCACGATGACGCCGCCCACGGTGTAGCCGAGGCGGGCACCCCGCGGGTAGCGGCGTGCGATCCAGGCGTCGAGATACTGGCGGGCGCTCTTCCCCTCACTCTTCAGCGCGAGGATCCCGAGTCCGACGTTCGCCACGTCGCGGCCTTTCGGAAACAGCCACGCGTAGCCCCCCGGAGCGATGTTACGCCCGAACTGCAGGTAGATCGCGTCGGGGTCGAAGTCGATCCCCTGAACGACGTATTGCGCGCACGACTCCATGTCGCGCGACGGGACGCGCGTGTCGAGCCCTGCCCAACGGCCCACCATCGTCTCGACGCCATCCGCCGCGATCACGACGCGTGCGCGATAGGTGTCGGCGCCGCGGGGGCCGCTGGTGGTGACGGTCCAGCGCCCGTCCGGTGACCGCGTCATCCCGGTCGCTTCCGTCCCGACCAGGAGGTGCGCACCGGCTGCCACTGCTTGCGCCGCGAGGAACGCATCGAAGCGCGTACGATCGAGGATCCACCCCAATTCCCGTTCCGCGACCTTCACTTCGGTGTCGTCGGGCGAGAGGAAGATGACGCGCGTGATCCGGCGCGCGACCCAGGACGCGCCATCGGGGTTCGCAAACTCGCGCAATCCCGCGTCGCCCACGCCCTCGGCGCAGCGCACCGGCGCCCCCACCGCGCGGTCCCGCTCGAGCAGGACCACATCGAGGCCGCTCCCGGTCCGTTTCGCCTCGAGCGCCGCGATCGACCCCGCCGGTCCCGCGCCCACCACCAGTACGTCGACGTCGGGCATCAGGCCGCTACCATGGAGAGTG
>DATJJY010000024.1:0-59521 GCA_035491895.1 Gemmatimonadales bacterium
GAATGAACCGGAATGGAACCTGGCAAAATCTTCGCCGCGCTTCACACAGGTCGAACCACACCAGGGCGCGCCTTCCAGCTTCGAAACCACGGTCCGGGTTCTCTACAACAAGCAATTCCTGTACGTCGGCATCTTTTCACAGGACTCGACGGGGAAGAAGGCGATTCGCGCGACCGACTTCAAACGCGACTTCGATTACCTCGCGCACGATCTCGTCACCCTCACCTTCGACGGCTTCAACGATCAGCGCAACGCCATGTGCTTCGCCACCAACGCCTATGGTGTGCAGCGCGATTACCTGGCCTTCGACGATCTCTACTTCGACGTGGACTGGGATGGGCTGTGGCGCGTGCGCGCCACGCGGACGGACTCGGGCTGGTATGCGGAGTTCGCGATCCCGTGGCAAACCCTGCGGTACCGGAAGACGGCGGATTCGGTGCAAAGCTGGGGCTTCAACGTGTACCGCAACCGGAGACTGACGAACGAAATCTCGGCGTTCTCTCCCTTTCCCCGGGTGTTTGGCGCCTCCCGGATGGAGTATGCCGGTCGCCTGACCGGGCTCCAGCCGCCGCCGCCGAAGCCGAACATTCGGATTCAGCCGTATGTCCTCTCCGAGACTGATCGCTCCACGCCGTCTCCGGTGCAGTCGAGCGCGAAGCTCGGGGGAGATCTCAAGTGGGCCATCAGCCCGAACGATGTCCTCGACCTCACGGCGCACACGGACTTCGCGCAGGCCGACGCCGACCTGCAGGTCAACAACGTGACACAGTTCTCCGTCTTCTTTCCCGAACGCCGGCAGTTCTTTCTGGAAAACGCTTCACTGTTCAGTCCCACGATCCAGCAGGCGGGGGATGGGTCTGGAGGCTTGATGCACATACAGCCGTTCTTCAGCCGCACGATCGGTCTCGATTCGGCGGGCAATCCCATCCCGATCGTCGTGGGCGCCCGCTTCGTGAGCCGTTCATCGGGCAGCAACTACGGCGCTATGCTCATGCGCCAGGACGCCAGCGGCAGCGCTCCGGCCGCCAACCTGTTCGTAGGGAGATATTCGGCCAACGTGGGGCAGCGCAGCCGCATCGGCGGACTGGTGACGGTCAAGAACTCGGAACTCGGCTCGAACGTGACCAGTACGCTCGATGGACTGGTGCGGCTGAGCGAGTCCCAGTCGCTCAACTCGATTCTCTCCCATACTCTGACGACCGCCACGAGCCACCAGGGCATCGCGGGCTTCGCGCAGTACTACAATTCCACGACGCACTACAAGATGTGGTTCACGCAATCGGTGGCGACGAGAGATTACGATCCGCAGATGGGGTTCATCTCGCGCACCGATGTCATCGGGACCACGCCGGGAATGAACTGGTACTACCGCGGAAATCGCCTGCCGTTCAAGCGCGTGTTGCGGGCATTCGAGCCGGGGTTTCTGCCTGAATGGTACTGGCAGGCCTCCACCGGGAGATTCATCGAACGCAGTCTTTATTTCTGGCCTGTCTGGCTCAACTTTCAGAGCGGCGCGTACTTCGGGTATTCCATTACCCCGATATACCAGAACCTGACCGAGTCCTTCGCCCCCCTCGGAGTGTCTATTGCGCCGGGGCAGTACCACTACGCCCAACACTGGATCACGTTCACGACCGATCCGTCCCGGATGATCCGTCTCTCCGGTGATTACAAATGGGGGGGTTACTACAACGGCAGACTGCAGTCGGGCGACTGGAAACTTCAATTCGCTCCGATCCCGCACATCTCAGTGATCGCCGAGCTCAACCGCAATCACTTCGTTGACGTAGGCGCATCCCGAACGACGTCCACCGTCGACCTGCGGATCCTCCAGGGTCGCTTCGCGTTGAACCCGCGGCTGCAGCTCACGGGGTTCTACCAGAAGAATTCGCTCGACCATTCGGACGGCTACAACGTGCGTCTCTCGTGGGAATACCTCCCTTTGTCGTATCTCTACGTCATCTGGAATCACGGCAGATCGCAGACGCTGCAGCAGGCCTGGCAAAGCGACGACCACGCCATCCTCAAGGTGAGCCTCCTGAAGCAGCTGTAATCTCGGCAGCCTTAGAACCGAAACCCCGCCGCAAGATTCAGATGGTTCGCCGTGAAGTCGCCGGCTGTGTACCGCGTCGAGAAGTGCCGGAACTCGAATCCGAACACCAGTGGGCCCGGGGGCCGCCAATCGGTATGGCCTTCACACACGAAGTTGCGAAGCCGGCCCGTCGCAAGGACGTCGGCGTCATTGGGATCGTCGAAACCGCAGCCGCCCCCGATCATGAAGTGCTTCACCGGCTTCACATTGAGCTGGCCCCACGCGCCCTGCGTCCGCACGGGCGCGCCGCCGACACCGGTGCTCTGGCCGATCCCGCCGCCCCCGAGCCCGGCGAGCGCCTGCCCCGTGAACGCCTCGCCGATCAACTCCACGATCCCTAGCGAAATGCGCACGTCGGCGGTGACTGCCTTCGACACGAGGAGCGTGTCGCCCGTCGCGGCGTCGAATCCCTTGATCCAGCTGTAGTGCCCACCGACCGCGATCTCGCTCGGGTCGTCGGCTGGTCCCCACCCGAGAAGGAGGCGCCCTTCGAAGGCGGGGCGCTTGGTGCGCTCCGCCGAATCAGGTTGCGTGGTGAACGTGGTCTGCGGGGTCCCCGCGATCGGCGCCAACACCGCCGCCTGCAGCGCGAGCCGCAGCGTGAAGCCGGTCTCGACCGTGACGCGCGCCTGCGGAGTCCACAGCCAGAGGTTTCCCGCCCCCGCGAAATCGGGGAAGCCGATCGAAGCGAGCGAGCGCGGCGACCGCTCGGCCACGAGCGGTGATTCCTGCCCGAAGAGGAGCTGCGCATGCTTCCATTGCAGCGTCCCGACGGCGCGCCGCACTCGCAGCAACGGGAACGTCCGGTCCCCCGAGCTCGGTTCCTGGCCGCCGAAGAAATCCACGTCGAGCTCGCCGTTGAAGGTTCCCCCCAGCACCTGTGGGTCAGTCAGGAACGCGCCGAGCCGCGTCTGCCGGATCGTGCCGCCGGTCCCCGCCACGCCGTTCGTGTCGGCTTCCGCGAGCTGCGGTACGTCGCTGTTGTTCACGCGGGCGTTGGTGAAGAAGCCGTTGATGAGCACGAGCCCCGAGAACTCGACGGTCGGGTGCGACGCCGGCGGCGTCGCCGGCGGCTGTTGCGCGGCGGACCGATGTGCGAGCAGCGGCAGTACGAAAAGCGACAGCAAGCGGCGCATGCGCATGGACTCCTGGCGAGATCGGATAAACTACAGTAAGCTCCCGGCGTCCGGGCGCAACAGTTCCGCCACCGCCCGGTGACGTGCGCGCTCGCAGCCCACAGGAGGTGATCCATGACCACGCCTGACGATCCGATGCCGGACTTCTCGGATGTGCAGGGGGGCAGCTCCTCGAGCGCACCGCCACCCGCGACGCAGACGTATACCGTGAAAGCGGGTGACAGTCTCTCGAAGATCGCGAAGCAGCTGTACGGCGACGCCAACGCCTGGCGCAAGATCTTTCAGGCGAACACCGACAAGATCAAGAATCCCGACCTGATCCATCCCGGTCAGGTCCTCACCATTCCACCCGCCTGAGAAGAGGAGGCAATGTGATCGTTCACGCTCGCCGGTGGAGTGTGATCGTCGCGGCCCTCGCAGGTGCGGCCGTCGCATGCAAGAAGGCCCCGCCACCGCCGCCGCCGGAAGCTCCCCCGGCCGCCGTACCGCTGTCGGTTTCGAGCGTCACGTTGGGGAAAGCGGTTGGCGCCGATAAGTCGGTCGCCCAGGCGCTCACGACGTTCGGGACCCGGGACACCATTTACGCCTCGGTGGCCACCGTCGGGAGCGCGTCGAGCGCGACCATCGCCGCCGTCTGGACCTTCCAGACGGGCCAGGTGGTGCTCGCCGATACGCAGGCGATCGCTCCGACGGGACCGGCCCATACCGAGTTCCACATCTCGAAGCCGAGCGGCTGGCCGGTCGGCAAGTACAAGGTGAGCATTTCGCTGGACGGCGCGCTCGCCGGCGCGCAGGACTTTGAGGTCAAGCGTTGAGCCAGTGGATCAGAGTGGTGGTGGCCGCGGTGCTGGCGGGAAGCGTGGCCAGCCTCGCGCCCGCCGCCGCGCAGGCGGGGCACGTCAGCGGCCGGATCACGATTCAGGAGAAGAACAATGCACCGTCCCCCGACCTTGGGGACGCGGTCGTCTATCTCGAGGGGCACGGCGTTTCCTTGCCAGCCACCCGGTTCGAAATCACCATCAGCGATAAGACGTTCTCTCCGCACGTGCTCGTCGTTCCCTCCGGCTCGACGGTGGCGTTTCCGAATCACGACCCGTTCGATCACAACGTCTTTTCGGTATCCGACTCGAACAGCTTCGATCTCGGCCTGTACGGTCGCGGCGAGGGGAAGACCACGGTCCTCAAATTTCCCGGCCTGGTGCGGGTGTTCTGCAACGTTCATCCCCGCATGGTCGCGCTGGTCCAGGTGATGGCGACGCACCACTTCGCGCAGGCCGGAGCGGACGGGTCGTTCACAATCAGCGGGGTCGAGCCGGGGACCTACAAGCTGCACGTCTGGCACGAGCGCGCGCCGCAGGAGATGGTGCGCGACGTGACCGTCGGGCCGAACGGGCTGTCGGACATCCAGGTCACGCTCAACGCGCGCAGCTTCCGCTGGCAGCCGCACAAGAACAAGTTCGGGAAGGACTATCCCACGAATGCCGGACGCGAGCGCTACTAGCAGCACGCGGTTCGGGCTCGCCGGCAAGATCTTCGTCGCCTCCGCACTGCTGATCGCCGCGGTGCTGGGCGTCACCTTCGGCGTCACCTCGTATCAGGCCAACCGCACCGCGGACTCAGGCGTCGCCCGGGCGCTCGCAGCCGCGCGCACCGCGGTCGAGGATTTCCTGGGTGCAAGGACGCGGACGCTGGCGCGCGCGAGCACCGTCGCCACCGACGTGCCGCAATACCGCGAGCGGTTGCTCAAGCGCGGGAAAAATCGCGCCGACGCGCTCGATCAGGCGAACGACGTCCGCGACCTGATCGGCGCCGCCTGGGTGCTCGTGACCGACAACCAGGGCATTCTCATCGCCCGCTCGGATTACCCCGACCAGTTCGACATCAACCTGTCGGGTGCCCCGCTCGTGGCGAACGCCTTGTCGGGCGAGTCGTCCAGCGGCGCCTGGCTGGACGATGTCCGCAACAAGATGTTCTTCGCCGTCGGCACGCCGCTGCGCGCCTCGGCCGAGGCCGGTGCACAGGGCGCGCTCGTCGCGACGTACGAGGTCAACGATTCTCTCGCCCAGGCGATTCATCAGTCGGCCGGCTCCGACGTCGTGTTCTTCGCCCTCGACACCCTGAACCATCCGTACGTCGTCGCGAGTACCCTGCCGCGCGAGGAGATCGGTCCCGCGCTCGTCGCCGGCATGAACGCCGACGAGCTGGCGCGCGACACCGCCGGCGAAGCGATGACGGCACGGGTCGGCGGGGCGCACCTCATTGGCCTCGCAGGCGCGATCCGCTCGACGGCGGGTGATCTGCGCGGCGGTTTCGTCGCGTTCCGCTCACGCGATGCCGAGCTGGCGGCGTTCCGTACGCTGCAGCGCACGATTCTCGGCGCGATCGTGCTCGGCATCATTCTCGCGCTCGCGTCGGCCGGCGTGCTGGCGCGTCACATCGCCAAGCCGGTGCAGCAGCTCGCCCGAGCCACCCGGAAGGTGCAGGACGGCGATTACTCGGTCGACATCCCGGTGTCCAGTCACGACGAGATCGGCGTTCTCTCCCAGGCGTTTCGCAGCCTGGTGGAGGATCTCCGGGAGAAGGCGCAGCTCGTCGAGCTGATGACGCAGGCCGCCGCCGGCTCGGCGACCCAGCCGCTCGCTTCGGCCCCCACTGCCATTCGGGAAGTCGCCGAGCGGCCGTCGCTCGGGTCCGGCGGAGACCGACTGACGCCGGGGTCCGTGTTCGCCAATCGCTACGAGGTGAAGGAAATCCTCGGTGCCGGCGGGATGGGGGTCGTGTACCGGGCGTTCGACCGCGAGCTGGGCGAGCCCGTCGCCATCAAGACGCTGCGCCCGGACACCGTCGCCGACGATCCGGTCGCGCTCGAGCGCTTCAAGCAGGAAATCCGCCTGGCCCGCCGCATCGCCCACCGCAACGTGGTCCGCACCTACGATCTCGGCGAGGTGAACGGCATCTATTATCTCACGATGGAATACGTCGAGGGGACGTCACTCAAGCAGCTGATCCAGAGCCGTGGCCGGCTGCCGGTGCCGGTGTCGCTCACCGTCGGCAAGCAGCTGTGCCGCGCACTCGAAGTGGCGCACGAGCAGGGCGTGATCCACCGGGACATCAAGCCGCAGAACATCGTGGTGGAGGCGAACGGGTTTCTGAAGGTGATGGACTTCGGCATCGCCCGGCTCGCGAACCCGCCGAAAGGGAAGGGCCTCACCGAGCAGGGGATGGCGATCGGCACCCCCGACTACATGTCGCCGGAGCAGCTCTCCGGACTCGAGCTCGATCCGCGCAGCGATCTCTACTCGGCGGGCGTCGTGATCTTCGAGTCGATCACCGGTCGGGTGCCGTTCGAGGCGGATACGCCGTGGTCGCTGATCGCGCAACACCTGGAGCAGGAGCCACCCGATCCGCGCAGCGTGAATCCCGACGTGCCCGAGCCGCTCGCCAAGGCGGTGCTCAAGGCCATGGCGAAGGATCGAGAGAACCGATATCAGACGGCGGGGGAGATGTACGACGCTCTTGCGGCGATCGGATGATTAGGACAATCACTGCTAGACGTACAGACGCGCAGGGGTGAACAGCCGGCGGTGAACAGGTAGGCCTAACTCGCCTCATCTGTTCCCGGTTCACCCCTATGCGTCTGTACGTCTAGTAGTGCCGGTTCTAAATCCCGCCAAACCACGGATATCCCTGATCCTCCCAGTACCCCCCCGGCCGCTCGTCCACGAACGTCATCGAGACGAGGTACTTCGTCAGCTTGTATCCCAGCTTGGTGGGTGAGTAGAGCCTGAGCGGCGCGCCGTGGGCCGCCGGCAACGGATTATCGTTCATCGCGTAGGCGAGGATCGTCTGGGGATGCATGGCGCTCGCCAGGTCCCAGCCGTTGGAATAATCGGCGTCGAAGCTCTTGAACATGATGAAGCGGGCCGTGGGGCGCGGGGCGCAACGCTCGACGATCGCCGACACCGGGACGCCGGCCCAGCTCGCGATCGCCGTCCACCCTTCCACGCAATGATGCTTGACGGTGTAGCTGGTGCGCGGCAGCCGCATCAGGTCGTCGAGCGTGAGCGAGAGCGGCGTCGCGACGAGACCGTCGACGGTGAGCCTCCAGGCGGCGGGGTCCTGCAGCGTCGGTATGCGATCCGAGATGTAGTAGCTCGGCAGGCTCGTGCTGCGCGCGCTCGCGGGGTAGGTATGGGCGAGCCGCGTGGGAGAGAAGAGCAGCTTCTCCCCGACCCAGTCGTTCAACTTGCTGATCGACAAGAGCCGTGGCCGGACGAGACCGCCTCCGTCCCACCCGCACCCGGCAGCGAGCGAAGCCGATCCCGCTGCGACGCCGAGACGGAGAAAGTCCCTTCGGTCAAGCATTGGGGAATCTCCCGCGGTACCAACCCGTCAGCATCGCCCTCAGGCTCGCCGGATCCACCAGGAACACGAGCAGCACGTGGACCACACTGAAGCCGACGAAAATCCACACGATCCAGAAGTGCCAGTAGCGCGCGGCCTGAAAACCGCCGAACAGCGTCGTGAGCCACGCGAACTGCAGCGGCTTGTAGATCGACAGGCCAGTTAATACCGCGAGGATGCCCAGCAGCACCACGGTCGTGTAGGCGAGCTTCTGCAGCGGATTGTGCTTCCCCTGGGGCGGGTGCTCCCGGCGCAGCCGCAGGTAGTACTTCATCATGGCGATCGCGCCGGGGATGTCGCTGGGCCGGAACAACAGCGCGCGCCACTCTCCGCTGCCCACCAGGTACGAGAGATACAACAGGCCGAAGAACACCAGCGGCCACATCAGGGCGAAGTGCCAGTTCAGGGCGCCCGCCAGCCAGCGGCCGAGGCGAACGGAATCCGGAAAGTGGGCCCCCTCGAAAGGGTTGAGGTAGGATGGGGCGCCGCGGTTGCCGAAGCGGGCGTACGCCTCATAGATCTGCAATCCGCTCGTGATCAGCCCCGCCAGGACCACCACCGTCGCCCAATGGGTGAGACGCACGATCCAATGGTGGCGCCGAACGAAGGGGGGCCGGGGGGGTGCGGCGGGCGCGGGGGCAGGGGGCGCTGCCGGACGGTCGTCCATGGCGGCGAATGTAGCCCCGTTCGGCTCGGATGCCATGCCAGTGTCAATCATTTGGACAGGACTCGCGCGATCCCGGTCACGGCCAGGGACCTCAGGTAACGTCGCATTATCTTCTCCATTGTGAGATCGAGGTTCTGGCTCCCGCTCGTCGCGGTCGTCGCGTGCCGCCCCACATCCCACGCGAAGCGCCCGTCGCACTCGCTCGCCGACACCGCTGCGCTGTCCCGGCTGTTGCACGCGCCGCATGATTCCGCCAGCGATCGATTGCTGCAAACTCCCCGCGTCATCAGCAAGCCGTCGGTGATCGTCTTCTGGCTGCACGCCAGTGATTCCCTGAGTCGAGACTCCGCCCAGGCTGCCTCGCGCGACCTGGACTTCTATACCGAGCAGGTCGCCGGAACACTCGCCGACAACGGCATCGCACTCGTCGCCACCAACGCCGACACCGTCTATGTGGAGCAGGCCGATCACCATCACCGCGCCATCGTCCTGTCGGGACTCGACTATCCCTACGGGTATCTGCTCGTCGATCCCGGCACCCCCGAACGGATTCTCACCGGCGTGTACGACGACGAGGATCTGATGGACGAGCTGCACGCCTTTTTCGACCTGCCCGACTCCGACAGCACCCAGGCGTCACCCCGGGTCATTACGTAGGGCTACTCTGTACAGCTCCCGCTGCCCGTTGGTTCGCGGCCTGAAGTCCGCGCTCGGCGCTGACTCGACACGACATAGATGTCGCTTGCCCCGCGTCTTTGAAGGCGCGTCGCCGCAGGCGCCGAGCGGCGGCTTTGAACCGACGTAACGAGCGCGCACGCGCTCGCGGTTACAATGCCGTCTGGCATTCCGGGGTTCCCGGACGATATTGAACGGCCGTGGTGCCCCCGAAACGCCCGCCTCCCGCGCGTCCGCTGGTGCTCGCCGGCGCCCGAGTCGTCACGCTGGATCCGGCGCGACGCGTGCTCGACGCCGACGTCGTGATATCCGACGGGCGCATTACAGAGATCCGGAAGCGCCCGACGCAGTCCCGCAAAGCTCCGCCGCGCCGCGCCGAGCTGGATTGCGCCGGCCTGATCCTCATTCCGGGTCTCATCCAGGCCCACATTCACCTCTGCCAGACGCTGTTCCGCGGCTTCGCCGACGACCTGGCGCTGGAGGACTGGCTGGCCCGTCGGATCTGGCCGTTCGAGGCGGCCCACACTCCCGAGACGGTGTATTGGTCCGCCCTGCTGGGCGCCGCCGAGCTCCTGTTGGGCGGCACCACGGCGATCCTCGATATGGAGACGGTGCGCCATACCGATGCGGCGTTTCAGGCGCTGCGCGAGATCGGATTGCGGGCGACGGCGGGGAAGTGCCTGATGGACGCGCCCACCAATCCGGCCGGTCTCGTCGAACCGACGGATCGGGCGCTGCAAGAAGCAGCCGACCTGTGCGCGCGCTGGCACGGCGCCGAGGGCGGCCGCCTGCGCTACTGTTTCGCGCCGCGCTTCGCTCCGAGCTGCACCGGTCCGCTGTTACGCGCGGTCAGCGACGAAGCCGAGCGCACCGGGGCGATGATCCACACCCACGCCGCCGAAACGCCGGTCGAGCTGGAGCTCGTGAAGCGCGCCACCGGGCGCGATGAGATTTCCTACCTCGATTCGATGGGGATCGCGGGCCCGCGCGCGGCGCTGGCGCATTGTGTCTGGGTGGACGGCGACGCTGTGCGGGAATTGGCACGTGCCGGGACCAACGTCGTGCATTGCCCCAGCTCCAACCTGAAGCTCGGCAGCGGCATCGCCCCGATTCCGGAAATGCTCGCGGCGGGGTGCCGCGTCGCCCTGGGTGCCGATGGGGCGCCCTGCAACAACCGGCTCGACGGGTTCGAAGAGATGCGCCTCGCCGCCCTGATCCAGAAGCCGCGCCTCGGTCCGGACGCGATGCCCGCCGCGACGGTCCTGGAGCTCGCCACGCTGGGCGGAGCGCGAGCACTCGGTCTCGAGCGGGAGATCGGCTCGATCGAGGTAGGGAAGCGGGCGGATCTCGTCGCACTCGATTTGTCGGGTCCCCACGGCCAACCGGCCGATGCCGAGATCGCGTCGCGTCTCGTCTATGCCGCCCGGGCGGCGGACGTCCGGCACGTGCTGGTCGATGGACGGGTCGTTGTGCGGGCAGGCCGGCTGCTCACGGCCGACGTCGCGGAGATTCGCGACAACGCCAACGCGGCCGCCCGGCGTCTCGTCCGTGCGGCCGCGTGCTGAAACTCGGGCGTTCCAGAGGGGTCAATCGGGGCCGAGGTCTGTCCGGCCATCCACCTGGAACCGCTGCGTAGTCTGCGTCAGGCGAGCGGCGGCGCCCGTGAGGCGCTCGGCGGCGGCGCCGAGTTCGGTCAAGCCGGCGAGCTGAGTCCGGGTGGTCGCAAGGGTCTCGGCGGCTCCCGCGGCCGCTGTTTCCGCGATCCCTGCCAGCTCCCCCATGCGCCGCACCACCATCTCGATCTGCTTCGCCTGGTCCTCGGTCTCGGTGGTGAACGTACTGGTGAACTGCGCGGTGTCGTTCAGCGCGGTGAAGATCGCGTCGAGTGCCTCCCGCGCCGCGCCGGACACCGTCCCGGCATCCTGCGCGGCGGCCCGCCCGTCACGCAGGGCGCCGGCGACGCTCCCCACCTGCTCCTGCGTCAGCCGCAGCCGCCCGCGGATCTCGTCGACCGCGCGGCTCGACTGCTCGGCGAGCTTGCGCACTTCCGCCGCGACGACCCGGAAGCCCGCTCCGTGTGCCCCGGCGCGGGCAGCCTCGATCGCCGCATTCAGCGCCAGGAGCTCCGTCTGGCTGGCGATGCGCGTGATCCCGTCCATCAGCTTCCCGACGTCGCGCGAACCCTGCTCGAGCGTGCTCGCGGCGCGTCCCGCCTGGTCGATATGCGTCACCAGCGACTCGAGCAGCTCGCGCGCGCGGGCGATTTCCGCTCCGTGGCGTCGGGCTTCCTGGGCGGCCGCGCCCACCTGCCGCTCGGCCAGCTGGAAGCGCTGGCGTAGCGCCAGGGTGATGCGCGCCGCCGCGTCGCTCGCCCCCTGGCCGCTTTCGATGGAGCGGCGTTGCCGTTCGGTGCCCGCGGTCAGGGATTCCGTCGTGCGTCCGATGTGCCGCGCCGAAGTCTGCAACGCCCCTGCCGCGGCGGCGAGCTGTTGCGCGAGCTGCGCCAGATCCTGCCCCTGCCGCTGCACCTCGCGCACCGCCGTGGCGACGGCGGCGGTGGTCTGATCGATGCTGGCGCTCAGGTAGCCCAGCTCATCGGCGGCAGGGTCGTTTAGCCGGACCGCGAGATCGCCGCGCTCCACCTTGGCCAGCAACCGCCGCGTCCGGCGCAGCCGGCCGGTGATTCGCACCAGCATCGGGATGACCGCCGCGCCCGCGAACAGGAGCACGAGCGTCGACTGGATATAGACGCTCCACGTCCAGGTGTGGCCGCCGACGTGCAGCGTCGCGGCGATGCCGAACCCCAACAGGTTGATACCGAGCGCCAGCCAGCCGCTGCGCCGTCCGAGGTGCAGGGCGGCCTGAATCGGAGAAATCAGGTAGGCGGCAGACAACAGATACCCGGAGCTGAGCGCGTAAATCACCGCCGAGATCATCGCCGCACCGAGCGCCAGGGTGAGCGAGACGTATTGCGGGCGAAATCCGGTGCGCCGGAGCAGCTGGGACATCGCGATGTTCGCCGCGGCGCTCGCGATCGTGAAGACCACGAGAAACGCCCAGGAGACGTCAACGACGCGCAGCAGGCGAGTGACGCCGAGTAGGACCACGGCGAGCGCAATCAGGCGCCAGCGCCCGTCGATTCCATCGAGCACGAACTGCCGCTGCTTGGAGCGGTATTCGGCGTTGAATTGGTCTGAGAGGTCTCCCGCGACGGGCCCGGTCATGCCTCAAAGGTAGGGGGCTACGGCTGCAGCGCGACGGGCTCCACGATCCGCACGGGGCGTTGCTCGTTGAAGGCGGTCCCATTACCGAGCTGGCCGGCGGCGTTGCGGCCCCAGCAGTAGATCGCGCCGTCGCGCCGAACGGCGCAGGTGTGAGCGTCTCCCGCGCTCACGTGCACATACGGCCCCCACACGTTCCGCCCCAGCTGATCGTCGATGTTCGTGCCCCAGCAGCTGACGGCGAACGAATCCTGGCGCCGCGTGACGCAGGTATGCCAGCGACCGGCGCTCACCTCCAGCAGCTCCAGTGGCTCGACGGCGAACGTGGGTGCCCAGAGAATCGGATCACCCATGTTGACCGGGGAGCGGCGGCCGTTGATCTGCTCGTGAAAATTGTCGCCCCAACAGAACACCGAAGGATGATGCCCTGCGGTCACGCCGCAGGTGTGCAGCGCACCGGCGGACAGCATCAGCCAGCGCCGCCCGAACGCCACGCGCTGCGGCCCGCGCCGCGCACCGCGGGTTCCGACACCCAGCTGCCCGCGACGATTGCTCCCCCAGCAGTACGCCAGGCTGTCGACGGTGAGGCCGCAGGTGTGCGAGTCTCCGGCGCTCAACAGGCGAAACCGCAGCTGCCCCGCGACCGGCACCGGTCGCCGGCTTGGTGCCGTGTCCCGCGTGCCCAGCTGGCCGGCGTCGTTCCCCCCCCAGCAGTACGCGACACCGTCGACGTCCACGCCGCAGGCGTGGTCGGCCCCGGCCGTGACCGAGCGGAAGAGGATGCCGCCGGTGACGGGAACGGGCACCACGCTCCGGGGCGACGCGGCATTCCCGAGGGCGCCGGTGGTGTTGCGTCCCCAGCAATACGCCTCACCGCTCGTCGTGACGCCGCAGGTGAATTCAATACCCGCATCGATGTCCGTGAATCGGAGCCCGCCGGCCACCGCGACCGGCGAGGAGGAGTCCAGGCGGGTGCCGCTTCCCAGCTCACCTTCGGCGTTGTCGCCCCAGCAGTAGGCCCGCTCGGTGGTGGCGAGCGCGCAGGTGTGCGTCGCACCGGCGGTCACGGCGGAGAAGGTCGACGAGTCCTGCGAGACCGCCCGCTGCGGAACGACCAGAATGACGAGCTGGACGGCGGGAACCACGAACCGCATGCGCATCAGGGGCCTCCGGCGGCGCCTGGCTTCACGATATCCGCTACATCCGCAAAAGATAGCTCCCCTTGATGAAGAAGCCGTCGCCGGTGCGGTGCAGTCCCTGAAACCGGAATGCGTCCGGTTCGTCGAGCGAGGCGCCGTATCCGAAGAACAGCACCGTTCCCGGTGTGGGCCGGAAGGAGAACAGGAAGTCGTTCCGGAAGTCGTTGACGACGCTGCCACCCGAGGGGCCGACGCGCAGCTGAGCGGCCGAGTCGAGCACGAGGGGTGCACCGGTGCGCGGGTCGACGAGCGCACCGCGCCGCTGCGCGAAATACTGCCCGACATAGCGGAAGAAAATCGCCCGCGTCAGCTGGTACTCGAGCTTCAGGCGCGGGATGTTGGCGGTCGAGAAGTCGCTGCCGTCGCGCGCGCGTGTGATGCGCTGGTGCGTCCACAAGGCGTCGACCCGGACCGACTGGGTCGGCCGCCAGGTCAACGTTGCCTGGGCGTCGAGTTCCCGCCCCTCGGCCGCTTCCACGAAGATCGGTACGGCACCGTACCCCGCGCTCCACGAGGCGGCGAGCGCCCGATTCGGCGTGGTGATGGTGGCGTTCGCCCCCATCAGGTGGTACAGGCCGTGCGGCTTCGCGAAGGGAGTACCCGCGCTGTCGGTCGCGTACCCGGCGTAGGCAGAGCTGTCGAAGCGCTGTTGCTGGATACTGCCGTTGGCGCTGATGCCCCACCCACCGCGCAGGGTGGCGATCCAGGTGTTCGAGACCCCCCCCTCGATCGAGCTGCGGAAGTGCAGGAAATCGTCGTAGTGCCACAACGGATTGAGGCCGACGTACGTCGAGAGTTGCTCGAGGCGCGAGCCCGGGCGTCCGTACCAGCTGAAGCGATTGAAGAACAGCGCCTGCACGTAGTCGGTGCGCGGGATGAAACCCGAGGACGCCCGGAAATCGGGGCTGACGGCGATGATCTCGGCGTGATTCCCGTAGGCGCGGCCGGTCCGATCGTAGAGCGTGGCGTCCCAGATCGAGCCGGACCGGGCGCCCGCCGGATCGCGGGTCCACGATCCCACCACCTGAACCTGCGAGAACCAGATCTTGCGCCAGATGAGGCGCACGTCGGTCCCGGCGACGCGGTTGTAATCGCTGCCGTCTTCCCGGTCGGTATACACGAGCCCCGCCGTGGAGCTCGCGCCCAGATCGCGGCGCACGCGCAGCAGATTGTAGATCGGATTGTCGGTCGTGAACGACTGGCTCCTGTCGTCCACCGCGGTGAGGTATGCGACGTTGGTCGTGCCGATCTTGCCGGTGAGCTTCGCTCCCGCGACCGGCTGGACCACCCGCCGCGTGTAGATCAGCCGGTTCGGTGAGTCGTATTGCTCCAACCCCTCGAGGAAGAAGGGACGCTTTTCCGGGAAGAAGAGCGGGAACCGCGCGTTCGCCGTCACCTGGCCGACGTCGGCTTCGACCTGTGAGAAGTCAGGGTTGGCGGTAGCGTTGAGACTCAGATTCTCCGTCACACCCCAGCGCAGCGTGCCGCCGACGTCTGGCTCGGCGGTATACAGGTAAGTGCCGGGGCGCGGCGTCCCGTTCACCTTCGTCGTGAACTCGGGCGTCACGTCCATCACGAGACCACGGTGCAGCCCGGTGAGCCCGACGAGCTTGCCCGACTGAATCAGGAAGCTCGCGCTCGCACGCACTGCGGGCGTCCAGGTGTCCTCGTACCCGGAGTGCTGCGTCACCCGGTCGATCTGGATGCCCCACGCTTGTGGGTCCGCGGACTGATAGCGCAGGCTCTTGAAGGGAATGCGGACCTCGACCTCATAGCCGAAGCCGGTGAGCCGGCCGCGCGATTCGTACACGAAATCGGGGTTCAGGTCGATGGTCGCGTCGAACCGGCCCCCCGCCTGCGGGCCGCCCGCGGCGGCCTCGACCCCGTCGCTCCACACGCCGTCTTCCTGCACCCCGAGGGGATTCACCGCGAACAGCAGGGCGCGGCGGTGATCGTCGTAGGTGTCGAGCAGGATCTGGATTTTGTCGTCGGCGTCGATGTTGTCGCGGTTCGCGAGCGTCGCGCGGATGACGTTGCCGTGCGCCTCGAACGCCCGGATGCCGAAGTAGATCGCGTCGGGTGCGTACCACACGAGCACTTCCGTGGAATCGGAAGCGGGACGCCCGTCGGCGGGGCGGTACATGGAAAAGCCGGTGAGCAACGCGGCCTGGTGCCAGGGCGGCTCGTCCAGGACGCCGTCGATCTTCACGGACGCGTCGATGCGCGGCGGGGCGACGGACAGCTCGCGGGCGCTGCCGCGGTAGACCGGGCCGGGATCCGCCGGCGCCTGGAGGACGAGGAGGACGGCCAGCATGAGAGAATAATACTGAGTGGCGAGTTGCTTGTGGCTGGTTCTGACGGATCGCTGTCACAGCCGCGCGTGACCGACGAATTGTCGGTTTCACTGGGCCACCGGCCGCTAGCCACTCATCACGTCCAGCATCCCACTCATCCCACTTCCCACGCCGTTTGCGGCTGTCTATTCGTAACGCAGCGCCACGATCGGGTCGAGCGAGGCCGCCCGCCGGGCGGGATAGATTCCGAAGAAGAGGCCGACGATCGCACTGAACGCGAACGCGAGCAGGATGGAGAACGGCGAAATCGCCGTGTTCCAGTGGGCGACCTTCGACAACACCAGCGCGCCCGCAGAGCCCAGCAGGACGCCCACGGAGCCTCCGACGAGACACAGCACCAGGGCCTCGACCAGGAACTGCAGGAGGATGTTGCCGCGCGTCGCGCCCAGCGCCTTGCGCACGCCGATCTCGCGCGTCCGCTCGGTGACCGAGACCAGCATGATGTTCATGATGCCGATCCCGCCCACTAGCAGGCTAACCGCCGCGATGCCGGCCAGGAGAACGCCGAACGTCTGGGTCGTCTGCTGAAACGTCGAGAGCACGTCCGTCTGGTTGCGGATCTGGAAGTCGTTCTCCCCGCCGGAGCGGATCTTGTGCTGGCGTCGCAGCACGCGCTCGATCTCGATCATCGCCAAGTTCATGTCTTGGAGGCTGTCGACCTGCGCGGTAATTGAGCGCAGCCGGTCGGTGCCCATGATCCGGTAGCGGGCAGTCTGGAGCGGGATGAGGATTTGCTCGTCGGGGTTGGAGAACCCCTGCGAGCCCTTCTCGCTGAGAATGCCGATGATCTCGAACGGGATGCCCTTGACCTGGATCTCCTGTCCGATCATCGTCACGGGATTGGCGTTGAACATTGTCGGGACAGACGAGCCGAGGACTGCGTAGCGCTGTCGCGCTTCGTTTTCCCCGTTTGTAAACATGCGTCCCGACGTCAGCGTGTACGCGTGGACGGGAACGTAGCTCGGAATCGTGCCGACTACGCTGACATTGGCGTTCTGGCTGCCGATCTGCACCTGCAGGTTCGACGACAACTCCGGGATCACGGCGACGAGGTAGCCCGCCTGGTTGGCGAGCGCCGTGTCATCATCCATCGTGAGGCTCACGCGGTTGTTCTGGGCGACTCCCCCGCGGAAGCTCTGGCCCGCGAACAGCGTGAGCAGGGTCGGTCCGAGCGCCTGAATCCGGTCCTGGACCGCCTTTTTCGCTCCCGTCCCCAGCGCGATCATCGTGATCACCGCGCCGACGCCGATGATGATGCCGAGCGCGGTGAGCAGCGACCGGAGCTTGTTGGCCCGGATCGCCTGCAACGCGACGCGGATGGTTTCGTCGAGCAGCATCGCTACCTCGGCGTTGTGGGCCGCGCCGTCTGGCTCGGGGCCTGCTGTGTCTGCTGGCGCATGCCGGGGATGCCGCCGCCCGTGAACGACTGGACCCGCTGCTGGAACTGCTTCTGCGCGTTGACGAGCGACGCCGACGGGAGCACGAGGACCGTGTCCTTTTCTGTCAGGCCGCTCACCACCTCGCTGTAGTCGAGGTCGGTGAGGCCGGTGCGAATCTGCAGTGGCGTCGGCTGCCCATTCTTGAGGACGAACACGATGTAGCTGCCGCCGGATTCGTTGGTCCGCCGCTGCATTCCGCCGGCTCCGCCCGCACCGCCTGGGCCACGGAACTGCGAGAACACTTGCCGGAGCAGTGCCTGTTCGGCGTCGGACAGCGTGCCTCCGGACATCCGCTTCTGCATCGCGGCCTGGACCTGCGCGGCAGAGACGCCGGCGGGCAAGCTGACCGAACGCCCGTTGGGGAGGGTGAGGGTGTTGGAGGCGGTGCCCGCCTGCGGAGGCGGCGCATCGGTCTTCGTGCCGCCGCCACCCATCCGCGCCGCGCCGCTGTCTCCACGAGGCGCGGCCGTCCGGGCGAGCTGCTGCTGCACCGCCTGCGGATCGAGCCCGAGCACCTGCGCGGCTGATGCGACGTCGGCTTGCGTACGCAACGCGGCGTTTGGGATGGCGAGCACGCCCAAGCGCTGCCCCACATGCACCTCCACTTCGGTGTTCATCCCCGGCTTCAGCAGATGGCCGGGGTTCAGGATGTTCACGAGCACCGGGAACTGGGTCACGTTCTGGGTCACCTGCGCCTGCGGCTCGATCTTCAGGACGGTGCCGTCGAACGGCCGGTTGGGAAAGGCGTCGACGGTGATGGTGACGGGCAAGCCCGGCTGGATCTTCCCGATGTCGGTCTCGTCCACCAGCCCTTGCACCTGCACCGTGTCGAGATTGGCCATGCGAAACAGCACCGTCCCGCCGCCGACGTCGCGGGCGGGGCTCGAGATGACGGTGCCGAGATCGACGTTCTTCACGATGATCGTCCCGGTGAGGGGAGCGGTCACCCGGGTCTGGTCGTAGGCGATCTGGGCATCCGCCAGATTGGACTGGGCGTTGACCATCCCGGCCTTGGCCTGGGCGAATGCGACCTGGGTCGTCTCATACTCCTGCTGCGTGATGACCTGTGACTTGAGGAGCGTATCCTCCCGGGCGAACTGCGTGGCGGCCGTCGCGTATTGGGCTTTGGCGACGGCGAGGGCCGCCTGGGCCTGATCAAGCGCGCTCTTGGGGAGCCGCGGATCGATCAACGCGAGCACCTGTCCCGGCTTCACGTCGTCGCCCGTCTGGACGCGCATCGCCGTGATCGCGCCCGACGCCTGCGACTTCACGTCGATCGTGAGGATCGGCTGGATGGCGCCGGCGGCGGAGGCGGCGACGACGATGTCGCGCCGCTCGACCGGAACCTTCTCGTACACGGGGGCCGGCGTCGCCTTCTTGCAGGCGGCGAGCCCGCCCACCAGCAGTGCCGTTCGTATCATGCGATTCACGGTGTCCGCTCCATCGTCTCATCCCGCTCGACGAGTCCGTCGCGTAGGTGGATCTGGCGACGCGCATGCGCCGCGATATCCGATTCGTGGGTGACGAGGACGATCGTCTGTCCCGCCGTCCACAGCTCCTCAAACAGCTTCATGATTTCTTCGCCGGTGGCCGAATCGAGGTTTCCGGTCGGCTCGTCGGCGAGCAGAATGGAGGGGGTGTTCACGAGCGCCCGCGCGATCGCGACGCGCTGCCGCTGCCCGCCCGAAAGCTCGTTGGGCCGATGATCCATGCGATCGCCCAGGCCGACCTGGTCCAGGGCGTGGGCGGCCTTGGCACGGCGCGTCTTCCCGTCGAGCCCCGCGTAAATCAACGGCAGCTCGACGTTGTGCAGCGCGTCGGCGCGCGGCAGCAGGTTGAACGTCTGAAAGACGAAGCCGATTTCCTTGTTGCGGATATGCGCCAGGTCGTCGTCCGAGTGGTCGCTCACCTTCTGGCCGTTCAACCAGTACTCGCCGGCCGAGGGCGTATCGAGACAGCCGATCAGGTTCATGAGCGTGGATTTGCCGGAGCCCGACGGTCCCATCACCGCCACGAATTCGTTGCGGCGGATCTGGATGTCCACGCCGCGCAGCGCCCGGACCACCTCGCTCCCCATGTCGTAGTCGCGCGTGAGCTTGTGGGTGAGGATCACGATGTCGGGGAGCGGAGTGTCCCCGGTATGGAACTTCATGGGGGCGGCGGCGGTCACAGCGTCCGGCCCACCAGCGCCTCGAGCTGGGCGCGCGCGATGTTGTAGTTGAACCGGGCCTGGACGAGGCTCGTCTTCGCCAGCGTCAGGTTCGCCTCGGAGGTGAGGAGATCAAGGATCGTCCCCGCGCCCACGCGATAGCGCTCCTGCTGCACGCGCAGATCCTCGGTGCCGGCGGCGACGTTCGCGGTAGCGATGTCGATTTGCGTGTAGGCCGTCTGGAGCACGGTGATCTGCTGGGTGAGCTGTGCGCCCACCAGGCGACGGGTATCGGCGGCTTGTGCCACGGCGACGTCGCGCTGGACGTCGGCCGACACCAGCTGCTGCTCCCGCGTGAAGCCGTTGAAGATCGGCAGGCTGACGGAGAAGCGCAGCGTCCAATTGTTCACATAACTACTGGTGGAATTCCACGGGGCGTCGAAGCCGGTGTATCCGTTGGAATAGCCCGCCGAGAACGTGGGGAAATACTGCGCCCGCGCGACGGTCACCTGCGACTGCGCCGCATGCGCCTGGGCATCGGCTTGCGAGACTTGCGGCGCGTGGGCGATGGCATCCACCCGTAGCGCCGCGGTGTCGGGGAACGGGGCCAGCGTCGAGTCGGGCGCGGCACGGACCGGCTGGCTCACCCCGATCTGCCGGCCGAGGTCCGCTTGGGCGATGAGCAGATTCGCCTGGGCCTGCAGCAGCGCCAGACGCGCATTGCCGAGATCAACGACCGAGCGCAGCGAGTCGGAACGCGTTGCCGATCCGGCGTGCAGCTTCTGCACCGCGATGTCCATCTGCTGCTGCGCCTGCCGCACCTGCGCCTCCGCGACGTGCACCAGGTCATCGGTGGCGAGCGCATTGTAGAAGAGCTGCTTCGTCGCGAGCGTCACCTGGAATCGCTGGTTGACGTAGCCCGCGTCGGCGGCCTCGGCGACGGCGGAGGCGGCGTTGCTCGATGCGAAGCGCGCGAATCCGTCGAACAACGTGAGGTTGAACGACAGCCCACCGGTGTACGACGTGCTGGTCGGACCCGAGACGATCTGGTTGGTGGCGGAATTGAACCGGTTCCCGGAGGCGTGTGCCGACCCTCCCGACAGGGATACGGTGGGGAGAAAGGCTCCGAACGCGGCGCGCTGGCCGGCGCCGGCGTTGCGTTGCGCACCCTGGGCCTGGATGATCGCCGGTTGCACGTCGAGCGCGCGCCGGATCGCCTCGTCGAGCGTCACCTGCAGGACGGTCGCGGCGGCCGAATCGGCCTGCTGTGCCCGGGCGGGCGCCGCGGCGGCCGCCAGTATAAGGAAGAGAAATCGACGCATCAGTCGTGACTCAAGTTCGAGTGAGTGGTATCGCGGTGCCCCCGCTCGTCACGCTGATGCTCGAGCTCGGTCAAGAGTCGCGCGTAGCGCTCCCGCTGTGATGGCGTGAGCTGGGCGGTGATCTCGGCGCGCACGGTCGTCCGCAGGGAATCGAGCCGCGGACGCACGGCGCTCATGATCGCCTGCATCTCGGTGTGATGGCGGGTGAGCACGGCGCGGACAGCGTCCTGCTGGGCCGCGTCGAGGTCGAGGCGACGCGCGAGATACGCCGTCAGGGCATCGGGGCCGCCCCCGCGCGGCGGCTGCGAGAAGGTGGAGCGCGACACGGCCCACCCGGTGGCCCCGCCGGCGGCGAACACGGCGACGAGCAGCGCCGCCGCCCAGATGCGTGATTGACTGAACATGGTGTGGTCAGCGCCCCGTGGCGGCGACGAGCAGCAAGTTCGGCTCCGCCTGGACGTCGGCGATCATCGCGCCGGGATCGGGGTCGGACACGGACGGCTCGGCCGACGCGCGCCCGCGGCCGATCACCAGGCCCGCGACGAACGCCGCGGCGGCGGCCGCGGCGATTCCCCGGACCGCCCAGCGGGCGAGGAGATGCTCCACCGGATGCGCCGGTTGACGCGCGGCGCCGGCGAGCACCCGCGCCACGAACGCCGTACGGTCCCCCGGGGCGGTGAGCGCCTCCCGCAGGGCCGCGCCCAACCGCGTGTCCGGGCGATGGTCGAACGGCGTGTGCGATTCGGTCATCCGTCATCCCTCCAGTCCGCCAGCAGCACCCGCAATTTGCGGCGCGCGTGAAACACTTCCGATCGCACGGTGCCTTCGGGAATGCCGAGCACCTGGGCGATTTCGGCGTGGGAATAGCCTTCCACGTCGAACAACGTTACGGCGAGGCGCCGTCGCTCGGGCAGCTCCGCGAGCGCGACGCGCAGCCGGCCCAGCAACACTTCCCGCTCGGCCACGACATCGGGTCGCGCCCCACCCGCCACCAATCCCTCGTTCAGCGACACGGCGCTGCGCACCTTGCGCCGCCGCCGACGGTCGGTCGCCGCATTGGCGACGATCCGCATCAACCAGGGACCAAACGGCCTGGCGCTGTCGTACTGCTCGAGCTTCACCAGGGCGGCGAGAAATGCATCCTGCGCGGCGTCGTCCGCGTCGTCGGAATCCTGCAGCACTGCTCGAGCGACGCGGCGGGCCTGATCGGCGTATCGATCGACCAACACCCCGAAGGCCTCGCGATCACCGCTCCGCGCCCGCGCCACGAGGGCCGCGTCCTCCACTTCCTTGGCATTACGCGCATCCCCAGTCGGGCGTTGAGGTTCAGTCGCCATCTTCACGGTCGCGCGCCCGGCGCTTGCCAAATCCATATACCGCAAACCCCAACGCCATCCAGAATGCGAGCGTCGCGACGACCGCTCCGGCGACGCGCGGGAACACCAGCAGCAGCACGCCAAGGATGAAAAACACGAGTGTGGCGGTCAGGCCCACCGCCCGGCGCAGTCCGCCGGCGACCCGGCGCAGCGCCACGACGGCCACGGCCCCGAGCTCGTAGCGCGAGCGTTTGACGCGGCCACCCCTGCGGCGTGGAGCGAGGTTCGTCGCGCCGCCCGCTGCGTCGGGCGTCGTTCCGACGAGGCGCGCCGGCAGCATGCGACGGCGCGGGCGCAATACGACCTCGCGACTGGCCTGCAGGTCCCGCCGGAATTGTGCTGCCAGCGTGTCGGCCGTGGCGGTGTCATCGGTGAGCAGATCGAGCTCGTAGTTCCCGAGCAGGCTCGACACATTGAGGTTGCTCGACCCGACCCGGGCCCATTGCCGGTCGGCCACGAGTGTCTTGGCATGGATCATGGGCCCGAGCCATTCGAACACGCGCACCCCTGCGCGCAAGAGCTCGCGATACCCGGCGCGCGTGAAACCGCGCAGCACGGGAAGATCGGTCGCGCCGGGGACGAGGAGTCGGACGTCCACGCCGCTCTTTGCTGCCTCGAGCAGTGCGGCGTACAACTGTGGGGGAGGGACGAGGTAGGCGTCAGTAATCCAGAGCCGTTCCCGGGCCGCGGCCGCGATGAGCTGAGTGACGCGATACATGCGTCCCTCGAACGGCACGCCCGCGACGGCCTGCACGGCGACCTGGCCGCACGCCTCGGGGTCGGCGTTCAACTCATCGGTGGCGAGCGGCGGTCCGATGCGCCCCCAGAGATTCGCGAACGAAGCGTCGAACGCCGTCGCGGCGGGGCCGCAGACCGTGACCATGGTGTCGCGCCAGGGCTCACGTCCATGTGCCGGGTCGCCCGCCCACTCGTTGCCGATGCACAGGCCCCCGAGCATCGCGCGGGTGCCATCCGCCACGACGAGCTTGCGGTGGTCCCGCACGAAGATGTCGAACGGGTGCCCGGAGAAGATCGGGTGGAACGCACGGACCTCCGCACCGGCGTGGCGCAGTCCGCGCCAGAACCGGAATCCGGTGCCGAACGACCCCAGGGCGTCGTACAGGATCCGCACGTGGACGCCGGCGCGGGCGCGCTCGGCGAGCGCCTCGGCTACACGGCGGCCGGTCGCGTCGTCGCGGATGATGTAATTCTCGAAGTGGATCCACGTTTGCGCGCTCGCCACGAGGGCGATCATCGCCTCGATGGCGGCTGGGCTGTCGGCATGGTGCTGCAGAGTGTTCCCGGCGATGGCGCGCGCGCTGGCGGTGCGCTCGATGGCGAGCGCGAGCTCATCCTGTTGTGCGGCGGCTGACTGCCCCGCACGCGAGATGGAGACCGTCACCCCGACGGCGCTGTGGAGGTACCCAGTCCGAGCGTCTGCTCCACCGGCCGCAGCGCCGCGATGCAGGCGGCGATGTGGTCGTCGAGCGGGACGCCGAGCTCTTCCGCACCGATGCGGACGTCGTCCCGGTTCACGCCCCGGGCGAACGCCTTGTCCTTGAGCTTCTTCTTGACGGAGGACACCTCGAGGTCCGCGAAGCTGCGGGACGGCCGCACCAGCACACAGGCCACCAGGAATCCGCACAGCTCGTCCACGGCGAACAGTGCCTTGGCCATCGCCGAGTCGCGCGGCACTCCGGAATAACTCGCGTGGCCGAGGATCGCGCGGCACTGGTCCTCCGAGAGACCGCGCTCCCGCAACAGCTTGACGCCCCAGGCCGGGTGGCCCTCGGTGGGCGAATGCTCGGAATTGGGATAGGCCTCGTAATCGAAGTCGTGCAGCAGGCCGACGAGCCCCCAGGTATCCGCGTCGCCGCCATACGTTCCGGCGTACGCGCGCATCGCCGCCTCCACCGCCAGCATGTGCTGGCGCAGGGCGGGGCTCTGCGTGTGCTGCTCCATCAACGCCAGGGCTTCGGTCCGGTTCATGGCTCCACGTTCCACCGTTCCGCCCACAGCTCGGCCATCAGGAGCGGCCAGAGCTTGCGGGCATGGTTTGCGCCGCCGGCCCGATGCTCGGCCAGCAGCTTCGCCGCCCCTGCGCCGGGGAAGAGACGCGGGCGGGCGAGATGTCGATTCGCCACCTCCGCGAGTCCCTCGTTAAGCCAGCGCGCGACCGGTACTGACAGGCCGCGCTTGCGGCGGCGGATCACGCGCTCGGGGACTATACCCCGAGCTGCCGCTTTCAATATCGCTTTGGTGGTGAACCCCCGCACCTTGAGGTGCGCCGGGGCCGGGAGGGCGAGCTCCAGCACTTCACGGTCGAGGTACGGCGCGCGCGCCTCGATCGACGCGAGCATCGTTCCCCGGTCGACCTTGACCAGCAGGTTGTCGGGGAGGTAGCTGAGAAAGTCGAGCCACAGCAGGCGGTTCAGCGACGGCTGCGCGGGAAATCGGTCCAGCGACCGGCGCGCCCACTCGAGCGTGCCGGCGTCGGGGCCGAGCGCGCCGAACCAGGTGAGGTGGCGGGCCACGGGCTCGAGTTCCGCGGCGCCGACGAGTTGCTTCAGGAGAAACTCCATCGTCACCCGGCCGGTCGACGCCGGCACGATCGACAGCAGGCGCCGAAGCAGCGATCGCCCGGGGAGGCGCCGCACGAGGCCCGCCGCCTTGTGACCGAGATAGGTGGGGTAGCCGCCGAACAGCTCGTCCGCTCCCTCACCCGAGAGCACGACCTTCACGTCCGCGCGCGCGGCCTCGGCGAGCAGGTAGGTGGGTAGGATCGCCGGGTCCCCGACGGGCTCTCCGAGCCTCGCGGTCACGATGTCGAACGCCCGGCGCAGCGCGTCGGCATCCGCGGTGACGACGTGATGCACCGTGCGGATGTCTCGCGTCACCGCCTGGGCGAACTCGCTCTCGTCGAAGCCCGTCGCCGTAAATCGCACGGCGTAGGTATGAATCCGCTCGCCCGGCATGACGCGGGTCGCGGCACCCGCGAGAAACGACGAGTCGAGCCCGCCGCTCGTGAACACCCCGACCGGCACGTCGGACATCAGCTCGCGCTCGACGGCGCGCTGCAGCACATCACGAAGTGTGGCGGGATCCTCGAGCCGCGGAGCGGCGGATGCCGCCACCGCCGCCGACCAGTACTCCCGGATGCGCACGCCAGCGCGATCGGCTTCGAGCAGGTGCGCGGGCGGCAGCTTGCTGATTCCAGAGATCATCGTCGCCGGCGCCGGGACGTACCCCAGCGCCGCGTAACGGGCGGCGGCGTCGCGGTCGAGACGTCGCGGCTGGTCGGGGAAGACGAGCAGCGCCTGCAGCTCCGAAGCGAACCGCAGCTCGCCCGCGACCTCGGTCCAGAAGAGCGGCTTCTCGCCGGCGCGGTCGCGCGCCAGGATCAGGCGCTGCCGGCGGTCGTCCCACACCGCCAGGCCGAACATCCCGTCGAGCCGAGCGACCGCATCCGATCCGAAGCGCTCGTAGAAGGGGACGATGTTCTCGATGTCGCCGCGCGACCGGAAGGGATAGCCCCACCCCGTGGCCTCGGCCCGGAGCGCGGGCGAGTTGTAGATCTCGCCGTTGCACACCATCCAGATGGCGCTGTCGGGACTCTGAAACGGCTGATCGCCGGTGGTGAGGTCCATAATCGCGAGTCGCCGCGCGCCGACTCGCGCGCGCTCGTGACCGACGATGCGCTCGCCATCCGGTCCACGGTGGGCGAGTGCACGAGCCATCTCCACGAGGCAATCGGGGTGTCGCACAGGCGCGCCGGACAGGGAAACGACGCCGAAGATGCCGCACATCCTCAGCCCCTCTCCCCCTCTGCCTTCGGGAGAGGAGGTGCTGCGCGACAGGGACCGTACGCGGCGTAGTGTCCGTCGTCGAACAGCAGCGGGAGCGAGGAGAGGGCCCCTCGGACTTCCCCATCTCCGGCGCGAGCCACGAACACGGTGGGCTCGGTGCACGTCGCCAGGCGCTCATGCCAGGCGTCGGCCGGGAGCAGCGGTGAGCCGGGGACGGCGCGGTAGGTGTCGGCGTAACCGGCAATGAAGTTACTCGTCAGCTCGCGGGCGTGTGCCGTGGCCACGAGCACCTGGCGCTGCAGATAGAAAGGAAGCGAGGGCGGATACGCGGCGACGCCGAGCACGACGCCTCTGCCGCGGACCGAGTCGGCGAGGGCAGCCGCGGACCGGTCATCCCCGACGGCCCGCATCAAGGGCCCGGTGATGAGCGGCAGCGCGAGCACCACCGCCGCGTAGCCCGCGGCGACAACCACCCGTTGGCGCTGCCAGGCGCCGACGCTGACGATCGCCGCGCCGACCCCGAGCGCGGCGGCCAGCGCGCGCGCGGCACCGGGAATCGCCGCCCGTTCCGCCGCGGTGAGCGGGAGCTTCGCCGGCAGGAAGATGGGGAGTATCGCGAGCGCGCCGGCGAGCAGCGCCGCCGCTCCGACATACACCTTCCATCCGGTGGTCGGCGCTTCGCGCGAGAGATGGCGCGCGGCCGCCAACGCGAATGCCGGCATCAAGGGCAGGACGTACTGCGGCAGCTTCGACTGGTTCAGGCTGAAGAACACGAGCGGCCCGAGCATCCAACAGGCGAGCAGCACAGCATCCCGCGCATGGTCGTTCACCCGCCGCGCCTCCCACGCCCAGCGAATCCGTCCCCCGCCCAAGCGGGCGAGCGCCGGGATGATCCAGGGAAACGCGGCGACGGGTACGATCGGCAGGTAATACCAGAACGGTGCGGTCCGATGGAAGCTCGCGGTGGTGAACCGCTCGAACGTCTCGCGCACGAAGGCGTAGTACGGAAACTGCGGAATCCGCAGGGTGACCGCGAGGAACCAGGGGAAGGCGACGAGCCCGAAGACGGCAAGCCCGCGCCAGGGGAGGAGACGCCGGACAGGGCGGCCGGTCAACAGCGCGTGCGGCACGACGACGGCCAGCGGGATGAGGATCGCGATCGGACCCTTGGTGAGCCCACCGGCGCCGATCGCCGCCCAGGCGAGCACCGGGCGTTCCTCGGCGAAGGCGATCACCGCCGCGGTCGTAAAGCAGGAAAGCGTGCTGTCGAAGATCGTCGTGCGCGCGTAGGCGAGCACCATCGGCATCGTGGCGAGGGCGAGCCCCGCGAGCCAGCCCGCGGCGGGGCCATAGCGCCGGCGCGCGAACCAGGCGACGAGGGCGATCGTGGCGAGCGTCGCCAGGTACGCCGGCAGCCGTGCGGCGAGCTCGCTCGGGCCGACGATCTGCATGGTGGCCGCCGCGGCGGCAAAATAGAGGACCGGCTTGTCGAGGTAGGGGAGTCCGTCGAGATGCGGCACGAGGTAATCTTTGGTGGCCGCCATCTCGCGGGCCACCTCGGCGTTGCGTCCCTCGTCCGGATCGAGCAGGCGGTCGCGGCCGAGGTTCCAGCCGAGCCCGAGCGCCGCCAGCGCAAGCAGCAGCAAGAGCCAGCGATTGTCGACGGCAGCGGCATGGGTCAACTGACGGAGCCGTTCTCGGGTTGCGGCATCTGGCTGACGGTGATCGGCACCTGTGCGGCGCGTTCTCCGTCCACCGTGATATCGAAGCTGTACACCCCGGCATGGGGGAACGGGACGTCGAACACGAGAACCGCGGCGGCTTCGATTTCCGTCACGCCGGCGGGCGGCTCGGCGAACGTCACGTTGCCGTTACCGCCCAGGATCTCGTTGTCCTGCTCATCGACGAGGCGAATCTGGACGCCGTGCTCGCCGATCTCGGTTCGCTTGCCCTTGAGCCGGAGCACGAGGTGCAGCCGTGGATGCATCGCGGGGAACTGCTGGACCCAGATGTGCTGGAAGATGCCGAGGACGGAGATCTTGCCGGCTTGATCGACCAGAGCGTAGTCGGCGACGACAGCGAAGTCGAGGTGCATGGGAGGGAACTTACCATGCACCCCGGACTCCGCACACGCTCACTTCTTGGAGAGGCTCACGAAGGCGCGCGTCTTCTCCCACGCGACGGAGAGGATTGCGTTGTCGCCCTGCGGCTCCAGGGTGATCACGAACTGCTCGACCGGCTGGGGAATCGCCGCCACCTGCATGTCCACTCGAACGAGGTCGGAGTCGGCGCTGTAGTCGGTGCCCCAGAGATTGGCGCGTTTGGGGTCGGCGCAGGCCGCAGCGTTCGCGCAGGGCGCCTTTGTCTGCTTGTTGAAGATCAGCTTCCAGCCGGTAGCGGACGGCACCGTCCACAGCGTGTAGGTGCCGGCGGGAATGGTCTGGCCGCCGACGGCGATGTCACCGGCAGCGGTGAAGCGCGTCGCGAAGTTGGCGCCGGTACGCCATACCTGGTTCCACGGCACGACGGGACGCGGCGACACCGTCTCAGGACCGAAGATGGTCCGGCCGCGCATCGAGGGCCGGCTGTACTCGACCATGAGGGCGACGCCGCCCACCGAGCCCTTCACGGAATCCGGTGGGGACAACTGTCCCAGTGGTGGCCGGCCGGCGAACGCGGTCGTCAGGGCCGCGAAGTCGACGGACGCCAGGCGGGCGGAACGGACCTTCTGCGTCGTCAGCCGGCCATCGACCCGCTGGATCTGGCCCGCCTTCACGGCGAAGAGGGTCGGCGCGTCGCCCTCGAACGACACCGTCAACGAATCCTTCGCGGGATGCTTCGCGATCAGATTGGTGACCGACGTCGCGCCGAGGGGGAGCGTCGCCACCGTGTCGTGCTTCGAGATCTCGGCACGCCGGCCGTACAGCTCGTACATGTCGTAGGAGAAATTGATGAACGGCAGCGCGCCGCCGGGCGTCGGGACCTTGAATGAGTTGTGGGTCGTGTCGCGCGTGACGTCGACCTGCGTCGTGTCCCCGAAGGTGGCGACGAACCGCGTGATCGGCGCCTGCGGGTTCGAGAGGTTCTTGTTCGTCATCTCGAAATGCGCCATGGTGCCGTTGGCGTTCAAGGTGCCGCTGTAGTGGCGCTGGATGACGGCGGCGCCGCGGACCAGCATGTCGCCATCGACCGTAGTGCCGGTGCGTTTGTACTGCTCGACGACGATGGTGTCAGCCCCGAGCGTCACGACGAACGCCCCCTGGGCGTTCTGAGCGGCGAGCGGGGCGCCCGCGGCGAGACCGAGCAACGCGAGCTGGACGACGGTGGATCGCATGGGACGAGAATCTCCTGTGTGGAATGCCGCTGAACGGCGTGGCTACTGTACCCGAACCGACTTCAATTCATCGTTCTGTTTCACCGCGTTCACAACATCCATCCCCTTCGTCACCTGTCCGAAAACGGTGTGGACGCCGTCCAGATGCCGCTGCGGGGCATGGCAGATGAAGAACTGGCTGCCGCCGGTATCCTTACCGGCGTGGGCCATGGAGAGGGTGCCGGCCACGTGCTTGTGCACGTTGCGGCTGGTTTCGCACTTGATCGTGTATCCGGGGCCGCCCGTTCCTACCGGTCCCTTGCCGGACTTGGAGTAGGGATCGCCGCCCTGGATCATGAAGTTGGCGATCACCCGGTGGAATTTGGTGCCGTCGTAGAAGCCCGAGTTTGCGAGCTTCTCGAAATTCGCGACGGTGTTGGGCGTCTCGTCGGCAAAGAGCTCGAGCTCGATGGTGCCGCGGGCGGTCTCCATGATGGCGCTCTTGTTGGGCATCAGGTCTCCACGTCGAAGTTCTCGTCGGCCTGCGCTGCGGTTTTGGTGCCTACAATCACGGTCGAGACGGCAGAATTGTCCAGCACGAACTTGAGCGCCAGCTGGGCGGCGCTGCACCCGGTGCGCACCGACAACTCGCGGACCCGGCGCCCCAGCTGCGTCAGCTGGGCCACGTACTGCTGCGGCATGCGGGTGCGGATGTCGCCTTTGTCCCAGGTGTGTCCCTCGGCGTAGCGGCCGGCGAGGAATCCATTGGCCAGCGGCTCGCGCGCGATCACACCGACATCGGCGGCGCGGGCCGCGGGAAAGAACGCCGACTCCGCCTCGCGCCGCGCCAGATTGTACACCAGCTCGACCACGTCCGGCATGGTGGACTGGACCGCCGCGATGCCCTCCTCGGGCGAGTGCACCGACACGCCGTATGCGCGGATCTTGCGCTCCCGCTTGAGGTCCTCGAGCACGCCGTACGTCGCCAAATCGGAGATCTGCGGCAGCGGCGGATTGTGGAGCAACAGCAGGTCGACGTAGTCGGTCTGCAGGCGCTCGAGCGAGCGTTCCAGCGCGAAGCGGACGTAGTCGGAGGTGAAATTGGCGTCGTGCGTGACGGGCAGCGGGACGTCGGGCGGAATCTGCGCGTACGGCATGCCCGCCGCCTGCGCGACGCGCTCCCGCAGCAGGGGATGCAGGTCGCGATTGTAAAAATTGCCGCCGACTTTCGTGATGATGATGACGTCGCCGCGGCGGCCGCCCAACGCGGCGCCCAGAATCTCCTCGCTGTGGCCGTGCCCATACACGTCGGCGGTGTCGAAGCAGTTGCATCCCAGCTCGAGCGCGCGCTGCACCGCGCTGATCGACTCGGCGTCGTCGGTCGGGCCGTAGGAGTTGCCGTAGCGGTTGCCTCCGATCGCCCAGGCGCCGAAGCCGACCTCGCTCACGGCCCACCCCGTCCGGCCGAGCAGACGCCGGTTCACGCCAGCAGTGCCTCGAGCTGCTCAGGCCCGTTCACCGGCAGGGAGCACGTCGTGCCGACGCACACCGTCGCCTGCGGCCGATCGGCAGTGCGGCGCACGACCACTTTGCGCGGCCGGAACCGCTGCAGGGCGAGCAGGTGCATTGCACACGCCGGCCCCGGCCCGGCCGGCCCCGAAACCTCGATGCGCGTCGGCGGATGCAGCGCCCAATCGATGGCGGCGAGCAGCGTGGCGCCGTGCAGCGCCAGCTCCGCGGCGACGCCCGCGAAGGCGCCGAGCTGCCGGTCGAGCCGCGTGCGCCACTCCGCCGCGTCGCTGAGGCTCCAGAGGCGCGCGAGCACGAGCGCCGCCACGCCGTTGGGCGACGGCGTCGGGGCGTCCTGTACCGGCTTGGCGCGGGTTGCGAGATATCCCGTCCCGTTCTGGCCCTGGGCGATGTCGAAGTACCCGCCGGTGGGATCGCCCCAATGTGGCGCCCAGTGCGCGGCGGCGCAGTAGGTCATGACGTTGATGGCGCGGTCGCGCCAGGCATCGAACCCCGTCGCCTCATAGGCGTCGAGAAAGGCCGCGGCGCTCTGCACGTTGTCGTCCAGTAGCCCGGCGCCGGACCGCGCGACGCCCGGGCGGCCGAGGACGTGCCCCATCCCGGCCGTTTCATTCCACGCCTCGGTCCAGACACGCTCGAGCACCTGCAACGCCAGGGCGTTACACTCGGGGCGGTCGAGCACAGCGCCGGCATGGAGAAACGCCGAGGCCATCATCGCATTCCAGTTGACGTACGCCGTGCGGTCGACGAAGGGGGCGGGCCGCCGGTCGCGCGCCGCCTTGAGCTTGTCCAGCGCCGCCCGGAGCAAGGAGCGCTCGGCGTCGGTAGCGGGCTCGCGGCGACGCCACAGGACGTTCTTCGCGGGGTCGTGATGCATTTCCCCGTCCGGCTCGATATCGAACACACGTCGCGCGACGTCGAATTCATCGGGCGAAAGTGCGGTGCGGGCTTCATCCACCGTCCAGGTCCAGTAGTCGCCGTCGTCGTCGGCGCCGACGTCGGCATCCTGCGACGCGGCGAACGCCCCGTGCGTTCGGTCGGCCAGGACCGCGAACACCCAGTCCACGATGCCGCTCGCCACCTCGCGCCAGCGCGGCGTTCCGAACGCGGCGTAGGCGGCGCAATAGGCCCGCAGCAGCTCGGAGTTGTCGTAGGACATCTTCTCGAAGTGCGGCACGATCCAGCGCTCGTCGACGGAGTAGCGGTGGAACCCGCCGCCCAGGTGATCGTGGATCCCGCCCTGCGCCATCCCCGCGAGGGTCTTTTCTGCGACCTCCCGCATCCACGCTTCACCGCTGTCGCGCCAGCGCCCGATCAGCAGCTCGATCGCCCGGGGGTGTGGAAACTTCGGCGCGGTGCCGAATCCACCATAGCGGACGTCGAACACGCGGGCGATGCGGGCGATGGCGTCGTCGAGCAGATCGGCCGAGATCGCCCCGTCCTTGCTTTCATCGAGCGCGGTCGCGACGTGCTCGCGCAGTGCCTGGGCGTTGCTGTCCACCTTCGCCCGGTCGTCGCGATACAGCCGCTCGATCTGGCGCAGCACGCTCACGAATCCGGGGCGGCCGAACGCGTTCTGCTCCGGAGGGAAATACGTCCCGCCGAAGAAGACTTCTCCCTTGGGGGTGAGGAACGCGGTGAGCGGCCATCCGCCCTGGCCGGTGAGCGCCTGGACGGCTCGCTGGTATCGGGCATCGACGTCGGGGCGCTCGTCGCGGTCGACTTTCATGCAGACGAACCCCGCGTTCAGCACCGCGGCGGTCGCGGGATCTTCGTACGACTCGCGGTCCATCACGTGGCACCAGTGGCACCACACCGCTCCGATGTCGAGCAGGATCGGCCGGTCGAGTTCCCGCGCACGCTCGAACGCGGCAGGTCCCCAGGGGAGCCATTCGACCGGTTGCTGCGCGGCGGATTGCAGGTAAGCGGACGGCTCAGTCGCCAGCTGGTTGGACATTGCCAGAGGAATCTACCGAGGTCTCACCCGCCGAGGTACCGCGCCGCAGTCTCGGTCAGGAGCTCCACCGCGATCGGCAGCGCCTCCTCCTCGATGTCGAAGCGGGGGCTGTGATGCGGGAACGAGGTTCCGTCGGCGCGCGCCGAGCCGACGAAGGCGAAGCAGCCGGGGACGTGTTTGAGGAAGTAACTCATGTCTTCCCCTCCCATCGTCCGGATATCCCCTTTGACACGACTTTTCCCTACGATTTCCTCCCCTACGTCTTTCATGAGCTCGGCCATCGCCGGATCGTTGACGAGCGGCCCGGTCAGGCGGCGGAACTCGACGCCTGCGTCCGCGCCCATCGCTATTGCGATGCCGCGCGCCGTGTCCTCCACGAGTCGCGGCGCGTCTTCGTAGAATCGCCCGCCGAACGTGCGTACCGTCCCGCGCAACGTGGCCTGTTGGGGGATGACGTTGAAGGCGTGGCCGGCCGCAACCTGCGTCACCGACACGACGCCCTCCTCGAACGGATCGCGGCGGCGCGACACGAGACTCTGCAACGCCGTGATGACGTGGGCGGCGACCAGCACCGGATCGATTGCCCGGTGCGGCATCGCGGCGTGGCCCCCCTTCCCGGTGATCGTGATCTCGAACTCGTCCACCGAGGCCATCATGGCGCCCGCCGTGATCCCGATCGTGCCCACGGGGAGGTCGTTCCAGACGTGGACGCCGAACGCCGCGCTCACCGCCGGGGCGTCCAGGATGCCATCGCCGATCATCGCCGTGGCCCCCCCGGACAGCTCTTCGGCCGGCTGAAAGGCGAACTTCACGGCGCCCGGCAGCGTGACAGCCGACAGACGGCGCGCCACCTCGAGGCCGATCGCGACGTGGCCGTCGTGACCGCAGGCATGCATCGCGCCCGCATGCCGCGAGCGGTAGGGCACGTCGTTCGCCTCCTCGATGGGCAGCGCGTCCATATCGGCCCGCAGCAGCACGCAGCGTGTGCCGTTTCCCTTCAGACCGACGATGCCCGTCTTCCCGACGCCGGTTTTCACCGCGTATCCGAGGCCGCGCAGCCGCTCCGCGACGAGGGTCCCGGTGCGCGTCTCGCGGAATCCCAGCTCGGGGTGTTGGTGCAGGTCGCGGCGGTCGCGAACGAGGGCCGCGGTGTCGACGGGAGGAATGTTCATCTCAGACTCTCGAGCTCGGGCACAGGTCGTTGATGCGGCAGCTCTCGCATTTCGGTCGCCGCGCGATGCAGGTCTTCCTGCCGTGCAGGATCAGGAGATGCGAAAAGATCGTCCAGTCTCTGCGCGGGACCAGCGCCGTGAGGTCGCGCTCGATCTTCTCGGGGTTCGTTTCCTTCGTGAGCTTCAGGAGACCGCTGATCCGCCCCACATGGGTGTCGACGACGATGCCCTCGTTCTTCCCGAACGCGTTGCCGAGCACGACGTTGGCGGTCTTCCGTCCCACTCCCGGCAGTGCGACCAGGGCTTCCATCGTATCCGGAACCTGGCCGCCATGGTGTTCTTCCAGCGCCCGCGCCATGCCGAGAATCGACTTGGTCTTGTTGCGGAAGAAGCCGGTGCTCTGAATCGCGCGCTCGAACACCGCGGGATCGGCGGCGGCGTAGTCGGCCGCCGACCGGTATTTCGCGAACAGCACCGGCGTAACCATGTTCACCCGTGCATCGGTGCATTGCGCCGACAGGATCGTGGCGACGAGCAGCTCGAGCGGGCTCGTGTGATCGAGCGCGCACTTCGCGTCGGGGAACTCGCGTTTGAGCCGGGTGGTGATGGTGCGGGTGCGCCGCCGCTTGTCGACCAGCGATTCAGCGCGCCGCTTCATGCCGTGCGCCGCCCACCTGCGAACGCCAGGAATCCTCGGGCGTCGCGCGCGTTCAGCACATCCTGCTTCGTGAGCCAGCCTTTCCGCGCCACCCCAAGACCGAGCGGGACGTTGGCCATCCCGGCGACCCCATGGGCGTCGGCGCCGATGGAGATCGCGACGCCGAGCTCACGCGCCTGGCGGACGCGGCGCCAGTCGAGGTCGAGGCGGTGCGGGTCGGCGTTGACCTCGATCGCGACGCCGCGCCGGGCGGCGGCTTCGAGCACGCGATCCATGTCGATGGCGAAAGGCTCCCGCGCCATGAGGAGGCGGCCGGTCGGATGGCCGAGAATCGTGAGCCGCGGATCCTCCATCGCGCGCAGCACGCGCGCCGTCATCTCTTCGGCGGTCATGGCGAAGCGGGAATGCACCGATCCGATCACGAAATCGAAGCGGTCGAGCACTTCAGGGCCGTAGTCGAGCGCGCCGTCGGCGAGGATGTCGGCCTCGACGCCCTTCAGGACGCGGAACCCCGGCGTCGCGGCATTGACGGCGTCGATTTCCGCATGCTGTCGCGGCACGTCGCCGGCTTTCAGGCCGCCGGCGTAGGACGCCGACCCCGAATGATCGGTGATGCCGACCCACTGGTATCCGGCGGTGCGGCACGCCTCGGCCCACTCGGCGATCGTCGTCGATCCATCGGAGTAGTTGGTGTGGCAGTGGAGGAATCCGAGCAGGTCGGGCTGCTCCACCAGCTCGGGCAATCGCCCCTGGGCGGCGGTCTCGATCTCACCCGTCCCCTCGCGCAGCTCCGGTGGGATCCAGGGGAGGCCGAGCGCGCGGTAGACCGCGGCTTCGTCGGGCAACGACGCGCAGGAGCCGAGCCCGCGCGCCTCGAGCTGACGCACGTGCTCGGAGGAGCCCGTGGCGCGCACCCAGGAGAGACCGAACGAGTCGGCCGGAGCGAGCCAGACGTCGGCAACGAGACCGGAGCCAAAGCGGAGCGTGACGCCGCCTTCCTTACCCACGAATTCGGCGACACCCGGGATCTCGCCGAGCCGGCGTACCAGCGGGTCGCGGGCCGCGGGAGCGTACTGCACGACGAGGTCGATGTCCCGCACCAGCTCGGAGCGGCGGCGCACGCTCCCTGCCAGCTCGACGCGCTCGACGCCCGGCTCGGCAGCGAGCGCCCGGCGCAATCCTGCCGCGTCGACGAGTGCGTGATGAATGAGCATGAACTCGCTGGCGCGCCGCAGCGACGCGATGCCGCGCCGCACGCGGTCAGCGGTCTTCTCGCCGAAGCGGGGTAGCGCGGCGAGGCGCCCGTCGGCCGCGACCTCCTCGAGCTCGGCGAGTGAATCGACGTGCAGCGCCTCGTGGATCTGTCGCACTTTCGTAACGCCGAGGCCGGGAATGAGCAGCATGTCGACGAGACCGGGAGGAACCTGCTCGCGCAGCTCGTCGAGCAGCCCGGAGCGCCCCGACTGGGTCAGCTCTCGGACGATCTCGAGCGTGCCCTTGCCGATGCCCGGGGCATCGAGCAGCGTCCCGCTTCGCACGGCCTCGTCGAAGTCGCCGGGGTAGTCGGCTACTGCGCGAGCGGCGTTTTCGAAGGCGCGGATCCGGAACGGATTGTCGCCCTTGATCGCGAGCGACGCCGCGATCTGCTCGAACACCTGCCGCACGGCCTGACGGTCCATGGGGCGGGAACGTACGTCCAAAGCGAGGCACGGGGGAAGGGGAAACGACGGTATATTGCGTCCCCATGCTCGCCAACTGGTTCGCCCTGCTCTGGCTCGCGCTGCCGCCGCTTACCGTGCCGCTTCCGGTCATCCGCGCCAATCACAACGACCGTCCCGCGGGATCCCTCGCGAACGGCGTCCTTACGCTCCGTCTCGTGGCGCGTGACGGCGTGTGGCACCCGGAGGCCGAGGACGGAGTCGGGATTCCGGTGCGCGCCTTCGCAGAGGAGGGGAGAGCGCTCGAGAATCCGGGGCCGCTGATCCGCGTGCCGGAGGGAACGGAAATTCGCGTGCGTGTGCGCAATGCGATTCCCGGAGCGACGCTCGTCGTGCACGGTCTCACGACCCATCCCGATGAGGGAGCCGACAGCCTGGTGATTGCGCCGGGCGGAGAGCGGGAAACCCGATTTCGGGCGGGGGAGCGCGGGACCTACTTCTACTGGGCAACCACGAGCGGCGTCACGCTCCCCAAGCGTCGCAGTGTCGACACCCAGCTCTCGGGGGCCCTCGTCGTGGATCCCGTCGGGGCCAGGGCGCCGGACCACGTGTTCGTGATCGGTGTCTGGATCGATTCGTTGACGCTGCAAGGGAAACGCAGCCCGCACGAGATCCCGACGATCAATGGAAAGATGTTCCCCTATACGGAATCGCTCGGCTACACAGTGGGTGATTCGGTACGCTGGCGCGTGATCAACGCGAGCGACCGCGAGCATCCGATGCACCTGCACGGGTTCTACTACCGGCTGGACGGGCTGGGCGATGCACGGGCAGACACGCTGTTCAAGGCCGACCGGCGCCAGTGGGTTGTCACCGACAATCTGCAGTCGGGAGCGACGATGTCGCTGACCTGGTCGCCCGACCGGCCCGGCAACTGGATCTTCCATTGTCACATTCTGTTTCACGTGATGGGAGGGCTGAGCCTCGTCAGCCATGGTCCGGAGACGGACGCCGGGATGGAACGGATGTCGGGGATCCTGATCCCGCTGCACGTGCGTGCTGCGCCCGGACGGTCGTATCCGGCGGTCGTGGGCACGCCGCGCCCGCTGCGCCTGCTCGTCCAGTCTCGTCCCAGGGTCTATCGTGACGATCCGGGATTCGGATTCGTGTTGCAGGACGGCGCGCACGCGCCGGCCCCCGATTCGATCCGCATTCCCGGCTCGACGATCGTGCTGACACGCAACGAACCAGTGCGCATCACAGTGGTGAATCGTCTCACAGAGCCGACCGCGGTGCATTGGCACGGCATCGAGCTGACGAGCTACTATGACGGCGTGCCGGGGGTGAGCGGCGAAGCGGGACACCTGCTGCCCTCGATCGCCGCCGGTGACTCGTTCGCCGCTGAGTACACGCCGCCGCGGGCGGGAACGTTCATCTATCACACACACATCGACGATGTCAAACAAATGGAGTCGGGGTTGTACGGACCGCTGGTCGTGTTGCCGCCGGGGCAAACGTTCGATTCCGCAACCGATCACCTCGTCACGATCAGCCTGCACGAGTACCCCGACACGTTCAACGTGCTCATGAACGGCAGCGTCAATCCGGAGCCGATCGTGTTACGGGTCGGCGTCCCGAACCGGATCCGCGTCGTGATCATCCCCGCGGCGGGATCCGGCGAGCTCACGCTCCTGTCGGACACCACGCCCGTCCGCTGGCGCGCGCTCGCCAAGGACGGCGCCGACCTCCCCGCGGCGCTCGCGACCGAGCGTCCCGCGCGCCAGCTCGTGTCGGTGGGGGAGACGTACGATTTCGAGGTCACGCCCAAGGAGGGCAGGCCGCTCCAGCTCCAGCTACGCGATGGGCCGGTCGTGTATGGGAGGCTGCAGGTCGAGGTGCGCTGAGACCGCAGCGACGAACTGTTCCGTCGCTTCGACATGCGGGCAGTGCCCTACCGGCAGTTCGACGAGTTCCGCGTTCAGGATCGCCGCCAGCTCCCGAGACCCCTCGATCGGGATCGGGTCGTACGTGCCGTGTACAATCAGGGTGTCGGGTATCGGGTGCCGGGCGTTCAATTCGCGTAGCCGGGGACGCAGGTCGTAGTCCCCCAGGCTCTTCCACACCTCCTGTTGCGTGCGGGCGGTCACTCGGAACGGGGTGAGCTGCTTCGCGTCGGCGGGATTGCGGAAATAGCCAGCCACCGACAGCTCGAACGCCCGCCGCTGGTACGCCGCCGGATCGCGCTCCCTGAGGCCGCTCGCGCGCAGCGCGTCTCGCGCCGCCACGATGTCCGGAGCATTCATCCGCTCGGCGAAGCGCCGCTCGAACTCGTCCCGGTAGGCGGCTGTGATCGACGCCGGGGAGACGAGGGCGAGCCGTTCGATGCGCTCGGGATGCTCGAGCAGATACAGCACCGCGAGCAGGCCGCCCCAGGAGTAGCCGCACAGCACGAGCCGGTCGATCTTGAAGTGGACGCGCAGCGCCTCGAGATCGGCCACCTGCTCTCGCCATCCCACCGGCGTCTCGCGCGGGACAGGTGACTTTCCCCCGCCGCGCTGGTCATAGTAGAACAACGTCCGCCGGCCGGCCAAGCGATCGTACTGCGGGAGGAGATAGTCGTGATGGGCGCCCGGACCCCCGTGCAGCACGACGACCAGCGGCCCGGCTCCAACCTGACGCGTGAAGAGATCCACGCCGTTGACATGCAGCATCATGGGGGAGGCAAGATAGCCTCGCGCTGGCGCCTCGCGGACCTGCTGGTGATCGGGCTGGTGGGTGCGGCGGTCGCCGCCATCGTGAGCTTCGCCGGCGAATTCCGCGCCCCTTACCTCCCCGCGATCCAGATCGACTTGGCGCCGCGCGCGTTGCCGCATTACGTGCTCTACTCGCTGGTGCGCGGCGTGGCTGCCCTCTCCATTTCGTATGTCTTCGCCCTCGGCTTCGGCCTGGCAGCGGCCAGCTCGCACGCTGCCGAACGGATCCTCCTGCCGCTGCTCGATATCCTGCAATCGATCCCCGTGCTCGGTTTCCTGCCGGGGCTGGTGCTCGGTCTCGTCGCCGTCTTCCCCGGACGCAATACCGGCCTCGAGCTGGCTGCGATCCTCATGATATTCACGGCGCAGGCCTGGAACCTGGCGCTTTCCTTTTATCAGTCGCTCGTCTCGGTTCCGGAACCGCTGCGCGAGGCGTGCCGGCTCGCAGGGTGGCGTCGCTGGGAAACATTCCGCCGGCTCGAAGTCCCTGCCGGCGCCCAGGGACTGATCTGGAACGGAATGCTCTCCATGGCGGGCGGGTGGTTCTTCCTGATGGTGAACGAGTCTTTCCAGCTCGGAACCCATGACTTTCGTCTTCCCGGCATCGGCTCCTACATGAGCGTCGCCGTGGAGCGGGGCGACCACGCCGCTATGACGCTCGCGATCCTCGCTATGATCACCATGATCGTCGCCGTGGACCGGCTGTTCTGGCGGCCGCTGGTCGTGTGGGGCCAGCGCTTCCGTCTCGACGACTCGGCGGGCGAGGCGCCCGAGACGAACCGGCTGCTCGAGCTGCTGCGTCGCTCGCGCTGGCGCCGCGGCACCCGGGTCATCCGGCGGGGCGCCGCGCGCACGGCGAGTCGCATCCTGCGGCCGATCCAGGTGCCGCTGAAGGCACTACCGCTCCCGTCCCCGTACGGCCTCGGAGCGACGTTGCGGCGGTTCCTCGTGTACCTGCTTATCGCCGCGCTCGCAACCGGGGCGGCGTGGGGTCTCTGGCAGCTCGTTCGGCTGGCGCTCGCGGTCGGATCCGCCGAATGGCGCGCGATTCTCGCGGCCGCCGCACTGACATTCTTGCGAGTGATGGCCGCTGTGGTGATCGGTACCGCCTGGGCGCTCCCCGCGGGGATCGTGATCGGCCGCTCGCCGCGCCTGTCGCACGCGTTGCAGCCGGTGATTCAGATCGTCGCCTCGTTCCCCGCGCCGATGCTCTTTCCACTGGTCGTGCTGGGGCTCTCAGGTGTAGGCGTGCCGTTCGGATCGAGCGCCGTCGTGTTGCTCGTGTTGTCGTCGCAGTGGTACATCCTGTTCAACGTGATTGCGGCGGTCGCGAGTGCGCCGCCGCAGCTCGCGGAAGCGGCGGACGTGTTCGGCCTCCGCGGCCGGGCGCGGTGGCGCAGGCTGTTTCTCCCTGCAGCCTTCCCCGGGCTCGTTACCGGATGGATCACGGCTGCGGGCGGCGCGTGGAACGGCACGATCGTGGCGGAATACCTGCAGGCCGGCGGCGCGCTGCACGCGACGACCGGCCTCGGCAGCCTGATCAGCGAAGCGACGGCGCAGGCGAATTTCCCGCTGCTCACGGGCGGCGTCGCCGTGATGAGTGTGATCGTGGTGAGCTGGAACCGGCTCGTGTGGCGGCCGCTGGCCCATGTCGCGCAGACCCGTTTCGGGACGACCCAATGACCGCGTCCACGACCACCACGCCGCTGCTCGAGGCCCAGCATGTGTCGCAGCAATTCGGGTTGCCGGGGGGCCACACCCTCGAGGCGCTGCGCGACGTGAGCCTCGCGATCAACGAGCGCGAGGTCGTGGCGCTGGTCGGTCCATCGGGGTGCGGCAAGAGCACGCTGCTCCGCCTCCTCGTGGGTCTGTCGCGGCCGAGCGCGGGGGAAGTGCGGTACCGCGGGTCGCCCGTCACAGGCGTCCTCTCGAAGGCCGCGATGGTATTCCAGTCGTTCGCGCTGCTTCCCTGGCTCACGGTGGAGCAGAACGTGGAGATGGGGTTGGCGGCGCGCGGCTTGGCCGAAATGGACCGCCACGCGGCGGCGGCGCGCGCCGTCGAGCTGGTGGGGCTCGCGGGATTCGAGGGCGCCTACCCGCGCGAGCTGTCCGGCGGCATGAAGCAGCGCGTCGGATTCGCCCGGGCGTTGGCGGTGGAGCCGGAGATCCTCTTCATGGACGAGCCGTTCGGCGCGCTCGACGCCCTCACGGCCGAGAACCTGCGGGCGCAGGTCATCAAGCTGTGGCGCGACTCGGCGACGAGCGTCTCGAGTCTCGTGGTCGTGACACACAGCGTCGAGGAGGCGGTGTTTCTGGCGGGGCGGATCGTTGTCTTCGCGGCGAACCCGGGCCACGTGCGGGAGATCCTGCCCAATCCGCTGCCGTATCCGCGCGACGTTCGCGCGGAAGAATTCGGGGAGATGGTCGAGCGGCTCCACGCCATCCTCACCGACACGCTGTTGCCCGAGCCCGAGCACGCCGCGGCGGGGGCGCCGGCCCGGTTGGTGCCGTTTCCGCGCGTGCATGTCCCCGAGGTCATGGGGCTGCTCGACTATCTGGGTGCCCGCCCCGATCACAGCGCGGCGGTGTTCGAGCTCGGCGAGCAGTTGGGCGTCGACTACGACCGCATGACCGCCGTCGTCCGCACCGCCGAGCAGCTCGGTTGGGTGACGACGCCGGGTGAGGTCGCACGCCTGACCCAGGCCGGCCAGGCCCTGGTGGCGCAGGACGCCAAGGGGCGGCGCGACGCCACCCGGGCCCGGATCATGGACCACCCGCTGTTCGCCCGGGTGCTCGGAATGCTGCGTGAGGGAGACGGCGCGATCGATGACGACGAATTGATGGCCGACCTCACCATCCACTTTCCATTCACCAAGGCGCCGGCGCTGTTCCGAACGGTGGTGGAGTGGGGGCGGTACGCCAACCTGCTGGACCACGACAACAGCAGCCGGCGCGTCGTGCTTACGGACAGCTAACGGGCGTAGTGGTCGGCGCCGAGAAAATGCACCGAGATGTAGGGCGCGTCCCCGATCACCCAGCTGTCGTGCGGGACGGCGGGGATGTGGAACAGCTCCCCGCTCCGCAGCTCGAGGGTGCGGCCGTCTTCGAACGACACCGCGGCCGTCCCGGATACCACGAGACCGACGTGCTCGACGGAACAGCGCGTCGCCCCGACACCCGGTCCCACGTGCTCCGACCAACGCCACCCCGGCTCGTAGGTCGCGCGGCCGATCGTCAGCCCGCCCAGGTGAACGATCTCGAAACGGCCCTTCGCCATGGTGCGGGTTTCGTCGGGCCGCTCGAAGCGCTTCAAGACGACATCGACACCGATCACAGAAGCACCGCCAGCGCGTCGGCAACGACCTTCACGTCGGCGTGCTCGCTACGCCCGAATCCGTTGGGGACGTCCGAATCGATGTCGATCTGCCCGAGGATGACGTCGCCGCGGCGGATCAGCACGACGAGCTCCGATTTCGTGTAGATGTTGCAGGCCAGGTAATTGCCGATCGCGCCGACGTCGGGAACGTTCTGATCCTGCTTCTCGGCGACGGCCGTTCCGCAGACGCCGACGCCCACCCTGATGTGGACGTGGTCGGTGTCGCGGCCCGCGTGCGCCTCGAGCTGCAGCTCGTCTCCGTGCACCATGTACGCGTAGACAGAAGTATACGGACCGCCCCACCCCTGGATCCGCTCGCACGCCATGCGCAGCAGGTCGACGCGCGACGCGTCATGCAGATGGGCGGCGCGCAGCGCGCGCACCACGCCTGACGGATCGCTCTCGGTGCGCGCGGTCACGACCGCTTGCCGAGCACGGCGGTGAGCCGCAGCAGGGTCGTGTCGCGCTTCACGACGATGAGGACCGTGTCGCCCGGCTGATGCGCACGCAGGGCGTCCGTCATGTCGTACAGGTTGGCGATCGTCTTCGTCCCGATGACGGTGATCACGTCGCCCGCCGCCAGCCCGGCGCGCTCGGCGGGACTGCCGGCGCGCGTCCCGGTGATCCGCACGCCGCCCGGCGACTCGCTCATGTCGGGGATTGTGCCGAGGTAGGCGCCGTACCCCGAGCCGCTGCTCGACATCTGGGGCGGCGGTGCCGCCACGAAGGTGAGCGCTCCCGGGCGATTGGCCAGCGCGGTGGCGACGTCGGCAACGAACTCGGCCACGCGCTCGAGACCGTTGACATCGATCTTGTCGACGTCGTCGGTCGTGCGATGGTAGTCGCTGTGGAGACCGGTGAAGAAGAAGAGCACCGGGTGCTTCGTGGCGTAGAACGAGGCGTGATCGCTCGGTCCCCATCCGTCACCCGAAGCCTGCAGGTCGAAGCGCGGCCGTCCGCCCGCGCGATTGAGGGAATCGAGCAGGGCGGGGAATTCCTGTGCCGTGGCGGCGCCTGTCGCGCTGACGCGGGCGTTCCGCAGCCGTCCCACCATGTCCATGTTCAGCATCGCGTAGATCGAATCGACCGGGAGCGTGGCGTGCTTGACGTAGTATTCCGATCCCAGGTCGCCTTCCTCTTCACCGCTGAACGCGATGAAGACGATCGTGCGGTCGAGCCGGCGGCGCGCCAGCTGCCGCGCGACCTCGAGCAGGGCCGTGGTGCCCGAGGCGTTGTCGTCGGCACCGTTGTGCACCTTGCCCGTCGAATCGGGATCGTCGAGCGCGCCGAAGCCCCCCAGACCGAGGTGATCGTAGTGCGCGCCGATCACGATCGTTTCGCCGCGCCGGGCCGCCGAGCGGCCGGGGAGGACGCCGATCACATTGCGGATCGATTTCCCGCCGACGTTGCTGTGAATCGCGGCCGGCGCATCGGGCGCGATCGTGAACGGCTGGAAGTAGCCGTCGGTGCCGCCCGGCTTCAGGCCGATCTGCCGGAATGCCGTGGCGAGGTAGGTCCCCGACTCCTCGAGGCCGCGCGTCCCGACACCGCGACCCTCGCGCGCGTCGGCGGCGAGATAGCGCAGAGCGTCGAGCGCGCGGTGCGCGCCGGGCGTGAGGGTATCGGGGCTCTGCGCCGCGAGTCGCGCGGCGATGAGCAGGCTGGTGACGAGCATAGGACAATATCTATCTTTGCGCCGACTCCGAAGGAAGCCTGCCACATGTCGGTTCGTCTGCTGGCACTGATTCCCGTTGCCGTCGCCATCAACCTCGCCCTGTCGGCCGCGGTGGATGCGGTCGGATTGCCGTTGTTTCTGGATACGACCGGGACGATTCTCACGACCGCGCTCGCGGGTCCGGTCGTTGGCATCCTGACCGGCGTGCTGACATCGACGGTCAACAGCCTGCGCAACCCGACTTTCTGGCCGTTCGTCGCAATCCAGATCATCGTCGCGCTGTACGCCTGGCTCGCCGCGCGCCGCGGATGGTTCCGCTCGCTCCGGACGGCGGTGCCGGCGGGTCTCGTGCTCGGCGTGATCGCGTCGCTCACCTCGACCCCGATCTCGTATTTCATCTTCAAGTGCGCGACCACGGGGGGCATCGCCCTGACCACGAAGCTGGGACAGCTGCTTGGTCTGTCGGATCTGGGATCCTGCTTCTTCGGCAGCTTCGTGTCGGACTTCGGCGACAAGGCCGTCACGTTCGCCCTCGTCACCACGATTCTGCACGCGTTGCCGCGGCGCACCGCGGCGCGGTTTCCACTCGCGCTGCGCGCGGTGGGCCGCGCCTAGCCTCTAGTGCGCTTCCTCCATCCGTTCACGCTGTTCACGCTGGCCGTGGCACTTCCCGCCCTGGCCTGGATCCTTCCGGCGCCCTGGGGTGCCGCTGGGACGTTTGCGGTTGCGATGGCGTTGCTCCTGACCCCGGGCGCAAGCCCGGGGTGGCGAGTGGCTCGCACAGCGCTACTCACCGCCGCCCCATTCTGGTTCTTCCTCTATCTGTTGCACGGCGTGGGCGGCATGGTCCCGACCGGCCTGCGTCTCAGTACGATGATCGCGAGCTTCGTGTGGCTCGTGGCGATCCTGCCGCCCGCCCGCCTGGTGGAAGCGATGGTGGCGGCGGGATGGCCGGTCAGCGCGGCGTTCCTCTTTTCGGCGACGCTGCAGGCGGTGCCGGCGCTGCGGGAGCGGGCGCAGCGGCTGGTCGACGCGCAACGCTGCCGCGGCCTGGCCACGCGCGGCGGACCGCTGGTGCGCCTCGCCGCGTTGCGCGCCCTCGCCCTCCCGCTCGTCCTCTCGGCGTTGCACGAGGTGGACGAGCGCGCGCTGGCGCTCGAGACCCGGGGACTCGTGCCGGGCGCGCGGCGCACCGCACTCGCTCCCCCCCCTGACCACTGGAGCGAGCGCGTGCTGCGGTGGGCGCTGGTGCTCGGCTGCGCAGCGCTGTTCGTCTGGCGCGTCGCATGACGGCGCCCCTCGCGCTCCGCGGCGTCACCTACCGCTATCCCGCGAATCAGACCCCCGCGCTGCGCGAGGTATCGCTCGACGTTCGCCGCGGAGAGGTGATGGCCCTGATCGGGAGCGTCGGTGCGGGCGCGTCGACACTGCTGCTCGTGGCCGGGGACTTGGCCCCGCGTGTGATGGGTGGGGAGCTGACGGGAACGGTCGAGCGCGACGGACGCGCGGCGCTGCTGCTCCCCACTCCCTGGACGCAGCTTTCGGGCATGGCGTTTTCCGTGCACGACGAAGTGGCGTTCGGGCCGGCCAATCTGGGATGGACCCGCGAGCGGATTTCAGCTTCCGTTGAACGCGCGTTGACGCGCGTTGACGTTGCGCATTTGCGGGACCGGGATCCCACGACGCTCTCCGGCGGCGAGCTGCAGCGGGTGATCTTCGCCGGCATCCTGGCGATGGAGCCGGACGTCCTGCTGCTCGACGAGCCGACGGCCGAGCTCGATCCGCTCGCCGCGCGGAGCATCTGGGGGCTGATCCGGTCATTGGCGCAGGGCGGCATGGCGGTGGTGGTCGCGACGAGCGACCTCGATGCGCTGCCGGACATGGCGGATCGCGTCGCCTGGCTCGAGGCGGGGGCGATTCGAGCGCTGGGCCCGGCGGCCGACGTCCTCATCGATCCCGCACTCGAAGCGCCTGCAGCGCCGGGAAGCACCGCCATCGCCCGCGTGTGGCGTGTGGCCGGCCTCCGGGAGCCGCCGCCGCTCACGGTCTCCCAGACAGTCGAGCGACTGCGATGAGCGAGACACTGGATCTCGCTACCGTCACGTACGCGTACGGCGAGCACGTGGCGCTGCGCGACGTGTCGTTCTCGCTCCGTGCCGGCGAGCGGGTGGCCCTCGTCGGTCACAACGGTGCCGGGAAGTCGACGGTGATGCGGCTCATAACCGGACTACTCAGGCCAACGGCCGGGACCGTGTGGGTGGGCGACTGGGACACGAGTGAGCGGCGTCCTGAGGAGCTGGCGCATCGCGTCGGCTCGCTATTCCAGCACGCCGACCAACAGCTGTTCGCGCGGACCGTGCGTGAGGACGTCGCGTTCGGCCCGCGTGCCACCGGCGTTCCGGCCGCCGACGTCGCGAGCCGCGTGACGCGCGCGCTCGCGGCCGCCGGTCTCGAAGCCGTTGCGGAGGAGCACCCTTACGATCTGCCGCCGCCGGAGCGCAAGCTCGCGGCGCTCGCGGGAGCGCTGGCGCTCGAACCGTCGCTCCTGGTACTCGACGAGCCGACGGCGGGGCTCGATCGCCCCGCACGCGGGCGTGTCGCCGCCGCGCTCACCGAGCGCGCCGCGCAGGGGACGGCGTTGCTCGTCATCACCCACGACCTCGATTTCGCCGCCGAGACGCTGGATCGCGGTTTGGTGCTCGACCATGGCCGGATCGTGCACGACGCACCCCTATCCGACCTGCTCGCCTTGGGCGACGGACTGGAGGCGCTGGGGCTCATTGCCCCCCCGCTGAGCCGCTTGTCGACGGCACTTGCCCTGCCGGGGCATCCGATTCGGGCGCGGGAAGTGGCGTCGGCGCTGGCCAGCGTTGCCGCGCGTAACCGCGTGTCCTAGATTCCTTTACCTCTCATGGTGAATCCTGTCGTATTCGCCACGCATCTGGCGCGCGCCGTCGACCTGTTCCGGGATCCTGCGAAGAAGGAGGATCAGAAGCGGGAGTTCCGGATCCTGGTCGGGATGCTGAAGGAGGGGAACGTCGACCTGCGGATCCAGGACGACGTGCTGGAGGTCAACGGCGAGAGGGTGATGGCGCCCGAGTTCCGTCCCCTTGTGCAACGCATGATCGTGCACGGGGTGACGGAGCTGATGATCCCCAGTGACGCGCCGGTGGCGCACCTGTTCGAACTGCTGCGGGCGCTGGCCGATCAACCCGGTGGTTCGGCGGACATCGCCTCCCGGCTCCGCTCCTCGGGGGCAAGCCGTGTGTCGGTGGTGCTCTCGGTGCTCGATGAGCCCGAGGAGAATGCGGCGCCCGCGGCGCCGGGAACGACGACGCGCGACGTCGGGAAGCGCGGCGTGCTGCGCGGCGAGCCGCTGAACGATCTGAAGAGCTCGCCGGTCGCGGGGGCGGACGGGGTGGAGTCGGTCGAGCAGAATCTCGCCCAGCCGTCCGAGGCGCTGCCGGTCCCGGAAGCCGCGACGCCTTCTCAGGCGATCATTCCGCGGCAGTCGGCCGAGACACCGTCCCCCGGATTGCCGTCGACGCATCTCGAGTCCGTTCCTCCCGCCGGGACGCTGCCGCCACCGCCGCCACCACCGCCGCCGCCGCCCCCCAAGCGGGCGATGGATTCCGCGCCGACCTTCACCCCTGCTGCGCCGGATCCCCCAGGGACCCACACCGCGCCGCCCGCCCCGCCCCCGCCGTCTCCGCCGCCCCCGTCGGCCCTGGCGCCCCCGCCGCCGCAGCATGCACCACCCACGCCGCGGGCGCACACGCATTCGGGGAGCGTGGTGCCGCCGCAGTTCTCGGACGCGCCGGTGGAGGAGGTACAGGTCGACAAATCGACGTCACCGGAGATCGCGCGCGAGGCGGCTTCGCCGCTGTTCGCGCTGCGGGAGGCGCTGTCCAAGGACACCACCGATCTGCTCAGCTCGCTTGAAGCCAACCCCCTTTCACCGCACGTGGGCGACATCCTGACGGTGCTGAACCGCCAGGTCGAAGCGGTGATGCGCCAGGGGAAAATCGAGCAGGCGATGCAGATCGTGTACAGCGTGGTCCGGACGGAGCAGCGGGTCGAGGACGCCGCGGCGCGGCGTCAGTACGGCATCGCGCTGCGCCGCATGATCACCCGGCAGATGCTCGACGGCTTGAGCAAGCTCGTGCAGGTCCCGCATCTCGAGGACGCTGCGGGCATCGTGCTGCAGCGGGCCGGTCCGGACGGCGTGGAGGTGCTGCTCGACCTGCTCACGACGTCCAACACCGTCACCGAGCGCCGCGGCGTCTTCAACGCACTGATTCAGATGAAGGAAGGACAGGACCAGCTGGTCCACATGCTGGGGCACCCCCAGTGGTTCGTCGTCCGCAACGTGGCGGACCTGGTGGGCGAGCTGGGGCTCGAGTCCGCGGTACCGCAGCTGACCAAGCAGCTGGACCATCCCGACGAGCGGGTGCGCCGCCAGGTCGCGCTGGCGCTGGCCAAGATCGGCACGCGCAGCGCCGCCGAGCCGCTGCGGCGCGCGCTGCGCGACGTGTCGGTCGACGTGCGGCGTCAGGCCGCGCTGGGAGTCGGTGGGCGCAAGGCGAGCGCCCTGGCGATGCCGCTCGTGGTGGCGCTCGAAGAGGAAAAGGATCCGGAGGTGGTGCGGGAGCTGATCTTCGCCCTGGGACGCATCGGCAGCCCCGATGCGGTGCAGGCGCTGATCAAGCTGGCGCAGCCATCGGGGAAGCTGTTCAACCGCAAACCCAGCGCGCTGCGAGTGACGGCGGTCGAGGCGCTGCGAGTGGCGGGGACGCCGGCGGCCATCGGCACGCTGCAGAGTTTCGCGGCGGACAGCGACAAGCAGGTGCGCGCGGCGGTGCAGCACGCACTCACCGAGCTGAACGCCAAGACGCGCTAAGCGGGCACGACGCCTTACGCGGGGATGAAGCTCACGTCCGGGGTGAGCTTGCGCGCGAACGCCGCGAGCAGCCGCGCCGCCCGGTCCACGTCGACCAACGACACCATTTCATTCGGGCTGTGCATGTAGCGGTTCGGCACCGACACGAGTCCTGTCGGAATGCCGCGCAGCGCGTTGTGGATCGCGTCGGCGTCGGTTCCGGTATCGCGCGGCGCCGCCTGTACGGTGTAGGGGATTTGCTCTTCATCGGCGCAGCAGACCAGGCGATCGAACACCACCGCACTCACCGCCGAGCCGCGCGAGAACACCGGCCCACCGCCCAGCTTGTGGTCGCCCCCCTGCTTCTTGTCGGCTCCCGGCCAATCGGTCGAGTGGGTCACGTCCACGACCAGCGCCACCTGGGGATCGATCCCTACCGCGCTGGTACGCGCCCCGCCGCCCGTGTAGGCGATTTCCTCCCGCGTCGTCGCGACGGCGAATACCGCCGCGTGCGGCGGGCGCTCTTTGGCGAGCAACCGCAGCGCCTCGGCGACGACGTACGCGCCGATGCGGTTGTCGATGCTGCGGGAAACGAGGCGGTCACCCGGGAACTCGAGACTCTGCGCATCGAGCACCGCCGGATCGCCCACGTGCACCTGCTCGAGTGCGGCGTTGCGCGTGGCGGCGCCGATGTCGATCCACAGGTCGGTGATCTGGCTGACCTTGTCGAACTCGTCCTTCTTCATGAGGTGTGGCGCCTTCTTGCCGATCACGCCTCTCACCGGGCCTTTGGAGCCCACCACCACCACGCGCTGTCCCACCAGCACCTGGGAATCCCAGCCCCCGATCCCCGCGAAGTACAGGTACCCCTCGTCGTCGATGTGGGTGATCTGCAGGCCGATTTCGTCGATGTGTCCGGCGAGCATGAGCCGCGGCGCCCCCTTGGGATTCACCGCCGCCACCGAGTTGCCGTGCGCATCGACGCGCAGCTCGTCGGCGTAGCGCTTCACTTCGTCGCGCCACACGCGGGCGGGCGCCGTCTCGAATCCGGAGGGGCCGGGCGAATCCAGCAGACGCTTCAGGAAGTCGATCGACGTGGTGCTCATGGACCTCTCGGGATCGGTGCTTGGCCCGCCGCCGGCAGGCCGACTCGGCGGCGCGCGCTGTCGGCGGCCGCTCCGTGGACCAGCTTTGCCTGATAGTCGGAGCGAACCGGCCGCATGGCGAGCGAGATCTCGCCGCCCGGACGCACCGTGAATTCGAATACGCCCGACAAGCCGGTCCAGGGCGCGCCCTGGCGAAAGATGAAGTTCCCCATCGAATACACGATCGGCTTGCCGTGATACCACTCGACCGGCTGCAGCACGTGCGGGTGGTGGCCGAGACAGATATCCGCGCCCGCATCGATGGCGCCCAGGAAGAAGCGCCGCAGCGACCGGTCCGGTTTCTCGGCGAACTCCTGACCGCCATGGACGCTCACCACCACGACGTCGGCCTGACCGCTGCCTTTCAGCCGCCGGATTTCGGGATAGAGCCACCCCGAATCGGCCCAGGCGACGTAACGGGAGCCGGGATGCGTATGGAAGGAATCGGGCGCCGGATTGAATGCGCGCGTCGCACCGAGAAACGCGACACGCCACCCCTTGCGCTCGATCACCGCTGCCTGGTGCGCCAGATCGAGGGTCACGCCGGTGCCGACGTGAGCCACCCCGACGCGGTCCAGCTGCTGCACCGTCTCCACCACTCCGTCGATCCCCGCATCCCAGGCATGGTTGTTGGCATTCGACACGACGTCGAACCCCGCCCAGTTCAGCGCGTCCGCCGCGATCGGCGGAGTGCTGAACACGAAGCTCCCCGTCTTCTCGTACCGGTGGCCGAACTCGGCGATGGGACTCTCGAGGTTGCCGAACAGGATATCGGCCGACGCGAGCGTATCGCGCAACGCGCGGAAGGGAAACAGCGTGTCGCCCTTCAGGAGGTAGTCCCAGGTGACGGTGCGGCCGAGGTTCAGGTCGCCGACGGCGTACAGACGCAGCGGCTCCAGCTCGGGAGCCGACACACGAGGTGCAAGCGACGGCGACAGCGCGCCGGGCTGCTGCGACAGCGACAGCAACACGACGGACGAAAGACTATTCAGCACGGCTCCTCGAACGCTAGAATGCAGATCTCAACCGAGCATCAACGACAGCGTCTCGGCGGCCTCCACGAGGCGCGGCCCGGGCCGCGAAGTATAGGCGTTCCCGTCCAGGAATTCGACACCCCGGGCAAACAAGCGCCGCGCATCGACATCCGCTACCGTCGCGGCCTCGCGCCGGGCGCGCGCGACGTCGAATCCGCACAGCGCGACGATTATCCGCTCGGGGTCGGTCGCGACGAGTTCGGCCCAGGGGCGGGACAGCGAGCGCGCGCCCGGCGTGTTGCCCACATCCTGCCCCCCGGCGATCGCCACCAGCTCCGGCACCCAGTGCCCGGCGACGTAGGGCGGGTCGAGCCACTCGAGTACGACGGTCCGTGGGATGTGGGGAGTGGTTCGTGACGCTCGACGTTCTTGTACACGGTTCAGACGATAGCGCAGGCCAGCCACCAGCTCCTCGGCTTCGGCGCGCAGATCGAGTGCCTCGCCGACCGACCACATGTCGTCGAAGACCATACCCAACGTGTGGGCATGCAGGTTGACGACCCGAGGCTGCGGGGTGAGATCGGCGAGCGCGCGGACCACAGCGTCACCACCGACGGCGCAGACGTCGCACACCGTCTGACCGAGGATGACATCGGGGCGCAGCTCCGCGAGCAGCGGCGTATCGATCGTCGTCGCGGATGCGCCCGCGGCCCGGACGGCGCGATCGATCTCCCGCGATGGGCGTGAGGCGTCGATCGTGGTACGGGTGACGCGCGGCAACGGGCGCACGATGTCCGGAGGATAGTCGCATTCGTGCGAGACGCCGACCAGCCAGTTGCCGGCGCCCAGGGCGGCGACGATTTCGGTGGCGGCCGGGAGCAGCGAGACGATCCGCACGATACCGCCCCGGTCGCTCGATTACTGGCGGCGCAAGCCCACGCGGTACAGGACGTACCCCATGCCGATGAACAGCAGCACTGCCGGCCAGTTGTCCGTGGCGAAATGGCCTAGCGTACCGGACAGACCGACGATCTCGGAGAGCTTGTCGGCGCTGCCGAACTTGCCGGCGATCGCCGCGATCACGATCCCGCCGATCGCGCCCCCCGCGATCATGCCGCTCGCGAACAGCACTCCCGGCCCCGATTCGATCTCGGCGAGGGAACGGTCCTGCGACTGGAAGCGTCGTTCCACCAGCCAGCGGATCACACCGCCCGCGAACATGCCGGCGGAGGTCGTGATGGGGAGATACACGCCGACCGTGACCGGCAACGATTGAATCCCCGCGATCTCGAGGGCGATCGCGAGCGCCACGCCGATCAGGACGAGCGCCCACGGCAAGCGGTGCGTGAGGATGCCGTCGGTGATCAGCGCCATCAGGGTTGCCTTGGGAGAATCGAGCCGGGTCAGGCTGTGCCCGTTGTATTCGCGCACCCGCCCGCCGATGCCGGGATCCACCACGTAACGGATTTCGTGCGACGCGGGATCGATGAGGTACTTGCCGGGAAGAACGCCGTTCGTGGCGACGTATACGCGGGCGACGGGATACGTTTGCGGATCGATCGAGTCGCCGCCGCCGACGTGGAAGCCGGACAACGTTTCGCCGAGCAGCACGACGTTGCCGTCGGACGAGCGGCCGCTGGCCGGGGCGGTGAACCCGGCGTGCGCCTCGGGTACCTCGTACTGATACGACTTGTTCAGCAACGTCAGGGTCCATCCGACGGCCAGCGCCGAGCCGATGCCGCCGATGAGAATCGCGATCTGCTGGCGCCGCGGCGTGGCGCCGATCAGGAACCCGGTCTTCAGGTCCTGCGACGTGTTGCCGCCGTTGGCCACCGCCACCGCGATCACGCAGGCGATCGAGATCGCCCGCACGCGGTCATCGATCGCCGTCCACCCGAGCAGCAGAAAGATCGCGCAGATGGCGAGAAGCGACGCGATCGTCATGCCGGAAATCGGGTTCGCGGAACTGCCGATCTGGCCGCAGATGCGCGACGACACGGTGGTGAAGAAGAAGCCGAAGATAATGATGAGCAGACCGCCCAGCAGGTTCACGCCGATCTGCGGCAGGAACGAGAGCACCAGCGCGAGCGCGAGCGAGCCGAAGACGGTGACCGTGATCGGGAGGTCGTCTTCGGTGCGCAGCCGCGCGACCGCCTGGCCGACGCGGCTCTGGCGCATGTCGGCGAACCCGGCGCGGAATGCGCTCGCGATCGTGGGGAGCGCGCGCACCAGGGCGATGATGCCTGCGGTGGCGACCGCGCCCGCCCCGATGTAGAAGACGAACGCGGCGCGGATTTCCCCGGCGGACATGTCGCGGATCAGCTTCGTGGCCGGGTACATCGGCTCGGTCATCGATTCGCCGAACAGCTTGATCGCCGGCATCAGCACGAGGTAGGCGATGCAGCCGCCCGAAAACAGATAGCCCGCGATGCGCGGGCCGATGATGTACCCCACCCCCATCAGCTCCGGCGCCGCCTCCAGGCGGATCTCCGCGCCCTTGAACCAGGTCAGGATCCTTCCCGGGTACTCCTGCCACGTCTTCACGCCCGACATCAGGAACTTGTAGACGAACGCCAGCCCGAACGCCTGGAAGACCGTCTTGGCGTGAACGCCGCCCTTTTCACCGGCGATCAACACCTCCGCGCACGCCGTCCCCTCGGGGTAGGGGAGATTGCCGTGCTCCTTCACGATGAGTGCCCGGCGCAGCGGGATCATCATCAGGATCCCCATCAGCCCGCCGGCGATCGCGAGGATCGCGACGCGGCCGATGTTCAGGTCGTAGCCCATCAGGAGAATCGCCGGGATCGTGAAGACCACCCCCGCCGAGACCGAGTCGGCGGCGGAGCCGGTCGTCTGCACGATGTTGTTTTCGAGAATGGTCGAGCCGAAGCGGCGGAGGATCGTGATCGCGAGGACGGCGATGGGAATCGACGCACTCACCGTGAGGCCGATCTTCAGCGCCAGGTAGACGTTCGAGGCGCCGAAGATCAGCCCCAGGATCACGCCCAGGACCAGGGCTCGCGGGGTGAGCTCGGCGAGCGTCTGGGACGGCGAGATGTACGGTTGATGGTCGGCCATCGGGTCCCCGGTCGTGGGCGGAGGTGAGCGGAGAATGTGGCGCACCGATGATGGGCGGGGAAGGGCGGGGAAAGGCGGTGAACGGCGGTCAAGGTTAAGATGGCAGCAGTATGGAAATGCACCGCCCCTCGTCGCCCTCCACCGCTCTGGACCGCCTGTTTGTCGAATTCCAGTCGGAGGTGGCGGGTCGCTATTCGATCGAGCGGGAGCTGGGGCGCGGGGGGATGGGGGTCGTCTACCTCGCCCGCGAGGTGCGGCTCGACCGGCCCGTGGCGCTGAAACTGCTGCCACCGCGGCTCGCGGCGCAGCCGGGGCCGCGCGAGCGGTTCCTGCGCGAGGCGCGCCTCGCCGCGAAGCTGTCGCACCCCAACATCATTCCGATCTACGCCGTGGACGAAGTCGGCGACTACGTCTTCTTCGCCATGGCCTATGTCGAGGGCGAGACGCTCACCGAGCGGGTACGCAACCGTGGGCCGCTCTCCCCGTCTGATGCGACCCGAATGCTGCGGGAGGTCGCGTGGGCGCTCGCCTACGCGCACGCGCAAGGCGTGATTCACCGCGACGTGAAGCCGGACAACATCATGCTCGAGACGGGATCGGGCCGGGCGCTGGTCGCCGATTTCGGCATCGCCGCCCAGGTGAGCGGTGCGTCCGGCGTCGATGGTGGGGACGTCATCGGCACGCCGGAGTTCATGAGTCCCGAGCAGGCGCTGGGCGAGCAGGTGGACGCCAAGAGCGACCTCTACGCCTTGGGCGTCGTCGGGTACTTCATGCTGTCGGGTCGGCTGCCGTTCACCGGCACGAAAGCGACCGAGGTGCTCGCGAAGCAGGTAACCGAGCTGCCGCGACCGCTGGCGACGGTCTCGGACGGCACGCCACGGCGGCTCGCGCAGACGATCGACAAGTGCCTCGCGAAGGACCGGGACGACCGGCCGGAGAGTGCGGCGGCGCTCGCCGATCAGATGGGGCTGGCACTCGAGCAGCGCAAGGAGCTGCCCGTGCCGCTGCGCGTGTTCGCCAAACGCGGCGGCCGGTTCGGAGGATTCTCGGCCCTCGTGTACCTCTGGGGTACGACGATCGTGGCGGGCTTCGCCGCGGCGGCCGGCAGTCAGGCGGGACTTGGGCTCGCGGCGTGGGTCGGCACCTGGGTGTTCGGGCTGACGGTGGTGCCGTTCGGAGTGCTCGTGGCGCGCACGCGCCGCATCGCCAACAGCGGGTTCACGCGCGAGGACGTTGTCACCGCGTTCAAGACGGAGCTCGACTCGGGGAGTGAAGAACGCGCCTACGAATACGGGCGCGGCCCGTCCCATTACGAGCGGGTGATGCGATGGCTGTCGGCTGCCGGATTGGGTACCGCTGCCCTCGCAGTCATGCTCGGGAGCAGCGCTGTCCTGGCGCCGTTTGCGGGCATCGCAGCGGCGCTGGGGCTGATGGTCGGTCTTCCCGCGGGAGGACTCGCGCTCTCGCGGTTGCAGCGTCGCCGCGATCTCGATACGGGATTGTGGCTGCGCATTTGGCGCGGGCCGATCGGGCGGCTGATCTTCGGTCGCCTGCGCACACTCGAAGGACGCCCTGCGCTCCCCTCGGGGTTCACGTTCCGTCCCACCGAGCTGGTGCTCGGCATGGCCGCCGAGCGGTTGTTCGACGAGCTGCCGAAGGAAACGCGCGAGGAGCTGCGTGAGCTGCCGGACGTGCTGCGGCGGCTGGAGCACGATGCGGGACGCATGCGCGCGCGGCTCGAGGAATTGAACGACGCGCTGCAGGGAGCGGAGGAGCGGGGGCGGCTCTCGGGGCAGATCGCCGGGGACATCAAGGCGCGGCGCGACCGGGTGGTGACGGATCTCGAGGGGGAGCGCGAGCTGGTACAACGCCGGCTGAAAGACGCCGTCGCGGCGCTCGAAACGATCCGGCTCAATCTGCTGAAGCTGCACGCGGGCGCGGGGAGCGTGCAGAGCCTCACGACGGATCTGACCCTGGCACGCGCAGCGGCACAGGAGGTGGAGCTGCTACTCGAGGCGCACAAGGAGATCGACGAAGCGTTCTAGTCTCCCCGCACCCCCGACAGCCGCCGAGCCGCTTCCTCCAGCAGCGCGCCCGTCTTGCAGAAGGCGAACCGCACCTGTTTGCGGCCCAGCTCGGGACGGCTGTAGAAGCTCGACCCGGGGACCGGCGTCACTCCGTGCTCGACCGTGAGCCATTCGGCGAAGCGGTCGTCGGGGAGATCGGAGAGCGACGAGAAGTCGGTCATGACGTAGTACGCGCCGGCGGGGGGCGTGCAGCGGAATCCCGCGGCGACGAGCGCCCCGCACAAGAGATCGCGTCTCGCCCGGTAGTCGCGCGCCAGGCCGTCGTAGAAATCGCGGCCCAGCGTTTCGATCGCCACCGCCACCGCCTCCTGCAGCGGCGCCGGGGCCCCCACGGTGAGGAAGTCGTGCACCTTGCGGATCGCGTCGGTCGTTTCGCGCGGGGCCACGATCGTGCCGATGCGCCACCCCGTGATGCTGAACGTCTTCGAGTAGCCGCTCACGGTGATCGTGTGCTCGCGCATGCCGTCGAGCGTGGCGATCGGGATGTGCGTGCCCTCGTAGTAGATGTGCTCGTAGATCTCGTCCGTGACCGCATAACAGTTGAAGCGGCGGCAGCAGTCGGCCACGCCCTCGAGCTCCTCCCGGCTCATGACCTTGCCGGTGGGGTTGTTGGGGCTGCACAGGATGATGGCACGCGTTTTTTTCGTAAAAGCGGCGCGCAGCCGCTCGAGATCGAGCGGCTCGGTGGGCGAGATCGGTACGAACACCGGCTTCGCGCCGCACAGGATAGTGTCGGGCCCGTAGTTCTCGTAGAACGGCTCCAAAACGATGACTTCGTCCCCCGGATCGACGATGGCCAGCATCGTCGAGGCCATCGCCTCCGTGGCGCCGCAGGTGACGGTGATCTCGCTCTCGGGATCCACCGTCATCCCGTACCACTCGGCGTACTTCCGGACGATCGCGTCGCGCAGCCGCTTCGCGCCCCAGGTGATGGCGTACTGATTGATGTCGGCGTGAATGGCGCGGGTCGCCGCGTCCTTCAGCACGTCGGGGCAGGGGAAATTGGGGAACCCCTGCGCCAGGTTGATGGCGTCGTGCTGGGCGGCGAGGCGGGTCATCCCCCGGATCACCGATTCCGTGAAAGTGCGAGTACGTGTCGCGACATGCATGAGTGCGGGCCGGAGGGATGGTGGGGGATCAATATAGGCGGTGTCGTTCGTGGTGCGGCTGCGACACCCTATTGCTTGACGGCCCCGCTCTTGCAGGATCAATTGGCTCCCCATGCAGTGGACCCCGCCTCGCGCGCTGGGTGCCCTCGCCGTCCTAGCGTGCGTGGGGACCCTGACGACCTGCACGACGGATGGCTCCGGCCCGGGACGCCGAGCCGCGTTTGCCGTCGAGCCGGTGCTCCCGGCCACGCTGCATCTGTCCGCCTTCAACCTGACGGTCGACAACTTCCGGCTGGTCATCGTCCGGCCGCCCAGCGACACCGTCTACGACCAGACGGCGACCTTCCCGGCGAATCAAAACAGTCTGCCGCTGTCGGTGGACATCCCGCTCAACCAGTCTCCCGAAGCCTTCGACGTCACGATCCAGCTGTTCTCCGGCTCGGTGCTGCTGTTCGAGGGAACGCAGAGTGTCTCGGTATCCGAAGGCTCGAACAGCACGCCCGCGCAAGTCCCGGTCAACTACTCGGGGCCCGGACAGAACATCGCGACGCTCACGCTCGATCCTCAGGACTCGATTCTCACCTGGGACGGGACGCTCGCCTTCCGCCCCACGGCGCTCGATGGACAGTCAAATCCGGTCACGAGCTACTACCTGTCGTGGTCGACGAGCGATCCCAACGTGACGATCGATCCCACCGGGCAGCTGACCGCGCCCCACCTGCGCGGCACCGTCACAGTGACGGCGACGACGCCGACGAGCATCAGCGCGAGCACGCCGCTCACCCTCATGCCGGCCGCCACGGCCATCATCTCCCAGAGCGGCTGTGGGCAGAACGCGCTCCCGGGGACTCAGCTGCCGCAACCGATCGTCGTGAAAGTGATCGCGGCCGACAACCTCGGTGTCGAGGGCGTGCCCGTCACGTTCACGCCGCCGACGGGCGGATCGGCCGCTCCAGCGCAGGTGGTGACCGATGCTAACGGACTGGCCCAGTCGGTCGTGACGCTCGGCCCGACAGCCGGGCCTCAGCAGGTCGTGATCACCGCGTCTGGAGTCTCGGCCTTCAACTGCAACCAGACGGCGACCGGCGTCGCGACGCACCTCGCCTTCACCACGCAACCCACGAACGTCGTCGTGGGATCGCCGATCACGCCGGCCGTCGTGGTGACGGCACTCGACGCCGCCAATCAGCCGGCGACGTCGTTCACCGGCAGCGTCACGATCGGCATCGGGGCCAACCCCGGCAACGCCACGCTCGGCGGAACGCTCGCCGTGTCTGCGGTCGGCGGCGCCGCGACATTCAACGACCTGAGTCTCAACCAACTCGGGACGGGCTTCGATCTCGTCGCCACGGCTACGGGACTGACGAGCGCCACGAGCGGCGCGTTCAACGTCGTGAACGCCAGTGGCACGCACCTCGTCTTCACCACGCAGCCGAGCAATGTCACCGCGGGTGTCGCGATCACCCCGGTCATCGTCGTGACTGCCGAGGATGCGCAGAACAACCCGGTGACGTCGTTCACGTCGAATGTGACGCTCGCCTTCGGCACCTGCCCCGTGGGGGCGACGCTGTCCGGCACCGCGTCGGTAGCGGCGAGCGCCGGCGTCGCCACGTTCAACGGCATCAGCATCGACAAGGCCGGAGGCTGCACGCTCGTCGCGAACTCGGCGTCGCTCCAGGGCGTGGCGAGCGCCTCGTTCACGATCGCGGCGGCGGCGCCGACCAAGCTCGGCTTCACCACGCAACCGTCGAACGTCGTTGCCGGTGTGATTATCTCGCCCGTTGTCGCCGTCGCGGTCCAGGATCAGTTCGGCAACACCGTTCCGGCGGCGACCGACAACATCACGGTCGCGATCGGAACGAACCCCGGCGGCGCGACGCTCGGCGGCCTGACAACGAAGGCCGCGTCATCGGGCATCGCACTGTTCAGCAATATCACGCTCGACAAGATCGGCACCGGGTACACGCTCAGCGCGGCGGCGACCGGCCTGACGGGGGCGACGAGCAGCACGTTCAACGTCACCGCGGCCGCGGCGGCGAGCGTCGTGAAGATCTCCGGGGACAACCAGACGGGTGCGGGCGGCGCGGCGCTGGCGCAGCCGCTGATCGTCGAAGTCCGCGACGCCTTCGCCAATCCGGTCTCCGGCGCAACAGTGAACTGGGCTACGCTGAGCGGGGGATCGTTCACGCCGGCGAGCGGTGCGACGGGCGTCAACGGGCAGGCGCAGACGAGCTGGACGCTCGGTCCGTCGGCGCCGTCGCAGACGGCGACGGCCACAGTGGGGGCGCTGACGCCGGCGAGCTTCTCCGCCACGGCG